>NZ_JBGONY010000050.1:0-37489 GCF_041439375.1 Vibrio crassostreae | reverse complement strand
TTGAAAAGCGAAATGTCGCTTAGCTAAGTGTCCAGTCTGACTGGAGCAGATCAAGGTGTTTCTAAGCCGTGTGGTACTCATGTCGGTACCTTTTTTGTGTTAGCCAACTAACCGCTGTTGATTTGGTTTAGTTAAAGTGACTGTATCTTAGTTACTACTAAAGTGGTAGCTATTATTGTTTTCTTATCAGCTCACTTTTACTGTTTTACAAAGTATAGATCCTTCGCGTAGATATTTCCTTTCGGATTATTGTTTGGGAAGCCCTTTAGTGTATTTCGCACTAATCGTGTGTGGTTGTAATGATATAAAGGCATAACTGCTGCAGAATCGTTGAGTAACGACTCAGCATGCTGATATAAAGCAAAGCGTTTAGACTGATCTTCCGTTTTACTCGCTTGCTGTAAGAGCTCATCATAATCTGGATTACAGTAGCCACTCTCATTTGCTGTGTGGTCACAAGTGAAGGCTTCTAACAGTGCAGAAGGCTCTGGATAGTCACCAAATGCCCATGAGCGAGCCAGCTGATAGTCGCCACTCCCTTTCGCTGCAACATAGGCTTTCCATTCCATGTTCTCCAACTCAATTTTTACGCCAAGTGGCTTCCACATCGATGCAATCGCGATCGCTATCTTTTTATGATTCTCACTGGTGTTGTACGTAAGGGTAAACTTGAGAGGCTTGTTTTCGTTGTATCCCGCTTCTTCAAGTAGAGCTTTGGCTTTGGTTAAACGCTGCTCGCTGTCTAGAGAATTGAATTCGGATAAAGGCGCTGTGTAGTCAGGAATATTATTCGGCGTCACGCTGTATGCTTCTGGCTCACCTTGACCTGTAACTTTCTCGACCAGAATCTCACGATTGACGGCCATGCTCAGTGCTTGGCGTACTCTGACGTCATCAAACGGCGCTTGACGTGTATTGAATGAATAGACGTAAGAGCCTAGTAGAGCTTGCGCTTTGATCTGCTCAGGGCTTTCTTGGATTAATTTCTGGTAGTACTCAAGCTGAACGCGATTGGTCATATCAATTTCACCCGCTTGATAACGGATAAGCTCAGCATTTTGAGATGATAAGCCCAAATAGGTCACCTTGTTGATGATTGTCGATGTGTTATCCCAATAATTTGGATTCCTCTCGACTTCAACGTATTCGTTTGGCACCCATTTACTCAAAGTGTAAGCACCGTTGGTCGCGATATTTTCTGCGCGAGTCCATTGGTCGCCTTTCTCTTGAACCAACTCAGCAGGCAAAGGGAAAAAGGTCTTGATGCTCATTAAACTCATAAAGTAGGGCGTAGGTTTTGAAAGTGAAATCTCAACCGTGCGCTCATCTAATGCTTTGATGCCAAGCTTAGAGGGCTCTATATCTCCTGATAGAATCTCGCTAGCGTTCACTATGTTAGCCGTAGAAAAAACAAAACCCGTGTTATTACCTGTTTTCGGAGACACTGCGCGCTGCCAACCAAACACAAAATCAGACGCTGTGACTGGATCGCCATTTGACCATTTGAGGTTCTCTTTCAATACAAACGTCACGGTTTTGCCGTCTTTGCTGATAGACCATTCTTTGGCTTGCCCTGGGATGATTTGCCCGTCACTGTTTTCAATCACAAAGCCTTCAAACATATCATTGACGATGATGTCACCGGGCATGCCTGAATTTACGAAGCTAGGATCTAGTGTGTTGGGCTCTGCACCGTTGCCGCGTACAAAATGTTGTTCCTCAGCTAATAGTTCTTCAGCTAATGGTGCATTAGTATTAGCAGGAGCAGGAGCAGGAGCAGGAGCAGGAGCAGGAGCAGTGGCAGCAAAGCTTGAAACAGATGACAAAGCAAGTAGAGACGAGATGATCACAGGGATCGGTGGTTGAGTCATTGTACTTCCTTTTACAACTTAAACAGTACGTAATGCATTAAACCTGAGTCGGTAACATGTTGCAACCACAATGAACGCGTATTAAAAGCATTTAAAAGGCTTGTGAATAAAATAACAGTGCCTACTTCGGAGTAGGCACAGTAAGAAAAGTGAGTTTGAATATTTGCCCTAAAGTGAGCGTTGGATGATGCGTTTAGCTTTGTTGAGGGAGAGGAGCCTCAAGCCTTGGTTTTCTTTTAATTTGAGCAAGGATGACACCTGAAATCACCATCACACCGCCAATGATGTGGAACTGGTTAATTTCTTCGCCAAGCCATGTCGCAGCTAATACGATCGCAACAACTGGAAGCAAGTTCATGAACATCGCGCTTGAGTCAGCACCAATGGTGTCAATCGCTTTCACCCACATCCAAGGTGCTAAAATCGAAGCGGCAACTGCGGCGTAAGCAATCAATGGGATCGCTTGTTGCGGTGGTAAAAGTTGTTCGCTGGTAAGCCAAAGTGGCGTAAGCATCGCGACAGCAAACAGACCCTGAATGTAAATCACCACCCAGCTACTGATTGGCATTTTCCAGCGTTTCAAGAGCACACAGTAAGAAGCATAAACAAAGGCCGCAATCAGCATATAGCCATCGCCTTGGGTCAATTCTTGATGGATGAAGAACAAAGGATCGCCTTTACCTAACATCAGAGCTAAGCCTGACAGTGACAACACACCACCCACAATACTCAAACTAGAAATGGACTTATGCAACAAAGGAACGCTCAGAAATACACTGATCAACGGGACTAAAGACGTGATCAATGCCATGTTTGAAGCGGTTGTGGTTAAGCCTGCGTAGTAACCTAGAGATTGGTTCAACACCATGCCCAAAAAGCCGAGGAACGCTAATTTCGATAGGTTTGGCTTAATGACAGCCCACTGCTTCATCACCGGGCGAATACAGAAAGGCGTGAGAATTAACATCGCAAAAAACCAGCGGTAAAAACTCATCGCGCTAGGTTCTATGGTGCTTGCAGCAAGCTTGTTGACGATTGCATTGGCGCCCCAGATACAGACTGTAAAAAATGGTAAGAGATAATGCATGTGAATTCCGTCGCAAATGAGTTGATGCGGCTAGTTTGACAGGTCGTTATACTTACAAGTATCTTTAGAAAGACATCAGGCGCGATAGGAAGACAAGTTTGAAAAAACAGTCCAGAAACCTTCATCCATCCTTATCAATTGATAAGGCACCATCCAACGTATTTATGAATTTTGAAGCGTTTCTTTCGAACACTGAAACTCGAGTTCATAGCCACTCATGGGGACAGGTCCAGTTGATCAGTGGCGGTATATTAGAGATGGAAGCGGAAAGCACCCGATTTCTAGCGCCACCACATTTGGCGATTTGGGTACCGGCCGGGGTGATGCATTGCAGTTATAACCGTAAGCCTTTGGACTACTGTTCGCTAAATATCGCCCCAGAGCTAACGCAACATCTGCCAGAAAAAACCAGTCTTATAAAGATCACGCCGATTGTGTCTTCTATCATAGATGATTTTCGCGATCGTGGAATAAATGTTGCGGAAACAGAACAAGATCAAAGGCTTGTCCAGGTACTGCTTGACCAACTTGCGCAACGTGAGGTTGAACACCACTTTTTACCTTCGACCGACAATAAGTACCTAGCGCCTATATTGGCATCTGTTGAAGAAAACCCAACAGACGAAGTGACGCTGAAAGATTGGGCTGAACGTGTTCACACCACGGAAAGAACTCTTTCTCGCCACTGCCAGACGGAGCTTGGAATGAGCTTTACAGAGTGGCGATTGCGTGTCCGCTATCTGTACTCGATGGACTTGTTAAGAAACGGCCAATCGGTCAAAGAGGTCGCTCTTACATTGGGCTATAACCAAGCAAGCCCATTTATCACCATGTTCAAACGTTACGCGAACCAAACGCCGGAACAGTATAAAAACCGTTTGTTGTAGCTCGTTGTTGTTTCTAAAAGAAATTATTTTTCAACTAGTTAGTGATTAGGTAGCTCATAAGTGAATAGATACACCATAAGTGAATATGTGCAGTATGAGGTTATGGAATCGCCCCTAATAGCCCATATATTTCGCTCTGTTGTTCGGTGAGATCCTCATAGTGTTGGTTTAATAGAGCGCTGTTGCTGCCGACCTTGAACAGTATGTACGTTTCTCCGTCGACCTCGAACCAATTGAACGTTCCATGCTGGTTATACGTGGTCATTGTTCTGTTTATCTTCATGAGATATACATCAGCAGTGCAAGACATGCAGACGTACATAAGCCAAAGAAAGAAAAGAAAAACCACGAGCCCAATACTGTTTTTTCTTTTCCTACCTCTTCATTACTTTGCTGCCAACCAAGTTCACTAACCTGAGCCTTTGTAAGGTTTAAGTCGAGTTTCTCTATGTATCTGTTGAGTTCGTCATTGTGTACTGAGCTAATCATGTTCTATCTCCCATAAGCATTTGATTGGTATTTTAGGGGAGCTCATAGTTTGGTTAAATTAGATATTTTTCAACAGGCGTTAAGGTAAATAGAACGTTGAGAATGCAAAAAGCCTTCGCTGTGGAAGCTTTGGTTGAAATGGTTTAGTTCATGGCTATCGCGATGTATTTGTTGTTAGATTCCACCTTTATTAATACACGACTTAATATCCCGTCAATTCCATATAGCCAGAGCCGGAATGAGAACCTTTGATCTTAATTGGCCCTTCCCAATAGGGAACTGACAGCGGCATTTTGGAATTAGGATTGAGTGCTGAGACGGTCAGTGCGATTTGTTGCGTTGGAATCGAAACTTGCCACTCTGTTGGGTAGTCACGCCCATCGATTTCCGTTTGCTTGATGGCGGTTAAGCTGATGTCTTGCTGCTTAATCGTGATGCCGGAGCCATCTTGATTCATCAACCTCGCATGGGAGTAACTGGCTTTGCCTGTTGTTGAGTTGCGAAGTTGAAACACCACCAAGCTGGTTTCATCACTCAGCCTTAGCGCAAACCAATCCCAACCTTGTTGCGAGTCGAGTAAAAATTGCGAGCTCCATTCTCTGTCTATCCAACCTGTACCGGAAACCTGATGGGTGACTCCATCAATGGTTACCTCGCCTGATACATCGATGAATGGTTGGCTGTAGTAGTAGGAAGCCACTTTGCCATCGCTACTTTTAGTGCTGTAGCCTTGTTCGCCTTGCTTTTGATAAGGCGCGTTGTTGGTTAACTTAAGCGAGTATCCAAATTGATCCGAGTTAGCGACTAATGTCGCTGGGAACAGGTCATCGGTCGTCGACGTCCATTGCCAATCATCGAGATAAACACGAAACGGCGAACTGCCTACACCTGCTAGTTCAGCTTGATCGCGAGACCACTTTTCATCGGCGTAGTGCTTGTCTTTAGTGGCGACAGCACTGTGCGCCATGTAGATTTGCTGGCTTTGCCACGTGGTTTTCTTAGCGCCATTGCCACTTTCTTGTGGTGCAGCCGCGAAGCGGAACTGTGTCCACTGCACGCCTAAAGTGTTGCCGTCTTCATCAATTAAGTTTGCGGTTAAGTACCACCATTCATGACGAAAATCTGGGTGTGCTTGATGGTCGGCAGGGAAGGTGATGTCGATACCTTTTACTACCGGCGTGAATTGCTCAGCCTCTTTTTGTGTTTCATCGTCGGTTTGTGTTTCTGCGCCAAGTATCGAACCCATATTTTGAGCTGATGGTTGAGTGGACTCCTCACACCCTAAAAGGAACAAGATGCCTAGTGTGAGAACGAAAACTCTTATTGCTCGATTCATCACAACACCTCGCTCTGTAAACTGGATACAACAGGTTTGCTGACCAAACGCCACAGTGGAATCAAGGTCGCAAACACAGCCACTAAAATGGTGATGGCTGCGATGCTGAATGCGTCACTCCAATTCCATACATAATTTAAACTCCAACCAAAGGCGCGCAGGGTAACGATGTCCGTCAACACATAACCGACCATAGCGCCGAGTGGTAAGGCGATAACCAGAGTGAAGGCGACCAGAACAACGATTTGCCCGACCACCATCGCCATCAATTTTTTCCGACTAACACCGAGCGCATACAGCCTTGCAATGGCGGCTTTACGTGCATCGAGCAACATGAAACAGGCGCAGAACAACCCTATCACCGCCACCATTAATGTGACGCCATTAAGCGCCCGAGTGATGGCAAAGGTTTGTGAGAATATATCTAACGCGATCGATTTGATCTGTGCTTGATCGTAAAGCTGACTTGGGTGCAGATTGAGTTGTTGGCGTAGCTGTTCGTACACCACTTGTGGGTCGCCAGAAACTTTGATTCCCAAGCTGGTGGGTAAGTCAGTAAATCCGCTTTCGAGCCATAAATTAGGTGCAAGTAACACTTCCCCATTGGGTGAGCCGTAATCGTGGAAAATGGCCCCTACGATGAGTGTTTTGTCTTGGATCGCGTCGAGCTTGAGTTGGTTTCCAAGGGACAAGCCGAGCTTCACCGCAGTGGGTTCGCTGATCGCCACTAATTCACCTTGGTAAAAGCGCGTCCAGAAGTCATCAAGATAGGATTGGAACACCATGGTTTGCTCTAATGTGTCCTTGTCTTTAGTGCCGAGCAAAGTCGGTAAGCCCTGTAAGTTATCATCGACGTAGTATTGCTTATAAACGGCTTCAACATTTTCAAACTGCTCTAACGAGCGCTCCACATTTGCGATTTCACCTTGGGCAGGGCTAACGTAAATATCGGCATGTAAGCGCTGTTCAAGCCATTGCTTTAACGTGAATTCAAAGCTGCCGACTAAGGTGTTCATCCCCACATTGGCGGTGACGGCGAGAAGCAACGCCATCATGGCAAGAGAAAGAGGGGAGATAAGTTCACGTAGCTCAGCAAACAGATATTGTATTAACCCCGATTGGGTGCGTTTTTCGCTCCAGTTCGCTAGCACGCTGAGTGTTTTGGGCAGGTACAAAGGAATCGACACCACTAACACACCGAGCCATGCCATGGTGAAGCGATGATGTTCGCTCAACCATAACCCTGCTAACGCGACAATGGTTAATACTGACCCGATAACAAACAGCTGATTTTCGTTAGAAGCTTCCGGCGCTTGATAGAAACCGCCATGGGAAGAGAGGGGTTGTCGCACCTGCTGTTTAAAGTGCTGCCAACACGCGACAAGCGTTGCGGCCAGCGTGAGCAGCAGTGCTTGCACTAACCATTGCCACTGCCATGTGCCGGGAAGCAGTGTCGCACCATAAAGTTGCTCAAGAGTGATCGCGACGGTGGGATGTAGCCAATGGCTGAGTTGAATGCCGAAAATGAAACCAAGCGACGCGCCCAGTGTGACTAAAAGAGTTAGCTCGACTAACAGAGCTGAAAACACGATGCTTGGAGCTATGCCGGCTTGTTGAATTTGCACCAACAGCCGATTGCGTTTCAGCAAACTGTACTTCACGCCATTGTAAGCGATGAACAGGCCAACCAAAAACGCTAACAAACTCATGGCGGTGAGGTTAAGGTGAAAGCTATCGGTAATTGAACCGAGATCCGTGCTTTGGTTGTTGGGTATCCATTGCCCTTGCTTGCCAATAAGGCTTTGCCATTTATCCTGAGTATTGCTGTTCGTGTCGCTCTTCGTGTCAAAAATAGCGATATAGCTCAGTTGCCCTTGCTTGTTAAGCAGTTGCTGAGCGAACCCAATATCCATCAACATTCGGCTACCGAGCTGCCATTCATCTGGCAATACCACGACTTTGGTGAGCACTTCATCCAAAGTGAGTGTGTCTACTTCTCCCAAGTTCTGGTGTTGCGACTGGCTCATCATCACAATGGGTTCACCTGCCAAGAGTTGTGGCAATGGTAATGCATTGTCGAACAGAGAAATGTCTGGTTCGCTGCTATTGTTTTTATCGCTTTCTTCGTTGATGCGAGAGTGGCGAGACCTTGAAGTGAGGGCGGCGATCAACTCACTGCCTTGAACAGACCAACGTCGACCTTGCTCGTCTCTTACTCGCCCTTCAATTACAGGCAGCGCTGCGCTTAATCCATTTTGTCTTAAGCTGAAGTAGAGCGATTCCGGCAAATAGTTTTGCCCTGCTGGTGGAATGATAAGGTTCTGCGCTTGGGCGCTAAGTTGCTCGGTCGATTCTGCATAACTGCGCTTGGCATTGAGGTTGATCGCTTGCACTGCGACAAACAAGGTGACCGCAAGCACAATGCCGATCAGAATCGCTGCCGCTTGCAGTGGCGATTGACGATAGTGTGCCGCGAATAAATTTAGAGTCAGTCTGGTATGGGTGAGCTGGCTATGAGCGAAGCCAGTTTGCTTCATTGAATGACTCACAACGCTGCTGCTCTTGGGGTTAGATCTGCGTTCCTTAAACAACCATCATCTAATACCAAACTTGTCTGCATAAAGCTGGCGCATTCCGGGCTGTGCGTAACCAAAAGCACGGCAGTGTTGCCTTGTGTAGTGATTTCACTCAGCAGCTTCATTACCTCAATGCCTGCTTTGTGGTCGAGGTTGCCTGTGGGTTCGTCGGCAAGCAGTAGCTTAGGTTTATGGGCTAACGCGCGCGCAATAGCGACTCGTTGTTGCTGACCGCCAGAGAGTGCGGATACGTGTCTTCCGAGTAGCTCGCTGATGCCCAATGCGTCAACTAAGTAATCGCACCAGTCGCTCCACTTCTGTTGATTTAAATGAAGAGGGAAGGCGATGTTTTGTTTTACGTTGAGTGGGGTCAATAAGTTGAACTGTTGAAAGATCACGCCCAATTTTTGATGGCGGAATCGGCTCCACTGTGGATCTTTCCAATTTGATGTATTCTCGCTATCGAGCCACAACTCGCCACCATATAGAGGTGCAAACCCCGCAATGATGTTAAGCAGAGTACTCTTTCCACTGCCACTCGCCCCTGTCAAAGCCACGCTTGCCCCTGTCGCCAAAGCGAAGTCGACATTGTCCAACACGCTATGAGTGTCTTTACCATCAACAAAGCTTTTGCTGGCATGTGTGAGTGTGACAATTGGGCTTTCCATTTCCTTTCCATATAACCAAAACTAACCATCAAAAGGTACCGTCACTTGCGGCAATTATTGAAGCGACAAGATCTATAAAACTGTAGACAATAATTTGAAAAAGAAAGCGATTTACATCGAATTATTAATAACTTGTACTTCGAAAAGAGGGAAATAGATCAGTGTGAGGAGGAATACAGTTGGTGGAAAGCAATAACAGCCCTATTCAAGTCGAGAATCAAGTATCCATAGTAGTTTTGTAGTCTTTGTTAGTCGGTGGTATATCCAGTTTTTGAGTTTAAAAATTCGAGCCTATTTCTAACAGTGTTGGGTTCTTTTTTTCACGAAAACTAAACGATTTAGTGCGGTATTTATACTCAGTAATAGGCTGAATTCGGGCAATCTAAAAGCTGACATGTCATGTTTTAGTGCTGTTATGTTACAAAGTGTTATGTCGAAAGGAGGTGCTTTGTAGTTATTGGCACTACTAATTTTGATTTTAATTAGTTGGTATTACTATTTGTTTAGCCAGGTCATCTGAACGTATTTTTTGGAATAATAAATAACTAAAATTATTGATATCCTCATTTTTTATTTATATGTAGGTGGACTCACATGCGATATCAATCATCACCAGTAAACCCTGAAGAAAGACAAGAAACCACAAGTGAGCGAGCAGAGCGCCAACGACAAGAGCGTAGAGCTGAATTAACGTATTCTGAAAGTGATGAGAAGCGATGGGATGAAAACCGAGAAAGGGTTCTTAGAGAGAGGCAAGAGGCTCCCCCTACTGTTTTAGGTATCTTTTCGACGGTCGCTGGTGTCGAAATAGGTAAAAGTAAGAGTAAACCTATACCGCAAATCATTCATCGCTTTTGGTCCGGGGGCGCTATGAGTCAAGAGGCCTTACATGTCTTACTTGAGTCTGTTGAAAAATCTCAAGGAAGCCTATTCAAGCATTGCATCTGGCATTCTTCTTTATTAGAAGAAGAGTTTGTGAAACGTGCATTGATTCAAGAAGAAGTTGTCGAAAAGCGAGATACCCAAAGAGCCATACTACGCAGCAGTGGGTACGATACCTGTGATATCGATACATTATTTGAACCTGACCCGACACAAAGTGCTTTTGAGCGTTTTAGAAACAAGCCGTTACCCAAACCAAAACCAGGTGTATTAACAAAGTCTGAACTTGCCAATATGGTTAGGAAAGCGTGTGACCATTTGGAAAAAGGAGGAAGTAATAAGTGGGATGGCATCAAGCACTTCTCTGATATTGCTCGTCTGATTTACTTAAAGGAAAAAGGCGGTCATCACTTCGATGTTGATTTTGGGTTAGGTAATATGAATTTTGAGCAATGTTATTGCCATAATGACGAGAGTGGTATTGTCCCTTTGATGGGGGCAACGACACCGGTAAGTACAGACCCAATCAATGCACACTTGCAAGTCGTTCACCCAAAAAATAAACAGGACCTCTCAAACTCAAATTATTGTGATTCGGTGAAACAGGTAGCTGAAATGGCGATGATGATGTCGCGTATGCTTAATGGCATCATAGCGACGAGCGAACAAAACCCGAATGTGATTGAAGGCGTTGAGCTGCTTCGACCTGATATTGTCAGTAAAAATGGTGAATTGCCGAGTGGCATGATGGCGAACAAAAGTTTGCTAGGGGAGACTCCTAACGCGCCATCTTACACAATCCCGCCTTATCTAATTGACTTGGAGCACATCACAGCAGAGTCGGATGCGCGATAATTTATGTGACTTGTTAAAAAGTCGCTCCTTCTTTCAGGACGAGACAAATAATTAATTACCGCCTACTTAACCTGTTTATTTATTCACCTGTAATTAATCGTGTTTTGTATAGGGATAGGGTGCCATGAGTGTATCGGACATAAAGGTTGTAGAGTTTAACCAAAGGGCAGGTGCTCAGCCTGCATCTATAGATGAGCTAACAAGCTACTTGATTGACGGTGGTTCAATATCTAAATTTCATGATGCGCTGCCTTATGAGTTGCAACGAATACTTGCTCCTTTTGTGGGACAAAGCCGAAATGCTTACCTCAACGCATTAAAGTCCCAATTAAAATCAGAAAGGTGGATGACAGTAAAAGCGTCATCTTCAGTGTCCGCTTCTTCTTATAAAAGTGCGTACTATCCACCAGTGCAACAAGAGCCTAAACTTGCAAGCGTCCAGGCTGCCGTCAGTAATACAGAAGAAGACCAAAGACCGGATCTTGAGTACGCTTTTGAGCTCTCGTGCTCTCAGTCGTCTTTTAGTGCATATGTTGGATGGGATGTTGCATTAGCTAAAACGAGTACATCTCCGATACATTCTCGTTGGAGCGAACAAGAAAACGAGCACAGCACGCAATTGGTGGCCAGCATAAAAGAGGATGCGCCAAGGACGCTTGCATTGTCATCGAGAGGCTCTTCAGTACCCCTATCAATCCCAGACGTCTTAGCCAAGCCTAAAGGGACGAACGCACTCAATGAAGCCTTCCTCGCAGTGATGCCGGCCGTACAGTTTGGTGAACGACTAGGGCTTGCCACTCAAGGGTATTATTACCACTTTAGTGAAGGCAAGCTCGTTCAAGAGTACAAAATCATCGGTAATGGTAATTGTCGGTTCTGCCTGACCTATTCGGATGAACTCACACTTAGCGATGAGCTTCGTCCTACCGCTTGGCAAAGTGCGATACCGATTCAATGGCGTATCGATAATCAGGTGTTGGACAACCAGCACTTACTCTATCTACCTCGTAAGTTGACACAAGATGAGTTTTCTTCGGTGAATCCAGCGTGGCTCAATGAGCAAGGACTTGCGTTGAATATTTCAGAACTTGTGGATGTAGGACAAGGTAAGGAAACCCCGAATGAACGATATCATGCCCCGCTGAATTGCCATTACCCGCACTCTGGCCGTTTATTACATGGGACAGAGATTGTGGCCATCAATAGCCCCAGTCTCGTTTCCAAAGGTATTCCGGTCGTCAATCTTCGCCCTGAAAAACTCTTTCGTGTCGGCGTGTTTTTTGATGGCACGGGGGCCAACGATAAGAATGACGCTTACAAAGAGCTGCGTGGAAATAAGTCACGCAGCAATGTGGCGCGTTTGTTTGCGGCTTATCCGCAAATTCAAGGTGAATCAGCAGCAATCTATGTATCGGGAGTGGGTACTGTCGACATTGAAGGCAACAATCAGCGCCCCGCCATCATTGATGCAGCCAAAGATGAAACCGGTCCAGAGCAGGCGTTTGGGGTGAGTGCACCGCGTGCGTTTGATGGAGACTTTGCTGATGCTATTGCGGGTATTAGCGGCAAAGTCTTACTCAACTATGTGGACGGTGAAAATGGTGCCTTTTACAAATGGCAGAGTTTGCTTAGTCAGTTGCAGCGCACTATCGATGAATTGGAGCAATCCGGTTCTTATAATGACATCACCCATATCGTTTTTGATGTTATCGGTTTTAGCCGAGGTGCGGCATTATCTCGTCACTTTGTTAATGCACTGTACCAAGGATTACCTGATTACCATCGACCAGTCACGGGCAAGCAGGCGGATGTTACGGTTTACCCTCATCTACTGGGTAATGAAAGCAACAAAAAGTTTTCAGAAGAAGGTGGTTATGAACGCGATGATACGAAAGGTGTCAGTGTACGGTTCTTGGGGTTATTTGATACCGTAGGGTCGTTTTACTTAGCTGGCAATAACGATGAAGGTAATTTTCAGTTGGGCCTAGAGCCGACGATGGCCACCACGGTCTTGCAGTTGGTTGCCGAACATGAGTATCGGAAAAACTTCCCATTAACCTCACTGAGTCGTGATAATTGGTTACCCGATAATTTCTACCAAGAACATTTTCCTGGATGCCATACCGATGTGGGAGGCGGTTATCCTTCAATTGAGCAATACGAGAAAGAGGGACTCCCTGACTATGTGGGCTTTCCGGTGAGCAGTACCTATAACCGTAACGAAATAAAATCAGAAATCATTGATATCGTGCACGCTAATTTTGCATATCCAGGGGGAAGTCTAGATAAGGCTGCGATGATAGAGCGCACTCGTCAAGTTAAAGACGCTGAATGGAAAAAGACATGCCGACAACGGTTTGGCCATTACGGTGAGGTAAAAGAAAAAGACAACACGCTCTATTTTTATCACTTTAAACCCGTGAGTAATGCGATAGCAGGGCTAGCCCTCGAGCGCATGAAGCAACAAGCTCAAAAAGCAGGAGTAAAATGGATCGAGCCAGATTATATTGAAAACCTAACTCCAGACTATGTGAGCGATGAGCTCTGCCAGTCTTTATGGGGTGAATTATCAGCCAAGCCATTAGGGGATCTAACCGTTGAAGATTGGAAGACAACGCTTCAACCAACGCTTATCTTTGACAACTATATCCACCGCTCTCATGATACGGTGATAAATCTCCCGTATAAGACGGTCAAGGAAACGCTTATAAACAGCATCACAACCGATGAAAAAACAGAGAAAACACCAAAGCGGAGAATTTGGGACAATGCCTAAGTACGTAATCACGACACTCCTCATTGCAATGGTCGCCTTGAATGGTTGTCAAGAAGAGCAGCCGTTAATAAAGGCGAGCATTGGTAATGCGGGAAGCCTTAGTGGGTTCTATGGTATCCGTGATGTCGCTATCCAAACCACAGGCGGTGGTTGGACCGGCTTTGGTTATGGAGCCGTCAATGGCTATCCTGGAAAGAGTGCCGACATCGGAAAAATGGGCGTCCCCGCACATATCAAAGGGACATGGCGTAAAGGCTGGAGTTATGATGATGAACTAGTCTACTACCGTATTGATGCGCCGATTGACGCTGAATTAGCTGAGAAGAAAATACGTACTTTGCAGAACTATTATGAAGACTACCAACCTACACATGGGTCAATGCAGGTCATCGTAGATGAAGAGCGTATCCAAGTTATGTTTACTGTTGGCTGTTATTCTTACCGGATGGATTGTTCACCAAGTGAAGATGCGGATCCAAATGGATGGGTAGTGATGAACCCATCGAGTACAACTGAGGTGGTTGTTTTGTTTGATGGTGAAGGTGAATCTTCGCCTGTACCGTTTGAATAACTGAACAAACACCAAAGCGGAGAATTTGGGACAATGCCTAAGTACGTAATCACGACACTCCTCATTGCAATGGTCGCCTTGAGTGGTTGTCAAGAAGAGCAGCCGTTAATAAAGGCGACCATTGGTAACGCGGGAAGCGTTAGTGGGTTCTATGGGATCCGTGATGTCGCTATCCAAACCACTGGGGGCGGCTGGACCGGCTTTGGTTATGGAGCCGTCAATGGCTACCCTGGAGCCAGTGCCGACATCGGAAAAATGGGCGTCCCCGCACATATCAAAGGGACATGGCGTAAAGGGTGGAGTTATGATGATGAACTAGTTTACTACCGTATTAATGCACCGATTGACGCTGAATTAGCCGAGAAGAAAATGCGTACTTTGCAGAATTATTATGCATATTACCAACCTACACATGGGTCAATGCAGGTGATCGTAGATGAAGAGCGTATCCAAGTAATGTACACGTTCGCTTGTGTATCTAGAACTCGAGATTGTACGCCAGAGGAAGGAAGTGATCCTAATGGTTGGATCGAAAGATCTCCGCAAAATGGGGTAACAGAAGTGGTTGTTTTGTTTGATGGTAAAGGTGAGTCTTCGCCTGTACCGTTTGAATGATGGTTTTAATACTTAACTGCACTGTCCAACTATGAGTTGGCCTTTGCAGATCATTCATCCAATATTAACCGTTTTACTCAGTACAGATGTGGTGTTGGAAGATGGGAACGACAACGACCTAACCACGCTCTAAGCGTCGTTAAGTCGCTATTGGTTGAGGTCAGGGGTTAATTGAGCGCTTCAATCAGAGTGATTTCGCGTTTGATCTGCTTACTCTCTTGCTCAGTTGCTTGCGCCAGTTTCTTTTCGCGTGTGGTTATGGCAGCTTGTTTCGCTTCGTCAGATTTGAACATCAGTTCTTTTACGTTGATAGAAGCGATGTTTGTGTAGCGGCCATCGTCACTGGTCGGGATTGATATGGTTTCATCATTAATCAATGACTTCACTATCTCTCGTTGTTCATTATAACGGCTTTCTAAACCAGAAAGTGCCCATCGTTGTTGAGGTTTACCTTCATACTGACCGTTCCTTTCTTCTTTAAGATATTTGATGGTCATATTACGGATTGTGCCTGCTTCTTCTCCATACTCTGCTTCAGTATCAAAGAGTACAGGGAACGATTCACCTTCTAGCACGCCGCCTTTCTTGGTTAGATGCCCCATTCGATAGCTATTCATACCAATACGGATTTCTGTTTGATCAGTAACCGGTGTGCCATCAGCAAACGCAAGGTTGGTGATGCGGGTACCTGCAGGTTGAGTGAGGTCGATGGTATAAGTTACGCCCGCGAAGAAGTCATTGGTCGAATATTTTGATGCTCTGCGTTCAGGGTTAAAGCTGTAGGTCACATCACCGGGTTGCACTGAGTTGAAGTAGCCCGCAGACCATTCCATGTAGGTTCTTAACTCTTTTCCTGTCATCTGGTAGACAGTGATTTCGCCACCTGCGTATTGGTAGTTGTACGCGATGTCTTTAGCTTTGATTGGGCCAACATCGAGCTCTGCATTGTCGTTGTCTATTTGAAGTGCGATGACATTGGCTTTGGGGGCATAAAAGAAGCTCGCTTCTTGGTATAGCGCACTGATGCCTGTGTCTTGAACATGGACTTGAGGGATACCACGGATTTCGTTTTCTGGGACTAAATCAACGCCGGTAAGCTGAGCGACAGGTCGATTCGCCATTTCTCGGAGTTGTTTGTGATAAGGCAGGTATAGCTCGTCCATATTCTCATCAGAATCTATGCCTTTAATTTTATAGGTGAAGCTGTCTTTGTTGACGAGAGTGAATGTGCCATCGCGCTCTTCAAATTGAAGATCGATACGAGATAGGGCGCGGCCATATTTGTCGGGTTCAGTAATAATAACGCCATTCACAACTGCTTTATCGATGCGAGTGTGCATGTGGCCAGCGACGATGGCATCGAGCTCTGGGTTTGCGTTGGCAATGTCGGTGACACCGTTGTCGGCAATGTCATTCTCGTTCTCAATTCCCATATGGGCAACCAATACGATGGCATCCACTTTATCATCAATCTCTTTGACGATTTTCTTCACTTCCAAGGTTGGATTAGTGAAAGTGACGCCTTCTAAACGGTTGGTACCTTGCGCAAAGACCTCCGTCATTGGGGTATCCATTCCGATCACGCCGATCTTAATACCACCGCGTTCAAGGATGGTGTAACCCGGCAAGAATGGGTTTCCGTTTTTGTTCTTGATGTTGCCACCGAGAGACTGTCCTTTAAATTGGGTAACGGCTCTGTTGAGGGTTTTAAGGCCAAAGTCGAATTCGTGGTTACCTAAAACCCATACATCGTATTTCATGTGATTAAAGCCAAGCATCATTGGATCAACAGGCTCGTCTTTGAAGGTTTCTATGAAGTTGCCTTGGATGGTGTCGCCAGCATCGACAAGGATAATGTTAGATTGCTCTTTGCGGATCTCACCAACCTTGGTCGCGATTTGGCTCAAGCTACCACGAGTGTTGAGTTTATCCGCCGCGTAATCCCACGCCATAAAATGACCATGGATATCTGAAGTACCCAGTATCGTGACATCGTGTATGTCTCCATCAGCTGCAAAGGTGGGAAAGGCTAGAGAGAGTAGGATGGCGCTTGATAGTATGTGTCTTTTCATAAGTATGTTCACATCGTGGTTTTAAGTATGACGCTACCATATAGAATCGAGATTACCTTATGGGTGATCAGTGTCATATTTATAGTGATATAACTTACTGATGTTTCAAATAAATGTGACTCGTGACTGTCTCGCAACAACTTAAGTGACGATGAAACCCACCACAACTCTTCGCTCTCTTTTCAATCCTCGATTTCTTTAATCAAACTTTCTAAGCGAATCATTTTTCTTAAACACGACTGTCTTTATTCAAGGTGAGTGGATTATCCCGCCATTCCCATGACTTCTTAGCGCGGTCTTAATATTTCTATTATTAACTATACCTTTAATTTATTGATATGTTATAACATATCAATAAATGTTGTTTTTGGATGTTCGGTGGAAAATTGAATAAACCTGTATTGTCTGTGCGCGGGCTCTGCGCTGATGGCTTGGCTAACTGGAGGGCCGTCTCCGATGTTACATTTGATGTGAACGACGGTGAATGCATTGCCATCATTGGGCCTAATGGAAGTGGAAAGTCCAGTTTGCTGAAAGGCATTACAGGCGAATACAAAACCGTCGCGGGTGAGTTGATGTTGTCTGGCATTGCACTTGGAAGCCTTGAGCGGCAGCAGATAGCCAAACAAGTCGCGGTGGTTACTCAACATGAGCATGTTGACCCTCGTTTGAGTGTTGCTGAGTATGTTGGCTTAGGCCGTACTCCTCATACGTTTTGTTGTAGCGCAAAAGAGCACAAACGAGCGGTTCAGCAGGCGATGCAAGATGTCGGACTTGTTCACAAAAGCCAGCGGTGCTTTGGTGAGCTATCCGGTGGTGAACAGCAACGTGCAAGTATTGCTCGCGCCTTCGCACAAGAGCTGCGGCTTTTACTCTTAGATGAGCCTACAAACCACCTTGATCCTCTCGCTCGTCTTGAACTTCTGAGCCTAATTAAACAACGTGGCATTGCGTCTGTTGTGGTGCTGCACGATTTACCTTTGGTAGCGCCATTCGCCGATAAAGTCCTGTTGATGTCAGGCCAAAAAATGGTGGCGTTCTCAGCCCCAGAGACGGTGATTCAAGACCGATACATGATCCCTGTTTTTGGATTGCGGGTTCTTACGTTCAATCATCCTGTTATATGCAGCACCATCCATCATTTTGAAGCTGCATCAACTCACTCAACTCACTTAACTCTTTCTAATCACTCTTTAATAGGAGCTGCCCAATGAAGTGGCCTGTAATTTCCAGTCTTTTGTTTCTTTTACCTTTCTCTTGTGTGCATGCGACAAGCACTCAATACCCAGTGACGGTTGATAACTGTGGGAGCCCACTGACCATAGAAAAGCGACCTTTAAGAGCGGTTGTACACGACATCAATATGACCGAGATGGCGTTTGCTCTTGGTCTTCAAAAGGAGATGGTGGGCGTTACGGGTATTACCGGGTGGTACAAGATGTCGAGTTCGTTTGAAGAACGTTTAGGTGATATTCCTGAGCTCGCACCTAAGTATCCTTCATTAGAAACATTGATTGCTGCTGATGCTGACTTCTTTTTCGCTGGCTGGAATTATGGAATGAAAGTAGGTGGTGAAGTGACGCCTCAAACACTGAAGCCATACGGGATTGATACCTTAGTGCTCTCTGAAAGTTGCATTCATACCCAAGACCAAAAAGAAGGCGCGACAATGGATCTGCTTTATGGCGATATGAAAAAGTTAGGCGTTATTTTCGACAAGCAAGCAGAGGCCGAGGCTTTGGTGAAAAACTGGAAAGAGAGAGTTGAAAAAATAGCAGAAAAGCAAAAAGCATCAGGTAAGCCGAGCCCAAAAGTGTTCTTGTTTGATTCGGGTGAAGACAAGCCTTTCACCGCGGGTAAGTACGGAATGCCAAACGCAATGATTGAAGCTGCTGGTGGTCAAAATATCACAGGCAATATGGAAGCTAGTTGGGCTCGAACCTCTTGGGAGAATGTCGCTCGTGAAAACCCAGATGTGATTATCCTTCTGGATTACCAATCGGCGAGTGGTGCCGATTCGTTGCAACGTTTCCTCGAAGCTCATCCGTTAATGAAATACACCAATGCGGTCACTTCTGGTCGCTATGTCAAACTGCGTTATGAGCAACTCACCCCTGGGCCTGCCAATATCGATGCCATTGAGAAACTTGCAGAAGCGTTCGTTTCTGAGTGATCGGGAAGGTTGTTATATGAAACCTTATTATTGATAAGAGTAGTAGTCCGTTGATTTTATTTGATAAATATCGGGCAGCATGGCTAACAGGTATCACTGCTATGCTGCTCGCCTTCATGATGAGTTTGCAGTTTGGCTCGGTTCCTTTGTCTTTCAAAGAAGTGCTCATAGGGTTGAGTTCTTTCACTGATCCAATGCCGGATATGACCAGTCGAATACTGATCGATCTAAGGTTACCTAGAGCATTGTTAGCCGTTATTGCGGGCGCAGGGCTGGCGATGGTTGGCGCGTTGCTTCAAACCTCGACACGCAATGACCTGGCGGATCCGTTTCTGTTTGGCTTGTCATCTGGCGCGTCTGCTGGTGCGGTGTTGGTGATCACCAAAGTGGGAGACGCTCTGGGTGTTTGGTCGCTGCCACTGGCTGCATTCTCGGGTGGTATTGTGTCGGCGACCGCTGTTCTGATTCTGTTTTCGATGCAGAAGAAAAAGGGCAATGACAACTTGATCTTGTGTGGTTTGGCGATCTCATTTCTATTCGGAGCCATCACCAGCTTTTTGATTTATTCAGGCGACCAAAGAGCGGCGAGTTCGATTTTGTTCTGGACTATGGGAGGCTTGGGGCTCGCGCGTTGGGATAATTTGATTTTTGCCTTGGCGGGCGTGTTATGTCTGATTGCGTTAATTTTCAAGCGTTATCGCGAGCTCGATACTTTGTTAGTGAGTGAACAGACGACAAGCTCACTGGGGATCAACGTACACCGCCTACAAAGCGAGATTTTTCTTTGTTGTGCGTTTTGTACTGCGTCGATTGTATCGATGACCGGAGTGGTCGGTTTTATTGGCTTGATGGTCCCCCACTTAGTACGACCATTTTCAGGCGTCACTCACAAGCGAGCTCTGCCTCTGGTTGCCTTGTGGGGCGCGGTACTTTTACTATTTGGGGATGTGATTAGCCGAACCATATTAGCGCCACAAGAACTGCCTGTAGGTATTGTTACAGCAGCGCTTGGCGGGTTGTTCGTTTTGTATCTTGTTTGGCGTAAATAGTGCGGCTAAATTCCACCAAACTACACAGGTAGTAAGACGATCTTGCCACCTAATCGTGTGGTTTTTGATTCAATGAGATCAATCGCGGTTTGCACTTCATCGAATGGCAGGTAGCGGTCGACGTCGAGCTGAATGTCGTGTGTGATGAAGTGATCTAGCATGGTCGTGAACTTATCACGGCGAACATCTTTACCTTCTGCTTCTTCCCAATAGCGTAAGAAGAAGGTACTGAAATCGATGTCTTGGCTTTTCGCGTACTCAAAGAAGCGTGGTTCGTAAAAATCCAGAGACAGCGTCCCATAGTTGATAAAGCGCCCGTTGTTGCCAAGGGTGTGAATAAGGTCGGTTCCGGGTGAGCCGCCAATCGCATCAAAGGCAACGGTTGGCATAGGCAAGCCTAACGCCTTAATTTGAGAAACTAAATCGTCGTTTGCATCTAATACCCAGTTTGTAGGAGTTGGGTATCGTTTCGGCTGCGATGTAACAACAATGATGTTGAAGCCGAGCGATGCTGATAACTGGGAGAAGATCTTACCGATGGCAGAGCTGCCTGCGTTGATGATCAACACATCTTCTTGGGTCAGCTTGGCTACTTCTGTAGTTAGCACCCATGCGGTTAGCGCATTAATGTACAACTGACAGGCGTAGCCATTATCTAAATGCTGAGGAATTTGGAACAGGTCATCTGGCGATACATCGACATAGGTCTGCCATGTTCCACTGGTTGCCACAAGCACGCGCTGATTTACTGCAAACTCAGCATGACTGGACTCTATAACCCTTCCTACCGCTTCAAACCCCGGTACTCTCGGCGGCTGGTGGCTGTGTTTGTACTGTCCAACACCATAAATCGACAACAGATCACTAGGGTTGATGTTAGTCGCTTCAATTTGTACGCGAACTTTATCTTTGTCTAGTGCCCCTAAAGCGACATGTTCTAGCTTGAGAGATTCTTTTGGCTGACCGAAACGGAACTGGCTAATTCGGGTATTTTGCTTAGTGTCAGTCATAGTTAGGGCACCTTTATGGATCATGAGTACTGCATTGATTTTAAGTGTAGCGTGTTCATAAACAGTCTTGGGTCGGCAATATTGCTTAACATAGCTGGTGTTGGCAAGCAGTCGTCATCAACGTAGTCGACATAGTCTGCCGCCGAGTCAAAGATCAAAATATCCAATGCTAAACGATCCAACCCGTATCGACCTCTGTGGATCATATCTGCTGAGAAGACTAATAAGTCGCCCGCTTCTAACGGTATCTGTTTACCACCAGAGATGTCATCGCTGCTCACTTTACCATTCACTTCTTGGCGAACGTTGTATTCTTCTTCGTTGTCCCAGCGCTTGTGTGTTCCGGGGATAAGCTCCATTCCGGGCTCATCAAAGATAGGTACACGTAGGTGCAATACTTGGGTTTCCATGATTACTTTCATCTGGTCATCAATGTCGTAGTCGTATTGACAGTCGCGATGCCAGAAGTCTTTTTGTTGCGGGTTTACTGGGTTGAAGAACAGCTGTGTATTCATGAATGCCGGTTTGTTCGGAATCACCGCATCAACCACGTCCATCACTTGTTTTGAGCTGATGAAGTCGAAAAGCACGCTTCTATCGTCGGCAGGCAAATATTCGCTTCCCGTAATTAAAGACGAGTTAAATGCTTCTTCTTGATAGAATTCTTCGTTGTCTGCTTTCCATGATTCATGGAATTTCAGTACGACTTTTCTAAGCGATGTGATTTGAGCTTCATTGAAATAATTTCTGATAACAAAGTAACCATGTTCGTCGTAACGGTCACTTAATTGTTGGCTGTTTTCTACCACTGACTACCTTCGTTCCCACAGATTTCTTGGGCGCATAATGCCAGACAGTTGTCATTCAACCAAGTAACGAGTGCAGAAGCCTGTAGATTCAGTGATGCTATGAAGCCAAATGGTGGGAGTTTTACATGCCTATCTATGTCATAGGCTCATGCGATAAAAATCTCCGCATGTGTGATCTATCCCTTATTTTGCAAAATGAAAAGATTCATATGGTGAATGTTTTTGTGGTTTGCATGATTATTGACCATGTTGAAATTTGGTTGCGTATGGAAGATAGAAAATCATGGATGGTTTTTCGCTGGATATGAGAACACTTAATTTTATTATTATTTTGTTCTCTTTCATTTACTGTATTGGCTTATTGTTATTTCAATTCACTCAACAGCCAATTAAAGGGCTTTCTAGCTTTTCCTTTTCAATATTTGTTATTGGAACTGGGCCGTTGATGTTGAGCCTAAGAGGGGAACTACCTGATTGGATCACTGTTATTGGTGCTAATATGGTCATTGCGTTTGGTTTTCATCTCGCTTTGTATAGTTTATGCCTGTTCCGAGAATACTCCTTAAAATGTACCTACTTCAGCAGTTTGATGATATTGGCTCTTCTGCTAGGTTTTATTCACTTCACGTACTATGAACCTTCCATCAAGGCTCGAATTATTCTCATTAGTTTCTATTTAGCCTTTGTCACTCTTTGCACTGCCTTTGTGGTGTTAAAGGGTCAACGTGATGACTTGAACTTAGCTACTCGGATGATGGCCTTATCATTTTTGATATATGGCGGGTTTATGGCTTTCCGGGTATTGGTGACGCTATTTTCTGCTGAGCTGCAGGATTTCATGACGGCCGCGCTGATTCATCAACTTGCCTTTTTAGTGAGTATTGTTCTTATCGTGTCGATGAGCTTCACAATGCTCTGGTTGATTAATGCAAGATTGCTTAGGTCTATTCATGATCTGTCTTACAGCGATCCTTTAACGGCACTTGGAAACCGCAGAGCATTAGATGAAATGGTTCCAATTATCATGAAGCAGGCGGGGACTACGCCTGTCAGTGCCATTATGATGGATATTGATAATTTTAAGTCGATCAATGACCAACACGGACACATAGTGGGTGATCTCGTTATCAAGTCTTTTGCTGAAATGGTTCAAAGTGCAATCAAAACATCGCCTACAGCCAGTGCGTTCCGTTTTGGCGGAGACGAGATAATGATTTTGTTGCCCAATGTTAATTTCCTACAAGCACAGGCTATTGCTTGCAAGTTGCGGTTGTCTATTTCAGAGATCTCAGCAGTGCAAGGAAATGAGATGTTTCTGACGTCGAGTTTCGGTGTTGCTCAGCTTCACCCGAATGAGAGTTGGAATGGGTTTGTTAGCCGAGCCGATAAAGCGTTGTATCAAGCGAAAACAAACGGTCGTAATATGACTTCAATTTGTCCTAGTCATATTAACGAACTCGTCATTGCCTGATGATGACAGGTCTTTATGCGTTAGTTTGACCCGCCACTATTTTGATAAAGCCATTATATTGTTGGCTGTGGCGCTGAGTCTGCTTTTTGGCTTTGCGTTAACGTCTGTGAGGCAGTGGCTTTAGTTTCTTCCGTAGACGTAAAATGTTTATCAGTTAGCGTCACGGTCATTCCTTCATGCTTCACTGTTGTGCTTGACGCTTCTAATTGGGCTTGGTTTGTTGTCGCGGGCTCTGCGAATGCCATCATTGAGGTTGTAAAAAAGATCGTTGCTAGTGCGATTTGAGTAAGGGTTTTCATTGGGCTGTATCCTATTGGGTAATGATTAATAGCTGATACGTGCACTATAAAAATTATGTGGAGGCCGTTCTTATCATTTTACGCCACCGTAATATTTATGCGGTGGGTGAATATTTCACTGGGGTATGATTTCCAGTCCTCTTTGACCCAACGTCCAAGTATGGCGACGTTCAAATCACTGCCGCATCACCAATACCGCTGCGATAGAGAGTAAGATGAGTGCAACAATGTCTTTGCGAGCAATACTTTGCCCCAACCAGAAGAAAGAGATTAACACCATAAAGACCACCTCAACTTGTCCCAACGTTTTCACATAAGGCACGGCTTGAAGTGACATTGCACTAAACCAGCCAAGAGAACCGATCACACTGGCTAGGCTTGTCATCACCACCAATCTCGACTTCTTGAATATCTGGTGTAACGTGTCGCGTTCTCTGAAAAAGAGGTACGTACAGATAATCACTGTTTGAAGAGAAATAACTAGGAACAGCACCCACGCTGCACTATGAGGGAAGGGAAGGCCGATGTTCAAGCTGGCTTCTCGAACCCAAAGAGACGTTAAAGCAAACGCGGTACTGCAAGCCATACCTAACAAAAACACTTTGGGGGAAAGGCTTCGCCAACCTGAAGCGCTACTCATGATGAGCACGCCCAAGGTGCCAATTAATACGCCTACCCAGCCTGTAACGGTCAACGCTGTGCCAAAAAATAACACGGAAAGCACAGCAGAAACCGGAGCTTCACACTTGGCAAGTCCAGCACCAATCGCATAGTTTTCGAGCTTAAATAGCATCACCATCAAGCCTGTTGCAAGGATCTGCATGATTGCCGCAGCAACTATGTAGAAAACAAACTCACCGGAAAAATTAGGCGCGGAGACTGGCTGCCATTGGTACAGCGAATAGAGATAAATAAGTGCGATTGGGCCAGCCCAAATAAAACGAGCCAGCGTAACGCCAGCCACACTCATTGTGCCCGCTAGTTTGCTTTGAAAGGCATTGCGCCAAGATTGGCTGAAGGCAGCAAGCAGGGTAAAGGCGATCCAACTAAAAGACATGACGCTTCCATGTGTGATGTAATTTGATGGTGATACTAACAAAAAATCACATGATAAGAAGTGTCATGATCTGTTTATAGCCACAGGCTCACCTTTATTCTCTATTCAGTATTAGAGCGCTCTTCAGAAGATCGGCTGTTTCTTGTTTTTGAAATAAAACAACGCGCTGATTAACACGAACAGTAAGGCGAAGTAATAGCAGAATGAAGAGAGCGATGCTAAGAAGGCGAGGTTTTGTTCTATTTCTTGCTCGGTGTAATTATTAGAGACCAATTTGTAGTAGTAAGCGTACAAGATCCCGATCAGCCCGTATCCGAGGTTAAACATCAAACCTTTGAAACTAAGAACGGTGGCTCGGTTATGTGACTCGGTCTTTTTGTTTAGGTGGTAGCTGATGAAAATGTTCATCGTCATGATGATAAAGATAAGCACCAGCGCAGGAACTACCCCATAGATGGACCAACCTAAACTGATCCAATAGTAGGTCGCGATACTTGCTAAGCCCATGACAATAATAAAGGTTTTTGACTCGATACTTTCTGCCAACCTCCGGCTTTGCCCCGCTAAAATGATTTTTAGCAGACTGATTCCCGCGCCAATAAAACCAAAATAGATAATAGGAATATCGATAGCGAGATAGTATTGGCTGTTCATGGTTAAGAACATGCGTGAAGTGTGTTCGAACAAGCTGTAATAGAGCAAGATGAACAGCACGTAAGGCGTAGCAAGTACCCACTTACCTGTATCAGCCGTTAACTTGAGGCTGGCGATGGTCGTTGCTAATTTGCTCTGATCGCTTGGCATCACCTTCTTTTCTTCACGCATGTTTATCGCGGCATAAATTGCGAGTAACGCGACCAAGAGAGTCGCGAACACAGGGATTCGCATCAGGTCTTTGGTGCTTTCTGGCTCGGCTAGCCCAAGGAAATGAAAGATGTTCGCCATGAAGTTCACGTCGTACATCGCAGCGCCGATCAAGGTGACAAAGATACCGACACTAGAAGCGATACGGAGCTGGATTTGTAACACTCGCGGCCACAACTCTTCATTGCCTTGTTCTTTTAAGGTGTCGTAAGCCAATGCCTCATCTGCACCACTTGCCAATGCCATTGCTAACCCACTGAGTATTCGGTTGACCAAAAATACCATGAACACCAAGTTAGCGTCTCCGGTCGGTACGAGTGCGATCATGGCTATCTCTATGAACATCACAATCGAAGACAACACTACAAGCTGTTTGCGACCTAAGGTATCGGCGAATGCCCCAGATGGAACTTCTGCAAGTACGATGGTCGCCGCCCAAACTACGTTTAGCATGGCAAACTGAGAGAGGGTTAGTCCGTAATCTAAATAGAGTAGGGTGAATATAGGGTAATAAAAACGCGCAAAGTAGCTGCTTCTAAACATTAAGAAGTAGCGGACATTGGGAATTTTAAGAATCTCTTTGAGCGTCATGATAATTTCAGTAATTTAGATAATACATTCTTATGTATAACCCTTTTACTCTTTTAAATCATGGAATTGTTGTAAGAATCGGAAAACTTTTGATGAGCTTGTCTCTCTGTACATGTAAAGGCTAAAAATATAAAGGAGCTAACAAGAGGAGGAGCAACTAGGCTCCTCTTCTTGTTTTTATTACTTCATCTAACTTGATAATTGTTCCTGATGAAATTTTCTTATAGGCGATTAATCCACACGCTTGAAGTTAGGCAATAAGGTTTCTGGCTGCTGCGCTACAAATGCTTTACTTGGTGAGTATGCACGGAAGTAAACAAACCAGTTTTCGTCTTCTCGTGTTTGCACCCAGTTAGCTTCATTCACACCTGCTGGCTTAGTTGGCGAGAAGTGGAAGGTGTAATTGCCTTGTGCGTCTTTGACCGTTCCCTCGATGTTTGAACCTACATCTGCACGCTCAATGTCGTTGTCGATAATGGCGCGGTTCTCAACGTTATAAATAGTGATTGTCCAGAACAGATCCGCGAAGTTTACATCACCATCCAGAGTCAGAGTGTAGTGGTTGCTGCCATTAAGCCCCTTACCACTGTCATCGCGGTAGTTGTCTAGATAGATCTGGCCCCAACCGCCATTCTCAAAACCGTGCATTGCTACGTCGTTAGTTACAGCTTCGTAGAACCATGCTGCGCGTCCATCGAGATCCATACCGTAGTAACGATCTTGGTTTGGTGTTGAAGCCGTCGCTACTTCCCAAAAGTTGCCTTCCTTACCGTAAGCTGCGTGTGGCAAGCGTTCTGTTTTGTTGAAGTCGATATTCTTAACCATAGCTTCCCCCATCACTACAGCTTGTTCTAAAATCTCACGCTGCTGACCTGATGGTTCAAACGTCTTACCTTTCTCAATACCCAAGGGACGTAGCATGTCGTGCATCATGCGATCACGCTCTGCTACTGGCTCAGCTTGAATGGCTTCATTCAACGTATTCCAAAATGCCATGCCTCTTGGGTGTTTGGCATCTTCACCACGCTCAGGGAAGTTTACGCCGTTATCACTCAGTGGCTTTCCGTTGAGGTTGGTAATTTTCAGGGCCTCTAAGTCTTTCATACGTTGCTGGTCTGACTCTGCCATTAAGCGAACGCCAAAGAAAACATAGTTGGTGTCTGACTCAAAAACCTGAGCGCCTTTTGGCAGATTACTCGGTGTCTCAGACCCTTTGGCTTTTACCACGTAGACGCCCGGCTCGGTCATCTGAGAAATTCCGATCTGCCACATGGTGTGTATTGCGCCGCGCAGTTCATCTGTGGGGATTTCTATAACAACGGGCTCTTTTTCTACGTTAAACCAAGTAATCGCGTAAGGCGTAGAGGTGTTGTAAGTTAAGCCGCCTAGCTTAGATTCATGAGACTCAACATAAGTAATTTGACCATCTTCTGCCCCCATGTCTGCATAGGCTTGTTTCCATGCGTAGTTTGACACCAAAGGCACTGACCAAATGTAAGCTTGTGACGCGCGTTGATAGTCCATTAGTTCGAACAGTTTTGCTGAGCTTTCTTGTGTTGGAATACCATGAAGAAAGTCGGTTTCGAAGGTGAAGTCTCCCGCACGTGTTTGAAGGGTTTCTGTTGGGTTATCGTTTCCAGCAATCGCCGTTGCTGAAAACAAGGCTGTTATAGAAACGAGCATCGCTGTTGATCGCAGTGGATGTGTGAAAGTACTGGCAAGGGCTTTAGATATCATGTTCATAATGTGTCCTCAAAACTTAAACTTAAACTTATTCGTTCAAGTGAAACCAGCTCGTTAAAGCCGAAATCACTACTTAAAATTGGTAGTTAAATTCGATACGGTGATCGCCGTCTTCGATACTTGTGTTTTCTGTCCAGTTTGCGAAATAACGAACGTTGGCTCTTGGATTGATTTGATAGCTCGCTGCAAATTCATGTGCGAGTACAGAATCACTGCCCTCAAAGCCAAAATCTTTGAACGTTGATGACCCTGACATTGTGCCTAAATACATAGGGTTGTAGTTCAACCAAACCTTATCGGTAAGTTGCATCTTGGCGTACATACCTGCAACGTAGAAAGTACCGTGCATGTTGTAGCGGTCGCGAAGTTGATCGGCATCGAGAGCGCCACCAGTGCCTTCAACCAACTCTTCACCTGCAGCGATACCGACACCCGCGAGCGGGTAGAAGTTAAACATGCCCATTTGCGGTAAAGCTTGAATAAAGCTGTAAGACGCGCTGCCTTGGTTGTTATCGAAATCCCAAGACATATCAACTTGCGATCCTCGGCCATTAGTTAGATCTACACCGAAGTTTCTAAAGCGGAAGGAATCAATACTGTCGTCTGCACCTCGACCGCTCCAACCAATCGTCTCACCAGCGATACCTTTGATTTCGAGCACATTCATGCCCATGGTGGCATCACTGCCCGTGTCGTAGGTTTGCCCAACTTTTAGGTTTAAGCCCTTGTCGGTGTAGCCGAAGCCTGCTTGTGTGTAGACCGCTAATGGGTCTGACATATCTTGAACTTCTGTTTCTTCAGCGATAGCACCGCTAGCTAACAAAAGAGGGGTTAGAGAAAGGATCGAACGCTGTAATAACATAGCTGCCTCATAGAGTTATCTCACTACATCCGTGTACTTCGTGAAGGTGGGATAACTATACAAAGTGGACTTTGTTAAGTTAATTCATATAAACTTAACCATTCGTTAAGCAATGCTTTATGGTGTCTCATGAAACTTAACAATGTCGATCTGAACTTATTGAAAGTGTTTGTGGTGGTGTATCAGGAGAAGAGCTTGAGAAAAGCGGCTGAGAAGTTGTTTGTCTCGACACCAGCGGTTAGCCAAAGCATCAAGAAGCTTAAGGAATCCTTAGGTGAAGAATTGTTTGTCCTGTCTCATCAGCAGTTTTTGCCAACACCTTATTCAGACGACCTGTATCGACGCGTTTTCCCGCTATTAGATGGATTGGTTACGGCGATAGAAGAAGGAAAACAGTTTAATCCCGCGGACCTCAGTGAAGATTTTAAGATAGAGGCGAATCCTCATGTCCTGCCTTGGTTGACTCCCGCTCTGTTTCATCAGCTATCAGTAGAAAGTCCACTTTCAAGACTGATCAGTCATACGAGTTCCCAAAATTCATTAGAAAGACTTAAGAGTGACGAGATTGATTTTGTCATTCACTTCGAAGCTAAGAATTTGCCTGCTGAGATCATTGCCGTACCTCTGGTGACCTTAAAGTTTGTATTGGCAGTAAGAGAAGATCATCCTTTCGAGGAATCCACCGCGACGATTGATGATTTGTTGTCGTTCCCATTTGCTCATGTTGACCTTGCTTATTTCGACCAAAACAAACATTCTCGATTGGAAGAGGAAGTCTTAAGCCAAGGTAAATCGATTAACATGGCACTGCGAACGACTTCCATCGTTGGGTTAATTGAAACGATCAAGTACTCCAACATTATCGCACCTTGCATGCCTCCGGTGATTGAACAACATAAAGGTGTCTTGCGCTCAATCGCAATTGAGGGATTGGAAGAGGGAACCGAGGAGATGGAGGTGTTCGCTTATTTTCATAAGAAAAACCAGCACTCAGCTAAATATAAATGGTTGCTGGATTTGATTGAAACGGCGATGACAGAGGCCAATCACCAGTAAGGGTCATGCTTGTTTGTTTCTACTTTTCAGAACTACATATAACTACTCTTTGAACACCTCTTCGATACACGATTCCAACCAGCGCATCTTCGGTTGATTGCGATGTTTACGCCCGATAGTCATGCCAATATCGCCATTTGGCATGTTGGGCATGTGAGGAAACTGCACAAAAGAAAATTCATTTGAAAGCGAATTGGCCAGTAGTTTTGAGCATGGGAATAATACGTCGCTCTGCTTCACTATAGATAATAAGCTGTGTAAGTAAGTCGAACGTATTTTTACCTCAGTATTGATGCCAACATCGGCTAACACGTTCGGTGCTAACGCAATATTGTCGTTCCAATCACTGACCACCAAGCTCGCTAATTGCAAGGTTTCTTGCTGGTCACTTTGCAAAAGCGTGTTGGCAAGTGGATGCCCAGTGCGGCATACCAAGACAAAATCATCGCTTGCGATGCGTTTCTGGTATACCTGTTTGGATAATTCTAATGGGTAATAATTGACACCTAAATCAACCTCACCAGAGGTGAGTAAATCCAGAGTATTCGCACCCCAATCCACAATATTCACTTTGACCTTAGGAGCTTGCGCTAACAATATCTGAGTTAGCTTTGCCGAGATGCTGTTAGCAATAAAGCCATTAATGGCGATGTTCACAGTGCCATCAAACTGAGCAACATCAAATTCAGACTTTGGTTCAAGTACTTGTTCTAACTGCAACAACACCGGTAACAAGGTCTGCTTAATTTCAAGCAATTTAGAAGTGGGTTCTAAGCCGTGTTGGGAGCGAATAAACAACTCATCGTCAAAGTACTCACGTAGCTTTTGTAGTGAGCGACTGATAGAGGGTTGGCTTGTAAACAGAAGCTCTGAAGCCTTTCGAGTATTTTTTACCTCAATTAATACTTTCAATACCTTAAGTAAATTAAGGTCTAATCGTTTAAAGCGGTTACTCATCATGATTACTGCACTCCAGAATTGAGAAGCTGTTTAGATATACCCAAACTGTATATCTTGATTTCATATAATCGATTGGAGTATATCATGAAGTGTCTAGATACTGAGCTCATCGAAACAGACATGAGTAATCATTATGAAGAAAACGACGTTAGTGACGCTATTAGCATTAACTGCATTTGGCGCAACAGCTGCGGATAACAACAGTTCATCTGTTTATGATCATACTGCTGTTGGTGGTGTTAATTGGGATAACTACCCAGAAGCGGAGTCAGATTGGAACTTTCTTGGCCTCCAAAATAAGGTCGGTGTAAACCATTGGTTGCACGCCGAACCAGTCTCAAAAGATACACAAACTGTGATTCGTTCAAATCGTGATGTTGTTTACTCGACGATGGTTGTTGATGTATCAGAAGGTGCAACGTTCCATGTGCCGGACGAGGACAATGATTACTTCCAGATTATTCATATCATGGATGAGAACCACCTTGTTCATAAAGTGGTTCGCCGCGGCGAAACGCTTAACCTGACTGCAGATGATCTAACGATGGGTACTCATGTTCATGTACTAGCCAGAACACGTATCGCAGATTCTATCGAAGATACCAAACGTCGCCAAAGTCTGCTTTCTATCAAAGCGAATTCAGATAAGCCTTATCAAGGTAAAGGCTATAACCCTAGTGATGTTGAAAATTACCGTTTAAAACTGATCAACAATGTAATGAAACACGGCGCGCCTATTGAAGGGTTAAAGGGATTTGGTGCGACTTTGGATGACGTAGAAGACCACCACTTCAAATACGTGACGGCATTTGGTTACGCAGGGCTACCAGCCGATACAGCGCAATACCTAGAGCGCGTGCCAGGTCAAGGTAAGACGACCTGCCAAGAGTGGACGATTCCAACGCCAAATTTGGACTTTGAGGGGCGCGGTGGTTACTACTCTCTAACCACTTATGGAGCGGATGGTTGGATCGACTCTGGGCACTTCTATGCTTCTGGCGAATCTATGCGTGATAACGGTGATGGCACAGTGTCTGTCACATTCAACTGTGGTACCGGTGCAGCTTATGATTTTGAAGTGTCTGAAGGTTGGGCTGGCGTATTACGTTTGTACGAGCCAGTCGATGTGGATGAAACTTTAGAGTATATGGAAACGTTGCGTCAAATTGAGATTAAAGAGCTTTAGTATCTCTTCGAATAGCTGAAATATCCCAAAATAAAAATCCCCTCAAGAACCTTTCTTGAGGGGATTTTTAATCAGTCGTTAATTTACTGGTTAGCCATCTACTCTTCACCTTCGGCTTCTTTGGAAGCATTTGACGCCCAGTCTTTCTCAAGCCAGTTATCGAGTACGTGCTGCAATGCATTCAAAGACGTTGGCTTTTCAAGTCGACCATCCATTAACTGATTGATCATGTCTAATTCACGTTGTCCTGATTCGCCGGACAAAGCAATGATTGGCGTTTGAGGAGAGCGTGCCTTGATGATTTGGCTTGCGTCAAAACCATTCATTATCGGCATTTGCACGTCCATTAAGATCAAATCAACTTTGTGTGTTCTGAACAACTCAACAGCATTTTCGCCATTTTTGGCTTGTAAACTGTTAACGCCAAGTCGGCTCAAATACATCTGAACAAGTGTGCGTTGCACCTCTTTGTCATCAACGATGAGCACGGTAGGTGCTAAATGGCTCTCAGATTCTCGCGAACTTGTTGGTTCTGTATCAGCGCAGGCTTTATCTTGAGTAGTCGTTTGGTTGTGTTTCCAATCATTGAAATAAGGTGTACGAAGCGCGTCTGCTTTGGGGGCATTCGGTACCACAGGGAAGTACAGGTGGAACTCAGTAAACTCACCAAGTTTAGAATGGCACTCAACTCTGCCACCAAATGAACGCATTACACGTTGGCAATAGCCTAGCCCTAAGCCGCTACCACCACTTTTTTGGTAAGAGAAGAAGTCATCAAAGATCTTGTGAGCAATCGCTTCATCTATGCCGGGGCCGGTATCTCGGAATATTAAAACGTTCTCGTAAGAGTCTATTTTGGTGCTGATTTCGATCTGGCTATCTGGATACGAATCAAAGTAATAAATCGCATTGCGTATTAGGTTGAAAATAACGAAGTTGAATAGGGTTTCATTTAGCTTTACAACAAAATCAGCATGTTGTGGTAAGCGAATACGTTCGATTATCTTCTCGTTTTCAAAGCCATAGTGGCTTACTGCTTGATCGACAGCTTTGTGGATAGAGGTCATCGTCACCGGACCATGCTCAGGTGAACTATCACTGACCTCACGCAAGATGATATCAATCAGCTGTCGGCCGCGTTGAATTGCAGCTTGGCCGTTTTCGATATCAAGTAGGATCTGTTTTGCTGGCGCTTGGTTGTCGATGTGCTGCTTTAGTACTTCGAAGTGCAGTTGCACTTGAGCAAGCGGGTTACGCATCTCATGGGCAATGGAGTTAGCCAGAGCACGACTTTGGCGAATGCGTCTATCCGCTTCGATGGTACTTTGCACACGAGTTAACAAGGTTTGCAGTGCAGAAATCTCTTCGTTAGAGAACATCTGATCGTTGCTCTTGTGCGATGACACCAACAAGTGCGTGACCGACTTTCCCTGACCAAACAGAGGCATTACCAAGGCCGTGTTGTTAGAACTCATCTTTTCATAGAGCGCCTTGATAGAACGTTTTGCTGGCGCAGTGTAATCGAGCTCTTCAGACAGTTCGTCGAACACTAAAACAGACTTGTTGGTCGACAGGTAGTCTTCGTAGAAAGTCTCGTTGTAGTTGCTGTTAACAAGGCGCAGTTTGTCTTCTGGGATTTGAAGTAGGCTACCCAAACGACGCATCGCATCATCAATTGATAGCTTGAAATCTTCTTCTAAAGCAAGGATTTGCTGTACTGGTGTTGTCTTGTTCCCGTAGACAAAGAAGGAGGCATAACGGCTCACACGTTTATAAAGTACATGCCAAGTAATGCCTATTAGTGCGCAGATTGGAATGGCGATTAGCCATTGATTATCTTCGGTCAGCGGGATGAATATCGCACCAAACGGTATCACTAAAATAGCACACACTAACAGGGCGTTCAGGCTCATGTACGCAAGGTATTTCACGCTGTAGAAACGAGATGTCAGCAGGGCATACCCAACGAACAACATCTCACTAATAGACAAGGCTGGTGGTAGCCAAGTCAGTGAGAAATCACGCAAGAAGTAAGTCATACCTAGGTGGATCGTTGCTGTGGACAACATGAACACCAAGATACCTGCAATCATATAGCTGGTTTTGGTCAGCGTGAGCTTGCTGCTGTTGGCGCGCATTGCCACTAGGTTACCCAGTGTCAGTACCACAAAGCTGATCATGCCGATGAAGAAGTACGAAGTGTGCGGGCCAAATTCAATCACGAACTGACTTGGACCAACAATGATAACGTCTTCAACGGTTAAGCCCGGACTTAAATTAATAAACAAGGAGTAGACGGTTAGAGTGACGAAAATCGCTTGTTGCCATAGGTGCACCTTACCGTTGCGTTGCTCGGCGGCAAGCTGACACGAGAAGTAATACGCGAAGGCAAACGCAAAGAAGGAGGCGAGGTTGGCAAATTTGGCTGCAAACACAGCTGCTGACGGCCCAAGCTCTGGTAATAAGTCGGTATGGAAATACGCATTACTGCTGATCCACGCCACAATACAGACCGAATAGGCGATGTAGGCAACGTGGTGTGTACCTGCGATCGCTTCGCTCTTTAGTTTCAGACGGTAGCAATAGTAGAGTAACCACATCACGACTACAACAACCGTCGCAAGAAGCGTTATCGCTTTGGCGTGGATGATGGCTTCTAAGCCGAAATCAAACATGTTCGTCCTTATTTACCGAGCTTGGCTGTTGCAGAGAATCTGGTTGTTGAACAGAGCTTAATTTTTCTGCTGAGCTAAGCTTTCTGCTGTTACGCACGGCGCGTTTGTAGCCTTTGAAGTCGGTGTCATTAAATACGTTGACCATCAATTCGAAATTCCAAAAGCCACGGTAAATGGTGGTGCCGTCATCGTTCAATTCGCAATATCCCGAATGGAAATACGCTTTTGGGTCAATAGCTTGATAAAACTGAAGCATGAAAGGTTGTTCAATGATGGTGAAGCCAATTTTGTAGCCAACTTGATGTAAGACGCTCATCAGCTCTTTTTGAGCGAGATAGAGGAAGTAGAGTTTTTGTTGGGTATTTCCACTGACGGTTAAGCGCAGAACTTCACATATGGCTCGAGTTTCGGATAGTTGTAACTGAAATTGATTATCGAATTTTGGCAGAGAGCCACATTTTGACAATATCGGTGGCGTGAATAGCTGTAACCCTGAAAGTGAATCGTAACCATGATTTGGTAAGCAGTATTGCCAGTGATCATTGCTGAATGGCGGCGCATAACTTAGCCAGGTTTCATTTTTTGACCAATCTTGAATCAAGGCGGAAGAAACTAATGTTGGGAAGGCTTCATCGTCTGGGTGTTTGAGCAGGATAAAGTGCTTACCCGTTTGTGACAGGTGTAATAAAGGCAGCATCTCAAACCATTTTTCACCCTTGATGAAAACCTCAAGGTTGCTTAAAGCGATGGCATCACTGATAGGCATTCCTTGTGGGTGACTGGGTGTTTGTACCACAAGCGGATCATCTTCTATCTGATCGATGATCGCACTGTAATAAGCGCTGTCTTTAATGGGAAGATCGATACCATAGGGTGAACGACTATCGAGCGGCGACTTTGCCTTAATGGCAGCAATTTCGCATTCGCACCAAAAGTCTAACCAATGCATGTAACACTGACCTGCCGCTTCCTCTAACAATGCTATCTCGGTCGATAAACTGCTTGGATAGCGTTGAATGAGATCGCGATAGTCCATCAATTCAAATAAAACGGAGAGGCTTTTATGTTGATGTTCTGGGAAGAACGATTCCAATAGTCGTCTACGGTAGTCTGTGACGGTTTGGAAAAGTGCAGTGCGATCTTGTGGCTGATAAGTGTTGATCACGAGCTCGATCAGCGCGTGTTGTTTCTTTTCGATAGCCAGACTGCTAGCCAACAGTGAGACTAAAGACGACGTTAATTCCATGGTGTTAACCTAGCCTAGGTTTATATAATTATTTTTATTTGATTTGCACTCGTTAACCAGACACGAATTGTTATTAAGTTATTTGATATAAAGTTACTTTGTTGAGGTTGAGTAACTCTAATTGTGTCTATAGTTTTTAAAAACAAGTTGCATAATCGAGCGTAAGTTTACTACTTGCGCTACCCCTTAACAACAGAACATTTACTAGTTTATAAGTTGCTAAATTAGAATTTTCTCAATCACTTAGAGCCTAACCTTGCTCCGATTCTGACCTGTATCAATTGAGCATAATCCTTTGAATTTATAAATTGGCGTAAAATATCTATTTTTTGAACCAAGCTCATAAACCATACGCAACTGAATTCACCTTGTTGATCGTAAGGAATATAACGGCGAGCCAAAATATATATTTAACTAATGAGTGTTGTATGTCTCATAACCGTTTATTTCCACGTCACCGTTTGGCTCTCGCTTGCATGCTGGCCAGTGTTTCCAGTTTCTCCTTTGCTCAAAGTCAGTGTGAGGTGCTTGATCTTCAGCAGGCGTCTGACCTTGCTCTCGCTGTCTCAGCAGCAGACAACAGTTGCTATGGCGCTTGGTTCTCTGCTCAAGAGAGTTCGTTAAACAATATCTATAGCGAAGCGAGCCTAAGCCGTGTTCAAGTAGCTCTGAATTTAGAAATTACCCGTTACCGAGGTGATGCTGAACAGGCTCGTAAACTTGAAAGCCTTGGCGAATTTGTTCGCGCCGCTTATTACGTTCGTTATAACGCGCGAGCACAGGATTTCTCCGAGGCGTTAAGCCAGCGCTTCGCTCTATCTGTTAATGCTTTTCTGGCGAACCCTAATGCTCTCGATCAAGGCCGTGAGCAAGTTGGGGCGATGAAAAGTCTGACGCTGATGGTCGATAATGTTAAGCAACTTCCACTGACCATGGATGCGCAACTTGCGGCATTGAATCACTTTAACCATGAAACAGCGCAGGATTCACAATGGGTCGATGGTCTCAACAATCTCTTTCGAGCAATGGCAGGGCATGCCGCTCGAGATGACTTCTACGATTACATGGCAAACCACACCCAACATATCGATACGCTGGCGACTTTTGCTCGTGATAACAGTTGGGCGTTGGATACAGATACGAGTTTTCTGGTTTATAACGCCGTGCGTGAAACAAGCCGTTTGTTAGCCAGTCCGGATAAAGCGACCAAAGACAAAGCGATGCGAGTTATACAGCAAGTGATGGCGCAAAACCCACTGGGTAGCGAGCACGATAAGCTATGGCTAGCGGCCGTCGAAATGATGAGTTACTTCGCACCAGAAGGCTTGAATGGGTTAGACCTAGAACAAGCGAAACGCGACTTGGCAACGCGTGTACTTCCCCATCGTTATGAGTGCCAAGGGCCTGCGATTATTCGCTCTCAAGATCTAACTGAGTCACAAGCGATGGAGGCGTGTGATGTGTTGGCTGCCAAAGAGGCCGACTTCCACCAAGTCGCGAATACGGGTCAACAACCTGTCGCTGATGATAACAACGAGCGAGTTGAAGTCGCAGTGTTTGGCAGCAAAGGCAGTTACATTGATTATTCATCGTTCTTGTTTGGCAATACCACAGACAATGGCGGTCAGTATTTAGAGGGTAATCCTGCAGAAGTCGGTAACGTCGCTCGCTTTGTGGCTTATCGCTATGCCAATGGTGATGATCTGCTCCAGTCAGACTGGACACTTAGCTAAGCGACATTTCGCTTTTCAAA
>NZ_JBGONY010000049.1:0-37952 GCF_041439375.1 Vibrio crassostreae | reverse complement strand
GGGGATTATCTGCTAACTGCAAGATCGTTCAAGTCTTCTTAAACGATCGGCATTATTCCATTAGGAAGCCCTTTTCATTGTTAATCTATTCGGTGTAAACAAATCGATAAAGCGCAGTTACACCGGCAACGCTGCAATAGTACCGTTAACTTCTTTAAAAATAGTGAGCTTTTGTTTGTCTGAAACTTCAGGAAGAAGCACCTTGCCTTGGTCGAAGCGAAACTCCCCAACACCTTCAATAGCAAATTGACCTTTGAACAGGACTTTAACGAAACGCGCCACCTGATGTGGACGGTAAGTAGAAAATTTTCTTAACATAATACAACCTCAATTCCATTTGAGTACTACAGTCACATACCTGAACAGCATCACTATTCAAAGCAGATTTAATCGCTAATTCCTTTAGCAAACAGCAAGATAATCTATTGTTCATCTCGATATTGATGCATTATACCTTTTGATAACAAGCCTGCAACTTCTTTCCACGCCGTACGATAAAAAAGTTAAAGAGGCATTTTTCAAATTTCATATTATACTTCCAGTGCAAACCAATAAGCGGAACAAAAATATAATGAAAAACAAAACTCTACTGGCTTTTTTAGCCGCAGCCTCTCCACTCTTCGCCAATGCTCACAATCTATCTGTAGGTGCAACTCTGCCTGCTGTCGATGTTAGCAACTATGGTGAAATCGTACTAAACGACGGAAATACCGGATATCAAGCTTGGGCAACCAACAATCTCCTAGGTAAAGTTCGTGTCGTTCAAGCTATCGCTGGCCGCAGCAGCTCTAAAGAGCTAAACGCACCATTGATGGCCGCCATTACCGCCTCGAAGTTCTCAGAAGACAGCTACCAAACCACCACCATCATCAACCAAGATGATGCTATCTGGGGTACGGGTTCTTTTGTTAAATCGTCAGCAGAAAGTAGCAAAGAAGAGTTTCCATGGTCTTCTATGGTTCTAGATGAAGACGGCGCCGTTGCGTCATCTTGGGCTCTGAAAGAAGAAAGCTCAGCGATTATCGTTCAAGACAAGCAAGGTAAAATCTTGTTTGTTAAAGAAGGTGCATTAAACGAAGCAGAAGTCACTCAAGTCATTGAATTGATTAAAGCGAGTCTTTAATAAGATATTCGCGTCTTTTTCGAGACCTAACCAAAGGATATTGTTATATTATAACAGTATCCTTTTTTAATTCTGTGGTTAATCATCCTGATGTGGCAAAAAACACCTAACAATGTGAAACCCAAAACAGGCTTCTTGCTTGGGCTTATGCTCATGTTAAGCGTGTTAGCCACAACGCACATAGTAGATATCGCACCAGAACACCACACCTCACACCATTGTGAGCTGTTTTCGATAAATCAGTTTATTACGGCACACTCACTTCCACAGGTCCCAGAGTTCCATTCGGAATTTACTGTCGCTATCACAGAATCAGTTATTTCGTTACAACGCCTATATTTCGCTTATTTGGCACGCTCACCTCCTGTAAATATCGCTTAATTACCACTACTTTTTAATTAACCTTTATTCAGGAAAAAAACATGAAACCTACTATCTTAGCCGTTGTTATCGGCATGACTGTCTCTGCTAGTGTTCTAGCTAACGAAGAATTCCGCTCTCACGAAGCACACGTGCACGGTAAAGTTGAAGTGAACATCGCTCAGGATGGACAAGAGCTACTTGTTGAAGTGACAGCACCCGGTGCTGATGTGGTTGGCTTTGAGCATGCTCCAGAAACGGCTGAACAAAAGAAAGTGTTTGAACAAGCTATCGCGCAATTAAACAAGCCAGAAGATCTATTTGGTTTCAATAATGCAAGTTGTACTCTGAAGTTCAAGTCAGTGACTAACACCTTGGAAGGCGATCATGATAACCATGAAGGCCATGACCATGCAGAACACGATCATGACGACCACAAAGGCCATGACCACGCAGAGCACGATCATGACGACCACAAAGGCCATGACCACGCAGAACACGATCATGATGACCACGAAGGCCATGACCACTCAGAAGGCGGCCACGGTGAGTTCACTGTCGAGTACCACTACCAATGTTCTGACATTGAAAAACTGGATACCGTGAATACTCAGTGGTTCTCTAAGTTCAGCAACACAAAATCAATGACTGTAAACCTGCTAACTGACAGTGCTCAAATTCAAGAAGTGCTTAACGCAGATCGTATTAGTTTTCGATTCTAATTAGCATTAGATTGAATTAAACGTAGATAAGCAGCCAAGTAAGTGTTCACTTACTTGGCTGTACAAATCGGTGTGCTCTGGGAATTTATTATTCTGATAACTGTCCAGTAGAGACACCGCTTTAATTATTGGAGCTAATATGTCTTTTGACAGTTCATCACTTGTGGTCAAACTCGAAAATATCAGCTTTCGTTGGAAGCCTGAATTGCCCCCAACGCTAGAGATCACCTCACTGCATATCCAAGCCCAAGAGCACCTTTTCATCAAAGGGCCTAGTGGTTGCGGGAAATCAACATTGTTAGGGTTACTGACCGGAATCAACCAAGCTGAACAAGGCGAAGTATCTATCCTTGGCCAAGATCTCACACAGCTAACACCTCGCCAGAGAGACAAATTCAGAGCCGATCATATTGGTTATATATTCCAACAATTTAACCTGCTTCCTTACTTGTCAGTCATCGACAACGTGACGCTTCCTTGTCAGTTTTCTAAGATTCGTAAGCAGCAAGTCACTAAAAGTCAGAACAGCCTGCAAGCCACCGCTCAAGAGTTGTTGCTCAGATTAAAGCTACCTCAAGCTCTCATGGACAAGCCCGTTACCGAGTTGAGTATTGGTCAACAACAACGTGTTGCTGCCGCTCGTGCTTTGATCGGCCAACCCAAAATCATTATTGCCGACGAACCGACATCAGCTCTGGATCATGACAACCGAGAAGCCTTTATCGAACTGTTGCTAGAACAAGCGAATCAGGCGGGTTCTACCTTGATCTTTGTTAGTCACGATCCAACACTAGAAAAACTGTTCACTCGAACCATAGATTTAAAAACCGCTAACCAAGCTAAGGTTGTCGTATGAAAGTAATTACTCACTTAGCCTTAAAAAGCGTACTCAACCGTAAAGCCACAGCCATTCTGACTATTCTCACCGTGGCGGTGTCAGTGATTCTCTTGCTCGGTGTGGAACGTGTAAGAACCGAAGCTAAGAGCAGCTTTGCGAATACGATTTCAGGTACTGACCTTATCGTCGGTGGCCGCTCAGGTCAGGTAAACCTGCTGCTTTATTCCGTATTTCGAATCGGTAATGCGACCAACAACATCGACTGGAAAAGCTATGAAGAATTTAGCCAGCACAACGCTGTAAAGTGGGCGATCCCAATCTCATTGGGTGATTCACATAAAGGCTTCCGCGTAATGGGCACTAACCATAGCTACTTCGAGAATTATCGCTATGGAAGTAAGCAACCACTTACTTTTCAGCAAGGTAAAGAGTTTAATCAGCTATTTGATGTCGTGATTGGTGCCGATGTCGCGAAGAAGTTAGATTACAAGATTGGTGATCACATCATTCTGGCGCACGGTATCAGTGATGTCGCCTTCAGTCGCCACGACAATCTGCCCTTCACCATTGTCGGAATACTCGCGCCAACCGGCACACCAGTAGATAAAACGGTGCATGTTTCGTTAGAGGCCATTGAAGCGATTCACGTTGGTTGGGAATCGGGGGCTAACCTCGGGCACACACCGGATGCTGAAGCGCTAAAGCAACGTGACTTCCAACCAAAGCAGATTACCGCGATGATGATTGGCCTTAACTCAAAGATCCAAACCTTCGCACTGCAACGAGAAATCAATAACTACCGCCAAGAACCTTTGAGCGCCATTATGCCGGGCATTGCACTTCACGAATTGTGGGGAATGATGGCAGTGGCAGAGCAAGCACTGCTGATTGTTTCAGGGTTTGTTGTAGTCGCGGGACTGCTAGGGATGCTGAGTAGTCTACTCACTAGCTTGCAAGAAAGACGTCGAGAGATGGCCATTCTGCGTGCGATGGGTGCCAGACCTCGTCATGTGTTTGGTTTACTGATCAGTGAAGCCAGTGCGCTAACCTTCCTTGGCATTACATTAGGTGTTGCGGTGTTGTTTGCTCTGATCGCAGTGGTTGCTCCTATTGTGCAACAAAGTTATGGTATCAACATATCGATATCCGCAATCACACCTCATGAGTGGAAACTGCTTATGTTGGTGCAAGTTGCCGGAATCATTATCGGCTTTATTCCCGCTTTCAGGGCTTACCGTCAGTCATTATCTGATGGCATGACCATTCGAATCTAAAATAGGAACCTACGATGCAACGCAAATTCCTCCTGATATTTGGGCTACTTCTGTTCCCATTTATCAGCACAGCTCACGCTGAAACCACTCAGAACGACGAATCGGTGTTAACACTTGATTGGATTGATTTGATTCCAGAATCAGAGCGTGCTCAACTAGATTCATTTGGCATGCCGATGGTTGACCACAATAGTATGGACAAACCTCAACAATCGACACTTGGTGCTGTTCGCCCAGAACTGAATGGCAGCACAGTAAAGATTCCTGGTTTTGTGATTCCATTGGAAGGTGATGAGAATATGATCACTGAGTTTCTGCTAGTACCCTACTTTGGCGCATGTATCCACGTACCACCGCCACCACCGAACCAAATCATCTACGTGAAGTTCCCGAAAGGTGCACCAATACAGCAGTTATGGGATGTGATTTATTTAGTCGGTACGCTGAAAACTGAGTCGATCAGCCATGACTTAGCGCAAACCGGTTATCTTATTGAAGGTACTGCGATTGAAGAATATGACGACATGTAGTCATTAGAAGGGTGGCTCAAGGATGAGCTGCCGTCACTGAACGAGTGATATCATTCAATAACAGTTTAATAACGATAATTTTCTTCTGAATTACGCAATGTAATTAGATAAGTAAGCTAGCACAGCGACATAAGTCGCGAGTAATAACCCTATACAAAGCTGTTTCTTCAGCTTGTTATCATTGACTTGATTCATAACTCCTCCTTGAGAACCACAACAAATTTAACATTTTATTATCATTAGCAACAGTAAAATTTTGTTGAAACCTTCAACTCTGCACGCAAAATCTAGCCACCAATAAGATAAAGAGTTACATTTTAGACAGTTAAGTCGTTTCCTTAGGGTACTCTTATGTCAGAAACCAAACAGCCAGTGATCATCGAGCATGCTAGCGATACACAGCACAAGCATGAGAAAAAGCCTCATATTGCCGACAGTGCCAGCAGAATGCTGCACATCGCACAAAGCTTCGGCCTCGATTCCTTAATTAGTCATAGTGCCAAGCCAAAGGATAAAGCTGAGAGTACCCTTATCGAACGGGCACTATTGCGAGAGAAAAAACGTAGAGAGCTTCGCCAAAAGAACCTAGAACAGATTCTAAAGTTGGCGCACTCTTCATGTAAGGATGAAGCGGCTGGAGACCCGGATCAGGACTGGCTGTACCGCTTTTTCGATATGGCACAAGAGATCCACAATACATCGATGCAAAGGCTATGGGCTCAAGTACTGAAACGAGAGGTCACTAACCCAGGCTCGACGTCGATGAAGGCGCTTCAGATCTTAAAAGACATGACGCCAAAGGAAGCACTGACCCTACAAAGAGCTGCATCACTGGGTTGTAGCTTTGGTAGCGATAACAGCAGAAAGCTCTTACTCGGCTTCAAATCTCACGCAGGACTATTTAGTTTTGGCAAAAGGGACACCACCAACACCATCAACCTTGGTGGGCATAACCTTCCCTACTCTAGCCTGCTCCATTTGATTGAACTCGGTATCATTCTGGGCACTGAGTTAGAGTCTGGAGAAATTGATTTCGATCCAGCTCTGCACCTAACCTATCAAGGTAAGAGTATGTCACTGGCACCGTTATCAAAAGGGGTGAAGCTGGTTTACTACCGATTCAGCCCAACAGGTAATGAGCTTTGTACCTTACTTGGCAACAAGCCAAACACGCAGTATTACGACCAATTGATTGCGCTATTAAGCCAAAAATTCACGGTTCAGACAGAAGTAAAAAGCAGCGTGAATTACACCGTCTAGACAATCGACGGTGTAAAAAATAGACGGTGTAAAAAGTGAAGTGTATTGAGAAGAATAAAGAGAATCTAAAAGGTAGGTTTCTTGTCTCGGTAAACCAAGGCTGCACTACTTATCAGTCATGAATAAAACGATAAGCAAGTTGGCAGCCTTAGTCATACCAACGATCTCAATTGGCTAAAATATTTCGCTTCTCCAACGCATCAATACACAACTCTACCAATTCATCGATCGTCTTCTCTCCTGCTGGTAGATCAATCTCAGGGTTCTCTGGCGCTTCGTAAGTCGAACTAATCCCTGTGAAGTTAAGAATTTCTCCCGCACGTGCTTTCTTATACAAACCTTTAGGGTCACGCTGTTCGCAAACCTCTAATGGCGTATTAACGAACACCTCAAGAAACTCGCCTTCAGGTAATAAATCTCGCACAAGTTGTCGTTCCGCTTGATGTGGAGAAATAAAAGCAGACAGCACAATTAAGCCTGCATCTGCCATCAATTTAGCAAGCTCGCCAATACGACGAATATTCTCTCGACGATCTTGTTCAGAGAAGCCAAGGTCGCTACATAAGCCATGACGCACATTGTCACCATCCAATAAGTAAGTATGGTAACCAAGCTGTGCCAAGCGATTTTCTAATGCTCCAGCGACTGTCGATTTACCAGAACCAGACAACCCCGTGAACCAGAGCACGGCTGGCTTTTGTGATTTCAGATCCGCGCGAAATATTTTATCAATCGAGTGTTGATGCCACACAACATTCTCATCTTTAGGTTTGAGTACTGCGGTCATAATTAGTCCTTTAAATAAACAGCATTAAAATGGGAAAAAATAAGGAATTAGGGTCAATACCAAACCCGAATAAACAATCGAGATTGGAATACCAATACGTAGATAATCCGTTAAATGGTAATTACCTACGCTATAAACAAGTAAGTTGGTTTGGTAGCCGTATGGAGAGATAAAACTGGCACTGGCACCAAACAGTACCGCCATAATGAACGGCATAGGGTCAACTCCATAGCCTACTGCCATACTGTAGCCAATCGGAAATGAGAGTGCTGCGGCCGCATTATTGGTCACCAGCTCAGTCAGAACCAAGGTCATAAAGTAGGTCGCAACTAACGCACCGAATACGCCCCAACCATTAAATGCCTCCATGAACATCAGCCCCATGCGCTCAGACAAACCCGATGAAATCATCAGTTGGGCAATAGAAAGTGCAGACCCCACGATCACCACAATATCGACTGGGAAACGGCGGCGGAGCTCACCCAGCTGTACCACGCCAAATGCCACCAGTAACAGTAGAAAACCAGCTAAGCCTTTGATAATTGGCACTGCGTCAACCAGAGCGAGGCCAATCACACTGGCAAAACCAAGCAACACGAACGTCGACTTATCTGCATCAAGCTTGGCACTCGAATCTAAGTCATTCATCAACACAAACTCTTTGTTGTGTTGCTGACGCTGCTCTTCAAAGCGTTTGCCGGGAACCAAAATCAAAGTATCACCAGCGGTCAATATGATGTTTCCAAGACCACCTTCAAGGCGTTCATGGCCACGACGAATAGCAACCACAACCGCATCGAAACGGTCTCTAAACTGACTGGTTTTTAATGTTTTATTACAGAAGCTTGCCGACGAGCTCACTACAACTTCAACAAAACTCTGACCATTCAAATGATGCTGACCAAACAGGGTTAAACCTTGAATTTCTTGTAGTGTCGCCACACTCTCGACATCGCCACAAAACAGCAATCGATCACGAGCTTGAAGAATAAAATCAGGATCAATCGATGCCGTGGTCTTACCGTCGCGAATCACTTCTGCTAAGAACAGTTTTCTCAATGCTCGAAGGTTATTCTCACTGACGCTACGGCCAACTAATGGAGAACCTGGCTCAACTCGCGCCTCGAGAAAGTAAGGCAGATCATCTTGAGAACCATCATCGTAGCTGGGTAGAAAATAGCTAAGAGGAATAAGGATCAATACCCCACCGACCAAAACCGCTAAACCGATCAAGGTAGGTGTGAAAAAGTTTAAGCTCGGTAAACCTGCATCTTCAACAAAACTATTGATGATCAAATTGGTAGAGGTGCCGATCAATGTCAGGGTGCCACCTAAGATGGCAGCGTATGACAAAGGGATAAGTAACTTAGACGGCGCGTGCTGTTGATTACGTTTGATCGCCCCGATCAAAGAAACAACCACCGCGGTGTTATTAGTAAAAGAAGAAAGTAACGCTGTAGAAATACCCAACTTCGCAACCACGGTACCTAGCCTACCTTCAGAGATATTGCGGCTAACCCAGCTGATTAAGCGAGTTTTCTCCAACGCACTTGATGCGAGGATCAGAAGAATTAAAGTCAGTAACGAGGAGTTAGTGAAGTTATTAGCCAAGCTCGACAAGTCGATCATGCCAGCCATAAAAGCAATAAACGCCGCGCCAGCAAAGATAAAGCTTGGCTTAATACGGGTAACGAGCAGGCAAGTAATGATGCCGAGCAAAATCGCTAATACAAATCCTTGTTGCCACATATACCCGTCCTTTATGGCGGAAACGATCGGTTTCCGCCTGATTCAATAAGCTGTTACTTGGTCGTTTATGACTTCAGTAGTTGGCTTAGATCTTTGGCATCCCAATGAGGGAAATGTTTGCGAACCAATGCGTTGAACTCAAGTTCAAATGCAGAGAAGTTACCGACTTGCTGTTCAACAGAGTCCAAACGGTCTCGAATCAAACCCGCCCCAACCGTCACGTTGGTTAGTCGGTCGATAACGATGAAGCCACCGGTATCGGCACTTTCACGGTATTTATCCAGCGCGACAGTCTCGTTCAGTGACCATTCACACAAGCCAATGCCATTCAATGGCAACTCATCGACAGCGTGAGTCGATAGGTTGTTGATGTCGTATTGGTGACGAACCGTTTCAACCTGACCAACGGTTTTCTTGCCTGCGATCTTGATGTCGTAAGCTTTGCCCGGTTGCAATGGTTGCTCTGTCATCCACACGATGTCAGCCAATACGTGGTTAGTGGATTCAATCTGCGCGTTTTCTAGCACAATCAAATCACCACGACTGATATCAATCTCATCTTCAAGGGTCAGTGTTACTGCCAAGCCCGCTTGCGCAGACTCCAAATCACCATCAAAAGTTACAATGCGTGCAACCTTAGAGGTTTTACCCGACGGCAGCGCCTTGATTTCATCACCGACACTGACACGGCCAGAGGCAACGGTGCCAGCAAAACCGCGGAAGTCTAAGTTAGGACGATTGACGTACTGAACTGGGAATCGGAATTCACCTGCCGAACGCTTTTGGTCAATGTCGACGTTCTCTAACACTTCTAGCAGAGATGGGCCTTCGAACCATGCAAGCTCTTTACTTGGTGCAGCAACGTTGATGCCTTCAAGCGCCGATACTGGCAAGATCTGAATATTGGTTTCACCTTCTAGGTTTTCTGCAAACTCTAGATACTGATCGCGAATCTCTTCAAAACGATCTTGTGAATACTCCACAAGATCCATCTTGTTTACAGCAACGATGAAATGCTTCAAACCAAGCAGGTTAGAGATAAACGAGTGACGACGTGTTTGAGCCAGAACGCCCTTACGAGCATCAATCAAGATCACCGCCAGATCACACGTTGAAGCGCCTGTTGCCATGTTGCGCGTATACTGCTCATGCCCAGGAGTATCAGCAATAATGAACTTACGTTTTTGAGTCGAGAAGTAGCGGTAAGCCACATCGATCGTGATCCCTTGCTCACGCTCAGCCTGCAGACCATCAACAAGCAGTGCCAAATCAGGTTTCTCACCTGTCGTTCCCACTCGTTGGCTATCCGAGTGAACCGCCGCTAGCTGATCTTCATAAATCTGTTTTGTATCATGGAGTAAGCGACCGATTAGCGTACTTTTACCGTCATCTACCGAGCCACAAGTTAAAAATCTAAGCATAGATTTATGCTGATGCTGACTTAGATAACCTTCAATCCCTAGTTCAGCCAATTCGGCTTCTACTGCACTATTCATTTTTCTTTCCTTAGATTCTTAGAAATAACCTTGGCGCTTTTTCAGCTCCATAGAGCCCGACTGATCATGGTCAATCGCTCGACCTTGACGCTCACTAGACGTCGCCACCAGCATCTCTTCAATAATGCCCGTTAGCGTATTCGCCTCAGATTCAACCGCTCCGGTTAATGGGTAACAGCCTAAAGTACGAAAACGAACGCTTTTCTCTTCAATCACTTCACCTTCTTGCAGCTCCATACGGTCATCATCAACCATGATCAGCATGCCATCACGCTCAACTACAGGGCGTTTGTCTGAAAGGTAAAGTGGAACAATATCGATGCTCTCTAGATAGATGTATTGCCAGATATCGAGCTCAGTCCAATTAGATAGCGGGAAGACACGAATGCTTTCGCCCTTATTAACCTGACCGTTGTAGGTGTGCCAAAGCTCTGGACGCTGGTTTTTTGGATCCCACGTATGGTTCTTATCACGGAAAGAATAAACACGTTCTTTCGCACGAGATTTTTCTTCATCACGACGCGCACCACCAAAAGCCGCATCGAACCCATACTTGTTTAACGCCTGCTTAAGGCCCTGTGTTTTCATGATGTCAGTGTGCTTCGAAGAACCATGTACAAATGGGCTACAACCCATCTCAATACCTTCTGGGTTCTTATGTACTAAAAGGTCGAAGCCGTACTTTTTAGCCGTACGATCACGAAACTCAATCATCTCGCGGAATTTCCAATCCGTATCTACATGCAATAGCGGGAATGGAATCTTGCCTGGATAAAACGCTTTGCGAGCTAAATGAAGCATCACAGAAGAATCTTTTCCGATGGAGTACATCATCACTGGGTTATCAAACTCAGCCGCTACTTCACGGATAATATGAATACTTTCCGCTTCGAGCTGTTTTAGGTGGGTTAAACGTTCTTGGTCCATTTCAGTGCTTCCTTTAAGGCTCGCGTTACGAGCAATTCATTACTTGGTCTTGCCAAGCAAGGGATTTAACTCATCCACTTGAGTGAATGGGAGTATTGGCACTAGAAGAAAACAGAAGCTTCGTTTTGAGCTATCCTTGCTATTCATCTGCCTGATACGTCCTTGATATAGGCATTATGACGAGCCTCTCATATTACTGGAAATTCTAAAATTTCATTTTTTATTCGAAAAGCTGATAAGGGATTGAATTTACCGATAAGCAGGTGAAATGAATGGACTAATATTATCGATATCAGTTGCGCATTGATTGAGCAGCTTTGGGAGGCGTCTTGCAGAACACCATAAAGTAATCGATCTAAGTCACGAATTAACATTCGTTGTAATCATTGTTTCATTCGGTTTTGTTACATTACGCAACGAATTTTCTACTATCCACTTTGGAGCTACAAAATGAAAGTTGCAATGAAACCTTTGTCATTGGCTGTACTTGCGGGTCTTGGTTTGACTTTAGCAGGCTGCACAACAACACCAGATACCGATGAAGTGATTAAATTACGTGTCGTAGAAACGACGGATATCCATACCAACCTAATGGATTACGACTACTACAAAGACAAGCCATCGAAAAAAATTGGCTTAGCACGTACTGCAACTCTAGTAAAAGAAGCTCAAAGCGAAGTAACCAACAGCGTATTAGTTGATAACGGTGACTTGCTGCAAGGTAGCCCAATGGGTGACTACATGGCAGACAAAGGCATCGAAGTAGGCGAAGTTCACCCTGCATACAAAGCTATGAACCAACTAAGCTACGACGCTGCAAACCTAGGTAACCACGAATTCAACTACGGTCTTGAGTTCCTAGAAGAATCTATCAACGACGCTGATTTCCCGTACATCAGTGCTAACGTTTACGACGCAGAAACCAAAGAACACTACTTCACGCCTTATATCATCAAGACGCACACGTTCGAAGATACTGCTGGTGTAGAGCACGAAGTAAAAGTGGGTTACATCGGTTTTGTTCCACCACAAATCATGACGTGGGATAAAAAGAACCTTGAAGGCACAGTGATCGCTCGTGACATCATTGAGACGGCTAACGAGTTAGTGCCTCAAATGAAAGCGGAAGGCGCTGAAGTTATCGTTGCTATCCCTCACTCAGGCGTATCAACTGACCCATACAAAAATGGCGAAGAGAACTCAACGTTCTACCTATCTGAAGTAGATGGCATTGATGCGATCGCATTCGGCCACTCTCACGCAGTGTTCCCAGGTAAAGGTTTTGATGACATTCAAGGCATCGACAACGAAACGGGCACAATGAACGGCGTTGCGGCAGTAATGCCAGGTCGTTGGGGTAGCCACGTTGGTGTTATGGACCTAACACTGGCACAAAAAGACGGTAAGTGGGAAGTCGTTAAAGGCCAATCAGAAGCACGCCCTATCTACGACAAGATCGAGAAGAAATCTCTTGCTGCGGCTGATGAAGGCATCGTAACAGCACTAGAAAAAGACCACGCTGGTACTCGTGAGTTTGTTAACCAACCGATTGGTAAAGCAGACGATGTGATGTACAGCTTCTTGTCTCTAGTACAAGACGATCCAACAGTTCAAATCGTTAACCTTGCACAGAAAGATTACGTTGAACAGTTCATCCAAGGTGACCCTGACCTAGATGGTACGCCAGTACTTTCCGCGGCTGCACCATTCAAAGCTGGTGGCCGTAAGAATGACCCAGCGAACTTCACTGAAGTTGAATCTGGTCAACTGACATTCCGTAACGCAGCTGACTTATACCTTTACCCGAACACACTAGTTGCGATGAAGGTAACAGGTCACGAAGTAAAAGAGTGGCTTGAGTGTTCTGCTGGTCAATTCAACCAAGTTGATGTTAACTCAACAGCACCACAACAGTTGATCGAGTGGGATAACTTCCGCACTTACAACTTCGATGTTATCGACGGTGTTGATTACCAAATCGACGTAACTCAACCTGCGAAATACGATGCAAACTGTAAAGTCGTTAACCCTGACTCACAGCGTATTGTTGGCCTAACTTACCAAGGTAAGCCAATCGACATGAAGCAAGACTTCCTGATCGCAACCAACAACTACCGTGCATACAGCGCTAAGTTCCCAGGCACAGGTGAAGACTTCATCGCATTTGATGCACCAGATGAGAACCGTACTGTTCTTGCAAACTACATCTCTCGCGTAAGCAAAGAACAAGGTCAAGTGAGCCCAAGCGCAGATAACAATTGGTCATTTGCACCAATCAAAACGGATAACAAGCTAGATATCCGCTTTGAAACATCTCCAAGCGACAAAGCAGCAGAGTTCATTAAAGAGAAAGGTCAATACCCGATGAAACGTGTTGCGACTGACGATGTTGGTTTTGCTGTTTACCAGATTGACCTAACTAAATAGATTGCTCAAGTAATCCATAGTTAACGTTCTGAAAGGCTGAGTTTAACGATTCAGCCTTTTTCTTTTCTTATAAATGTTCAGTCCAAAGCCTTAGGTTTCTAACCCTTTAACACCCTCTAGTTCTGCACCGAAACCACATACCTCAAACCACTCATTTCATTCAATCAACACAAAAAAGCGGTAATTGTCTGTAAGTTTTTCTCTGCTCCTCCTGTCTATTTAATTTACTACACTCAATGAATGGTCATTAAGCCATTCATCTATAGGATAGATAAGGACATTTGATGAGCACCGTCGAGAGTATCCAAGCATGGTTAAATACAGGAGAGGAATCGCTGCTATGGCTGATGCTTGGCATTATCGCGCTTTCTTATCTGCTTGAAGATCTGGCGATTGTTACGGCGGCAGGTATAGCTACTCAAGGTCTAATACCTCCTCAATATGCGTTGCTTGCCATTTTCATCGGTATTGCCACAGGTGATCTCGGCCTCTATTGCCTAGGTAAATCAGGACGTTATTTCCGAGGTGTTCGATATAAAGCCCTCACGAATAAATACTTTCGTTCGCTTCGTACCAAATTACGTCAGAACGCATTCAGCAGCCTTTTTGTTATCCGCTTTATCCCAGGGCTTCGCACCGTCGGGTTTACCTTAAGTGGCTTTTTCGCCATCCCACTGTCTACTTTCTTGTTTGCTGTCATCAGCGCCACCGCGATCTGGACTGGCATTGTCTTCTCTGCCATCTACTATTTAGGAACATCAGCGTGGCTGCAAGCCTCTGAATATCAATGGATCGTTATCCCGTGTGCCATCGCTTTACTGTTTATCGGTAATCGATTAATGAATAAAACCTACTCTAGAGGATTATCATGAGTTCACCGCAAGATATTCGCATCATTCCCGCACATCAAACCAATGCAGGCATGCCTTTGCTTGAAAAAGATACCGTGCGCAGTGTCTCTCCTTATGAGTTTCTTCCGACTTGGTTTTTCTACACGCCAGTGGTGATTCAAAGCCTGATGCAAGGGTTACGGCACTTTGACTGGGCGCTGCCGCTCATCGCCAACCCGAGCATCAAGTTAAGCGGCATGGTAGGCGAATCAAAACACGAAATACTGAGCCTTGCCGGATCATCGAGTCAGCGTTGGATCTCTCCGTTTATCACCTTAACCAAAACGGATCTTAACAGTAAGAAACAAGCCGAAGATGCGCACAGCGCACTCATACAATCAGATCTTGATTTCCCCATTGTGGCCAAACCGGATCTTGGCTGTCGAGGTGTTGGCGTTAAGCTGATCAACACACAAGATCAACTTGAGCAGTATGTTGAATCTTTCCCAAATAATGCTCGGTTTCTATTGCAAGAAAAGGCGCCTTATCAAGCCGAAGCGGGTGTTTTCTACGTTCGCTATCCAAATAAAAAGCAAGGCGAGATCATCTCGATCACACTCAAGTACGCACCAATGGTGATGGGTGATGGCAAGTCGACAATCAAACAGTTAATTGAAAATAGCCCGCGAGCTGGACAGCTCAGTCACCTCTATCTGCCAAGACATCAAGATAGATTGGATCAAGTGCTCGCAGAGGGCGAAGAGTTCCAACTCGCGTTCGCAGGTAGCCATAGCCGTGGCTGCATCTTCCGCGATGGCAATCAATACATTACTCAGGCTTTAACTGAACGTTTAGACGAGATATTCGATGACTTCGATGGTTTTCATTTTGGCCGACTCGACGTCAAGTTTAAAGACATGCACAGCTTAATGAACGGCGAGGATTTCACGATCCTTGAGGTCAATGGCGCAAGCAGTGAGGCTGGGCATATCTGGGATCGCAACACACCGCTGCGAGAGATATTTTCTACGCTACTTCTGCAATACCGCATTCTTTTTGATATTGGCGCTCAGCAAAAACAACGAGGCCATAAAACTCCTTCTTTCAAGAGCTTATTCGCTGCGTGGCAAGAAGAGCGACGTCTTGTTCAACAATATCCGACCACTGACTAACTTTGTACGAGGACAATGAATGAACCCCATAGCCCAACCGAGCGTCCTCACTTCTTTCTCTCCTAGTATCAAGGGAGCGGTAGAGATATTGAATCAGGGTTTAGAGTTTTTGTTAACGATATCTGACAGCGACTACCTGACACGAGCGAATCCGCACGTCACAAGCTCTATTGGTGAGCATACTCGCCACACGCTCGATCTTTTTCATGCGCTTATTTTAAAAGAGAACGCGACCGTTGATTACAACACTCGTCGCCGTGGTCACCCTGTCGAATTCGACAGGTCAATCGCAGTAAAAGAGATCCATTACGTGATCAACTGGCTTGAACGATTAGACCGCAGAGATCTCGAAGCGCCTATCATGATCCAAACCGAGGTTTCGATGGATGTTCAGGTGTTTGCAAGCCTACCTTCTACGCTAGAAAGAGAAGTCACCTTTGCTGCGCTGCACGCCAATCATCATTACGCGATGATCAAGGTGATCACGACCTTTCTTGATGTCGAAACATGCAACACCTTTGGTTATGCCCCAACCACCAGCAGCTATCTGAGGGAGCAATAATCATGTGTTCAGTATCTTGGCTGCTTGAAGACAATGGCTATCAGGTCTTCTTTAATCGTGATGAACAAAAGACACGGGCACTGGCGATGCCACCTAAACAATATCGAGTTAACGGCGTCGATATCATCATGCCACTCGACCCAACCGGCGGTGGTAGCTGGATCAGTATCAATGAGTTCGGGCTTTCGTTATGCCTACTCAATAACTATCAAGGCATCGTACCTGATGGACTTTTAGTCAGCCGTGGTTTGTTACTCAAGAACCTATCATCGAGTCGTAATATCAGTCAGCTCTCTGAAGCATTTCATAAGCTCGATCTGCACTCTTTTTCCCCCTTTACCTTGTTGGCTTTCGCGCCGAATTTAACTCAGAACAATGGTTTGGTTATCGCCTACATGTGGGATGGTATTCAACAGCACATCGTCAACACTGATTCTCCACTCTTCTCATCCGGTGTTGATTTAGAGCGAGTACAAGCCTACCGACAAGCAAAATACGATCAACTTATGACAACAGGCAAGAATCAGCAGAACTTACTTCAATTTCACTCTCACCATCATAGTGAACAGCATCATTTAGCGACCTGTATGCATCGTGAAGACGCACATACGGTGAGCTTTACACACTTACATAATCTACATGGCCAAGCCTCGATGTTTTATGCACCCGGCTCGCCTTGTGAACCCATTAAGCAATGCCAGATAAATCAACAGCGCTTTACGTTCGATTTATCACCCGCAATCAATCTATAGATGGAGTCCATCATGAGAAAACTATTAACTATGGTTCTGCTACTTGTTAGCCCGTACGTATTTGCCGCCGATGAAATCTACACTGGTTTCTTTAGCAGTAAGGCGCTCGATGGCTACGATACCGTCGCGTATTTCACTTCCGGTAAGCCCATTGAAGGCAGTAAAAAATTCAGCACCGAGTACAAAGGGGCGGATTGGTATTTCTCTTCTGAAAAGAATCTGACTTTATTTGTTAATAATCCTGAAAAATATGCCCCTCAATATAGTGGCTATTGCGCTTGGGCAGTATCAGCGAAGAGTGACTTTGCACCGGGTGACCCACATCAATGGACGATTGTTGATAACAAGCTTTACCTCAACTATGACCAAGAGATTAAGCTGCGTTGGGAGCAAGACCAAGCACAGCATATTCAACAAGCCGATAAAGTTTGGCCGCAACTGATTAAGTAAGGGAATAATCATGACATTCACTCCAGCCAAACATATCCCTGCGGCATTTATCGCGTTTGTGTTTATTCAGTCGCTGTTCTTTAAGTTCACTGGCTCATACGAGACAGAGCATATCTTTGGCACGCTCGCGACATGGTCAGGGCTCAGTTGGTTCGGCTCGTTTGGCGGCTACTTGATTGGATTCGCTGAATTGATTGCTGCCATTTTGCTCTTCACTCGTTGGCACGGCCTGGGTGCCATTATGAGCGTTGGCATCATGAGTGGTGCGATATTTTTCCACCTGTTTACGCCGCTCGGCATTCAAATGCCTGAGTTCAATGCTGCGGGTGAAATTGTCGGTTACGACGGTGGATTATTGTTTGGCATGGCATGCCTAGTGTGGTTATGCGGTGCTTTTTTAAGTGTGAAAGATTTCAAGAATCAAGACGGTTTCCTAAACAACTTTAGTCAATAAGGTAGCTTCATTATGATTGATAGTCCTTTTCGTTTACCACGTTACACGCCTTTTGGTTTAGGTGAGTCTGTTGTCGAGTGGGCAACTGGGCTATCTAAGCTAGACCGACTCTACCAAGATCGAAAAAACGAGTTATCTAGCTTTGAATTCATGAATTACACCCTATCGGCACTTAATATCGACTACTCGGTTGCATCAGGAAGCACAGAGAATATCCCGGAAGAAGGGCCTGTCGTGATTGTGGCGAACCACCCACTTGGCGCCATTGAAGGTGTGATCCTTGCCGATCTCGTAGGATCAGTCAGGAAGGATGTGAAGGTGTTGGCGAATGAATTGCTCAAGCGACTACCTGAACTGGATGATCTTTTCATTGGCGTTGATGTCTTTAATAGTAAAGAGTCGAAACGCACCAATGCCAAAGCCATTCGTGATGCCAATCGTCACCTAGCCGATGGCGGGCTGTTGATCGTGTTCCCTGCTGGGGAAGTATCAAGTTATCGTAAAGGGGCAAAAACACTGACGGATATCGAATGGAGCAAATCAGTCGCGAAGTTCGTTAAACGTCATCAAGCCACTACGGTTCCTATCTTTATCAATGGAAAAAACAGTGAGCTTTTCTACCAAGCGGGTCGTGTACATCCACTGTTGAGAACCGCTCTACTCGGGCGTGAACTTCTTAATAAACAAGCGACAACTATCTCTATCTCGATTGGCTCATCGATTCCGTATTCAGAGATAAAATCGTTTGAAAAAGAGATGGATATCGTCAACTACCTACGACTTAATACCTACCTAATGAGTCAACAAGATAGTACGAATACACCAATCCACGCGCCTTCTTTCGATACTCAAGTGATAGCGCCAATATCACCCGAAGTATTGGCAATTGAGGTAGGCTCACTCCCTGAAGAGATGAAGCTGCTCGAACAAGGCGACTACGAGGTCTACTGCACGCCAAGCCAATCTATTCCAAACTTAATGCGTGAGATTGGTCGAGTCAGAGAAGAGAGCTTCCGTGAAGTTGGAGAAGGCAGTGGGCTTGCTTGTGATTTAGATGAGTACGACCTTTACTACCACCAACTGTTTGTGTGGAACAAAACTAAGGCAGAATTGATCGGCGCTTATCGATTGGGTATGGTCGACAAGTTAATCGCAGAGCACGGGTTGGACCAACTCTATTCCCGCAGTCTATTTAACTATAACCAAGAGTTTATCGATACGTTAGACAACAGCATTGAGCTTGGTCGCTCTGTAGTGAGCAAGCCTTACCAAAAGAGCCTTAACTCACTGTTATTGCTATGGAAAGGTATCGCGACCTTTGTGTCTCGTCATCCTCAATACACCCACCTATTTGGCCCGGTCAGTATCAGTAATGATTACAGCCACAATGCACGCCTGTTGATAGCAACAACCTTATCGATTCACCACTACGATGAGGAAAAGGCCAATCTGGTTTCCCCTTCATCACCGCTCAATACCAGTAGTCATGTGTTCTGGCAGAATCATCTATTATCGTCACTGGCGAGTGTGCCCCTACTTTCAAAAGTATTAGCACGGATGGAACAAGGAAAAGGCTTACCGGTATTATTGCGCCAATACCTAGGGATGAACGGGAAACTGGTTTGCTTTAACGTCGACCCATCATTTAATGATGCCTTAGATGGTTTGATTGTCGTGAACCTTAAGAAGGTACCATTGAAGACCTTAGGCAAATACATGGGTCGAGAACTTGCTCAAGATTACCTAGAGCAACACGCACGACGCTGAATTCGCCCGCTCTGTACCTACACTCAAATAAGTGCGATGATTTCGGCACTTATTTGGGTTAGGTTATTTTCATGCACACCTCTTTTATCGAACAACTGCAAAGCTTCGACTTCTCAGAAAGTCAGATTGAATCTCTAGTCGCCGTCGCCAAGCCACTTGAGCTACCGACCAGACACATTCTTATTAACCAAGGTGAGATGGCTGGCTCAATCTACTTCGTACTTGAAGGCTTGTGCCATGCTTGCTACCTCACTGATGATGGTAAGCAATACAGCAAAGAGTTCTACTGGGAACAAGATTGGATCATCGGTTTTGAGAGTCTGATAAAAAACCAAGCTTCCCCGTATCTGCTTGAAACACTAACACCCATCACAATGTTAGAACTGCCAATGAATGCGGTAATCGAGTGGCGTGCATCGAATAACCCTTTGTATTTAAAGCTGTTAGAAACACAACTGATGCATAAGGAAAACAAAGAACGCTTCATGCTGCTTTATACCCCTGAGCAACGTTACCAGCTTTTCTGCGAACACTACCCAGACCTTGAACAACGCCTCAACGACAATCAAATTGCCGCCTACTTAGGAATAACCGCGATAAGTTTGAGCAGAATTAAAGGTCGAATTAACAATAGTTAATGCCAACAATCATCACGCATAGTACATTCAGAGCATCGATAACCTCTGGATGTAAACATGATCACTTGGCACTCAATTCTTTTCTCTGAACTTTCAACACATCAGCTTTATCAACTACTTAAATTACGAGTAGATGTATTTGTGGTTGAGCAAACCTGCCCTTATCCAGAGCTTGACGGTAAAGACACACTCGCTGGTGTTCATCACCTTCTTGGTTACGTAGATGAGGAGCTAGTGGCATGTGCTCGCTTATTGCCTCCGGGCACGAGTTATGACAACACCAGCATCGGCCGAGTGGCGACCAAGCAATCGGCAAGAGGCGATGGCTTAGGACACCAATTATTGAAAGAAGCATTAACACACTGTGAGTCTCTTTGGCCTGGCACGACCATAGATATTGGTGCACAAGAGCACCTAGAAAGCTTCTATGAAAGTCATGGATTCAAGACGATCTCTGAGATGTATCTGGAAGATGATATTCCGCACGTCGATATGAGATTAGAGAAGTAATGTCGAATATCACTGTCGGTATCCTACTACTGATCGCAGGTAACCTGTTTGCCTCGCTTTCGGACGTAGCAGTAAAACTATTGAATGGCGAAGTACCGCCTCTTCAATATATCTTTTTCCGACAGTTGATATCTCTGCTGATCATCACCCCATTGTGGTTGCAGCAGAAAAAGGAACAACGACGCTTACAGCAAGCCAAAGTCACCTTCATACGAGGCCAACTAATATTAATTGGCAGTGGGTGTATGGTTGTGGCAATCACTCATTTATCTTTAGCAACCGCCAACGCTGTGTTTTACGTAGCGCCCCTATTGATGTTGCCTCTTTCTATGTTTCTACTCAAAGAGCAACCTGCGCTAGGCAAGGTCATCGCCACCACTGTCGGCTTTATTGGCGCGCTAATCGTATTGCGGCCTTCTCAGTTCCACTGGGCAGCACTGTTTGCATTGGGGACAGCACTAACTCTTGCCCTATTTAACGTACTGGTAAGGAAGCTTCCTAGTGAGCAATCTGTAGTGACGACGCTGTGGTGGACAACCCTCTTCTCCATACCTGTATCGTTACTACTGTGCTTGTTGTATTGGCAACCGGTATCTATCGAGCACTTAGGATACATAGCACTCAGCGCAACACTCATCTTGAGCTATAACGGACTTGCGGTTGCCGCCTATCAGAAAGCACACTCAAGCCAAATCGCCTTGGCTGAATATTCAGGCTTGGTGTTTGTCGCGCTAATAGGCGCCATTTGGTTCGATGAGATTCCAGATACATTAACCTTTATCGGTATCATGCTGATCATCTTGCCACTCGCCCCTTTCAAGCGACCAAAAAAAAGAGCTAATGCTTAGCTCTTTTCTATCATGCTGTTGAGTTCGTAACTCAAACAAGGCACTTATTTACTACGGCCAAAGCCGCCATCAGACAAGCGGAAGAACATCACCGATGTGTTGCCTTTCTCTAACTGCAGGATATCAAGCTGCCCGGTCTCGGCCTGTTTGAATCGAACTAACTGGCCTTTACGAATCTGACTTAGTGGTTTGTCTGAGCCTTCAATACGCACTAGCGCATTCAAGTCCGACAACGGTAAATCGTTGTTTCGAAAAACCTGTGCTAACGTATCCCCTTGCTTTACGAGGTACTCCTGCCAGTTGTTGTTGCTCGGTTCTGATGAACTGTTCTTGGCATTTTGCTGTTCGCTTAAGCCAACGGTGTTTATCTCTAGCTCAACGCGCGATGTTGTTGGCGCAACGTCTACTTTAGGTTCTGGTAGCGGCACAAAAAGTAATATCAGTACGATAGGAGAAATCACCATCAACAGTCTTTGGTGTAACTTCGGCAATGAGCCCCAAGTTTGCGCTGTCGAGGTTTTCATTTTCTTCACATCGATCGAACTCAATTTCTCTTTGACCTGATTCAGTCGATCCTTGAACTCTGCTAAGTGGTCTACTTTCTGTTTTTTCTTTTGACGACGATTCATGCCACTGCGTCCTATACATTGAATAACTACAGTATAAAAACCAAAGTACCAACAGTATAGATCTTTCCGCTACAACAGAGACCAAAGCAAGAAAATTGACATAGCTGTGATTTGGACACGGTAAAGCGTAAGTGATCAGGGGCTAGCCGTTTCTTCACGCTGCTAATACTGGTATTCTTACCCTTTTCGTACTGACAAAAAGAGTGACTTTTCATGTCTGAAGTAAAATTTGAAACTGTAGAGCAAAAAGCTAGCTACGGTATCGGTCTACAAATGGGCCAACAACTTGCTGGTTCTGGTCTTGAAGGCCTAAACGTTGACGCAATCGCTGCTGGTATTGCAACAGCTCTAGTTGGTGACATGCCAGCTATCGAAGTTGACGAAATCAACAACGCACTACAAGAGCTACACACTCGTGGTGAAGCTGCACGTCAAGAACTAGCTAAAGCTGCTGCTGCTGACGGCGAAGCTTTCCTAGCTGACAACGCTCTTCGTTCAGAAGTAACAGTTCTTGAGTCTGGTCTTCAGTACGAAGTACTAACTGAAGGTACTGGCGAAATCCCTACTGCAGACAAGCAAGTACGTGTTCACTACCACGGTGAACTAACTGACGGTACTGTTTTCGATAGCTCTGTATCTCGCGGTCAACCTGCTGAATTCCCAGTAACTGGCGTAATTCAAGGTTGGGTACAAGCTCTACAAATGATGCCTGTTGGCTCTAAGTGGAAGCTATACATCCCTCAAGATCTAGCATACGGTGAGCGCGGCGCAGGTGCTGCAATCCCACCATTTGCTGCTCTAGTATTTGAAGTAGAACTTCTAGCAATTCTTTAATTTTTATAAAATTCTATAGTAAAACAAAATACTATAGGCAAATAAAATTGAAATAATCCAACGGCGATGTGACTACATCGCCGTTTTTCGTTTATAGTGAAAGAGTAAATTACTTTATTACTTAAGGACGAATAATGAAGAAAGTACTCATCACAGTTTTAAGCAGCCTTGCTGTTGTCTCTTGCGCTAGCACTAGCGACTCAGAACAAACCAGTTCATCATCAGATACCAATTATTCCCAACTATCACAAACTGCACTAATGGCAGCAGTGAATATGTGGTCTCAACAGAATGAAACAACACCTCTTGCAGATACTGTCGCTGACCAAGCTTCTGTTACCAGCGATCAAGCAATTGGCGGCATCGGTTCAATGTTGGCCCTTGCACAAAATTCACTTGGCACAGCCGACAACAAAGAACTCGCGACACTTATTCCTGGCATGTCGACTCTTGAGTCAACTGGACTATCATCACTACTTAACTCGCAAAGTGCGGTTGAAAGTGCCTTCACAAGTCTAGGAATGGACTCATCGATGGTTTCAACATTTGCGCCAATCGTTCTTCAAGCACTGCAGTCGCAAGGCGCAACAAGCGGTCTAATGGATTCACTTGCTGCTGTATGGCAATAATAACTAGTATGGAAATCTGATAAGGGCACTTCGGTGCTCTTTTTTATGCGTGAAAGAAAAGATATACGAGATACGAGATACGAGATATTTTTGAAAAATGGAGCAGATAAGACAAGCAGAAATGCCAAACATCGTGGTGCAATTACTTAGTATAGATTTCCTTATTCTACAGATACAAAAAAGCCGAGCTAATGCTCGGCTTTTGTATTAAGAATCTAGTATAGATTACTCAGCAGCTTCTTCAGCAGCTGGGCGGTCTACAAGCTCAATGTAAGCCATTGGAGCTTTATCACCAGTACGGAAACCACATTTAAGAATGCGAGTGTAACCACCTTGGCGAGCCGCGAAACGCGGGCCTAGTTCATTAAATAGTTTTGCCACAACTTCGTTATCACGAGTGCGAGCAAATGCAAGACGACGGTTAGCAACACTGTCTGTCTTAGCTAGGGTAATCAATGGCTCAATTACGCGACGTAGTTCTTTTGCTTTAGGCACGGTAGTTTTAATAACTTCGTGACGAACAAGAGAGCTAGCCATGTTGCTGAACATCGCTTTGCGATGACTGCTGTTGCGGTTGAGTTGACGACCACTTTTACGATGGCGCATGACCTAATCCTTCTAACTTTTCGATTAATCTTCAGCGATTGACGCTGGTGGCCAGTTTTCTAGACGCATGCCTAGAGACAGACCACGTGAAGCAAGCACATCTTTAATCTCTGTAAGAGATTTCTTACCAAGGTTTGGCGTTTTAAGTAGCTCAACCTCAGTGCGCTGTACAAGATCACCGATGTAGTGAATCGCTTCTGCTTTCAAACAGTTAGCAGAGCGAACTGTTAGTTCAAGATCGTCTACAGGACGTAGTAGGATAGGATCGAATTCTGGCTTCTCTTCCTTCTCCTCAGGTACACGTACATCACGAAGATCTACGAACGCATCCAGTTGTTCAGCTAAAATAGTAGCTGCACGACGGATTGCTTCCTCAGGTTCTAGAGTACCGTTCGTTTCCATATCGATAACAAGCTTGTCTAAATCGGTACGTTGTTCTACACGTGCCGCTTCTACAGCGTAAGCGATTTTATCAACCGGGCTGTAAGTAGCGTCAACTAGTAGACGACCGATAGGACGCTCATCTTCTTCAGTATGGATACGAGCTGAAGCTGGAACGTAACCACGACCACGTTCTACTTTGATACGCATAGCGATCTCAGCATTGTCATCCGTTAGGTGACAAATTACGTGCTCAGGGTTAGCGATCTCTACATCACCATCGTGGGTGATGTCACCTGCAACAACAGGGCCTGAGCCTGATTTGTTCAGTGTAATAAACACTTCATCTTTGCCTTCAGCAACGCGTACAGCCAAACCTTTAAGGTTTAGAAGGATTTCCAGGATATCTTCCTGAACGCCTTCTTTAGTGCTGTATTCGTGTAGCACACCTTCGATTTCAACTTCTGTTACGGCACAACCCGGCATAGAAGATAGAAGAATGCGGCGAAGAGCATTACCTAGAGTGTGGCCGAAACCGCGCTCTAATGGCTCAAGAGTTACTTTCGCGTGTGTCGTATTGATCTGTTCAATGTCAACAAGACGCGGCTTAAGAAATTCTGTTACAGAACCCTGCATTGTGTCCTCTCTTTTTTTAACCTTACTTAGAGTAAAGTTCGACGATCAAGTGTTCATTGATGTCAGCTGATAGGTCAGAACGCTCAGGCATACGCTTGAATGTACCTTCCATTTTGCCAGCATCTACTTCAATCCAAGTTGGCTTTTCACGTTGTTCAGCAACTTCTAGAGCCGCTTTAATACGAGATTGCTGTTTAGCTTTCTCGCGGATAGAAACAACGTCGTTTGCCGCTACTTTGAAAGAAGGAACGTTTACAACTTTACCGTTAACTAGGATAGACTTGTGGCTAACTAGTTGACGAGATTCAGCACGAGTAGCGCCAAAGCCCATACGGTAAACTACGTTATCAAGACGACCTTCAAGAAGCTGAAGCAGGTTTGCACCTGTGTTGCCTTTAAGACGTGCAGCTTCTTTGTAGTAGTTGCGGAATTGTTTTTCTAGAACGCCGTAGATACGACGAACTTTTTGCTTCTCACGAAGCTGAACGCCATACTCAGATAGACGACCGCGACGAGCGCCGTGTACACCTGGTGCGTTATCAATTTTACACTTGGTATCGATCGCACGGACACCAGACTTAAGGAATAAGTCAGTACCTTCGCGACGGCTAAGCTTCAGCTTAGGACCCAAATATCTTGCCATGATCTTTCTCCAATATTCCTAGAAACGAAACTTAAACGCGACGTTTCTTAGGTGGACGACAACCGTTATGAGGGATTGGTGTCGCATCAACAATGTTAGTGATACGGAAACCAGCAGCGTTCAGTGCACGAACAGTAGATTCGCGACCTGGACCTGGACCCTTAACCATAACTTCCAAGTTCTTTAGGCCATATTCTTTAGCCATTTCACCACAACGCTCAGCTGCAACTTGTGCTGCGAACGGAGTAGATTTACGAGAACCACGGAAACCTGAACCACCTGCTGTAGCCCATGCAAGAGCGTTGCCTTGACGGTCAGTGATAGTTACGATTGTGTTGTTGAAAGAAGCATGAATGTGCGCTACGCCATCAGCTACTTGCTTGCGTACGCGCTTACGCGCGCGAGTTGGTTGTTTTGCCATTGTACTCTACCTTATCCGACTATTTCTTGATCGGCTTGCGCGGACCCTTACGGGTGCGAGCGTTGGTTTTAGTACGCTGTCCACGTAGTGGTAGACTGCGACGATGACGAAGACCGCGGTAACAGCCAAGGTCCATAAGACGCTTGATGTTCATCGATACTTCACGACGTAGATCACCTTCTACAGTGTACTTAGCTACACCATCACGCAGTTGATCGATCTGCTCTTCAGTTAGTTCACTGATCTTAGCATCTTCAGCAATACCCACTTCAGCTAGAATAGCTTGAGAGCGAGTTTTACCGATACCGTAGATTGCAGTAAGTGCAATTACAGAATGCTTATGATCAGGAATGTTAATGCCGGCTATACGGGCCATTATTCACTCCTAAGGGGTTCATAAAAGAATTATCCGCAGCAAAGCCCGTTATGGATACGCTGCGGCATACTACTTCTTTTGCACGCAAAAGGTAGGCCGAGGAATATACTCGACTCTACCTTGTATTTCAAGTAAAAATTTCTGCTAATTAGCCTTGGCGTTGCTTATGCTTTGGCTCACTGCAAATCACGCGAACGACACCGTTACGCTTGATAACTTTACAGTTACGGCAGATTTTTTTAACGGAAGCACGAACTTTCATTGCTAAACTCCGTAAATGGAATCGAAATAATTACCACCGAATTAACGGCCGTAACCTTTCAGATTCGCTTTCTTTAACACAGAATCATACTGTTGTGACATCAGATGAGTCTGTACCTGTGCCATGAAATCCATGATAACTACCACTACGATTAGTAGTGATGTGCCGCCGAAGTAGAAACGAACGTTCCACGCGACCATCATGAATTCAGGAATCAGACATATAAAAGTAATGTATAGAGCGCCCGCAAGGGTTAGTCTAGTCATCACTTTATCGATATATTTCGCTGTCTGCTCACCTGGGCGGATACCGGGTACGAATGCACCAGACTTCTTCAAGTTATCAGCTGTTTCACGTGGGTTAAACACCAACGCTGTATAGAAGAAACAGAAGAAGATGATAGCTGCTGCATAAAGCATTACATACAAAGGTTGACCTGGGCTAAGAGCTAATGACACGTCAGTTAACCAACCGAACGCGCTGCTTTCACCATTTTGACCAAACCACTGCGCTAATGTTCCTGGGAACAAAATAATACTTGATGCGAAAATCGCTGGAATAACACCTGCCATATTAATCTTAAGAGGCAAGTGAGAGCTTTGTGCTGCAAAAACTTTACGACCTTGTTGACGTTTCGCATAGTTAACGACGATACGGCGTTGACCACGTTCCATGAAAACTACGAAGTAAATAACAGCAAAAGACAATACAGCAATCAACAGCAGAAGAAGCACATGCAATTCACCTTGACGCGCTTGCTCGATTGTTTGACCGATTGCAGAAGGCAATCCAGCAACAATACCTGCAAAAATCAGAATGGAAATACCATTACCGATTCCTCGCTCAGTGATTTGTTCACCTAACCACATTAAGAACATGGTACCAGTTACTAAACTCACGGTAGCAATAAGCGTAAACATGGTTTGGTTGATAACAACCAGATTGTCGACCATGTTTGGTAAGCCTGTTGCGATACCAATAGCTTGGAATGTTGCAAGTACAAGCGTGCCGTAGCGTGTATATTGGCTTATCTTACGACGGCCTGCTTCACCCTCTTTCTTGAGTTCCGCTAACGCTGGATGAACTACAGTTAGCAATTGGACTACGATCGATGCCGAAATGTACGGCATGATACCCAATGCTAATATAGATGCACGCTCAAGAGCACCACCGGAGAACATGTTAAACATTTCAACGATGGTACCTTTTTGCTGATCGAACAAATCGGCAAGTACAGCTGCGTCAATACCAGGGATCGGCACAAAAGAGCCGGCTCGGAATACTAAAAGTGCACCAATTACGAATAATAAGCGCGACTTTAGTTCACTTAAGCCGCTCTGAGCACTACGAAAATCTTGTCCTGGTTTCTTAGCCATCTGTACCTCGTTCCTCGAGATTATTCCTCGATTTTACCGCCTGCAGCTTCGATTGCAGCTTTAGCGCCTTTAGTCACGCGTAGACCTTTAACAGTCACAGCTTTGCTTAGGTCACCAGAAAGAACGATCTTAACAAATTCGATGTTCTTAGTGATAACGTTAGCAGCTTTAAGGCTGTTAAGATCAACTACGTCACCTGTTACTTTCGCTAGCTCAGCTAGACGAACTTCAGCAGACACTAGGCTCTTACGAGAAGTGAAACCGAATTTAGGTAGACGTTGTTTTAGAGGCATTTGACCGCCTTCAAAACCTGGACGAACAGAGCCGCCAGAACGTGACTTTTGACCTTTGTGACCGCGGCCACCTGTTTTACCAAGGCCAGAACCGATACCACGACCTACACGCTTCTTAGAAGGTTTAGAGCCAGCAGCCGGTGATAGAGTATTCAAACGCATTCTGATTACTCCTCAATCTTAACCATGTAGTAAACCTTGTTGATCATACCGCGTACGCACGGAGTATCTTCAAGTTCTACTGTATGGTTGATGCGACGAAGACCTAGACCTTTAAGACACGCTTTGTGCTTAGGTAGGCGACCAATTGAGCTTTTAGTTTGAGTTACTTTAATAGTTGCCATCGTGTGCTTACTCCGAAATAGATTCAACAGTTAGACCACGTTTAGCAGCAACCATTTCTGGTGACTTAACGTCTACTAGAGCACCAATCGTTGCACGAACGATGTTGATCGGGTTCGTTGAACCGTATGCTTTAGAAAGTACGTTATGTACGCCCGCAACTTCAAGTACAGCACGCATTGCACCACCGGCAATAACACCTGTACCTTCTGCAGCTGGCTGCATGTAAACTTTAGAGCCCGAATGACGACCTTTCACCGGGTGGTGAAGAGTGCCTTCGTTAAGCGATACTGTAACCATGTTACGGCGCGCTTTTTCCATTGCTTTTTGAATCGCAGCAGGTACTTCACGAGCTTTGCCGTAACCGAAACCTACGCGACCGTTACCGTCACCAACTACTGTTAGTGCAGTAAAGCTCATGATTCGACCACCTTTAACCGTCTTAGATACACGGTTAACTGCGATCAGCTTTTCTTGCAAATCATTAGCTTGTTGTTGTTCTTTAGCCATCTTCCAACCCTACCTTAGAATTTCAGACCAGCTTCGCGAGCAGATTCTGCTAGCGCCGCTACTCGACCGTGGTATTGGAAACCAGAACGATCAAATGCAACTGAAGCTACGCCTTTTTCAAGAGCGCGCTCAGCAACAGCTTTACCAACTGCTTTAGCTGCATCAACGTTACCAGTGTTCTTAACTTGCTCACGGATCGCTTTTTCTACAGTAGAAGCAGCTGCGATAACCTCAGAGCCGTTTGCCGCGATAACTTGTGCGTAAACATGGCGAGGAGTACGGTGTACTACCAGGCGAGTTGCACCAAGTTCTGCAATCTTACGACGTGCACGTGTAGCACGACGGATGCGAGATGCTTTCTTATCCATAGTGATACCTTACTTCTTCTTAGCTTCTTTAGTACGCACATTTTCATCTGCGTAACGAACACCTTTGCCTTTGTAAGGCTCAGGAGCACGGTAAGAACGAATGTCAGCCGCAACTTGACCTACTACTTGCTTATCGCAACCAGTAATGATGATCTCAGTTTGGCTAGGGCACTCAGCTTTAATACCTTCAGGTAGAGCGTGCTCTACTGGGTGAGAAAAACCAAGAGTTAGAGCTACAGAGTTGCCTTTCATAGCAGCACGGTAACCAACACCCTTAAGAGTTAGCTTCTTAGTGAAGCCCTCAGTAACACCCACAACCATGTTATTAACTAGAGCGCGAGCTGTACCAGCTTGTGCCCATGCGTTAGTAACACCTTCTTTCGGACCGAAAGTTAGGTTGGTTTCTTCCTGTGCAATAACTACGGCGCTGTTAAGAACGCGAGTAAGCTCACCTTTGCTACCTTTTACAGTAACTTCTTGGCCGTTTAGTTTCACCTCTACGCCAGCTGGAATAGCGACAGGTGCTTTAGCAACACGAGACATAATCTACTCCTTAAGCTACGTAACAGATGATTTCACCGCCAAGACCTGCTTTACGAGCAGCACGGTCAGACATCAGACCCTTGGAAGTAGAAACAACTGCAATACCAAGACCACCCATCACTGTAGGTAAAGAGTCTTTATTTTTATAAACTCTTAGACCAGGACGTGATACACGCTTGATTTGCTCGATTACAGGTTTAGCTTGGAAGTACTTAAGAGTAACTTCTAGCTCAGGTTTTGCTTCGCTGTTAACAGCGAAGTCTACGATGTAACCTTCAGCTTTAAGTAATGCAGCAATTGCAACTTTAAGCTTTGAAGAAGGCATTTTTACAGCAACTTTGTTTGCTGCCTGACCGTTACGAACTCGGGTCAGCATATCCGAAATCGGATCTTGCATGCTCATAAGATTTACTCCAAATGATTAAGTGGCAATTACCAGCTAGCCTTACGAAGACCCGGAATCTCGCCTTTCATGCAAGCTTCACGAACCTTAATGCGGCTTAGACCGAATTTACGTAGGTAACCGTGTGGACGACCAGTTTGGTTGCAACGGTTGCGCTGACGTGATGCACTTGAATCACGTGGAAGAGATTGCAGTTTAAGAACCGCATTCCAACGATCTTCTTCAGATGCGTTTACATCGCTAATGATAACTTTTAGCGCAGAACGCTTTTCAGCGAACTTAGCTACTAGTTTTGCACGTTTAGCTTCACGTGCTTTCATTGATTGTTTAGCCATAACAGTAACCCTACCCTTACTTACGGAATGGGAAGTTAAAGGCAGCCAGCAGAGCTCGGCCTTCCTCATCGGAACCCGCAGAAGTCGTGATAGTAATATCAAGACCGCGGACACGATCGACTTTATCGTAGTCGATTTCCGGAAAGATGATTTGCTCGCGAACGCCCATGCTGTAGTTACCGCGACCGTCAAAAGACTTAGCGCTAACACCACGGAAATCACGTACACGTGGAAGTGCGATAGAGATTAAACGCTCTAAAAATTCCCACATGCGCTCACCACGCAAGGTTACTTTACAACCAATTGGGTAGCCTTCACGAATTTTGAAACCAGCTACAGATTTACGCGCTTTAGTGATAAGTGGCTTTTGACCAGAGATCGTTGCCATATCAGCTGCTGCGTTTTCTAGCAGTTTCTTATCGTTGATTGCTTCACCAACGCCCATGTTTAGGGTGATTTTCTCAATCCTAGGGACTTGCATGACGCTTGTGTAGCTGAACTCTTTGGTAAGCTCAGCGACTACAGACGACTTGTAGTAATCATGCAGTTTCGCCATAGTAGAACTCCAAATTACTTCTAATTAGTTAGAAACAGTTTCGCCGTTAGATTTGAAGAAACGAACTTTCTTGCCATCTTCGATACGGAAACCGATACGGTCTGCTTTACCAGTAGCCGCGTTAAAAACAGCAACGTTAGAAGCATCAATAGCTGCTTCTTGTTCAACGATGCCACCTTGTTGACCTAGAGCCGGAACCGGCTTTTGGTGTTTCTTAACAAGGTTGATGCCTTCAACGATAACTTTACCAGTTGTCAGAACCTTAGTTACTTTACCTTTCTTGCCTTTATCTTTACCAGCAAGAATGATTACTTCGTCATTACGACGGATTTTAGCTGCCATATTGCCGCTCCTTACAGAACTTCAGGTGCTAGTGATACAATCTTCATGAATTTCGCGTTACGAAGTTCACGAGTCACAGGACCAAAGATACGTGTGCCGACTGGTTGCTCAGTAGTGTCATTTAACAATACACAAGCATTACTGTCGAAGCGAATGACAGAACCGTCTGGGCGACGAACGCCTTTACGGGTGCGCACTACTACCGCCTTCAGAACATCACCTTTTTTTACTTTACCGCGAGGAATCGCTTCCTTCACTGTAACCTTGATGACGTCACCGATATGTGCATAACGGCGGTGAGAGCCACCCAGAACCTTAATACACATTACCTTGCGCGCGCCAGAGTTATCTGCTGCGTCAAGTGTACTTTGCATCTGGATCATTGTTAGTGCTCCGCTAAATATTAAAACTAGACCCTCTCGGGTCGGGCTGCCTCTTTAAAAGGGACGCGAATTGTACCACCCTTTTTTTAAATTGGGTAGACAAAAAACAAGCGGCTCCAAAAAATTATTTGGAGCCGCTTATAAGTTATAGAATTACAAAGATTAAATCTTCGCTTTTTCTAGAACTTTAACCAATGTCCAAGACTTAGTCTTAGACAGAGGACGACACTCAGCGATTTCAACTTTGTCGCCTAGGCCACAAGTGTTGTCTTCGTCGTGTGCGTGTACTTTAGTCGTGCGTTTGATGAACTTACCGTAAATTGGGTGTTTTACAGTGCGTTCAATAGCAACAACGATAGACTTGTCCATCTTGTCGCTTACTACACGGCCTTGCTGGATGCGGTTAGTTTCGCTCATTATGCGCCTGCCTTTTCAGTCAAAACAGTTTTCACACGTGCGATGTCACGGCGTACAGCTTTTAGAGTATGAGTTTGCTGTAGTTGACCAGTTGCAGCTTGCATGCGCAAGTTGAACTGTTCACGTAGCAAATTCAATAGCTCAGCGTTAAGCTCTTCAACGTTCTTTTCGCGTAGATCTTGTGCTTTCATCACATCACCTGCTTAGTTACAAAAGTAGTTTTAACAGGCAGTTTACGTGCCGCTAGGCGGAACGCTTCACGTGCCAACTCTTCAGGTACGCCATTCATCTCGTACATAACTTTGCCTGGTTGGATTTGAGCAACCCAGTACGCAACTGAACCTTTACCTTTACCTTGACGAACTTCAAGAGGCTTTTCAGTAATCGGCTTGTCTGGGAATACACGGATCCAGATTTGACCTTGACGCTTAATGTGACGTGTCATAGCACGACGTGCCGCTTCGATTTGACGTGCAGTCAGACGACCACGGCCAACAGCTTTAAGACCGAATTCGCCGAAGCTTACTTCAGTACCTTTAGCTAGACCACGGTTACGACCAGTCATAACCTTGCGGAACTTAGTACGTTTTGGTTGTAGCATCGTTCGACTCCTTACTTACGGCCTTTACGCTGCTTCTTAGGCTTATCGCCTTTTGGCTCTACTGCGTTAGCAGCTGGCATACCGCCTAGAATCTCACCTTTGAAGATCCAAACTTTAATGCCGATCACACCGTATTGAGTGTGAGCCGAAGAAGTTGCGTAATCAATGTCTGCACGTAGAGTGTGTAGAGGCACACGGCCTTCACGGTACCACTCAGAACGTGCGATTTCAGCACCGCCAAGACGGCCGCCTACTTGTACTTTGATGCCTTTAGCGCCTAGACGCATAGCATTTTGTACCGCACGCTTCATTGCACGACGGAACATAACACGACGCTCTAGTTGAGACGCGATGCTATCAGCTACAAGCTGACCATCTAGCTCAGGCTTACGTACTTCAGCGATGTTAATTTGCGCTGGTACACCTGCGATTTTAGCTACAGCTGCGCGTAGCTTCTCTACGTCTTCACCTTTCTTACCGATAACAACGCCAGGACGAGCAGTGTGAATAGTCACACGGATGCTCTTAGCTGGACGCTCGATAACGATACGAGATAATGATGCTTTTTGTAGTTCCTTTGTAAGGAACTGACGTACCTTGAAGTCGCCGTCTAGGTTGTCAGCGAATTCGTTGGTATTAGCAAACCATGTAGCATTCCAAGGCTTAACGATGCCAAGACGAATACCATTAGGATGTACTTTCTGACCCATTGCTTACTCTCCTAGTCTTTAGCGATCTGCTACAACAATAGTGATGTGGCTTGAACGCTTCAAGATACGATCCGCACGACCTTTAGCACGAGGCATAATACGCTTCATGATAGGGCCCTCATCTACGAAGATTTTAGCGACATTTAGATCGTCGATATCTGCACCTTCGTTATGTTCCGCGTTAGCGATAGCTGACTCAAGAACCTTCTTAACTAATACAGCAGCTTTTTTGTTGCTGAAAGTTAGAATTTCTAGAGCTTGGTCTACCGACTTACCGCGAATTTGGTCTGCAACTAAGCGAGCTTTCTGTGGAGAAATACGAGCAAAGTTATGTTTAGCTAAAGCTTCCATCATCTACTCCTTATTTCTTCTTAGCTTTCTTATCTGCAGCATGACCGCGATAAGTACGAGTTGGTGCAAATTCGCCCAGTTTGTGACCGATCATTTCTTCGGTAACGAAAACTGGAACGTGCTGACGACCATTATGGACAGCGATGGTCAAACCAATCATTGTTGGGATGATCATTGAGCGACGGGACCAAGTCTTAATAGGCTTTTTGTCTCCGCTTTCCACCGCTTTCTCTACCTTCTTCAGCAAGTGTAGGTCAATAAAAGGACCTTTCTTGAGAGAACGTGGCATGGCGATTCCTCTTTATAAATTATTTAGTGCGACGACGTACGATGTACTTGTCAGTGCGCTTGTTCTTACGAGTCTTGAAGCCCTTAGTAGGAACGCCCCAAGGAGAAACTGGGTGACGACCACCAGATGTGCGGCCTTCACCACCACCATGTGGGTGATCCACCGGGTTCATTACTACACCACGTACGGTTGGACGTACGCCGCGCCAGCGTGAAGCACCAGCTTTACCAAGTTCACGTAGCATATGCTCAGAGTTACCAACTTCACCGATCGTTGCACGACCTTCAGAAAGTACTTTGCGCATCTCACCAGAACGTAGACGGATAGTTACGTATGCACCATCGCGAGCGATGATTTGAGCATAAGCACCAGCCGAACGAGCTAGTTGAGCACCTTTACCAGGCTTAAGTTCAACACAGTGTACAGTAGAACCTACTGGGATGTTGCGCATCGGCAGAGTGTTACCTGCTTTGATTGCAGCATCTACGCCAGATTGAATCTGGTCGCCTGCGTTAACACCTTTAGGTGCAATGATGTAACGACGCTCACCGTCTGCGTACAGAACTAGAGCGATGTTAGCACTACGGTTTGGATCGTATTCTAGACGCTCAACTTTCGCTGGGATGCCATCTTTAGTACGTTTGAAGTCAATTACACGGTAATGGTGCTTATGACCACCACCGATGTGACGTACTGTAATACGACCGTTGTTGTTACGACCACCGTTCTTAGAGTTTTTCTCTAGAAGTGGTGCGTATGGCTTACCCTTGTGTAGGTCAGCGTTAACAACTTTAACGACGTGACGACGACCAGGGGAAGTCGGCTTACATTTAACAATAGCCATTTTTACTACTCCTGTTATTCCGCGCCGCCAACGAAGTCAAGATCTTGACCTTCTTTCAAAGTAACGTAGGCTTTTTTCACGTCTGAACGACGGCCTTCACGCATACCTTGACGTTTGGTCTTACCCTTTAAAACAAGAGTATTTACAGACTTAACTTCAACTTCAAATAGCTTTTCTACAGCTGCTTTGATCTCTTTCTTAGTTGCATCTTTAGCTACTTTGAAAACGATAGTGTTCGCTTTCTCAGCTGCCATAGTTGCTTTTTCAGAGATGTGCGGAGCACGTAGAACTTTTAAGATACGCTCTTCAGTGATCATGCTAGCATCTCCTCAACTTGCTTAACTGCGTCAGCAGTCATTAGAACCTTGTCGAAAGCGATTAGTGATACTGGATCAACACCAGCAACATCACGTGCATCTACTTTGTATAGGTTACGAGCAGCTAAGAATAGATTTTCATCTACTTCGCCAGTCACAATCAGAACGTCGCTTAGCTCAAGCTCTTTAAGCTTAGCTACAAGTTCTTTTGTTTTTGGTGCTTCTACAGAGAAGTTATCAACAACGATTAAACGCTCTTGACGAACTAGCTCAGAAAGAATGCTCTTCATAGCACCGCGGTACATTTTTTTGTTTACTTTTTGGCTGTGATCTTGTGGTTTCGCAGCAAAAGTAACACCACCTGTACGCCAGATTGGGCTACGAATTGTACCAGCACGTGCGCGGCCAGTACCTTTTTGACGCCATGGCTTAGCGCCACCGCCAGATACTTCAGAACGAGTCTTTTGAGCACGAGTACCTTGACGAGCACCTGCTGCATATGCAACAACTACTTGGTGTACAAGAGCTTCGTTGAAGTCACGTCCGAAAGTAGTCTCGGAAACAGTTAGTGCATCAGCACCTTTAACCATCAATTCCATTACTTACTCCTAGACGTTATGCTTTAACAGCAGGTTTTACGATCACGTTTCCGCCTGTTGAGCCCGGTACTGCACCTTTAATAAGGAGTAGATTGCGCTCAGCGTCAACACGTACGATCTCTAGGTTTTGAGTCGTTACACGCTCAGCACCCATGTGACCTGCCATTTTCTTGCCTTTAAACACGCGGCCTGGAGTTTGACATTGGCCAATTGAACCCGGTGCGCGGTGAGACAAAGAGTTACCGTGAGTCATATCTTGAGTAGAGAAGTTCCAACGCTTGATAGCGCCTTGGAAGCCTTTACCTTTAGATGTACCAGTAACGTCTACTTTTTTAATTTCGTTGAAAAGTTCTACGTTTAGCTCAGCGCCAACTTCAAACTCTTCGCCGTTTTCTAAACGGAATTCCCAAAGACCGCGACCTGCTTCTACACCCGCTTTCGCGAAGTGACCAGCTTCAGGTTTAGTTACACGGTTAGCTTTCTTAGCACCAGTAGTTACTTGGATTGCTGCGTAGCCGTCTGTCTCAAGAGTTTTAACTTGAGAAATACGGTTCGCTTCAACCTCAACAACAGTTACTGGGATAGAAACGCCTTCTTCAGTAAATACGCGGGTCATACCCACTTTACGTCCGACTAGACCAATCATTATTCTTATCTCCCTTAACCTAGGCTGATTTGAACATCAACGCCAGCTGCAAGATCAAGACGCATTAGAGCATCAACAGTTTTATCTGTTGGCTCAACGATGTCGATCAAACGCTTGTGAGTACGGATTTCGTACTGATCACGTGCATCTTTGTTGACGTGTGGAGAGGTAAGAACAGTGAAACGCTCTTTACGAGTAGGAAGTGGAATAGGACCACGAACCTGTGCGCCAGTACGTTTTGCTGTTTCAACGATTTCCGCAGTTGAAGCATCGATTAGCTTGTAATCAAACGCTTTAAGGCGGATACGAATACGTTGGTTCTGCATGAGACAGAGCTCCAATTATTAAAAATTACACAAACAATATCGCCACTCAAGCCCGATAAAACGAGAGAATGCCGATTGATTTATGTGAAACCGTAGCATCCAAAATTAGGACGCATTGTCAGTTAACTTTTGAAGCAAACAAAAAGTTTACTATTTTTATTAACCGCGAACATAAGCTGAGTATACATTACTAGGTAAGACCTACTCCTCAGTGCTCATTGGTTCACAACCAGCGTTAGCCAGTGCGATGCATTATACAGATCACACTTTAGTATGCAAGTAGTGTTGGAAAAATAATCGGAATTTATTGGAAGTTGGTTTTGTATCGAGAGGGAAGAAGATAGATGGAAGGTAATATTTCTTTCGAGAAAACAAAAGGGAAGCCGAAGCTCCCCTTTTCAGATGCGTGCTCTTCTAATGAAGAGTGTGCAAAAATCTAAATGATATTAAGCGAAGATTTTAGCTACAACACCAGCACCAACTGTACGGCCACCTTCGCGGATTGCGA
>NZ_JBGONY010000048.1:0-38820 GCF_041439375.1 Vibrio crassostreae | reverse complement strand
TTGATCTTATTATTCGTGCTAGGTGATTAGAATGCGGGGTTTATGACGCGCTTACAATAGAGCGTTGATGGTCTAAATCATTTTCAAGAAAAAGGTATTCCGTGCGTAATGGAAAGAGGAAGCCATATTGTCCATTCGAACCGTATAAATAGGGGGGATGTTTTGGGGTTGTGGAGAGAGAATAAATCGCTAAACGCCACATTTCCCCTTTTAATTGTGTACTGAGTAAGTTCTTAAAATTACGTTGTTCAAATTGCTCAACGCCGAAAGGAGAGCAATAGGTATAAGGTTTCTGCTTATCAAGATTAACGATGGGTATCGACATAAGTAGATGCGACACATAAAGCTTCTCTAACTGCTCTATTGTGTCAGTGGAGCATTCACCGCTAGCGACGCTGGCTTCAGAAAGAGTGGGTTTTTCAAGCCCATATTTAATCGCAACAGAAACGATTTGATCGAGGTAGTCGACGTCATGCTTAATTTCATTATGAACTTGATAAAGACTGGTTGCTAATGAAGCCAATAAGCTAAACAACAGGGCCAATAACATAACACCAGTCTTATAGACCCATTGAGGGTGGGGACTGAATAAGCGGTCTAACCAAGGGTGTCTGGAGCGCATACTTAACTCTTTATAATTATAAATCCAACGAATTGTGTTGAGCTGTGAAATGTTATTATGCGGTTTAATTAACGTTAATTTCTATAAAACCTTTTAATCTGAAAGGGTAAAATCATAAAAGTGGAAAGCCGATCACTCTTTGTTAGGAAGTTTCAATTTTTAGGTTCTAAATCAAGCCTTAAAGAAAACACTGACCGTAATCTTGGGCCGCATTAAACATATGGCTTAAATGTAAGGCTTTCTTTGTTAAAGGGTCATATTTATGACAAGCAAAACAGCCCCTATCTTCTTTAGGATGCACTAAAGCAAACCATTGAGGGTTTTGGACATAGGTCTCTATTGTACTGTTTGATAATAACTTCGAACCCCCTATTTCATTTTTCCAAGAGGGAGGCACCTCTCCTTTATTTAAATCACTCTCGTTTGAGACTGTCCAAGATGTGCCCACAAGGAAGTAGTTAGACCAAACAGATTTACGTGATTGGTAATAATCTGACATTGCCTCGTTAAGCGCTTTTATATCTTTAGCTACTTCAGTTTTCGTTAAAACACCAACCCCATAGGGTGTTTCTCTACAGACTTGAGTAGGTTTACCAGGGAAGTAAGTATTCACTTTCTGAAAGGACATTGGGTTGAAAAATGTCCATTTACCTGATTTTTCAAAATTTGATAGGTTAGGAACATCAGCACAATCAGGAGCGTTTTCCTTGTGTTCAAATGTGGTCCAAATGAATTCAGGATGATTCCTTGTTTTTCGCACTACATGAATCCCGACCAAGCCCATTAGAACATTACTCCTTACTGCCCCGTCGATCTCAACATCTCTATGAATAGTGAAAAATTTTTCAGGGTTGTCGTTATTAGATATTAATTTCCATGAGGTTTTTACTTCAGTGGAGCCTGGGGATATTTCAAACGGTGTTTTCCCACTGTCAATATCGGCGACACATTGGCTATTGTTTAATCCGTGTTTGACGATGTCATTGTAGAATTTTTTATTGACACTTTGTTGATAGAAGACCGGATTGCCTTCTTGATCGTTCAATGGGAAATTAGAGCCGGCTTGAAGGATCTCACTTTGTACTAATCCTTGATCACCTTTATTGTCCCAACTATCGGGTATCTCTTTAAATATTCTGTCTTTCGGCATCATATTCAAGAATAAACCCGGTGTCTTGTCACTGGTATAATAAGCAAAAGATTGCCATGCAAACTGCATAAAACTGCAATTAATATCGGATTTACTCGTTTCTGTAGGCTCTTGAGGTAAGGAAGGGTAATCAATCCAAGAGGAGTTGCCAGTACAGTCAGGGGCTTCTAACTCTAACGATTTGTTATCTCTAATCTTATTTTCGTAAGAGTCATTCGATTGAAAAGCTTCCCCTATAATTTCTGTAGAATAACAATGTATTGGTGAGAGGAAAAATGAGGAAACTATTATTTTCTTTAAACAATTCATGATAATTATTATCATTCGCATTTGTATGGGTGGCTAAAATTACAATAGTTACAAATAAAACGAATCTAAATTAGTTAATAATTTAGTGTGACTCTGGAACTGCGTGTGTGCTCTGGAGTTGTTTTTGTCTCGATTCTGTCTACGTTCATGGGTGAGGCAAGCTGATTGTAAGAACCGCGCTCTATACAATATGCAACGTTATTAAACGTTTGACACCGATCTTCCACATCGTTAATCTGTAACGGCACTGGCAAAATCCAGTGTCGGGATTAGTCCCCCGCAATATACACCCAAGGCGCATAGACGCTAGCTTTTGCTGGTTTTTTATGTGCAGCTTCAGCACACCTGAACATAGTCGCTTTACTTATAAAACGTACTATCAGCATTATGGTGGGCTGGGCGAGGCAGCTTCGGCTGGCCGTAACCTTGGGAGCGGTAGGACTAACCTTGTTCAGCTCACCACCCGAAGATTAGTCCCTTTGTGTGGTGATTTAAAGATCATCCCCAAGGAGGCAACCATGCCAAATTTAACAATCTTTTCTAAAGACATTCGCACACTCGATAATTTGTATTCGCTAAACGATCTGCATAAAGCGAGTGGTGGACACAATCGACATCGTCCAAGTATTTTTATCAAGAATCAGCAAACTCAAGAACTGGTTAATGAAATTGAGCAAAGCAGTAATTCCTGCTTTGCTATAAATACCAAACGTGACGGTAGTGATGCGGGGACTTGGGTATGCAAAGAATTGGTCTACTCATACGCAATGTGGATTAGCCCAAAGTTCCACCTAAATGCCATTCGTGCGTTCGACAGTATGCCCACAGCTCTAGCACTTCCTACTCCAACTGTTCCGCAAGACCTATCCTTAAACGACTTAATCTTTGAATTGGCGAAGGCGAAAAACGTAACAAGCCAAAATGTTCATGTGCACTACAATGCCGTATTCAATACCAATACTTGGTCACAAGAGCATGGTTTTGAACACGCATTGGCAAAAAGAGTACTTAAACAAGACTTAGAAAATGAATTGCGTAGTCAAATCCCAGAACTGCAGTTACTCAAGCAGCAAGCGAGAGAACACGGGCTAGCATTAGTGGATGAAAGTGAATACCAAAGCTTCCAAGGCCGAATGCAAATGCAGCAAAAGCAACTCGAGAAGTTGGTAGATGATGTAATGGCGTTAAGCCGAAATCATAATTCGTTGATGAACAGGGTTATGTAAAAGTGGCGGCAAAAATGGCGGCATTCATTGTAAAACAGCGTTATTTATGGAGATAAAACGTCAATTACCACTGTTTTTATATACATTTTATTTTAATTAACCTATTGATTTGTAATGCATTGCATTCGTTTTTTCCAAGTTCTATCAAGGTCTTTTGCATAAAGCAGAATGGCTCGCTGGTAACTTTTGATTTTCTTACTCTCAGTGGTTGATAACAATAACTTAATTAGTAACGCCGTTGCTTCTTTGTGTCGTTCTAAGTTGTACAAACACATGGCATAGAACGGCTGTACTTCCAGTGAATCAGGGTATTCAGCCATGGTTCGCTCAAAATACTCTAACGCTTCAGTGTATTTACCCAAACTGCGATAAGTACTCGCCAACCCAAACAGAGCATCAAAACGTTCAGTTATGGAAAGATCCCCTTCCAATGCAAGATGATAATGTATAAGCGCTTGCTTCTCTTTGCCTTCATTATCATAAGACCAAGCCATGTATAAATTTGCTTTGGCTGCATATTGACGGTCATCCAATAGCGTACGCAGCAAAAGCCGAGACGCATGATAATTTCCGGCCTCTCTAAGATTTATGGCTTCGTGGATAATGGTTTCCATGTGCATCTCCTCTATAATTGACTAATAGAATGAAATTTATTTACACTCTGTGCTAACTCTCAAATCGTCCAACGATAAATTATCAATGATAAAATCTTAAACTAGATGAATAAATAGTAATAAAGGAATCCAATGTTTATAAGATTTATTGCCAGTATGGAGGAGGAAAAGCGACTCCAGCATACTCATGGTATCATTACCCAAGCACAAATGATGCTTGTCGACGGATTGATCCTTTACGAGTACCATCAGGTGCATATTAAAGAAATCTTCACTCAACTTAATGAATCACTACCATGTCCACCGTTCCACTCAAAGTCATGGCCAGACAATGCTATCTCTTGGTTTTTAGACTCAAGCGTCAAACATATATCACTCATGTATGAGCTAAAATATATATTAGAAGAATATGATACAAAGGTGGCGACATTACATTATTCAGACGTCGGCACCATTTTATACAGAGATGACTTTCAAGTGGTGGCTAAGTCTAGCCTCTTATGAAAAACAAAATAATATATTAATAATAAAATGAAGCTTCTAAAAATATATACCCTCGCAAGTTAAAATGAGAACTGCAACCCAAGCTCATAGCTCACTTCCGCCTCATCACGCTCTGCATATTCTAAATTTGCAACTAAGCCAAACACTGAGCCGAATTGAAAGACGTTATTCCACTTAAACTCATCTCTTGCTAGATCTAAGAAATCATGCTGATAGGAAACTCCCATCAACCAATGATTAGCTATTTGTTTTCTAACCATCGCTTGACAGTATGTTCCACGCTCGGAATATGGTGAACTGTAATCACTATCAGCACGATAGTTTACTGCTCCACAGGATAAAGAGCTTGCCATTGCCCCTCCCAAACGCCCAATGAGTCCTCCGCCAGCTTGCCAACTATCTACCTCCGAACTAAATCGAGTGAGAAAGTCTGCTCTTCCTTCAACGAATACGTAGTCAAAAACTTGAGCACTGACATCTAAGTATAACCCTCCCATCGTCTTATTCTCTGTATTGTCATACTTATCGTTAAGGTAAGGTTTTAACGCTCCCGACTTAAAACTAGCTCCTTTATAACCAAATCCTATATGAGAAAAATTATCAACAATCTCACTTGATGCAAAGCTTGAACACGAAACTAACAACATCAGAGGAACAACTTTAGTTATCATAATACGATATCCTGTGGCACTTTTTTGAAATGAAAATTTATTCTGTACATTGCATATTGACAGCAACATACGGAAATAAACTGTAACAAATCAATATGTAACATCCGATAAATTTAAACGCAAACTATGCGTTGCGTTCACATTTCCATCGTTGTCTTAAAGCATGTTTAAATTCCAGTGCCAATCCTATCTAGGCTGTCATACCAATTCAAAACATGGCTAGTCAGCATTTCCCCTGTGAAAGCGTTACTCGTAGACAGCAGCCACTTCAACGTCCCATAGACGATATAGTCTGAATACATGGGCGCATCGCCCGATAAGTATCGTGTCTTAGCTAAATAAGATACCAGTACTCTCATTTTTTTGAGTAAGTCGGCCTTTGCTAACTCTTGGTTGTTGCTTTGTACATTTTCTAAGCTGTCCTGAAAGTGTTTCTCTCTAGAGGAACGAAAGTAATCTTTATCGCGATCTTTAAGCTTGCAGTAAATGTCGAAGATGGCAATTTTGGCGATGTCCGAATGTAATGATGCTGTCCACTCATGGAAAAAAAGTGCCATTAAACGCCCTTTTTCACCGCCAAATAATGAAGGTGATTCAGGGTAGTGGGCCTCAAGATAATCAGCGATGTTAAACGAATCAGAGAGCACCGTTTCACCATCTTTGATGGCGGGGAGTGTAGAAAACTGCGCCTTAAACTGAGCCTGAATGTCGACAAAAGAAAGCTCAGTGGTATCAAACGCTATATTTTTGTGTATCAAGCACATTTTCGTTCGCCAACAATAAGGACTGAATTTTAAGCCATCGTCCCCACACAGTTCGTAAAAAGTGATCATAGGTGTCTTACTCCGAGAGTTGCTAAATAGGTGTATTGGTTGTGCTGGGCACAGTATGTTCAATCTTGGTCGCGGTTCTCAGTCGAGATTAAGTGGGTTCTTTAACTGCTAGAATACCTGCGGCTCCCAGCAGTAAAGCACCACTTCCTCTGGTCACAGCGGTAAGAGATAGTCGGCTCGCATCAACAATCCGTCTGGCCGAAAACGCATAAAACATCACTAAACTGAAATCAAGCAACGCCATGGTTGGGCACATCACTAAGAGTTGAGGGAATACGGGTAAGTCGGGGTTGATGAATTGCGGGAAAAAAGCCGAGAAGAATAGGATGGCTTTGGGATTGCCAGCCGCGACTAAAAAGCCAGAGTAAAACAACTTTTTGTTTGAGGCCTGTAAATCTGAGTTGTTGAGGTTTAAGTGCTCAACTTGTGCTGGTTTAGCGAGGAGTATTTTTAGCCCCATGTAAACCAAGGTGATCACACCAAAGACTTTGATGACAGTAAATGCCACTACCGAATTGGCAAGGATGACACCTAAACCCAAGGCGACTAACACCATTTGAATAAAGTTAGCTGAGATGTCCCCAAGGGCGGTATATAGCACGCGTTTGTGCCCATATCTGAGAGCATGTGCAATACCTAAAAATATGCTAGGCCCTGGTGTCGCGGTAAGAATGAGCGATGCCGCGACAAAGCCGAGCCAAAGGTGAAAGTCCATTTTTATCCTTAATTATCCGTTAAACACTGCAAATCATATCGCTACAGATACACTACCATACCAGCGATTACTCCAACCACATATTGACCAGAGACATTACGCCCATATTGTTCGTTTCTGTGCCATACAAGTTGTCCGCTCGAGTCACGGTGAAATGATTGCGCCATAGAGGGCAATAATAATAGTTCTGGATAAGCCAATCCTCCGCTCGATACAGTTTGTGCAAAAACTCTTGACTGTTGTTACTTTCCTGCATAAACATATCAATAAATGTCAATAGGCTTTGTTTTCCACGTTCAGGCAAGCAGAGACTAAACACATTACTGCAAAGGAGCCATTCGTAATATTGAAATGTCAGGTCGTCACCAAAAACGTAACAGTCATAGGAGATATCAATAGCAATGTCTTGAGACTGTCCTTGAATACATACCTGCCAAACAACCCCTTTTTGAGATAACTCATCGAGCAAAGGCTGTAACTCGCTCATATGACTGTCTATCACTTCAATTACCACCGGACGAGTCGGCAGTTTCATGTCGTGCTTGAACAAGTGAAATCCCTTATCTTGATGGCAATCCATCACGCTATTCGCCGCTCTTTTTTGGCTACCAAGCGTAAAACGTCGACTATGATGAACAATCCAGGCTCTTTCTTGAGCGGATAATGCACCGACATGATGATGAAACTGTAAAACAGTACATCCGCTGCGATCGATTTTTTGTGGCTGAGTAGGTTGGGATTCGCAATAGAGCAGTTCTGCCACGTGCATAGGCGCTTGAGGTTGGGCATCACTACACCAAAATTCTACTCGTTCAATATGGCCACCAAAACCAAAATAGTGGTTATTGCGAACTAAACTCCAATATTGTTTTTCCAAACTTTCGACTCGATATACCCCACACCCAATTGGTTTTGAAGCCTGATAATCAAAAATTGCACTGTGTGAGTCAGCTAACAAATGCAGGAAAACTGGGTCAGATTGACGCATAGAGAAAATGACCCACTGCTTATCTATGTCAATACCCTCTACATGACGAAATAGAATTTGATATGGATGTGGCGTACTAAGGCGCATTTCTATATTTTTTTTTACAAGTTCCGGTGTCAGCGCTTCTCTATTGTGCATCATTATGTCATTACGGATGCGGAGACGGATTTGCTTGTCACTGTAATGAAACTGGTGAGCGATATGAGGCACGATGTCATTCTGAATAGGGTTATATCGAACTAAGGTATCGAAGACGCTTTCGACCAATAAAATAGAACGAGCGGACTGTGCCAAATGAGGGTGCCATTCAGGCAGCATATAAGGGACTAAATACATCAAAGTATTCTGTTTTTTTAATTCCTGCTGTGCGTCCCCTAACCAGAGAGGTAAGTGAGCTTGAAATAGACGAACTTCGCCAAATTGAGTAGCTAGTCGAAATGCCTGATCTATTCTGCCAGAGCGAGCCATGCGCTCTAACTGAGTCAGCAGTGAGGTCTCAAAACTTTTTAATAGCGTCAATTTTGAGCGATGACCACGGCCCTGACCCGAAGCCCAATGGATAAGCCCAAAGCTTTCAAAAGAAGCCATTAGCTTACTCACGTACCTTTCTGAACAGGCCAGAATTTCAGCAAGTGAGACAATATCAACATCATAAGCTTCATTGCGAGAAAAATGTTTCTCGAGTTGCTTTAAACGCTGCAGATGACTCGTAGATAACAACTGAGAAGCTACCATGTCAACCTCAAAATTATGTTCATTAGATACAACGAATACCTCTGAATATGGCAACTTAACTTAAAGTTGTCTTCTTATAATTCCACGGGAGGTGATTAATAAAGGTGGATAACCTGACCGACTAGGAATCCCACTAAGAAAACTATCCCAGAAAAGCTCGGACGGCTTTGGTTTTGTCTCACCGCTATCTTTTGTTCTGGTTCCAGTAAGTAGTGTTTCGCGTTTAAAGTATAGAATGTGTAGTCTAATGGATTCATTGTTTTACTCGCAGATAATGACTCATGTGTTCATTATCTGCGAACAAACCTGAAATAATAACGCTCTCTTTACTATAAACAGTTCACCTTTTAATTAATGAAGTACAGTTCCATTTTTGCTAACTGCTACCAAACAAAATAATTCAACAAGCATATAAAGGCAAGTTAAGCAGAGAAAGCGTTTAAGACAAGTTTCTAACGCAGGTGTTAGGCGCTTTCTTGTTGTTTCTCAGTCCGTTTCTTCTGATTTTTTTAACGCTTCGAGTATTTCTTTCATACGCTCTGGGCGCGTTTGGATCCGGAACGGTCCGGTTTGTAGAGCGGGGGAAGTCTTGCTGCCATATTGTCGCCCTCCATCGATGCCAATTCAGCGATGAACTGGTGATATTCTTGAAGTTTAGATCCAATGTAGCCTCTAATATTAGTGTTATTATAACGCAAGTTTTCGTGGCTCTGAGGCCACACATTCTTATGGATCGCGTTGCTGGTTTGGTCGTCAACTTGAATTGCTGTGTCTATCCGTTTTAACAGACAAAAGAGACTGTTGAGATCTTGATAAAACGTGGCGGCGTACGTGTAAAAGCCTTCGTTGCTATGCTTGATTATAGCCGAGCGGCCTTCGTTCACTTTAGTGAGCGAGATCGTCAAGAAAACAGGATAGAAGGCCTTGAAGAAGCGTTTGAATACTTCGGGGGCGTCCCAAAAGAAGTGTTGTTCTATAATGCGAAAGCCATCATGATAGAGCGTGATGCATACGGTGAAGGTGAACACCGCGCTGCTCGCCATAGCCAAGAAATACAACTTTAAACGGGGTTTGAGCACCACTGGAAAAATAAAATTAAGAGAGTTACGTATTTGTATTTTATATCAAAAAACGCCTATCAGGAGAGAGGTTAGTTGCTTTCTATCGATTAAATAGGCTTCTTTTTTTTACGCTTCCTAATAGCAAGTACCAAGACAGCTAGAGCTCCATCTTCAACCTTATATACGAGTCATCCCCCGAACTTCTTACCCTGTTCCGTATGCCGCGTAAAATGTCAACTTAGATAATTGGACTCCCCAACCCAAGTCCTACAATAGTAGGGTTCAAAATAATTTGGAGATTCAAATGAACAAGACGATTGTTGGCGTTGATTTAGCTAAAAAAGTGATCCAAGTTTGTATTTATACAAACAGAAAAGTGCACTCAAATACAGAGATGACACCGAAGGCGTTTACTTGTTGGTTAGTAAATTCAAGGCCTGCCACAATCGTGTTTGAAGCTTGTGGTACTTCGAATTATTGGAAGCAACTCGCTTCTTCTCATGGGCATGATGCTCGTTTAATCTCATCGAGATTAGTTGCTGTGGTCAGACAAAATCAGAAAACTGACAAAAATGATGCTTTGGCGATAGTACAAGCATCACTGTTACCTGATGTGAACTTTATTCAAGGTAAAACAGCCGAACAGCAGCAACTACAATCGATTGTCCGCTTACGAGAACTAAGCATAAGACAAAAAACCGCTTCTAAAAACCAATTGATTGCTTTGTTATCTGAATTAAATATTCAAGTCTCCAACAGAAATGGGGGGTTAAGAGCAACAATTGATGAAACCCTAGAAGACGCAGATAATGGTTTTTCACCTTCGTTTCGTCAGGCAATATCTACTGCCTGGGATCAATATTTATCGCTGGTTGAAGCGATTGATATTTACGACAACTGCCTTGAAGAATCTTTGAATTATCATCCTGAATGTAAGAAGTTACTTAAAATTGAGGGCATCGGTATCCTTAATGCTGTTAACTTATATATCGCGCTCGGGTGTGCTGACATTGGAGCTTTTAGTAAAGGGAAAGCAGCCGCAGCCTGCATAGGGCTCACACCAATACAACATTCAAGTGGGGGGAGAGCTAAAATCGGTTCGATAGGAAGAGGTTTTAAAAATACTCTGTTTCGAAGCCAATTGATTACTGGTGCGATGTCGATCGTAAGCAAGGTTGCCAATCGCCCACCGAAAACAAAAAAAGAAGAGTGGCTAAAAAATTTAATTGAACGTAGAGGTAAGAAGTGTGCTGCGGTAGCGTTGGCAAATAAAAATGTCAGAACAGCATTTGCTATTTTAACTCAAGGTACGGAATATAAAGCTGAACCGTTAGTATCTTAGTAAATTGTCTTAACAGTAAAATGCATAAATTGGATGAAAATCAGTTAGTCAAAGCAGCGGGCATCTGAGAGTCTTGAACTCGTAGCTTAGATTTGCTACTAACTCGCGTAAATATCGTAGAGCCTGAGTTAGCTACTCTTGTTGAGCTCGTACATAAGTGCGCATTTATTTCTGATTTACTGACGATTACTGTTGACAATGGGGAGTCCACATAAGATGCCCACAATGGTGCGGAGAGTACAATGACCACGAAAGAGTAATGTCCAATCTCTTTCCGACTCTCGTTGCCTTTTGGCTACAGCGTATTAACCACTTCCGCTGCTTCATCATATTGACCCCTAGCACTCACCCGACTTGTGGTTGTCAGGAGGAACGTCCTTTCACGATTCCGTTCCCGCTCAGTCTAACGACCAAGCTTCGTTACATTGTCAGAGCCGCTTCTTTATTCAGGCTCCTAGGGGCATCTGGTAGTACAGATGGTTCACTCTTCGTGGTGAACAACGCTTCATACGACTTCAGGTCGCACTGACATAAATGAGTTTCAAAAATCCTAACATTAACGATTCGTTAATAACTTATTATAAGACAAATATTACCAATTAATACGCCTTTGTACAGTGCTCACTTTGTCTGATTATGTTTAATGGTGCATATCTTATAAGATCAGTGTAACCTCTTGTATTTAGAGGTTTATCATTGAAGTATTGCGAAATGAGTAAGAATTACATTTTTCGAGAGTTAGAGTGCCAAATGACTAAGGAAGAGGTTGCTGAACTGTGCTTCAAAACTGTGAGGACTGTTACGGGTTGGGATGAGGGAAAGCCTATACCACCTGAATGCAAAAGGCTTATGAGAATGGCAAAAGGTCGGAAACTAAGTATTTATGAAGAGTGGGGATAGTTCAAAATGATACGCGACAGTATGGAGCTGCCGACAGGCCAAGTAGTGAGGCCACAACAAATATTGGCAGGGATTGCACTATTAAGTATTCAATCTGAGTTAGAGCTAAAAACATCAATAAAACTACTTAAACTAGCCAGAGCAATTGCCAGAATGAAATGATAAAAGCATTCACTCGCAGGTAAAAAAGCTACTGTTAAGTAGCCTTTATTATTTGTATCAATTCGTTACTAATTTGAAATCATTAACTAAGCAATCTAAATCAAACTCCGCAAATTTTAATATTTCATTACTGTTCTGATATGGAATAACTTTTACACCTAGTTCTTTCATTCCTTTTTGCACAGTATCAAAAGCGGCTACAAACTCTTCTTTTTTATTCTGAGGTCTTTCTATCGTAAATAAGAAGTTATCTTCGTTCAAAGCGTTTGCTTGTAGTAAGTGTTTAACACGAGATATCCAACGATCCCCGTGGTCAACGAGTGCTAAAGGAGTCGCTTGGTCAAATGCTAACGGCTTGATCGCTTTAGTTATATTTGCTTCTTTAGCTACTAGTGGAATCTTAAATTGACTGAAACCAGTATCAAGGCTTTGCTCTTTATACCGAATGGTTAAAGTTTTCAGCTCTTGTCTAAGGGCTTTAACCATCTGTTGCTCTCGGTATTCCTTTGTATCTTTAAAGTCTCTTCCGATATGGCGGCCAAAGAGTTGTTCAAGTGCAAGGTGACAATCATCAGTGATCATTGCACCAGTTTCACCAAACGTCATCAAACCTTCTCTAGTTCGAGTAACTTCGTGCATTAACTCAACAAGCTCTTTACCGCTTATATTCTTTGCGAAGTTTTGGATGTAATTTAATTCATCTTCAAAATTTGCTATAGCTTGCTTGTAAAGTTGCCCTTCAAGATCATCGAAGAAATCAGATACTCTTTTAAATCTGGCAGGGGCTAGTTTATAGCTTACAAATCCAGTCTTTGGAGCAAACGCAAGTATACCAACGTTGGCAAACTCTGATGTTTCTGCGAATGGCATAAAGCGAACAATCGCGAATTGTAAAGCTACTTTCATGATATGTCCTCCCAAAACGGTTCAGCTAAGAATTTCTTCAATACTAACGTAATTTCTGATCGAATAGTATCGATTGGATACATTTCTAACCACTCTTCTGGTATCTCACTGATGATATTGTCAATATCTTGCAGGGCATTTTAAAATTTTTCTGTATAAACTTCTTTATCGACTAGCTCTAAGCCATTCCAAGAGCCTGAACTTACATGTTGTTCTTTATGTTCATCAATTTTAAAGTCATCTGCAAAAGCTAGGTTATGATCAACAACACACGTTTCTTTGGTCTTTGCTCCAAGAAAAAGTTAGGATTACCGCCTTTATCAGTGAGGTTTCTATCATTATTCTGAATCAAAAACAAACAGATCACGAAGTAACTGCTTTGGAACCTTCTGTATTTGATTATAGGTTATTTCTTGAATGTTAGGTTTATATGATGAAGCAAAACAATAACCAGCCTCTAAGTCAAAAGAGCTGTATTCAACTAGTAAATCATCAACCCAAGCGATTTTAAAATCCGGAATAGGTAAGCCAAAGCTTTTCGCTAGATGAGCTACTATCCATTCTTTTACAAGGCCTCGACAAGTAGCACTACTGCCTTTTACGACATACTGTTTTCCATCATCACCTTCACAGAGATACGGGTTCGTTCTCCCTTGCGCCATCATTCTTGTAATTTTTAAGATTTCTATCACGAAGTATTACCATATACAGCGAGCTGATTAGTGTCTGATTGGATATTACCATAAGTAATTTCCTGAATTAATTGGTTATGCTAAGAGAGTGATCAAGAGTTGATAGTTTGGTCGAATTTACCCCCGTGATACACCATGGGTGTCACCGTGAAGAATATGATGAGGATGGATAACTTTTTAGTAGGGCAAACGTACATAAATAGGATGTGAATGAGTTCAAATTCTACCCAACAATGGTCGTGTGGACGACATATCTTTCTTTCGTTCCCCTTGAAAACCTTTCTTGGTGCCGATATATGAATGTTGCATAACTTAAAAGAGGTTTTTCCGATGAACGATTGGGATTACGTGAATTTTAGCGAAGATCATGAAATGAATTATCATTTAGGGCTAGTTGGTAAATCGAAATCTGAATACAACAGAAAGTACCTAAGAGATAACACTCAATGGACAGCAAAGAACAAATTGGACAAAACACGCGTTACACACGCTGATTTTAAATCCTTTGTTGTAGCCGATAAGCCGTATTTTCAAGATCCAGCCTAGCGCGGGAATTGTAGATAATGATCACTATTTGTTAGGAAGTTTCAACTTTTAGGTTCTAAATTAAGCCTCAAAGAAACACGGACCGTAATCTTGGGCCGCATTAAACATATGGCTTAAATGTAAGGATTTCTTTGTTAAAGGATCATACTTATGACAAGCAAAACAGCCCCTATCTTCTTTAGGAGGCACTAAAGCTGCACACATCAAAGAAGCCTACATTAGCGCTTTCAACCACATGGCTAGCCAACTTCAAAGTGCAATGCCAACACTTCCACTATCACAATACCAACTCCCTGCAAGTTGTTTACCGAACTTCTACGATTCTGGTTGGTTGCCAGCCCATTACTAACGCTGTTATTCAGAAACCCATTGGACATATCACATTAAGTTCCAAATTCGCCCAACTGGCGGAAAGTATTGCGCCAAATTTGAATTAGGAGTAGGTGGGAAAGGTGAAACTCAACCGTGGTTTTCTTCAAGTGGTGCTGAGTTTATTGATAGTGGCTTTTATCTAGAGTATCGATATATCGAAGAGCTATGGGAAAGTGTAAGGCTGGTATTAGAAAAATACCGAGCGCATAGCCCGTATTGATAACAGGGAGGTCAAGTTCCCCCGAACTTGACCTATCCAGACGCAGCAAGCAAAGGCGTTTGGGTTAGGTGTAAGTGAATAATTTACACGCAATGCATTTGTTGTGTAAATACTTATTAAAGTTAAGGGCATTGGTTCGGTGCGGATCAGGTGTAATGCGGACAACTTAACGAAACATGGGATAGCCTAAATATCGAGTCGATAAATCATTGCTGCGCTCTTAGTGGCATAGAAAACACTCGTTTACCATGAACGCTGTGGTGATAGCTAGATCACTGAATCGACGTGGCCTCCTGTGTTTACTCTGTTTACTCTGTTTGCTTTGTGCCCACTCACTTACCGCTTCTTCATAAATCCAAAAGGTTAGAGATCCACGGTTAATGAGTGATTGGTTTTATTGCTTCCAATTGGTTGTTTTGTAACGAGGTTTAGGCATAACGTTACGAGAGGTGGTGAATGTAGCTGCTCAGATCGTAGGTTCTGGATTTAGTTCCACTGAATTACGCAACAAAGCCACTAATAACAGGAAAATTCATGGTGTGCATGTGTTGTTTAAGCAAGGTTCGCTCTAGAGCCTATTATTTTGTATGTCGTTTTAGGGAAGGATAATTTATGTCACTTGTGATATGCAAGAATGTCCTATTCATATGATGGAGTAGTCCTTGGCTGGGTGTATATTGTAACTAATTGATATTAATGATGCAAAGGCATGTGAAGTCGTAAATTCTTTCTCAAAAACTGAATGACTGAACTTATGTAGCGTCTCTGTTTGTAGCTCAGTGTTCAATGTTATTCATCCGATATTTGGAGGCACTAATGCAAGTTGTTGATGATTTTTATCAGTCTGCATCATTGCTCGTGATGCTGAGATTGCGATACCTTAAAGGACTAACGAATGAGCGAGAGCCTCACAGAATCACAAAGCATGTACAACGAACTTCAAAGCTACCTTGACTTAGTTATGCAGGAGTCAGGAGATGATGTGTTTCTAATTAAATGCGAGAAAATCTACGCATACAATATTTCTATCAGAGAGACGAACTCTGGTCTCCATTCCGTAGGGCAAGAAAGTATCAAGGGACTTATTAATCAAGCGAAAGAGTCAACAGAGTCTTTAAAGAGCACGAAAGATAAGCTCAAGGTAATGGTTCAAGCTGTTAATGCTATAGACAAAGTATTTGAACTTATGGGTGCTTATATCAAGCAGCGATAATAAAGGTTATTAAATTGTGATCGTCTTTAAGATAAGAGTGTCCTTTCTCTTTGATATTGACTCGTGTTCATAGATAAATAGTTTATATTAGGAAGTTGAAAGCTCGGATGTTTGGTTGTATATAAGACCGTTAGATACTGTGATTTAAAGTACCCCTCTAAGAGGGTTGTCTCTACAAATTTAAAGGTTTAAATGAAATTAATGTGTTATTGGTGGCTAAATTTAGTTAAGCCTAGGAAGGGCGTTGTTGATCAAATCGGTTTAAAGACCAACGACGCCATATGTGACTCGCCGTTAGTTTCGAACAGGCATACCTAGTCCTATGACTTTGTTTATAGCTTTGACATTCGCCATGATTTCTCCCACTTGAGCGTTATAACATCTCAAGCTCAATTTACCGCTGGGTAGTCCTTTATATCGAGACATTGCGGTCTCAGATATTGAGCGATAGTGATAACCCGACTCAGATTTCCACTCCGCTATTGTTCCGTTTTTCAAAGCCTTTACTGCTTCATTTCTGGGATGCCCTTCTTCCCAAAGCGCCGCATTCTTTCGAGGCGGTATCAACGGAGTACTGCCCTTATTTTGCAGGGTCTCATAGCAACTTTTTGTGTCATACGCTCCATCGGCAGATACGGTATCTACCTTTCTACGTAAAGGGTTGAGTAATGTTGGCAGCACTTCGCTATCGCCAACACTTACAAGACTGACTTCTGCACTAATGGCCTCATGAGTTTCTACATCAACGGCTAAGTGCAGTTTGCGCCAAGTTCTGCGTTTTTCGGCGCCGTGCTTTTCACCTTCGCCAAAGACTTTGAGACCAGTCGAGTCAATAGCGATATGGCGAATAGCTCCTCTGGATTTGTTACGATATTTGACCTGAACTGTCTTCGAGCGTTTGCTGATACACGTGTAGTCAGGGGACGTCAGTGGAACCTCCAGTAGCTCAAAGATAGAGTCGATAAAACCTTGAAGAGCCCGCAATGGTAGAGAGAATATCCCCTTAATCATCAATGCAGTTTCAATCGCTGTATCAGAGTACTGGACGCCTCTACCACGCTTACCATGATGGGCTTTGCATCGCCATGCATCTACGGCTGAATCATCTATCCAGAACGTAACCGAGCCCCGTTTGCACAGAGCCTTATTGTACTCCGCCCAGTTAGTTATCTTCTTTTTTGCCTTACCCATGTCACCACCGCTCTAACCATCATAAAGGATCAGATCGCAAGACTCGAAAAAGGTTCAACTGATTTAGGCAACAACGCCGTTCCAAGGTGAAAAAGCCGTTTTTTGATTTTCGAGAAGACATAATAAAGGCTCAAAAAGTGTGTCAACACACACTTTTTGGGTTGAGTGAATGTCAATGGTTAAAGCTCACACCATCCATATTTCTTATAACAACGTAGATTTCAATTTATAAATCAGCCGCCAATTTGTTGCTTCCATAATTTTGCATAAAGACCTTCCTTCTCAACCAGTTCATCGTGAGTCCCACTTTCACAAACTTGGCCTTTATCAAGAACAAGAATATTATCCGCATGACGAATGGTGTTAAGGCGGTGTGCGATGCTAATTACGGTTCTATCTCTACAAATCTCTTTCATGTTGCTCATGATGGCAGCTTCAGAGTTGTAATCGAGTGCTGACGTTGCTTCATCAAGCAGTAAAATCCTAGGGTTAACGAGTAGGGCTCTTGCTAACGCAATACGTTGACGCTGGCCGCCAGATAGAGAGCCCCCTTTTTCCCCAACGGGCTGATTAAACCCGTGGGGAAGTCCTTCAATGAATTCCAAAGCACCGGCAAGCTGCGCAGCATTGCGTATTTCCTCATCAGTAGCTTGAGGCTGACTTAGGCGGATATTCTCTGCAACGCTCCCAGAAAAAAGAATACTTTCTTGTAATACCACACTCATGTTGCGACGTAGCGAAATTGGGTCGGCTATCGCGAGATCCATACCGTCTACCAATACTTGACCATGTTGAGGGACATACAAACGTTGCAATAGCCGGGTGATGGTACTTTTTCCTGAGCCTGATGGCCCGGTGATGCCGATAAACTGGCCCGGTTTTATTTCTAACGATAAGTTGGCCAACACTTCGGGAGAGTCTTCGTGATAACGAAAGCGAATGTTACTAAATTCGATGCCTCCATTGAGTTCAGGAACAGAAGCTAACCCTTGTTTACCATTTTCTTTTGGTTCATCAAGAATATCGCCCACTCGCTTTAGTGCAATAAGAGTATGTTGGAAGTCTTGCCAAATTTGCGCAAGTCGAAGTACCGGCTGAGTCACGTGGCCGGCCAACATATTGAAGGCCACCAATTGTCCGGGTGTGAGCTCACCGTTAAGTACTTCGCTGACTCCCCACCACAGGAGCAGTGCCGCAGTCAGTTTCTGTATCAGCCCGATGCCTTGCCCTGCAATGAGTCCTGATTTTTGAGCATCAAAGCTACGGTTTAGTTGTTGGCTGAGGATATGTTGCCATTGATGTAAAAATCGATGTTCAGTCGCTGTGGTTTTAATGGTTTCAATGCCTGTTACTGCTTCCGTTAGAAAGGTCGTGGCATCGGCATCCGATTCGTATTCTGATTCCACTTTTTTTCTTATGATTGGACCAGCAATAAGCCAAAGTAAGAAATAGATAAAAAGTGAGCCGATTACTAGCCAAGTCAGAGTCTTGGCATAATGGAACATAACAGCAAGAAAGACGGTAACAAAAATGAGATCGAGCAATAACATCAACGTCGAACCGGTCAAAAACTGGCGAATTTGAGCCATTTCACGAACTCGAGCAATGATTTGTCCTGTCTGACGCTGCTTGAAATAATTGAGGGGGAGGCCGACTAAATGGCGATAAAGGCGTCCTGATAGCTCTGCATTTACTTGACTTGCGAGGTGGCCAAATACGGTATTGCGCAAGTAACTGTATGCTGGCTCTGCAATGGCAAGAGCAAGCATCGCTATGGCGAGCACATGTAAACTGGACAAGCTGCGACCGACTAGCACTTTGTCGATGACATTTTCAAACAACATCGGGCTCACCAGTGCGAATATTTGAAGGGCAATAGCATAAATAAACACATCTCGCATTTGGCTCTTTTGACGCCAAATAGAGGGGGCAAACCAGCTAAGGCCAAATTTCACTTCTTTGCTACTTAGTCTTTCATCCGCGACCAACATTACCTTGTACGTTGATGAGTGACTACTCGGACTAAGCTCACTCTGCTGCTCCAATTGAGTGGCTGGATCATATAAAAGAGAAGAACCATCCGCTGATTTTGTGAGCACTTTCCAACTATTGTCGATTTCAATTAAAACGGGCAGTGGAAGGGTATCTAGCTCGTTCGATTTTACTTTCGTTACTTGACTTTTCAGGCCAATATAATCTGCAGCTTCCCTTATTTCCAAGTCATTTAAATTGGAATGACTGACGCCTAAAGCATGCTTGAGCTGTGTCTTGGTCGACTTTTTGTGGAAATAGTTACCCGCATAAACGACGGCGTCGATTCCGCCATTATCTTGTGTGATAGAAGCATCTTGAGTGGTAGAAACGCTATTTTCCGTTGTTGATAAGGTCATATCCATACTTATCTCTCTCTTAGCGATTCTGCTTGGTATTCACGTATTGGGCTCAGCAGGTAGTCGATAACACGACGTTTATCCGTTTTTATTTCCGCAACGACGGACATGCCTGGTGTCAACTCAATACTTTTACCGTTGATTAAGATGTTGTTATTCTTAAGCTTAACTTGGGCTGGGAAAATGAGCCCCAAGCGTTCGTCTGTAGTAGAATCACGAGAAATACTCAATAGCTCAGCTTCGATAGTACCGTAACGAGTGTATGGAAACGCATCTACTTTTACTGTCACTGGCTGTCCTGGGTAAACAAAACCTACGTCTTTATTGAGAATTTGTATTTCCGCCTGCTGTACTGCATTTTCAGGGACAATAATCATTAAATTTTGTGCTGGTTGAAGTACTGCTCCTAGCGTGTAAATACTGAGTTGCTGAACCGTACCATCGACAGGAGAACGGATGATTTCTAACTGTTCACGCTCACGAACTTTAGACAACTCCTGAGCTAAACCCCCGAGTTGCAATTTCGCTTGTTTTCTTTTTTCGAGCCATTCTCTGTGTTTTTGTGCTTTGAACCCCGTCAGCCTTTCTTCAAGACTATGGTATTGCGACTTTAGAACCTCTAATTCAGCTCGTTGTTGCGACACTTGGCGCTTAACTTCCAGTAGCTCTTTTTCTTGCTCTAGATACTCTACGTGTCCAATGACTTTTATTTGATTCAACGTTTTTCGTGCCGCGAGTCTCTGACTAATATTTTCGGTTAACTGAATTAATGCGTTGATGTCACTTTGACGAGCCGCTTGGGATGTTTTGTTGACCTGCATTTCTGCTTTGATACTTGCCAGGGTCGACTCATATTCACGTTTCTCACTCAAGAAGTTTTCATTGATCAACGCTTGTTGTTCGAGTGGTAAGGCCGAAAATAATAGGTCCTTAGAGAGTGGCAGGCCACTATTCAAAGATTGGTATCGAATTAGGTCATTAGTTTGAAATTCAGACTGAGTGATTAAACGGGTAATGTCTTGATTGATGCCTAGGGTATCAAGAGTAAGAAGCGGCGCGCCTTTTGTCACTCGTTGCCCATCTTTTACGTGAATAGAGAGAACCCGGCTCTGCTCATAAGATTGAATCACTTGTGAGCGGCCAGAGACAACGAAACGTCCGGTAGCTGTCGCTTGTATATCTAATTTCCCCCAATACGCCCAAATTAAGACGGCAACGACTCCCAAGCTGAGCGTGATGGCCGTTATGCGAGCAAATGGTGAAGGAGGACGTTGTGATAAGGCGAGGTGCGCAGGCAAAAATTCGTAATGCTTCTCAGTCGCTTGGTTTATTCTAAATTTGGCTAAGAATCGCTTGATGACACTTTTCATGCGTTTGAATCCTCTTGCTTGAGCTCTTGCTGAAGTTGCCATAATTGTTTGTACTGTTTGCCCAATGTGATTAACTGTTGGTGGCTACCTTGCTCGACGATATTACCTTGGTGTAGAACGATAATTCGGTCGCAATCTCGTACGGTGGATAACCGGTGAGCGATAGTGATGACCGTACGGCCCTTCGCGATATTTGCCATATTGGATTGAATCAACGCTTGTGATTCGTCATCCAGTGCACTCGTGGCTTCATCCAGGATCATGATTTTGGGATCTGAAAGTAGAGTTCGCGCAATCGCCAGGCGTTGTCTCTGTCCGCCAGAAAGGGACTGCCCACCTTCGGCTAAGATCGTGTCATAGCCGATTGGGAGCTTCATGATAAATTCGTGAGCTCCAGAAAGTTTTGCCGCTTCGATAACCTCTTCTAAGCTAGCTTCAGGCTTCGATTGGGCAATATTTTCGCAAACACTTTTGTTAAATAGATAGTTTTCTTGCAGAACTATGCCGATTTGTTGGCGCAGTTGCTGGATGCCAATTTGATTAAGTGGTGTGTTATCAACCGTTATTAACCCTTTTTCTGGGCAGTAGAGTCGTAGCAGTAATCGAGCTAGAGTACTTTTCCCTGAGCCTGATGTTCCCACAACGCCTAATGTTTCACCTGCTTGGATATCTAGCGACAAGTTGTTCAGGGTCGGTGGGATATCTGGTTGGTAACGAAATAGGATGTTTTTGAACGAAATTGCGCCTTGTAATGCAATCGTATCGCTCCCTGTGTGCTGCTCCACAGGTAAATTAAGCATGTCTCCCAATTTTTCTAGTGCCACGCGCGTTTGAATAAATTGCCCCCATAACTCAACCATGCGTGATAAAGGTTGGGCTATATGGTTTGTCATCATATTAAAAGCGATCAGTTGTCCGATAGTCATTTCCAATGACAGTACTTCTGTTGCCCCTAACCACAGAACTCCAACACTTGTTACTTTCTGGATGAGTTGAACGACATGGTTGGATCGGTTGTTGAGTTGCTGAACCACGTACCCAGTAGAGACCATTTTTTCCGTTTGATCGTCCCAACGGCGAACAAAACGAGGCTCTACGGCTAAGCTTTTTAGAGTTTCACTGCCAGCCACTGTCTCTGTGAGAAAAGAGGTATTTGCAGCGGCGTGCGTAAATTGCTCTTCTACCGCCGCTTGCATTCGAGGTGTAAGCCACCAAGCGAGCAATACGTAAAGAGGGATGGTTGCAATAAATAGCCATGTGAGAGGAGGTGAAAGCAAACTCATTACATAGAGAAAGACAAACATGAACAAGAACTCGACCGTTAAAGTAAACATCGAGCCTGTTAAGAATTCTCGTACAGTATCAAGCTCGCGCACGCGAGTTACGATAGCTCCTACTTGACGTGTTTTGAAGAACATCAAAGGAAGGCCAAACAAGTGCTTTACTAACTTAAGTCCTAATTGAATATCAATTCTATTGGCTGTGTGCGCATATTGATATTCGCGTAAGCCGCGAAGTAGAACCTCTACAATGCCAGTGATCACAAGCCCTATCACAAGCACATCAAGGGTTGACCAAGCTTGATGTACAAGCACTTTATCCATCACAACCTGAAAAAATAGCGGTGAGATTAAGGCGAGTATTTGCAATACAAAAGAAAACAAAAAAATTTCCCCGAGTATTCTTTTGTGTTGCAAAAACTCAGGAATGAACCAGGCGATATCAAAACGTGATTGAGCTTGTTTTATCTCAAGCCATCTGTGGTTCCAAATTGAATTGAGTTCGTTATACGAAATTATTTCAGGAGTTTCTTTATTAGGTCTTTGTATTAAACACTTATCTTTATTAGATTTTGCTAAAGTTAATGGTAAACCTTCCATATCGAATAGAATCGAAGGAGTTTTTACTTTATCTAGACTTTTAAATTGTGAAAACTTAGCTGATACTTTGATTTCTTTTTCATTTTCTATTTTTTTAATAAAATCAAAATAATTCATTTCTTCAATTTTTGATATGTCGTTTTTCCCATTGATTATGTCCTTTTTGCCATCTTCAATTAATTTCAGGTGAAGGTTTATGCATAATATTATCATTGTTTCTTTAGCTGTCATTTTGCATTCTAATTAGATTTTTTAGAGGTTTTATATTAGCATTTGATATATTTTCCAGCAAGTTTTCGTTTTATTTTTATATTTAATTTCGTTGTATCCTATTGATTTTATTGAGTTAATTTTATTTTAATTTGGTTTTTTGATTTAAATTTGATCGTTTCTATTAACAATTCAATTTATTTCAATTATAGTTTCTTTTTTCGCAATCAAATGCGATTAAGGTTCATTTTGTTTTGTTAAATTTTTGAGATTTTATTTTATGACAGAGAAGTTTGTTCAAACCATTTCTAGTGTTAATTATAATAAAGGCGTTTTTTCCCTTTATTTCGTAGGTCAAGACCAAAAAAATATGGCTAGTGGCGTAATGGCTGAAAATGATGATGACCTTGAGCTTAAACAAGTGGTTCATATGCCAGCTTCTGGCTTTATGTATATGGTTTCCATGGTTAAAAACATGCTCGAAGATCCTCGCATGTCAGCTGAATTTGACAAGTTAGTTGCAGCGGGTTTTTTACCATCAAGTGAACCGGTTGACCCTCAGGCTGAAGAGGGAACAACGGAAGAAAAAACTGCGCCAAAAAAGCGAGTTTCTAAAGTTAAATAGCAACTGCATTTGGTGATATTGGGCATATGTCTATTGCATATCAATCAGCAAATCTTACGTTAGCGCAAATTCAAAAAATAATCGGAGGGGTGATGTTGTTAAGTCAGCATTCACCTCTTCATCGCAGATACGTTGTTGCTGAATGGCAGCAACGTATTATGCCTGCGTTTGAGCTAAACCAGTTTTGCTATTACGAAGATGAACAAGGTCGCCCAATTGCATTTTGTAATTGGGCGTTTTTGTCTGAGCAAAGCCGAGATGAGTTGTTATCTGGAGTGCGGGAAATTTCTTTATCTGACTGGCAATCTGGCCAGCATATTTATATCCCAGAGATGATAGCGCCATTCGGTCATGGCCGCGAAGTTGTCAATGACCTTCGTCGCCGTGTATTCCTTCCGTGGCAGGGGCAGAAAGTTTGTACGGTCCGCGGCAAGGTCAATGTTCAAAGTGATCGCTGTATCAGAAAGGTACAGTGGTTTTCTATTTAATCCGAAATTAGAGTTTATTTTATGGGAAAACCATTTTGGAGAAGTGTTGAATACTTCTTTACAGGGAGCTATACCGCTGACGATGGGGACAATAATATTGTTGCGACTAGTCTTATTGGCGGCGATATTCGAGCTTACGGCGGTGATGATCATATCACCGTCGCTTCAATTACTGCCACAGTTTATACGGGTAGTGGTAATGATACAGTCGTAGGCGGTGCGGCCCATCTAAAGGTAGAGGATTCTATTGGTAACCTTAGTGTAAAAGGTGCGGCTGGGTATGTTGATATCAATAAAAGTGGGGGTGGTGATGTCTCATTTGCCGGCCTTGCTGGTGGAGTTACTATTGACCACTTAGGTAATCGCGGTGACGTAAATTATGGAGGTGCAGCTGCATACAACGGTATAACCCGTAAAGGTCTAAGTGGTAATGTGACATTTGGTGGTGTTGGTGGTTACAACAGTCTTTGGCATGAAACAAACCAGGGTAACTTATCCTTTACGGGGGCAGGGGCCGGAAACAAACTCGACCGAACTTGGTTCAATAAATACCAGGGTTCACGTGGTGATGTGACATTCGATGGGGGCGGTGCGGCTAACAGCATTAGTTCACGAGTGGAAACTGGCAATATCACTTTCCGTGGTGTTGGTGCCGATAATCATCTGGTTCGAAAAGGTAAAGTTGGAGATATAACCCTACAGGGTGCAGGCGCATCAAATCGAATTGAACGTACACGCCAAGCTAATGACGTTTATGCTGAAACACGAGGGAACGTTACATTTGAAGGGGTTGGAGGGTACAACAGCCTTTACTCTGATGTCGCCCACGGAAATGTCAGTTTTTCCGGGGGGGGAGCCTACAATAATATTACCCGTAAAGGGATAGGTAAAGACTTCGACGGCGAAGGGATGGCGCATGTCAATGCCGATGAAATCGTGCTTACTCAAGCGGTACTAAGTGGAACTTGGATTGGCCAGGATCATCAAGTTACGGGTATAAAATCGACACGTGAGCCGAATACTTATCTGTTTGCTTTCTCGGATTCTAAGTACACCAAAATAAATAAAATTCAGCTGAGTAACGATCCTGAAACTGGAGAGCTTAAGTATTATTCTACCGCTTGGTACAAAGAAGGCGATCATTTAAGTAACTTAACGAGCCAGGATATTTCCTCTGAGAGCGGGTTTAACCCCGTTAAAGTCTATGGCGCATATACGCTGTCGGATTTGAAAGTTGAACACCAGAAAGCGGTGACTATTCACGCCGTTGAAAAAGACCTTACAGAATATGAGTGGGTGACCTACGCTAACGGTGCGGTGATTGATGCTAAAGACGTGTCATTATCTGATGCAAAAATGGGTGGGCATGCTATCTCTTCGGATGGCTCGACTGTCGATGTCAAAGCAGTTAAATCGAATCGAAAAGCAAACACGTACGTCTATGCAAAAGTCTTGGGGTCATACACAAAAATAGTTGTCGTCGAACTTGCAAACGATCCCGATACCGGAGTACTAAGGTATCAAGCTCGTCCTTGGTATAAAGAAGGCGACCACACCCAAAATTTGTCTAGTGAAGATATTTCTTCCGCAAACGGTTACAGCTCTGGGTACAAAAATGGTTACTCGTTGAGTCAGCTACAATACAGCGTTAATACGTTGAGAAGTACCAGTGAAATAGTAGCGGATATTGATGAATACAATGAACAATCATTGTTTAAGTCTGCTAGCGATGGTGGTGAAAGTTCAGGGGACGTTCGGTTCAATGGTGTCGGTGGCGGTAACGTCATCAAATCCAATGTGACACGCGGTAATGTCTACTTTAACGGTGGTGGTCTCGCCAACGTTATCCTTCACAGCTCTAAGTTTGGTGATACCGAATTTGTTGGCGGCGGCGCGGCTAACGTCATTGTTAAAAGTGGCGATGAAGGCGACCTCACTTTCCGTGGTGCTGGTTTAGCTAACGTGCTCGTTCATCAGAGCAAACAAGGGAAAATGGATGTCTACGCAGGCGGTGCGGTCAATGTATTGGTTCGTATTGGTGACGGCGAGTACTTAGCCCACTTACTTGCTTATGGCAATATTTCAGTTCACAAAGGTAACGGTAATAGTCGTTTGACTATGCTAGGCGGCTACAACACGCACACCCAAATTGGGTCTGGCAACGGGTTGTGGTTAGCGGTCGGTGGCTTTAATGTCATGACACAGGTTGGTAAGGGCGACATCGCTTCTGTACTTGTCGGTGGCGCGAATGTCATGACTAAAGTGGGTGACGGTGACCTCACGGCGGGTATGCTTGGTGGCGCCAATATCATTACTCATATTAGCGGTGATGAGACGGCCTCAAATACGACCGCAGTCGCACTTGGTGGTGCAAACATCCTAACCAAAAAAGGCAATGGCAATGCGCTTGCCGTTATGGGAGGAGGCGCCAACGTACTTACACATGTTGGTGATGGCTCGACAACTGGCGTCATGGTTGGTGGGGCGAACATTCTAACCAAGGTGGGCGATGGCGATACCACAGGCATTATGTTGGGTATTGGTAACGTATTGACTCATGTTGGCGATGGCCAAACACTTGGCGTAATGGGTGCTGCGGGTAATATCTTCACCAAAGTAGGCGACGGCACTTCAATAGCCGCTATGATCGGCGTAGGCAATATCTTCACTCACGTTGGTGAAGGGAACGCGTGGGCGCTAATGGGCGGCCTAGGCAATGTATTTACCAAGGTTGGTCATGGTGATGCATTAGCGCTTATGGTCGCAGAAGCGAATGTCTTTACGCATATTGGTGACGGCACAACAGTCGCATTAATGATAGCAAAAGGTAATATCGCGACTAAGGTGGGTAATGGTACCTCGATAGCCGCGATGGTAGGTAACGCAAATATATTCACTCAGGTGGGTAATGGCAGCACGTTTACTGCAATGCTTGGCCAAGCCAATATCATGACGAAAGTGGGTAATGACCTAACTGCTGCATTAATGATCGGTAAAGCGAATATCTATACTCACGTTGGTGATGGCACAAGCTTAGGTTTATTTGCTGGCGAACTAAACGTGATGACGAAAGTGGGTAATGGCACAACCTTAGCCGCGATGTTTGGTAAAGCAAACATTATGACTCACGTAGGAGATGGTCTTACTGGCGTACTAGCCCTTGGTGAAGCGAATATCATAACGAAAGTCGGTGATGACTTCATGGGTGTTGTCGCAGCTGCGAAAGCAAACGTAGTGACCCATGTTGGTGATGCAACAACCGCAGCTGTGTTGGCGGGTAAAGGTAATATCTTAACCAAAGTTGGCGAAGGAACCACCGTTGGTTTACTGATATCAAAAGTGGGCAATGTCATGACCCATGTGGGGGATGGTACGACTATTGGTTTGGCGAAAGGTAAAGCTAACATCATCACAAAAGTGGGCGATGGATTAGGCGTTAACGTGGCCTGGGGACAAGCAAATATCTTCACTCACGTTGGTGACGGTGATCGATACAACTTCGCCAAAGGTGAAGCGAACATCATCACCAAAATCGGTGATGGCCAAGAAGTTTCTGTGGTTCAAGGTAAGGCGAATGTCATTACTCACGTCGGTAATGGCGATGATTACACGGGAGCTTGGGGCAAAGCGAATATCATTACGAAAGTAGGTGATGGCCGTAATGTTGTTTTAGCGAAAGGTGAAGCGAACATCGTTACTCAAGTGGGTGACGGAGATAGCTTCAACGCACTTTGGAGCAAAGGCAATATCGTCACTAAAGTCGGTGATGGTATGCAGGTCACGGCGGCAAAAGGTAAAGCCAATATTACGACAACCGTGGGTAATGGCCTGAGTGTAACGGCGGCCTATGGTGATGCGAATATCAACACCAAAATTGGTGACGGTATTTCAGTGAACGTTGCATGGGGCAAATATAACGTTAACACCAAAGTGGGTGACGGTCTCAATGTTGCGGTGATGAAAGGCAAAGCAAACGTGAATATTCACGTAGGTGATGGCTTAGGGATTAACGCTTCTTATGCCAGAAATAACGTTGCTATCAAAGTGGGTAACGGTGATTTCTATAGCCTAGCCGTCGCGTCAAGTAACACGAGCAGCAATAAGCTTTCCGCACTGTTTGATAATATTAAACAAACTCTTCTTGGAGTGGGTGGCAGCCAAGCGATTAATTACCTAGTTCAAGGTGATGAAGCTTCTTCATCAGGAATTCAGAAAGGACGAGGTGCTATTTCAACGCCTGAAATCACTAAACTTGATGGTTTCGACTTAGATGAAATCGAAGAAGTGGGTTCCGATCTAGGAGACGGTTTAAGTGGAAGCGTGACCAACGTTGAAACGCCTGATCTCAGCAACATGGAAAATGAACTCAACATCGAAGAATCTTCAAATCAAACGCAAACACCTAACTTGATCGTCAATGGTGATTTTGAGCAAGGTGGTCTGGGATGGGAATCGACTCACGGTGTTGAAGTTGCCTCTTCAAGTAAGGATTATGGCGTAAGTGGTGATGGTCATGGTTCACTTGTTACAGAGCTAGATACTTATACTAATACAAGTCTTTCTCAAGATTTAACGGATTTAGCGGAAGGTGAAGTCATTGCGGTTAGCTTTGATTTTGCAAAACGTGCAGGTATTTCAAGCAACGAAGGCATAGAAGTTCTCTGGAACGGTAATGTTGTATTCTCAACTTCTGGCGATGAAGCAGCTTGGCAACAAAAAACACTTAAGTTGACTGCGAATTCTGGCAGCAACCGAATAGAATTTAAAGGCACAGGCCATGATGATGGGTTGGGCTATGTTTTAGATAATGTTGTGGCGAAATCTGAAACATCACACCAAGCTAATGCTGTTGCCGATAATGCGGAACAAAATCAAGCTGCGCAAAATGCAATGTCTGACAAAGAACGAGCGGAAGCCGATCGTCAACGCTTAGAGCAAGAAAAGCAGAAACAACTTGAAGCCGTATCGGGTTCTCAGGCTCAATTAGAATCCACCGATCAAGAAGCATTAAAGAGCAATGGGCAAGCGCAGCGTGATGCTGTGAACGAAGAGTCTGAAGCGGTAACTAAAGACCTGACGACATTGGCCCAGGGACTTGATGTGCTGGATAACAAAGCGGTTTATGTAGGTGAATCTGGTGAGCATTGGCGCAACCATTTCGCAGACGGTCTTTTAGAGGATGCTCAAACCAAATTAGGTCAGGCTAAAGATGTTGCTGGGGAAAGCATCATCGCTGCGAAAAAAGCGCACGTAGACAACCAAAAAAGTGTCAACGATTCTGTGGCGAAATCAGAAGCAGGCGTTGCGAAAGGCGAACAGAATCGCTCTGGTGCAGAGAAAGATATTGCGAATACTAAAGCCGACGCTGATGCGCGTAAAACAGACGCCACTACGAAAGCTAATGAAGCTAAACAAGCTGAATCGAATGCGAATAATTCAGCTAGAGACGCTGAAGAACGTGGTAATCGTGATGCAAGAAATGCTGAAAACAAAGCGGATCAAGCACAAGCGGATGCGAAAGGTTCAAAGCAGAACGAAGAGGATCGTCCTGATCGTCAAGGTGCTGTGGGCAGTGGACTTTCGGGTAAAGCACGCAGAATAGAAGGTGCAGGCGTCACGGGTAACCATGTGAATGCCAACAACAAGTCAAGCGCCGATGGCCGATTCAGTGAAGGATTGAGCGAGCAAGAGCAAGAAGCGTTAAACGATGCTGTTCAAGCCGTAAACCGACTACAAATCAATGCAGGTATTCGCTCTAAAAATACCGGAAGAGCTATCACTTCCATGTTCACTGAGAGCAATACCGACAGTATCAGAGTTGTAAATCGAGCATCACAAGATGTAAACCGAAAAGATATTCGCATTTCAGGTGTCAATCTTCACGGGCTGGGTGAAGCGGCTGACACTTCTTTAGCTGTAAGAAAAGGCGTAGATGGTTTTGACTTCTCATTGCTTGGCTCTAATGATGCAAGATTTGTCGATTCGACTAAGCGACACATTGGCAAGCTTTTAACGGATTTACCTAGTAAAGAGTTGAAAGTGGTAAGAAGTAACATTCAGTCAATTCAGCGTACCCCATCTGAAAAGAATCTTGCTGCCTTAGAGTTGGCTCTTCACCAGTGGCAGAAAAAAAATCCAAAAGAGTTCGCTCAACGTGGTGAGTTAGTTAAGACACTCCAATTTGAAATGGTGTCGCTGCAAAGCCATATTCAGAGGAACCGTTCGAAGGACGCCAATGTCTTTGGTATTGCAATTGATCCGAAAGCTGTTGAAGCGTTTGAGTCTAAGCTCGTGTTTGACGGTATTGGTCGTGTGGTTGGTTTGGTTGAACCTTTGACCGAGCACGAAATCAATAGCTTAAAGTCGTTCGGAGTGGTTTCACCGACTCTGACGAATTCAACTTCAGAGAGAGATGCGCCAAAAACTGAAAATGAGAGCCTTATTGAATTTATTTATAAACTAGGTCAGATAGAGACTACTGAAACTTATGCGAATGAAATACATGAGTTAGTAGAGCAAGCTAAAACGCTATGGATGAGCGGAAGTGTGACTCAAGAGAAAGCGGTTAAGCTGTTTAGCGAGGCTCATGAAAAGTTAGCAGAACACCCTAAACTGCAAACGCTGGCAAATAAATTACTGGCTGATGCAAAGAAAGATAAAGCGACAGGTCAATATCTTGATAATTTGTTTGGCCGTCGTTTTGACTCTGAAATAGCTCATGAGTTGGTGAAAACACCGACAGAACAAGCGATTAATACTTCAGTTCAAATCGGAACCAGTTTAGTTAATGATTTTGACGAATGGATACATGGCTTGCTGCCGGATGCGGGAGACGATGTGTTGCGCGCTGAGCGAATCCAGACAAAAATGGAAGCGTTTGCAGAAGAGATCGCTAAAGACAAGCGTCCATGGTTTAGTCGCGTCCCGACCTTAACTCAATTCCTTGAAACACCGAATTATGACAACTTCAAAACTATGATGACACAAGTTGATGATGGTTTCGGTGTTATAAAAGTTCCTTTCCTGGCTGTGAAAATGGCAATTACCCCTGGTTTGGGAATGGAAATGGCCCCGTGGAAAGCTGAAGGGGACCGTTTCTATCGGAATGTTATCACCAAGGCTCGTTCAACTGATGCGGTAATATCATCAGGGGTTGAAGGTGAAAACAAAGTTACCCTTATTGAAAAGAAAACCAGTGATTATGGTACGGCGCTTCAATATCAACCGAAAGGTGATAACTACGATGACTTTATAGAAGGCCGCAGTGTCGCAGATGGTCGAATTCTTACTCCGGGTAAAAAGACAACATTCGAAAGTAATGCCTTGAATAATGGTCTGCCGGTAGTGACGGGCGCGTCGGGTTCAACCAATATCATGACGCACCTGAACCAACATATTGCGAGTAAGAATCCAGGATTCTCTGTTGATCAAGCTTACCTAAACACCTTGTCTTTCTTAGTTTTTGACGGCGGTCACTCAGTCAACGAAAGCCTTGCTGTGTACAAAGCTTTGCAGGAAACGGGAGAGGATCGCAAAAAAGTATTGGAAAGCTACACCGCCAACTATCAGGATCTGATAGACCTAGTTGATGATAGCTCAAAGGGCACAGTGCGCGATGCGCTGGACAAGGCATTGGATAAAACGCTTAAGTTCTACAAAGAGCATGCTAATTCTGCATCAGATGAACCAGGGGAAGTGTTACCAGTTAAGAGGGCGACAAGTGACAAAGTTGCGGATCTTGAATCATTAGGAAAAAAGACCGGATTAAAAGTAGATTTATCTCAAGTATTTACGAAGCAAGAGCTGAAAGATAGAGCGAAAATTTTTGCTAAACCGATTGGTGCTTCTTATCAAAGTATCTTAGACCAAGTTGATTTGGTGCATCATTCCAATGGTCAAGAGCAGATGAGCGCGAGCTTTGAACTTTGCAATAAGATTAACGCTTATTTAGCTGAACATCCAACCTCCGGTCGTAATCATGCACTAACGCAATTGAAAGAGCAGGTAAGTACTGAGTTATTTAAAGGGGAAATGAAAGTTACCCAAAAGGCCATTGACGCTATTGCAAAGACACGCCCCGAACTTGCCGCTGACATTTATATGGTGGCGATCGAGGAAGCCAATGGTGAACATGCGGGTCTAACCGAAATGATGGTCCGTTGGGCAAATGAAGACCCGTATTTATCGCCAAAGCAAGGATATAATGGAGAGACTCCGAAGGATTTGGGCTTTGACGCTAAATATCACATCGAACTTGGCGAACATTATTCAGACTTCAAACAATGGTTGGAAAAATCACAGGCGAACGATTTACTAAGCAAAGCTGTCTTGGATGAAGCGACGAAAACTGTCCACTTGGGTTACAGTTACCAAGAGCTTCAAGACTTGACCGGGGTTGAGTCTGTTCAGATGGCTTTCTATTTCTTGAAAGAAGCAGCTAAGTCGTCGGATCGGAGCTCCGGCGATTCAGCTGAAATGATCTTGCTAAAGAAATTCGCAGACAGAAACTATGTTTCTCAAGTTGAAGCCGGTCGAATGGATCAAATTAAAGGTATTTACCACAGTAGTCATGAGACAGATGTTGAGAGCTGGGATCGCCAATATTCTGGTATTGGATACGAAGACCTAAGTAAGAAACTTGCCGAAAAGAAGAATGTCGAAGAGCAGCTTTCTCTACTTCTAAATGACCGTAAAGGTCTTTTAATTGGCGAAGTACATGGCAGCGATGTTAATGGTTTGCGCTTTGTTAATGAGCAAATGGATGTACTCAAGAAGCAAGGTATCACTGTCATTGGTCTAGAGCACCTGCGTTCGGATCTTGCGCAGCCACTGATTGACAATTATCTGGCTACTGGTGTGATGTCCAATGAATTAAGTGCAATGCTCAAAACTAAGCATATAGACGTTACTTTGTTTGAAAATGCACGTTCAAATGGTATGCGCATTGTTGCTCTTGATGCGAATATTACGGCTCGCCCTAACATTCAAGGGACAGAGCATGGGTTGATGTATCGGGCTGGAGCTGCAAATAATATAGCGGTAGACACGTTGCAAAAATTGCCAGCGGGTGAAAAATTTGTTGCTATCTATGGGAGAGCACATTTGCAATCTCACAAAGGCATTGAAGGGTTTGTTCCTGGCATTACCCATCGTTTAGGTTTACCGGCACTTAAAGTGAGTGAAACGAACCAATTCAAGATTGAGAAGGATGATGTGAGTCTACGTGCTGTTTACGAAGATGTCGTGAATAAACCAAAGATTGTTTTCACTAGCTCCTTAAGTGGAGAGGACGGTCATGTTAATAATAAACATGTTGATAGTTGGAAGCGTGTTGAAGTTCTACCTCAAACGGGTGGCGGGGAAACTCGATTTGATGGACAAGTTATTGTTCAAATGGAGAACGACCCTGTGGTGGCTAAAGCTGCGGGGAACTTAGCAGGTAAACATCCTGATAAGAGTGTGGTAGTTCAACTTGATTCAGACGGAAACTATCGAGTGGTGTTTGGTGACCCCTCGAAGCTTGATGGAAAGGTTAGATGGCAATTAGTTGGTCATGGCCGTGGTGATTCAGAAAACAATAATATGCGCATGAGTGGTTATAGTGCTGATGAATTAGCAGTCAAGCTTGCTAAATTGAATCAAGCCTTCAGTGGATCAGGAAGCATCACCACTCAACCTGATCATATTAGCGTCGTGGGCTGTTCTTTAATTAGTGATGACAAACAGAAAGGCTTTGGTAAGCAGCTTATTAAAGCGATGGATATAAATGGAATTCGTAGCGATGTTTCAGTCCGGAGCTCAGAGGTTGCGGTTGACTCAACTGGTCGTAAACACACTCGTGATGCTAATGGCGACTGGGTACAAAAAGCGCCACAACACAAAGTTACATTTAGTTTGGATGCTCAAGGTGAAGTGACGACGAAAGAAGAGCGTATTCGAAATGGCATTGCTGAAGGAAACATTAATCTTTCTCACGTTGGTATGAGCAAGACGGACGAGTCTGTCCGTGGGGCTATTGGTGAAAACAACAATGTTTTTGAGGCACCAGAAAAAAGAAAAATAAATCAAGGAACCTCCTCAACTTCAGGAAACAGCAATCAGCTCAGCTACTCTGGGAACATCCAAGTGAATGTGGGCGATGGCGAGTTTACCGCGGTGAATTGGGGCACATCTAACGTTAGCATTAAAGTGGGCACTGGTGGCTTTAAGTCATTGGCATTTGGTGATAACAATGTGATGGTTCATATCGGTAATGGTCAGAGCAAACACAGCTTCGATATCGGTGGCTATCAGGCTCTGGAAGGTGCGCAGATGTTTATCGGAAATCGCAACGTGAGCTTCAACTTAGGACGAAGCAATGATTTGATTGTGATGCTGGATAAATCGATCCCAACCCCACCACTTGTTAACCCGTTTGATGGGGCCGCTCGTATTTCTGGAGTTCTGCAAGGTATAGCAAATTCGGGCAAAGGCAAAGATTGGGTTTCTGCTCAAAATCAACAGTGGACATTGTCAGGCGCGAAGAAGTTCGTTAAAGATATGTCTGGTTTAGATCAAAGTAGCAGTGTTGACTATGACACTCTTGTGAGTTTGGATTCGCAAAATGGACGTAGTAGCCGAGGTTTGAAGAATGACACTGAAGCTGTTCTGAACAAGAAGTTCAACAAATGGTTAGGTGGTAATGACACCAGTGCAAACAAACTAAGTCGCGCAGATAAGTTTCGTCAAGCGAATGAGAAGTTAGCATTTAACTTCGCTGTTGGTGGTCAAGGTGCGGATATTCAGGTCACGTCGGGCAATTGGAATTTTATGTTTGGTGACAATATCCAGTCTATCCTTGATACCAATCTAGGTTCTTTGTTTGGCTTAATGACACAGCAGTTCTCTGCAACAGGTCAAGCGAAAACAACCTTCACATATAACCCTAAAGATTTACCCCGACAGTTAAAGAATAAACTACTTGGCCAGTTGTCTGGTGTGGGTGCGGATACGACACTTGGGGACATCTTCGGTGTGGATTACACCGCATCTGGGCAAATTCTTGCTCGTAATGGTAAGCCGGTAGACGGGGTTGCAATCCTCAAAGATATGCTGGAAGTGATTGGTGAGTTTAGTGGTGATCAACTTCAAGCTTTCGTCGATCCTACTAAGCTGTTAGACGATTTGAAATCGGGAATTGATATGGGCGCAGATGGCCTTAAGTCGTTCGCAGAAACTCATGGTTTGAAAGAAAAAACGCCAGAAGAGAAAGAGGATAAAGCATCAGTTTCCGTTAATGGGACCAACGTAAATGGTGTTCAAAAAAGTCGCGATGAGGCTACAACGCCTGAAAAAACCCCGAAAAAAGATCGTGCATTTGGTTTTAATTCGTTCAGTCTACCAAACTTGTTTACGACTATCTTTAGCCAAGATAAGCAAAAAGAGATGAAATCGTTGGTAGAAAACCTGAAAGGGAACCTAACGAAAGATCTACTGAATATGAAAGAAAAAACATTCGATTTCTTAAGTAAGAGTGGTCATTTAAAAGGGGATGGTGATGTCCATGTTTCTCTAGGAAACTATAACTTCAACTGGGGTGGCGACGGCAAAGATTTAGGGGCTTATCTAGGGGATAACAACAACTTCTGGGGCGGTCGAGGTGACGATGTGTATTACGCAACTGGTACATCCAATATTTTTACCGGCGGTGAAGGTAATGATATGGGCGTTCTTATGGGGCGTGAAAATATGATGTTTGGTGGTGAAGGTAATGATACTGCTGTGGTCGCTGGACGAATTAACCATGTTTTCCTTGGTGCTGGTAATGATCAAGCATTTGTCTTTGGGGAAGGTGGACAAATTGATACCGGAACAGGGCGAGATTATGTTGTGACTTCTGGTAATTATAACCGCGTGGATACAGGTGATGAGCAAGATTACTCAGTTACGATCGGTAATAACAACCAAGTAGAGTTAGGTTCGGGGAACGACTTTGCCAATGTCTTTGGGAACTATAATCGTATCAATGCTGACACTGGTAACGATGTGGTCAAGCTGTTGGGTTATCACGCAGTGTTGAACGGCGAGGAAGGGGACGATCACTTGATTGCAGCGGCCATGTCAAAGTTCAGTCAGTTCAATGGCGGTGAAGGACATGATTTGATGGTACTTGGTGGATACCAAAATACATTCAAAGGTGGGACTGGTGTCGACAGTTTTGTCGTGAGCGGTGATGTTATCGACAACCTTGTTGAAGACATCCGTAGTGAAGATAAGATTGTGTTCAATGGCATTGATTGGAATAAACTGTGGTTTGAGCGTAGTGGTTATGATTTAAAACTTTCTATATTACGTGATCCTGAAAGCGATACTAACCAAGCGAAGTTTGAACATATTGGTTCTGTCACTTTCGCTGATTACTTCAATGGTAATCGTGCACAAGTTGTTGTTGATATGAGAGATAAGGATGCGAAAGGTGAACGAGATTATACCGCGTTATCTGCCACCTCGATTGACGCATTGGTTCAAGCTATGAGTGGTTTTGCGCCTCAGGGTGGCGACAATGGCTTTATGGATAACCTTGATAGTAAGTCTCGAGTTGCTATCACTAAGGCATGGTCCGATGTTTCTAGAGGGAAAAACGCTTTTGCATAGCTAATAAACTATAATTTCAAACATTAATCTAAGCCGTCTTCTTTTTGAAGCCGGCTTTTTTATTTTAATTCTCATACAATGATTGATTTAACTTCATCTGGAAAGCATTTTTAAAGTGTCTGATTGTTAGGTGGTTAAGGCATACGTTGTTGCATAGATCGAGTTGGTGGTAATATCATCGCGTAATATGTAAGAGTGGTTATGTTACTCTGTATTAATGATGCGTGATTAAAGTATGGAAATGTGCGATACGCCATGGAAAGCGACGTAGAGGGTTTGACGACTCAGATAATGCTCTTCTATGAAAAAGAGCATCATATCTCCCGCTTCGAACGCTACAAGATTTCATTGATTCTCTGTTTTTAAAGTGTTTGGCGAGGACGAATAGAAAGTCAGAAAGTACGGCCATGAAAACGGAGAACTTGGCGAACGCTCTATCTCACAGTGGATGTAGGTACGCATGAAATCTTTGTGTAGAGGTAAACCTCGTCGATGTAGTAATAGTGTAGTGCTGCCAACATTACTTAATCTACCTCGAAGAAAGAGCAATGATATGTCAGGTAACGGAGCTTGTGATACGAAGGTGTACCATTAAGTACTGCCCCGAAAAGGTATTATTCCGTTAACCTCACAGCGTAAAAATACAAGTAACTGGGAGCCTGGGCATTCGAGATATGACGCAATAGGAGTGTTAAAAAGTGATGCAATAGCCCAGTGGAAAGTTCACTCCGATTATCACGTTCGAGCAATATTTGAAACAGTAATTTTACGATCTAAGGGGGTCACTAGTGGTGAATGAGCTTGAGGAATTAGAATTCTCCGGTAGGTTGTTAGTATGTTTTTATGCATATGTACCTTAGTCAGCTAATTTTCCTATAGAGCTTAAAGGTTCCGACTTTCCGATTAATGAGCTAAATCAATCTTAGAATGTGGCTCAATCCAGCATCGATGTTAATGGAATAAGAAGTGCATAACAACAGTATCAAAATCTGTGAAAAATAAAACATTTTCAAAGCTGAATTTTAAACTTAAATATGGTTAAATATAAGAATATATTTAAAATATAGGAATATATCTTGCGTACTTCAATCAATACTAAACAAAAACCAAAAGGACAGCTTCTTTTACGTACTCTTTCTATGCCTGCAGATACTAATGCGAATGGTGATATTTTTGGGGGGTGGATAATGTCACAGCTTGATTTAGCTGGAGCAATCCTAGCTCAAGAAATATCTGGAGGACGGATAGCAACAGTTTCAGTATCAAGTATCACTTTTAAAAAACCAGTAAAGGTTGGTGATGTCGTTTGTTGTTATGGTGAATGCGTTAAAATTGGTAGAACATCAATGTCGATTGATTTAGAAGTTTGGGTAAAACCTATTCAAGAAGATAAGGTTAATCTAAGATTCCAAGTATGTGAAGCTAATTTTAATTATGTAGCTATAGATTTGTCAGGGAAGCCAAGACTGGTTCAAAAATTTTCTGATTAAATAGCTTGAGGCTTTAGTTATATTAAACTATTAACATTCAACGGTGAACTATAGTTACTTTTTTAAATGAAATATTTAAAGCTATCTTTGGAAGTTAGGTTTTTAATTGGCTAAGTAAGATGGCTAAAAATTGGCGATGTTTAAATATTACTTATGAAGAGGGAAGAGAGGGAGCTGGCGATCTTATCCATATCAATGGAAAACATGAATATCAAAGAATAATATTGTCTTGGATTGATTTAGTTATGGGCAGGCTAACTAGTGTTTGACTTCGTTAGACCTGCCTAGATATTTATACTTTAAAAATGGTTAGTTCGTTTTTTTGAGATTCTGCTAAGAGCGCTAGCTCATTTGATGCCTGTAGTGTTTGATTAACTGATGAAACGTTCTGCTGTACCAAATCGAAAGCTCGTACTGCGTTTTTTGAAATTTCTTCAGTGACGTTGTATTGCTGTTGGGATGCATTGGCTACGAGTGTATTTATATTAGAGATTGACTCGATTGTTGTAGATATCTCTTCAAATGAAGACTTTATCTGATCAGCTAGAAATACGGATTTCTTGATTAATAACACGTTCTCTCCCATATTCCGGTTCGCTTTTTCAGATTGAATTTGCAATTTTTCGATGATACCTTTAATGCTGATGGTGGAGGTTTGCGTCTTTGAGGCTAAGTTCCTTACCTCATCAGCGACTACAGCAAACCCTCAGGGCGCGAGCATACTTTGATGAATTTATAATCCAAAGAACACTCGGGCTCGAT
>NZ_JBGONY010000047.1:0-40664 GCF_041439375.1 Vibrio crassostreae | reverse complement strand
GGGTTAGGTATGCCTGAAACTTGTCGTATTGATTAAGAAATACGCGAAACGGGGTAGTTCTATCTTTAAATTTAATTACGCAACAAAGCCGTAGTTTCCTGTAAAATAAGTCGCGATGACACGATAACCGTCTGCAACTAATTTAGAGGAAATTGCTGAGCCGATACCGCCTTTTGACCCTGTAATTAAAGCAAGCTTTTTCATTAATGGTTCCATCCCTTACAAGCAATTAAATAACAATGATGTTAATAAGATAATGTCTTAGTTGATAATTAAACTTTACGTTTTGCTTTAATTAAACCCTACAACTCAAAATCAAAAAATATTATTACAAATGGAAAATATTTATATCTTATGATTAAAAACTTGACTTCCCTCTCAAAATCAATGAAATGTTGCGAACATGTAAATTAATGCAAGATACTGATATCAAAAAGATTTATTTACTTTCAACTTTATCACCAAGTAGATAAGTCATTGTTAACAAGAGATAAACCCATATTTCCTAGCTTGTTTCAAGAAGAATGCAAAGTGAGATTTTGAAACGATTGATCATGGTAATAATAATAAATCTCTTATTAGCCATTAATAAATAGTTCCTTATCATTCCATATAAAACTCAATATAATTAACATTCTGGATTGGAAAGCTGAACATTATGAATAGGCAAAAAAAGCCCACTCAATCTATGAGTGGGCTTAAGTAAACATTATTAATAAATAGAGCGTGGGGTTCTACCTCATAAATATTTCATTTGTATTTACATCAAGATAAATTTTATTTTCAAGGGACAACCCACCACAATAAATAAAATAAACATCTCGATTGCTGTACTTAACCGATTTCACCCACCCGCCGAGTTCTTCAAAATCACTTGGGACACACTCCCCTTCAGAGAGCAGTTTAGCCACCGAATTACGGAATTTCTCTTGATGAATCTTGAGGTCATCAGACTTAACCAAATAGGAATCTAATATCTCTTTGCTTTCTTTTTCTGAGATAATCACTTCATCATTAGATAGACCTGACATAGACACCCATTCAGCTGTCTGCGGGCCACCTTCTTTGAGAACAATATAATCAGAGATACGAGCCCATTCGCCTTGTTTCTCTAACACTTCGATCTTTTCACCTTTGTAGAGATAATCTGTTATCAACCCATCAATTTCAGGCTGTTCTACCACTTCAAGCTTTCTATCCAAAACGTAAAATTCCGTCTGTTCTGGTTCAGGCTGAAGATCCATTATGGGTGCAAGGTCAGATTCTGACTGCTGAGTAACTTCTACAGCTGGCTCTTCTATTTTCTCTGGTGGAATTGGGTCTTTATTCATGATCAAGAAGTAATACGCAGCTCCTCCTCCCAATATTAACAACACAAGTAAAGCGATCAGCGCTTTTTTCATCAAATCCACCAGCTCTTCCGTTTTAGGTATGGTTCAAGTGTACATCAACTCATGCTGCTGCTCATCTATACTCTATATAGAGAACGCGGTAAGTAGAGGAAAGTCATGAGTTTTTGGGTGAAGGTTATCATTGTGTGTGTACCTTTGAGTACTAATGTCGTGCTAGCAAACCAATGTAGCAGTGAAAACTGGCAAATACTGTTGGATCGCCAGCTCTCATTTGAAGGACGTTACAACCAATACACCAAAGAATTCAACCAAGTTCTCTCAACCTACAAGTCACAAACGCTGTTATCCAAACATTTCACCAAAAAGCAGATCATTAAGCTTTGGGCAAAATACGAACAAAGGTTTAATGTACAGCTCAATAGTCATATGAATACCGCTTACAATGTCTCTGAGGTTCTATTAAAACAGGCATACGTTGTGTCTACCGAGTTAGATGGGGCTGAGTCTCTCGCACATTCTTGGCAAGCCGTCGCTAAACATTGTGCTAGAGCAAAACTACCGAGACAAACAGAAAGTGCGCAGGTGCACGTACAAAGCTCACAATCACTCTCTCGAGATCTCTATACACTCAGTGACAAATTTCGGCAGCTGTCTACAATATACCGTACAGAAGCTACGATGCTTGATGAAGCACGCCACACAAACCAACCGGTAAGCGATGTATCAAACTGAAGAAACCATTAGATCACCTCACTGTTCGACTGGACTTTTCCGATAAATATGTTCTACCCAGTTCATAATATTCTAAGAGCTCGCTAATCAAAGCTTTATCAATAAGTTGTAAAACTAATGTGCTAACTATCAACAATGAAGTTCAATTTCCGACCAATGCAAGCGAGTATGTGAGATATTCATCACAAAATAGATTTACAAACGCCAGAAAATTGTTATCATGAATCTTCATATAACTTAATAACAAGAAACATTTTGGCTAGGTAATATGCAAAAGACTATGGCTTTCAACTGCTTGAGTAACACGGAATGGACTGCAGAGATAAGAGGTAAACTTTTATCTGTAGCTAAACACATGGAAGAGTTCGGTTCAGTAAGTGAGCTAGAGCTATGTAAGATATTTGGAGAAACAATTTGGAATGATGGTGTGGATTACCATTCACATGCTTTTTCATTCAGAATTAATGCACAAACTGGGGATTGTTCAATCTCTCACTTTAAGTATCACTAAGTTTTGCACCTATCATATACGGAGTACCTTTCACGAGGTGCTCCGTTTTTTATTGCCGTGATTTTGTCATTTTGTGGAAGATCTTTTGTCACCTTCGCATTGTTATCCAAAGATCAAACCATTTCGTTTTCAGCTCACTATACTCGATAACACTCACACTTTCCCTCTGCTTAGTCGGTGTAAACAGGAAGCGGCGCATTGCCTTTCACTTGTCTTATCGCTAGATGAGTATGGATGTCTTTAACGTTAGAGAGACGCTGAAGCTTTCTGGTAAACGCTTCATAGGCCATCAGGTTCGGGCTAACGACTTCTAACAGATAATCATAAGCGCCAGAAACGACATGGCAGCTGATCACCTCCTCCATCTCGACAATGGCACCTTCGAACTTATCGATCGACACTTCTTGGTGGTTGTTTAGGCTCACTTCGACAAACACACTCATCGCCACACCCACATTCTCTCGAGATAAGCTCACGCGGTAACCGTCGATAATGCCTTTTTCTTCAAGCCTTTTGATACGTCTAGCACAAGGTGACGGGGATAAGCCGACTTCATCAGCTAACTCTGCTGTGGTCAATCTACCGTCCTTTTGCAGCAACTCGAGAAGATGTCTATCAATTCTGTCCATAGTGAAAGCCATTCATTAGTTCAATTCGTTAACAATTGAAAGAATGTTAGCAGAAATCCTCAATGATAGGTCAAGTTAGAACGAAACTTGCCAACTTGAGGCACGAGCTCTCCTCCATAATTAGTCATCATTCACTTTCATTGTTTATTATGAACCTTGGCTATCTATCAATTACCGTCACTCTGCTGATCTGGGCGAGCTTTTTCCTTTCTCTTAAAGGCGGCGCGAATTCAGATTTAACACCTGCAGATATCGCACTCACACGTTTCCTTATTCCTGCTTTGATACTATTACCTTTGGTGTGGAAAGCGCGTGGTGCCATTACAGCAGTACCTAACCGTTACTTAGCAGGTATGTTTGTCGGTAGTGGCCTGCCTTATCTGCTGGTTGCAGGTACAGCCATGCAGTTTGTACCTGTTTCTCACGGCAGTGCTTTAGTGCCCGGAACACTACCTCTGTTTGTTACTGGGATTGCGGTGTTTTTTTTCAAGCAACCACTTAGCCGCCACCGAATCGTTGGCCTAGCTTTGGTGCTACTTGGTATTGTGCTGTTCTTGGGGAGCAGTTTGACTAGCTTCAATTTTGAATACACCAAAGGTCACTTACTGTTCCTGTGCGGGAGCTTGATGTGGGCAACCTTCACTATCTCTGCCCGTGTCGCCAACCTAGATGCTTTGGTCAGTGCAGGGTTTATTTCTCTCTGCTCTACTTTGTTGTTAGTGCTGCTTATCCTCACCGGAAAGCTCCCTAGCCATTTAATGGATACCCCTTTCGCTCAATGGCCTTTCGCAGAGCTAGCCATTCATTCAATGGTACAAGGTGTTGGAGCGGGTTTAGTAGCGGCATTCACTTACCTATATGCGGTTAATACCTTAGGGGCAGAACGTTCTGCTGCGTTTGGAAGCGCGACACCTGCCGTTGCAACACTATTGGCAATTCCACTGTTTAACGAAGTACCAGATGCAATGACTTGGCTTGCCCTTGGTTCTATTTGCATTGGTAGTTTAGTCGCGAGCAATATCTTCATGAGAAACGACCAATCCATGCAATATCAGCCGCCAAGCCATAGTAAAGCGTAGCGCTTTTTATATTCACCATTTTCGCTAGTTTTCAGGTATGCGGCATCCAGATAAGCCTGCAAAGGTAGGCTTATCTAAAATCTGCTTTTTCTAAGCTCGCTTCTCCATTAAACTGTCCGACCTTTTTGCTGATTCAAGAGAACACCATGCAACGCGACTACACCTTAAATTGTTTAATCACCATGCCTCGTCATGAACTAGAAGAATTTAGTTTAAGAATGATCCATCGCCTTGTTCCTGAAGACGCAATGACAGAATTGTTCACGTTCGAACAAGAAGAAGTAACCAGCGAAGAGCGCATGCAGTCGGCAAAATTCGATGCGATGCTGCGAATGACGGCTATTGCGCTTGGCGAAGTAAACCTAGCGTTTTCTGAGTCGGATAACTCACAACAAAACATCGAGCGCATGACTCGCCTACTGCTTTGGCACTTCTACTCAATCTCTTTCAACCTTGAAGAAGCAATCGCAATCGAAGTGCACTGCGAAAAAGTAGAGAAGATCTTAAAGAACGCACCTAAAGATGCATTCGGTTGGGTTAAAGAGTTAACTGAGTTGCTTCACTTCTACGCAAAAGTAAATGAAGGCAACGAAGAGAAGAAAGACGCGTAACCTTGCTTAATCTTTAGCTGGCTGCAATTCAAAAACAGCCCAGCGAATACCAAAGGCAGAAAGAACTATATCGAAGGCAAGTAAAAGCTTTGCTGAAATGAGTTCTCTGCCTTTGTTGTTTCTAGCACACTGTGATGCAACATCAGTATCGACTGAGCGATCTTGGTTCCTATGCCCAATGAACCATTCGGTGCTTCCTGCTCCACCTCATTGTGAATCACGACTCTCACCCGCTTCGAATCCGGTTCAAAATCAACACTCAGTGAAACAGCTGTTCCACTTGGGCTATGCCTCAACGCATTGTCTAACAAGTTCAAAATCAACCTTTCAAGCAAGTCACTGTCACCAGCCGCTTTTACTCCATCAGGCATATCCACCTTAAGTTCGACATCTTTATGGCGGTACTGACTTTGAATCGTTTCTAAGCACTCACTCAGTAACCCATTCAAATCTATCGACACGTATTGATAGGTAGGAACAGAATTGTCATGTTTGGCACTGTCGAGCAGTGAATGGAGCTGTTCAGACAACTTATTGCCATTGCGGTAAGCAACGTCAATTAATGGGTCTGATTGCGGGTTTTGAATCTTCCACGTTTCTAGATAACCCAACACGCTCGACAATGGCGTTTTCAAATCATGACTGAGCTGCAATAAGCTTTGTCTGCGATGTGATGACTGATATTCAAGCTGTAAGAATTGCTGTTGAATGTGTTTCGCCATCAACTGATAAGAGCGTGCAATCGGCACCAACTCCGGTACTTGATGAATGAAGTTGGGGTCAAGACGGAAATCTTGTTCTGCTTGCTGCTGCAGTTTGTTTGTAACTTCTTCGATAGGGTTTAAGAGGCTGCGCTTCACGAGCAGGTAAGCCCCAATCGCAAAACCTAAGATAGAGATCAGCATAAGTCCTGCTAGCGCCATATAAGGTGTGTCGACTTGCGAATTAGCAATCACGGTATGGCGATTACTGCCAATCAACACATACAGATACCCAACTGTTGAACCCAACTCTTCAATCGCAGCAACGGAAAACACCTTACGAGAATCAGGATTGATAGGGTCTTCGCCAAGAATCGGATAAGGCTCGTCATTTAAAAATTGTCTAATGGGTGCTAAGTCTATCTGGCTTGCCAACACAGTGCCTTCTGGCGCAGCGTGCGTCGTGATATTTCCTTGGCTGTCGAGAAAATAAATGTCGAAATCGGGACCAATCAACATCAAGGTATGAAATATGGATTTAAGGGCTTTGGATCACCGATGTTACCCGGATGAATATGAACCTTAGCGTTTGACACTGCAGTTTCAACTCCGGTACCACCAGCACCAAAGGTAATAAATGGCGGGTTTGGCATGCTGCCCGCTAGCTCATCATTGGCTTCTGTGCCTGCGTCATAGCCATTGAGGGTCGCTTTGTAGATGCCCGCTTGAGTTGGGATTTTCCAACGGTCTAAGCCAACAAAACCGTCGTTGGTTGGCAGCAGCATTGCACCCAATGACAAGTAAGCTAAATCACCAGTGTCGATATCAAACGTAGTTGCGACGCCCGGGTTAAGAATTCCGCTAGCTGGGTTTTCAACCACCACACCACCCGCGTTAGCAATCAAACTCGATAGACCTGAAATATCACCACCTTCGGCCATCGATTCCAATTCCGCAGAAGCACTCTCACCCGTTCTAAACATGAACAAGCTGGAGTCATGAGCGGCTGCCAAGATAGGCGTAAAGTAGATCCCTTTCGTTGCGTTGGTAACGGTCACCTCAAGCTCTGCAGCCTGAACCTGAGCCGCTCCGAGGGTCAACATAGCCGAGCTGATCACTAAGCTGATTTGAGTACGTTTGTTCATTTTGATTCCATCCTTTATCGAGTCCTATCGTTGCCAACAAAACGAATAACAGCGATATACCGTTACCTTTGCCAGAACGAACTGTGGTGGTGTTGACTCTAAGAATGGCGATCAAATCTATCAGCAACTTCATTGAATTCTCATAAAACTCTCACAAGTTTATTCAAACTTCTTACTATCCAGAGATATAGATCTAAGAGACTGGTATATAAATAGAAACTCTCGTTCTAGAAATGAGAGTTACACAAGAAATCATGGTTCAAGAATAGCGCAGACCAAACGCAAAAAGGCCCAATCGATATACCGACTGGGCCTTTCACTGATGTATAAAGCTTATCTCAGGAAAGCTCTATTCGCTTCCAACTGAGTTCGCCGAACAACACCAATTTAGAATGCGTAGTTTGCGTCAACAAGTTCGCTTACTTCTACTTTGCTTACTTCTGCGCGAGCTTCAAGCCACTGCGCTACTTGCAGTTGCTCTGCTTCTGTCACTGAACGGTAGCGCTCAATAGAACATAAGAAACCTTCGAACAGCTCTAAACCACCGCCACCAAAGCACAGGCCGATGCTGTCGATAAAATCGATAAATTCATCGATGAACACATCGTATTGGTCAAAATCAGCAATCGATGTCTTGCAGCTTACTTCAAAACCCAGAATCGCGAATTCACCTAGGTATAGCTTTTTGCGTAGGCGACGATTTTTGTTTTCGATTTTATCTAATTTCATAACTGTCTCTCTTTTCATTTGATTAAGCATTTATACACAGTTCTAACCCAATCCCCAAGTGTTTTGTCTTGCATGAGAAGTGTTATGGCAAAAATCGTGCTACAGAAACAAAAGCTTAATAAAAACTATAAAAATCTGTCACTTAACTGCTTCACGATTGGTCACACACTTTACCCAAGTTATTAACCAATTCATTAGTACGCGGGTAAGTCATAAATAACGAATAATAAAGCCAGCCAATAGGAAGCAGTCGCAATGAGCAAGGAAACATTTGATAGCACTCGTTTTAACAAGAGTAAAAACAAACCCTTCGAAGAAGTTCTAGATGCAAACCTTTCAAGAAGAAACGTGTTAAAAGGCGGATTAGGCATCAGTGCAATGACCGCTTTTGGCGCGTTTGGTTTAGCGGGTCACAGCACAGCTAACGCCGCAACAATGCAAGCAAAAGGCGCGCAGAAAAGCGCCGCGACTCTAGCGTTTGAATCGGTTAAAGGCTCATTGACTGACAGTGTTGTCGTACCGAAAGGCTACACAGCACAAGTGCTCGCTCCTTGGGGCACGCCACTTAACAAGCAAGGTAATGCTTGGTTAAAAGACGGTACAAACAACGCACAAGACCAAGCTAATGCACTGGGAATGCACCACGATGGCATGCACTTCTTCCCGCTTGATGGCAACAGCAATGATGGTTTGTTGGTGATCAACCACGAATACATTGACCAAAAAGCCCTGCACGCTAACGGCCCGACATACAATGAAGGCGCTCGTCCTAACATTGATGAAGTACGCAAAGAGATTAACGCACACGGCGTGAGTGTTGTTCGCGTTAAGCTTGAAGGCAACCAATGGGTAATGGTCGACGACGATCCGCTTAACCGCCGCTACACAGGCGCGACAGTCATGGATCTATCTGGCCCTGTCGCTCACAGTGAGTTTACCAAAACCAGATTCTCACAAGACGGCAGCCAAGCTCGCGGCACATTAAATAACTGTGGCAACGGCTACACACCTTGGGGCACTTACCTAACTTGTGAAGAGAACTGGCCGGGTTACTTTGTCAATAAAGGTGCAACTACACCGGCTCAAGAACGTATCGGCATCGCGACGGACAAAACTCGCTACGGTTGGGACACGCTTTCTGGTGACAAACAAGAACGCTTGGATGAGTTTGCACGTTTTGACGTGACACCAACCGCTGATTCTCCAATGGACGATTACCGTAACGAAGCACACGGTCACGGCTACATTGTTGAGATCGACCCATACACAGCAAACTCACGTGCTAAGAAGCGATCTGCTCTGGGTTGTTTCCGTCATGAAGGTTGTACGTTTGGTAAGCTAACCGAAGGCGAGCCGATCGTATTCTACTCTGGCCACGATTCTCGTTTCGAATACCTATACAAATTTGTTTCTGAAGCGAAATGGGACCCGCGTGACGCTGAGCCAAGCAACCGACTAAGTGCGGGCGACAAATACATGGACAAAGGCACGCTTTACGTAGCTAAGTTCAACGATGATGGTTCGGGCACATGGTTACCGCTAACACTAAACAGCAAAACCACCAACGGTGGCAAGCTAGGTGATACGTTTGACTCTCAAGCAGCACTTATCGTTAATACCGCAGGTGCAGCCGACCTTGTAGGCGCAACCCCTATGGACCGTCCTGAATGGTGCTCTGTTGACCCAATGACAGGTACCGCTTACCTAACGCTAACTAATAACAACAAGCGTAAAGAAGCCAATTCAGCGAACCCTCGCGTAAACAATAAGTTTGGTCATGTTATCCGTTGGGACGAAGGCAAAACGGCAGGCGAATTTGATTGGGATATCTTTGTATTCGGCTCTCCAGCCGTGGAAGACAAATCTATCAACCGCTCTGGTCTAACAGACATGAACCAATTCGCTAGTCCTGACGGCTTAGCGTTTGATGCTCGTGGCATCCTGTGGATTCAAACTGATAACGGCGCAGACGAAGTAACGGGCTACACCAACGACCAAATGCTGGCTGTGGTTCCGTCTCAGTTAACGGATGATAAAGGCAACAGCGCGGTGATCGATGCTAACAACCAAGCACAACTTAAGCGCTTCTTTGTTGGTCCAAACGGTTGTGAAGTGACTGGCTTTACTATCAGCCCAGACTTCAAATCACTGTTCGTGAACATTCAACACCCAGCAAACTGGCCATCGTCTGAAGATGCAACGGCTCAAACTCAAGGCAATGTTCGCCCGAGAGCATCGACAGTTGTCATTCGCCGTGAAGACGGTGGTGAAATCGCGGTTTAATAAGCAAATCTAGCTAAGGTCAGCAATCTTACTGCTATCTAGTTTCTGTTCGCTAGCTAAGTAAAATCAAAAAGAGCGATAAGGCTAATTGCCCTATCGCTCTTTTTATATTCTATTCATTCTTTGGTTTAAGTAAGAATCCGAATTTTCAAAACTCACCGTAATCCTAAGTACTCATCATCCCAAGCACGCGTCATCCTCGAGAAGGAGGAACGACTGAGTCGAGGATCTCTCTACCCGTCGTCGTTAAAGCAGAATTAACTCACGAACAACCACACACCCACGCCCATCATTAGCGTGCCGGCAATACGGTTCATCAACTTCACATTGTCAGCCTTGCCGAGCATGTGTTTAAGGCTCTTACCGCCTGTCGCGTACAGAGTCATACAAACAAATTCAGAAGCCAAGATAATAGACACCAAAATCATCAGTTGAGGCGCTAAATCTTTACTGCTGTTGATAAAAGGAGGAAGCAGAGAGATCATAAATGCCCACCCCTTCGGGTTCGCAATTGCAGTCACGAAGCCTTGAACCACCAAGTCCCAATCATTGTTCACTTGAGCTTCTTGATTATCAGTACTGATCGCCAGTTTGCCTCTTGAACGCCACATCTGAACGCCTAAATAGAACAAGTACCCTGCGCCCACAAACTTGAAGCCTGTAAATAACCATGGGTAATTCAGCATGATCGAAGCTATACCCAATACTGCGGCCACTGAAACTACCGCGACGCCAGCCAGTTCACCGATCATCATCCATAATGTACGCTTGTAACCGATGCTCATGCCCAACGTTAACGCCAAGGTCATACACATGCCAGGTGTGATTGACACAAAGAAAAACGTGGGAATAAAAGCCCAAAGTAGCGCGCTATCCATATTATTACCTTATCGATTTATTTTTATTTGAGTGTTTTAGCTTGTTGAACTGTCTTTGTAAGGAGCGACCTTGTATTTAGCGACACAACGAAAAAGAGCCACAATACAGTGGCTCTTTTTCATTACCAACCGTAATTTTACTTACGACGGTTTTTAATTCGCTTCATCATAGTCAAACGACGTTCTGCACTCGCTTGATCTTGAGGCTCTTCGTTCGCGTTGTTCTTACGACCTTGGCGGTTTTTGTAAGCCGACTTGGTGTTCAGCTTTTCAATGTAAGCGTCGCGCTTCTTCGGTTCGTAACCTGGTTGTTCAACACGACGAATACGTTGTTGAATCAATTTCTCAACCTGAACCACGGTTAACTCTTCTTCGCGGTTAACGAAAGAGACAGCATGACCTTGCTTACCTGCACGACCAGTACGTCCAATACGGTGAACATAGTCTTCTGCTAGGAAAGGCATGTCGTAGTTGATTACGTGTGGTAAGTCTTCGATATCAAGACCACGAGCCGCAACGTCTGTTGCTACCATTACACGCGCTTTACCTTCTTTAAAATCGTCTAGAGCACGACGACGAGCACTTTGCGCTTTATCACCGTGACACAATACTGCTTTAATGCCATCTAGCTTAAGCTCTTTAACTACACCGTTCGCTGTTTCTTTGTAGTTCACAAAAACAAGCACTTGGCGCCAGTTTTTACGACCAATCAGTTCAGAAAGCAGTTCTGTTTTACGTTCTTGATCCACTGGGTAAACCACGTGGCCGACAGTAGCAGCCGTTGAGTTTTCACGCTCAACACTAATACGTTTTGGTTTACGTAAAATATCTACTGACAGTTGATTCAACTGAGTCGATGTTGTCGCCGAGAACATCATGATTTGTGGCGATGTTTCTACATCCAGCATGATCTTACGAACAGCATTGATGAAACCCATATCTAGGATACGGTCAGCTTCATCAAACACTAGGAACTCTAGGTTAGCAATAGACACGTTACCCGCTTCTAAGTGCTCTTCTAAACGGCCCGGAGTCGCAACCAGAATATCCACACCCAGCTCTAATTGACGAACCTGTGAAGACATCTTGTTACCACCGTAAACCGCTGAAACGCTTAGTTCAGTGTATTTAACGTAGTCTTTGATGTTTTGAGCGATCTGCGCAGCAAGCTCACGAGTTGGAGCCAGAATAAGCCCGCGAGCCGTTCCTCGAGATGCTTTTTTACCGCTGTTCAGTAGGTGCTGAATAACAGGCAATGAGAATGCCGCTGTTTTACCCGTACCGGTTTGAGCAGTAGCAAAAATATCATGGCCTTTACGAGCCATTGGAATCGCTTTTTGTTGAATTGGAGTGAGTTTTTCATAACCACACTCAGTCAACGCTTTGACTAATTCAGGAGCAAAACCTTGAGAGGAAAATGACATTGTTACGGGTTCCTTAAGCAGACAGCCTACATTCTTATTTCAGCCGAGCACTATAAAGTAATTAGAGTGATTTATCTCACATTTATCGTGATATAACGCAAACTTTCTCATTTAATCCGGTGTTTACCACGCCATCGACGAAGTAAACACCCGATTATTCAGTTCAAACAGAGATTAAACCCTATTTGATGCCACACAGCTTGAGCAGAATCTGTTCGAGATCGCCCCATGGCATTAGCTGTGAGTCGATCACTTCCAGTCGAGATTCAAAGCCATCTAGTGTGATTTCATTGACTGACACGACTTGATTCGCCACGTTAAACGCGTAGCAACCTTGGTCTGTATTCACCACGGCTTTTACACGTTCAGCCGTCAAATCAGACAACATTGAGAATAGTGCATCAAAGTCGAACTTATGCTCTGCACCAAACAGCCATCCACAACTAAAATAACCCTGTCCTTTATTCTCTTTACGGATGAAAGCTTCACCGGGAGGAAGTTGGAATTGAGGTTCTTGTTCAGCGTGATCGTGATGGTGCGCTTCAATATGAGATGAAGCACTGCCATACACTCTTTCAATGTCCAACACTTCCAGTGGCACTTCGCCGTCATGGATTAGCTTATGGAAGACTTTTGCTGGCGTTTGATCAGTCACCCAATCATTAAACACATCGATATCTTCAGCATGAACAAGGTCTACCTTAGTACCAAGAATCACATCTGCACTGTTTAGTTGATCATTGAAATTCTGATTCGACGTGTACTTTTCATTAGATAGATTTCGTGGGTCTACCAAACCAAGCGTCGCTTTTAAATCAACATAAGGTGTGTATTGCTCTGAAGTTAACGTTGCAATCACTTGTTTAGGGTGACCAAGCCCTGTTGGCTCAATCAATAAACGATCTGGCTTTTGGCGAAGTAAGGCATTAATGCCCACCGACATAGGAACGCCTGCTGTACAACACATGCAGCCACCCGGTACTTCTTTAATCAAAGCGCCTTGATCTGTCATCAATGCACCATCAATACCAATTTCCCCGAACTCATTAACCAGAACAGCCCAGTTTTCATTTTCAGGTTTATTTTTTAACAGGTTCAAAATGGCTGTCGTTTTACCAACACCCAAGAAACCCGTAATAATATTTGTAGGAACTTTTTTAGTCATATCAGTTCTCCTTTTTAAGGGAGTATATACTCAATCACTAAAAAGTTGACCCCAATCGATTGTTTATACCAATCACAGTAAGTAAGTGTTCAGAAATAGCGCAGGAAAAAGGCTTGAGAACAAGGCGTGATTTTTTGATAAGTAGTTATTCTACAATAAAAAATCATAACGCAGTTATCGAGCATTTTAACCAGCTAGGGTGACCAATTATTTACTACGATTGGTATTACACTGAGATTCGTTAATAAAGGTTAGCGCGAAAATAATCTGAAGAGATAGGCAGTAGAGGCAGAATGCGGAAATGGGATGCTCCAGACAGACTAAAGGCGTACTTACTCAGTACGCCTCACCCTCGTTACTCAATCGTGAGTTCGCGAATCAGGAAGCCTTAAATATCGACCTGAACATTTAACGAGGAACTAAAACTTTGTTTCTGAATCCATCCAAATTGTGTGTAAAACCTCACTTCTCCTTGCGGTTCGTTATGTTGCTTTACGATTTAACTATGGTTCATTTTTGGGGATATTCAAGCCGCCACCAGAGAAACGATCAAAATTGTGACGGCGATTCCACTATTGCCCATAGATTCCATTTATGTAACACGCACATTCCATAAATGAAATTCAACTTTCCATCTTTGTTGCTATAGGATATGCAGAGGAAGCGTATAATTTACGGCAAGCCCGCCTCAACCTATTCAGGAGCCTTATCTCAATGACCAGAAGAGAGAAAATTAAGCAGTCCCTGCTAGCCAAAATGCCAAGGGATGCTATGAATCAATTTCTCTCAAGGGATAAGACCCCAGCTTCAGTTCTCTTTCTTTCTTGTATTGTAGGTGTACTTGCTGGCGTGGTGGGTACCTATTTCGAAGTCGCGGTTCATTTCATCACAGAAACTCGTACCGATTGGCTTAAAGATGAAATCGGCAGCTATTTACCCCTTTGGCTCGCCGCTTTCCTTATTAGTGCTGCATTTGCCTTTATTGGTTACTTCCTCGTTCATCGCTTTGCTCCAGAGGCTGCAGGCTCAGGCATCCCTGAAATTGAAGGGGCGATGGACGGTATGCGCCCTGTTCGATGGTGGAGAGTATTGCCAGTAAAATTCTTTGGCGGTATGGGCGCATTAGGTTCTGGGATGGTTTTAGGTCGAGAAGGACCAACCGTTCAAATGGGCGGCAGTATTGGTCGCATGGTCACCGATATCTTTCGAGTCAAAGATGACGACACTCGCCACTCACTATTAGCTTCGGGTGCCGCAGGTGGTTTAGCCGCCGCATTCAATGCACCACTGGCTGGCATCATGTTTGTAGTCGAGGAGATGAGACCACAGTTTCGCTACTCACTCATATCGATCAAAGCCGTCATCATCTCCGCGGTTTCAGCCAACATCGTTTTTCGATCAATCAACGGACAGTCTGCCGTTATCACAATGCCTCAATACCAACCGCCTGAACTGGATGCTCTGTGGTTATTCTTGTTGTTAGGCGTGTTGTTCGGCCTGTTTGGTGTGATTTTCAATAAGTTGATTACACTTTCGCAAGACCTGTTTGTGGCAATACACAAGAATGACCGTAAACGCTACTTAATGACAGGTTCCCTGCTGGGCGGTTGCTTTGGCTTATTGCTGCTCTATATACCGGAGTTGACTGGCGGTGGTATTGGTATCATCCCGAACATCACTAATGGCAACTACAGCGCAAACGTGCTGCTGTTAATCTTCTTAGGCCGAGTGATCACTACCCTGCTTTGTTTCGGCTCTGGTGCACCGGGTGGTATCTTTGCACCAATGCTTGCTCTAGGAACGCTCTTTGGTTACGCGTTTGGGCTTATCGCGGCGGCATTCTTTCCTGAACTGAATATTGAGCCGGGTATGTTTGCAATTGCTGGCATGGGAGCCTTATTTGCCGCCACCGTGCGAGCGCCTATCACTGGTATTCTGTTGGTTATTGAAATGACTAATAACTACTACCTGATCCTGCCGTTGATCATCACCTGCTTAGGTGCGGTAATCATTGCTCAAATGTTAGGTGGACAGCCAATTTACAGTCAGCTGCTTAACCGTACGCTGAAAAACGAGAAGCTAAGACAGCAAGACCTCCCTCAGCAAGAGGAAGTACGTTAACGACATTGAGAACGGTAGTTCAAATGTGGGACTTAAACGTAACTCGTTAAGTTCCACTGATACATGAGCAAACCAAGCTCGGTATTTATAAATCACTCAAAAAATAAAGCACACTTTCCTCGTGCTTAATGTCCCGATTTCGTATCAAAATCAAAAAAGCAAACGTTAAACTTGCTATCATCCACTCAAAATTATTTGAGTGTCCTTAACATCTATTGAGGACACAGCTGAGCGCTCACTCTAGAGCAAAAATTCTATAATTGACTCATATTATATAAACAGCTCACATTCTATATAACTCATATTCTATAAATAACTAGTTGGAGAAAGGCGTTGAACTGGAGAAGGTTAACCCAAGTAAAAAATGTGCCGCCATCTCAGGCGTCTTTGGCACTTGGCGTTATTGGACTAGGACAAGCTTGGGCATTATATCTGCCAGGGGTTGGTGAGATCATTCGCCCTTACCTTGCTGCATTTGGCGCACTGTTATTGCTACCCGTTTTACTTCGTTATCTCACCAGCTTTAATACTTTCATCAATGACATTCGTCATCCGCTTAGTGGAAGCTTGATGGCACCAATGAGCATGGCGTTATTGATTCTATGCGACTATTTAGCCGAAATCTCTCCAGTCATTGCTTACCCAGTCTGGTTCTGCGCGTTGTTATTGCATTTTACCATGATGGTGTTGTTCTTTAGTTTCCAGATCATCAACTTCAAAATGTCGAACATTGTACCGAGTTGGTTTCTGTATCCGGTGGGGTTAATCAGCAGTTCCTTAGCAGGTTCACAATTTGGGCACACCGTTTTTTCAGAAACACTTGCGGCCACTTGTATCGGTATCTATTTCCTAATGCTGCCAGTGGTGTTGTACCGCTTGGTATTCGAAGGAAACCTGCCACGCCGAGCAAGACCAACCTTAGCCATCATGGCAGCACCTGTGAACCTGTCTTTAGCGGCTTACTTGGTTAACTTCGACGACCCAGACCCGATTCTTACAGGCGCGTTGGCTGGCATTGCTATCACCATGACACTATTGATCTACTTGTGTTACATACGATTGATGCGTCTGAAATTCCAACCTTCGATTGCTGCCGTCACTTTCCCTTCCGTGATCAGCGCTATTGCCATGCATCGTCTAACTACGTTTTTCGGCGCGGAATACCCGCAATGGTATTGGCTGCACAAGTTTGGTTTCTTCGAGCTAACCATCGCGACCATCCTAGTAATTTGGGTTGCAGGTGGATACGTGAAAATGTACTGGCCTGAGTTTTTTGATACTCACTACATGTCAAAAAAGACGAAGCGCTCATAATCAACTCAACCCATCTTTTCTAGAACCTCTCGATTCAGCGCTCCTCCAAACAAGAAAGGCCTCACACTGTGAGGCCTTTTGAATAGGCAAGGTTTTTAGTCGTTCAGGCGAGTGCTAATACAACTGCCGGGAGAACTTAGAAATTTGCGTGAGGGCCAAATACTTCATAGTGAACGCGTGAACGGTCAACTTTCAATGCATCTAGCTGCTCTACGATGTTTTTCATGAAGCCAACAGGGCCACAGATGTAGAAGTCGCTCTCTTCAAAACCTTTAGTATCAGAGATAGACGCTAGATCTATTTGACCTTGATGCGTATTTTCACATGCAGATTCATCTTTATTCATGTACCACGTTTTCGCTTCCCAACCTTTGTCGGCAACGATATCTTTAACACGAGTTGTGAAAGAGTGTTGACCTACGTTCTCACAAGCGTGCAGGTAAAGTACTGGCTCGTTTTTATCTTCCGTGTTTAGAAATTCAAGCATAGACTGCATTGGTGTTACACCAACACCTGCAGAGATAAGCGTTACTGGCTTGCTGCGCTCTTGATACATGAAGTCACCGGCTGGTGCGTATAGGTTAACTTCATCACCAACAGCAACCGTATCGTGTAGGTGGTTAGATACAACGCCTTGTGTTTCTTGACCATTGCCTTCACGTTTAACAGAAATGCGGTATTGCTTACCGTTTGGCTTATCAGACAGTGAGTATTGACGAATCTCGCTGTATTGAGCCCCTTCAGGTTTCACTTCGATACCAATGTATTGACCTGGCGTATAGTCTAGAACTTCGCCGCCGTCTTTTGGCTGTAGAATGAAGCTTGTTACCAATGCTGATTCTTCAATCTTGTCTGCAATCACGAATGTACGCGCCGCTTCCCAACCACCAACAGCTTGCTTACGCTGTAGGTAAAGTTCAGCTTCACGATCGATGAATACTTGAGCCAAGAAAAGGTAAGCAGCTGTCCACGCTTCCTCCACTTCTGGAGTAAAAGCTTCTGTAGCCAATTCGCGTAAAGTTTCAATCAGGTGTAAACCAACAATTTGGTAATGCTCTGGTTGAATGTTAAAACTTGTGTGTTTCTGGGCAATGCGTTCAACCGCGGTTGTTAGCGCTGCTAGGTTTTCAATGTTCTTTGCATAAGCCGCGATAGCTTCAAACAGTGCTACGCCTTGGCGACCTGTTCTTTGGTGAGTCATATTGAAGATATCTTTCAACTCAGGGTTATGCGTGAACATACGTTGATAAAAGTGCTGAGTTAAAGCCGGGCCTGCGCTCTCAAGTAGCGGGATAGTAGATTTGATGATTTCGATATGTGCGTTGTTAAGCATGAATTTACTCCGAACACTGAGTCTTATGACCTATATGTCATTTTGACTACTTGAAAAATTAAGAATGACTTATCGATTTTCTGAAGCCTTAGTTATTTTTAGAAACTGAGTTATTTTGACTCGTTTTCGTTTCAAAAAATCGCAAAACCTGATTAATGCCACCTGATTGATTGAGATCAAGAATACTCTTTTTAATCAGAGTTATAATCGGGCTTCGATGACTCTTTTGCACAATCGATGCCAAGTTTATCAATCCCCGTCATTACTGGTTTTAATCTCAAAATCCATCTTATAAAAATGTCAAAAAGACCTTTTTTTTAGGTCAATAAGACTCTATTATGTATATAAACACACAGAGTTAGAGTTTTTTATGCAAGATATCTCCGCATCTACCCTCATGGAAATGACCATTGGCCTTGCAAGTGGTGTGAACGATCAAGATCGTTTTAATCGCCTTATCGATGCCATCCGTAAAACCATTACGTGTGATTGTGTCGCGCTTTTAAGCCTTCAAGGTGACACACTAGTACCTATCGCAATGCAAGGGCTCAGTCGAGACACGTTCGGTCGTCGTTTCATCATTTCAGAGCACCCACGTTTTGCGGAGATATGTGCATCTCGCTCTCCTGTTCGTTTCGATTCTGATAGTTCACTCCCTGATCCTTTTGATGGTCTGCTGATCGATCATGATGGCGATCTGCCAATGCACGCCTGCATGGGTTTACCTCTGCTGTTTGGTGACAAATTATTAGGAGTGCTAACCCTAGACAGCCTAAAACCTGATGTCTTCGCTAATATTCCAGCACGTAACCTTGAAGTACTAGCAGCGATTGCGGCTTCAAGCATGCAGATGGCATTGACCTTTTCTCAGCTTGAACATCAAGCCAAACAGTCTAAGCAGCTATTAGAAGAGTTAAACGTTGAAGCGTGGGAGCGTGATGGCGGCGAGTTGATTGGTAACAGTGATACCATGGTCGCGCTCAAGAACGACATCGCGGTTGTCGCACCGTCTGAATTTAATATCTTGATTCATGGGGATACTGGTGTTGGTAAAGAGCTCGTTGCTCGTACCCTGCACCACCAATCGCAGCGTAAACGTAACCCACTCGTCTACGTAAACTGTGCTGCAATTCCTGAAAACTTAGTAGAAAGTGAATTGTTTGGTCACGTTCGTGGTGCGTTTACTGGCGCAGACAAAAACCGCTTAGGTAAGTTTGCTCTAGCCGATGGTGGCACACTGTTCTTAGATGAAATTGGTGAATTACCCTTAGCTGCGCAAAGTAAGTTACTGCGTGCGCTGCAAAACAACGAAATCCAACCTGTTGGCCAAGACAATATCCAAACCATTGATGTTCGTGTTCTGGCTGCAACCAACCGAGACTTAAAGCAAGAAGTTGAAGACGGTCGATTCAGAGCCGATTTATACCATCGACTGAGTGTGTACCCTATCGCGGTGCCTGCACTGAAAGATCGTGGTGACGACATCAGCCTATTGGCTGGTTTCTTCTTAGAACAAGCGCGTCGTAAGCTTGGTATCAACCAAGTTAAGTTCCGCTCTGACGTTCTTTCTTTCCTAAACCGTTATGGTTGGCCAGGTAACGTTCGTGAACTTGAGCACGTGATCAGTCGTTCAGCATTGAAAGCATTGGCGCGTAGCACCAATAAAAACCTCGTGACAATCACTAAAGAAGATTGTGGTCCACTCGACCAAGATCAGCCGATTGCGACTACACAGGTGAAGAACACGCCATTATCAACACCAACGATCGACCTCTCTGCAGGGTTACGTGGTGCAACGGATGATTTTCAACGCAGTATCATTACTGAGGTATTGGAAGATGCCAATTTTAACTGGGCACAAGCAGGCCGTGTTCTGAAAACAGACCGAGCAAACCTGACTCGACTGTCTAAGCGTTTAGGGCTAAATGTGGCTAAGTCTCACACGATCGAACGGACAAAATAGATATTAGCGGTTTGTTGCGAGCATCTGACAAAACTTGTGTATATAATGCTGCAAATTGTAACGCTAATTTTAAATATGTAGAGAGAGTTATGAAGTTTATCCGTTGGTTCTTAGGTCGTGTCATCTTGTTATTGAACTTTGTTTTCAGCCCACGTGGTATGAAGCGTTCTCAAGAAGAGCAAAGCAAAGTGAATGAGCAAGCAAAAACGCACACGTTATACCAATTCGAAGCATGCCCATTTTGTGTGAAAGTGCGCCGCGCGATGAAACGTCAATCGGTTCAATTTGAACTTCGTGATGCAAAAAACAACGAGCAACACCGTGCAGAACTTGAAGCTGGCGGCGGTCGTGTGAAAGTGCCTTGTCTACGTATTGAAAAAGACGGCAAAACTGAGTGGATGTACGAGTCTTCAGACATCGTTGCTTACTTGGAAAAACAATTCGCATAAGCTCACAAGCTAAGCGAAAGCCAGACATAAAAAATCCCTCGAATGTGAGGGATTTTTTATGTCTGTTATTTGTGAATTCGTCTAGTTTGGAGCAAAAACGCCAGAGGCTATTTGGCGACAATCAGCATCAATTCCACACGGCGGTTACACGCCTTGCCTTGCGCAGAGGCGTTCGTACAAGCTGGTACATACTCGCCAAAGCCTCGTGTATAAATGGAGCGGCTTGACACGTAGTTACTCTCTAATCGAGTCTTCACTTCTTTTGCACGCTGCTCTGATAGCGGATCGTTGATTCGATCTGTGCCCGTATTATCGGTGTGACCTTCAATCACCACATCAATATCTTGGCGCTGAGCAAGGTAGCTGCCCAACGTATCTAGCCATTGGTTATAAGCTGGTTCAGGGAAAGCAGAACCTGTTTTAAAGTTCACGTGCTGCTCAAGCTTTACCATCACATGGTTACCCGGCAATACTTCAAAATCGATGCGGTTTTGTCTTAGAAAGACTTCCAGTGGATCGTTAGTCGATACGCCACGTCCGTAGTTGGTAGTGATGGTGCTTTGTTGATGGGTGCTGCTCTGAATCGAGTATCCACGATTGCTTGCTACATGAGTCGTTTGAACCACACCCCATTCAGGATGCATCAAGTCGTAATCGGTTTGCGGTGCAGTTTCTAGCATATCATCGCCCAACATGCCCGTTGGTAATGTCGTTTCACACCCTACCAAAGCTATGCTTAACATTATCGCTAAATATCTCATTACTTCACCAACCACTCATGCATATAAACCATTCACTAATGTCTATATCGGCACCGAGGGAAAAACTTTAGACGAAAACTTTATACCAAAAGAAACCAGACAAAAAAAAGTGCTGTTGATCACAGTTAACCGTCAACTAGCCTTCCTTCACCCGCTAGTTCCAACTGTTTGCATTTATTTACCTTATAATTGTTTTCCAATTCGTACTAAATAGTTAGAATCTCACGACTTCTCAACGCTAGAGCAAACATTATGTTTAAACCATTTACTAAATTCATCACAGCACTCGCTGCCGTACTTATTATCGCGGGTTGTAGTGAAACAGACGAGCCACAAAAAGGCGTTCAATACGAAGCGCTTCCAACTGCTCTAACAGAATTTAACTTGTCTCCGATCACTGAAATCTTCTCTCTTAACTGTGGTCACTGCCGTCAAATGGAAAGTGCTATTCCAGAGATTGAATCTCTAACAGACCAAACTATTGGCAAGATGCACGTGACGTTCAACGAAAGCGCTCAAATCAGCGCAATGATCTACTACACAGCAGTGATGCAGCTTGATGCGACGCCTGACCACGCGTTTATGGACGACCTATTTGGTGCCGTTCAAATGGGTGCAGATGCAACACCAGAGCAGCGTCAACAAGCACTAGAGACAGCGTTTACTTCTCGTGGTTTGATTAGCCCATACCAGCTGAACAAAGAACAACCAGTCGCTCTTTTCGACTACGTTAAAAAAGCAGAAGAGATCTCAGTAAAAGGTCAGATCAACTCAGTACCAACCTTTATCATCAACGGTAAATACCAAGTACTAACAGCAGGTCACCAAGACGTTGCTGGTATCGCAAAAACGATCAACTACCTTTTGACTCAACCATAATCGCTGCTTTGCTAGCGGATTAACACATTCTGCATTAACTACGAAATTCAGCACTCAATATAAATAGGTTTTACTATGTCTAAATTTGTCATCCCGATCATTGTCTTTCTTTTGGCGGGTTTCATGATTTACCGTACTTGGACGAATCATAAGTCTGGCGGAGAAAACTTCGAACAAGGCCAGCAATTTCTAATTGAAAACGGCACTAAAGAAGGCGTGATTACGACTGAAAGCGGTCTTCAATACCTTGTTCTTGAAGAAGGTACAGGCACAGAACACCCAACTAAGAACAGCAAAGTAACGGTTCACTACCATGGTACGCTGATCGATGGCACTGTTTTCGACAGCTCTGTTGAGCGTGGCGAGCCAATCTCATTTGCCCTTAAGCAAGTAATCAAAGGCTGGCAAGAAGGTTTGACTTACATGGTTGAAGGCCAAAAAGTTCGTCTATTCATTCCAAGCACTCTAGCTTACGGTAAAGGCGGTTCAGGCCCTATCCCACCATCATCGACTCTGATTTTTGATGTAGAACTCATCTCTATCAAATAATCGAAGTGACTGATTAAGCCCCAACATACGCGCTATGTTGGGGCTTTTTTATATCTGAACATTTAAAAGCACTTTGACCACTTTCGCAAAGACCGCATATAACTTAGAAAACCGCTAACTAGACGACTGGTCTAATTTAACTTATAGTACCGCCCATGAACGAAAAAACGAATGACACACGCCTACATGTTTTAGATGTTGGCTATCAACTAATAGTAAACAACGGCTTTAACGGCGTTGGCCTATCGCAATTGCTTAAAGAAGCGGACGTGCCGAAAGGATCGTTTTACCACTACTTTAAATCTAAAGAGCAATTTGGTGAGGCATTGATTCAGCACTATTTTGAAAACTACATCACTAAGATTGAAGCTATTTTAGTACACGGTGAAGGTAATCATTATCAGCGAATCTTGAGCTATTTCTCGCTATGGGCGAAGACCGAAAACGGTACCTGTAATGCTCATAAATGCTTAGTCGTTAAACTCAGCGCGGAAGTTTCTGATCTCTCTGATCCTATGCGCCAAGCGCTGTTAAAAGGTGCTGAGAAAGTGACGAATACCATCGAACAGTGCATTGTCGGCGGTATTGCAGATGGCTCTATAAAGGTTGAAGACAGCCAAGAAGCAGCTCAGAACCTATACTCTATGTGGTTAGGTGCAAGCTTATTAAGCAAACTAAGCCAGAGCTCCCATAGCTTACAGACGGCTTTAAGCCTTACTGAACGAATTTTAAAAGGTGAAAGCCAATAACGCGCAGCGCGTTTGATTGGCTTTAACTTAAAACAAATCACCCGCCCTCTTATCAATTTGATGACGGCGGGATTTTTAGACAACAAGACTAGACGACTGGTCTAATTCTAAATATGTAAAACATAAATTAAGGATATCCAATGACTCAACAAGACAATCGCCGCATCGTATTGGCTTCTCGCCCAGTTGGCGCACCGACTCAAGACAACTTCCGTTTAGAGACAGTAGCTGCACCAAGTATCAAAGACGGCGAGATGTTACTTCGCTCAGTTTACCTTTCTCTAGACCCATACATGCGTGGTCGTATGAGCGATGCTAAATCCTACGCAGATCCCGTTGCGGTTGATGAAGTAATGGTTGGCGCAACCGTATGTCAGGTTGAAGAATCAAACCACGCTGATTACGAAATTGGCGAATGGGTTCTGGCTTACACAGGTTGGCAAGATCTTGGTGTGTCTAACGGTGAAGGCCTAATCAAACTAGGTAAAGAACCAACGCACCCTTCTTACGCGCTTGGCATCATGGGTATGCCTGGTTTTACTGCTTACATGGGCTTGCTTGATATCGGCCAACCTAAAGAAGGCGACACGCTAGTCGTTGCAGCAGCAACAGGTGCTGTAGGCGCAACCGTTGGACAAATCGGCAAACTAAAAGGCTGTCGTGTTATCGGCGTTGCAGGCGGTCAAGAGAAGTGTCAGTACGCGAAAGAGATTCTTGGCTTTGATGAATGCATCGACCACAAAGCTGACGACTTCGCGGAGCAATTGGCTAAAGCGTGTGACAACGGCATCGACGTTTATTTTGAAAACGTTGGCGGCAAGGTTTTCGATGCCATAATGCCATTGCTTAACACCGGTGCTCGTATTCCTGTATGTGGCCTTATCTCTCAATACAATGCGACATCACTGCCTGAAGGCCCGGATCGCATATCTAGCCTGATGGGTACGCTGCTGGTCAAGCGTATTAAGATGCAAGGCTTTATTATCTTTGATGACTACGCGCACCGTTATAACGAGTTTGCTGTTCAAATGACCGAATGGTTGTCTCAAGGCAAGATGCACTATCGTGAGCACCTAATTGAAGGTCTAGACGAGGCGCCACAAGCATTCATGGGTCTATTAGAAGGCCAAAACTTCGGTAAGCTTGTTATCAAAACAAACGAAGCTAAATAAATTCAAAACTGAACCCGCTAGTTAACTAGGTAGAATCATGATTACTTTGCATCACCTGAATAAATCACGCTCAAAGCGCATCATCTGGCTGTTGGAAGAGCTTGGGGTAGATTACCAGATCAAACCATACCAACGAGACAGTGTCACTTTTCTTGCGCCACTAGAGCTTAAGTCCGTTCACCCATTGGGTAAATCTCCTGTCATTGAAGATGATGGCATCGTGATCACTGAATCTGGTGCGATCACGGAGTACCTAATTGACAAATACGGTCAGGGTAAGTTCGCACCTACACGCGGCACCGCAGACTACGTAGAATATTCACAGTGGCTACATTTTGCTGAGAGTTCAGGTATTTTGCCGATGCTGCTTAAAATCTTTGTGATGAAAGACGGTTGCGAGACTAATTTCCTTGGCGGCTACGCTGACGATGAAAACCAAAAGATCTTAACTTACGTGAATAATGCACTTGAAGGTAAAACCTACTTGGTTGCAGACACACTAACAGGTGCAGACTTTATGATGTCGTTCATCGTAGAAATCGTTGGTAACTTTGGTGCAACTGCGCTTTACCCTAACATTGCTAAATACGGTAAGCTTTTGGCTGACCACCCTGCTTACCAAAAAGCAGAGCAAGTAGAGCTAGAACACTCGAACTGATCGAGTTTCAATCAAGCTCGGACGCGCTTAGGATAAGCACAAGCAACTAAATGAAGCCAAAGCCGATTTATCTTCTGCTTTGGCTTCTCATTTGTCTTCATTTCGACAACAATACCGAACTCTAACTGAACAGCCATAGAGTTTGATCTTAATGCCAACAAACCTCGCTCAATACACACCTCTGCACCTAGCAAACACGAATGTAGATTTAGCGCTACCGACTCGCTTTACGTTTCCGTATTACTATACCCCGCACCCTACGTGTGAATTAGCTATGCTGCAGCTTCAGCAATCACTTATCGACTGTGGTGTGAATGAAAACTCGCTAGGTAATCTCTACGCTGTGCTTCTTGTTCAGAATCCAACCACACAAGAGTTAGGTTACCTTTCTGCGTTTTCAGGCTTGCTGTTAGATCCGGCTTTGGTCTCTCAGTTAAACAACATTCACTTTGTTCCACCAGCCTTCGATTCAAAACAGTTTCAATCTCAAAACAGTGCCAACCTCGCTCGCCAGTTACAACTCGCGGACGACATTAAGAAGCTACAACAATCGCACAACCTAGACACATTATTGGCTGAACTTGAAGGGTTAAAAATCGAATCAGCACAATCTATCAAAACCTTTCAGTTAGCAATGACCGCGAACAAAGCCCAACGTAACGAACTCAGAGAACAAGCCAATCAAGAAAAAGCATTAGGGAATCTAGAGTCAGCGGCGAATTTGCTCAAACAACTGGGCAATCAAAGTAGCCAAGAGAAACGTGACCTAAAAGCGCTTCGTATTGAATGGAAACAGAAGATCGCAGAACGTCAATCACACGTTGATTTGATTGAAAACGAACTGAAAAACCGTAAGCAAGATCACCAGGCAGTTTCAGAACAGTTGGAAACTCAACGTCTCTCTCACTATCGCTTTATCAATCAAGCCAAGCAACCTAAGAATTTACTCGAGTTACTCGATGGCAAAGACGCGCTTGAAGGCTCTGGTGACTGCTGCCTACCTAAGTTGCTTAACTTCGCCTTTGAGCATGGGCTTAAGCCGTTAGCATTGTCTGAATTTTGGTGGGGATTACCAACTACAGATATCATTCGACAACACGCAAACCTCTACCCTGTTTGCCAGAGTAAAAGCTTTGAGATCCTCGAACACCAGCTAAGTTACATAGAGCTAGAAGATAACCCGCTTATCGTAAACCCTGCGGTGGGTAAGTCGTTTGATATTGTTTATGAAGACGAAGATATCGTGGTGGTGAATAAACCAGAGGAGTTCTTGTCGGTTCCAGGTAAGTTTATCGAAGATTCTGTTTATACTCGCATAAAAGCGCGTTACCCGGACGCTACTGGTCCTTTGATCATCCATAGATTGGACATGTCGACATCTGGCTTGTTGATCTTGGCGCTCACGGCCGAGTCAAACAAACACATTCAAAAACAGTTCATCGATAGAACCGTCGAGAAGCGCTACACCGCTTTGTTAGATGGTGAAATAACGGGTGAATCTGGCGATATCAGCCTGCCTTTGCGTGGCGACATCACCGACAGACCAAGACAGCTCGTTTGTCATGAACATGGGCGCAACGCAGAAACGCACTGGCAAGCAGTCAGCACCAATAACGGAAAAACCAAGGTGCACTTGTATCCAAAAACAGGCCGTACCCACCAGCTACGCATACACTGCGCTCACCCACAAGGACTTGGCGTACCAATTCGTGGTGACGACTTATACGGATACAAACGCGAGCGCTTACACCTGCACGCTGGCTACCTAAAGTTGATTCACCCGACAACAGGTGAATGGATGGAGTTCGAAGTGCCCTCTGAGTTTTAAGCTGTTCTTATCGTGCTAAAACTATTACAGCGATGAAACTATTACCGCGCTAAAATTTTTGTCCCATTAAAACTTTTTCTCGCTAAAGCTCTCATTTCGCTTAAGTTCTTGTTTCGTTATATTTTTTATCTCATTAAACGCGTCAGGGTTCTAAATCTGCTTGAGATATAGAACCCTGAAGTTTAATTTTTTTATGTGCTTATCACAGGCCGGTAGCGTACTTTCGTTACTAACTTCAATGTTGCAGAGGCCTAACCCATAACATCAGTGCGTTGTTCCACACACTCGTAAGAGCCCATTTCGAACTCACGGCAGATCCAAGGTCGGTTTTCGTAAATAGTACACATCAGTGTTTCTCTATCTACCGCAGAACACCAACCGTCGTCTAATCTCAACATGGTTTCGCCGCCCCACTCGTCATACGCAATATGCTCTTCAGGAACGCCGGTATCTGTGATGACCATAACCTCTAAACGACAACAGCATGCCTGACAATTGGCACATGTTACTTCGGGCTCGGTTACGTTCTTTATCTCTATCGTCATAAGTGACTACACTGCTAAATTTTGCGTATAGTAATCGAAACCGCCCGCTACGGCTAATAAAGATGGTACGAAGCGGTGTTTTCATTGATGTAAAAATAACAATGGGCGCTGTGATTCACTCACAACGCCCATATATTTCTACTTTTCATTGCGACTTATCGCCACAAGCTCTATTTAGAATAGGCTCGCGAAGAACAACTTAACATAGTCCATTAAACGTTTGAACAAACCGCCCTGTTCAACCGCTTCCAGCGCAATTAACGGCTGGGTTTGCACATCTTCACCATCAACGGTGTAATGAACCACCCCTAACGTTTGACCTTCTGCAATTGGGGCTTTCAGTTCAGAGTTAAGCTCGATAGATGCAGTCAGCTTTTTACTGTCTGACTTAGGCAGCGTAATAAACGTGTCTTCTGCAACACCTAACTTCAATGTGTCTTGATCACCAAACCACACCTTCTCTTCAGCCACTTGATCGCCGCCTTGGTGCGGGTTTAGTGTATCGAAGAAACGGAAACCATAGCTCAACAACTGCTTGCTGTCTGACTCACGGCTCTTAACACTTGATGCGCCCATCACAACCGCGATAAGTCTCATCTCACCTTGTGTCGCTGAACTCGCTAAACTGTAGCCTGCGCCAGATGTGTAGCCCGTTTTCATACCATCAACCGTTAAGCTTCTATCACGCAACAAGCCATTACGGTTGTGTTGTGTAATGCCGTTATAACTGAAAGAACGCTCGCTGTATAAACCATACACATCCGGTAAATCACGAATAATGGCACGACCGAGTAGCGCAATATCATAAGGAGTCGAATAGAGATCATCAGCGTCTAAACCATGTGCATTGGCAAAATGGGTATTTTCTAGCTTTAGAGATGTAGCCCAAGAGTTCATAAGATCGACGAATGCATCTTGTGAACCTGCAACGTGTTCTGCAATCGCAACGCTTGCATCGTTACCTGATTGAATAATCAAACCTCGATAAAGGTCCATCATGGCTACATCAGTGTTTACTTCGATAAACATTTTTGAAGAGTCAGGGAAGTTCTTCGCCCACGCATTTTCGCTGATTCGTACTTGATCGTCAGCAGAGATGTTGCCTCGCTTCATCTCTTGTCCGGCCACATAGCTGGTCATCAACTTGGTCAGACTCGCTGGGTTTAACTTAGTGTGTGCGTTTTTTTCTACCAGCACATCACCAGAATTAAAATCAATTAACACATAGCCTTTTGCGCCTAGGCTAGGCGGGCTTGGTACAATAGAAGGTGCTGCGATAGCTGCATTACTGACCATCGTTGCGTTACTTACAATGAATATACTTAATAGAGGGAGAGAGTATTTGGAGAACAGTTTCATTGAATCAAACCTAAGTTAACGTTTTGTGCAGTATAGACAAATGCTAGCAAAAGAAGCGCGAACTTTACGTTGCTTTACGTATTTGTACCGTTCGTTACAAATAAAAAAGCAGAATCTGCGATCTGACCATTTTTTCAACAGAAAATATTGATTCAATGAATGTGTACATCGCTTAATTCTAGCGTTCGGGCATACGTCTAAATAGCATATCTATAAAGCCAGTAATGCGCTGTTTGCTTTCGCTTGGCTCTAAGTCAGGCTGGATACCAGACTGAGCTAGAGCTTGCCACAATACGACTTCAGATTCAGGAACGAAAAAGTCAATGTACAAAGACCCTTTCTCCGCTACTTTACCTTCACCATCGTAAAATGGCACACCAGTAGATAGCTTAATCGCATCGAAGATAGACTCATCGTTCAGTTCCGATTCTTCCGCTAATCCAAAGCCTACAACAACATCGCCGACACCATCCTGTTTTAACTGATAACCTTTACTAGAGAGCTGTTCTTGAATCGCGTCACGCACCAGATCAGTAACCACGGTTTCATCGTATTTTTGAGAAAGGTAAACCTGTTCTGACTCAGGATGCCATGAATACGTCAGCACGCCGTGTTTCATGAAATCAAAATCACCGCTAGTGACCACACCATAATTATGCGTGGGTGGTATTTCTTGCGTAGTACATGCGGTCAGCCCAATAGCCATCAAAGCCAACAGTGCTACTTTTTTTATGCTTTTTGTTGCACAGATGGATCGTTTTATCATTCGTGACTCCCTTACCCATATAAGAATAACTATCAATTCAACCTCCAACATAAATAGTAATTATGTTAATAGAAAGGTCATTAAACGTTTGCGTAATCGCTAACCTTCACTTCTGTCCATTTTTGGGGTTTTATCACAAAAACAGAGTTGGTATAGTTTACCCCGTTAAACAAAACCAGACCATTCGAGGCACGGAGCTTCCTCAATCATCTCATGAAGAGAAGAATTGGTACCGACAAAGTATCGGCAAATTTAAGAGGGTCAAACAATGGAATTCAATATGGTTGAAATTTTAGGTTACGCTGCGTCTATTATGGTCGCAATTTCATTAACAATGAAAGATATCGTTCGTCTGCGTGTCCTTAACTTTATTGGCTGTACACTCTTTACAGCATACGGCGTTATGATTGACGCATGGCCAGTTGTCGCGACCAACGGTTTCATCGCTTGTGTAAACATCTACTTTCTTGCAAAAATGCAAAAGGAAAAAAAAACGGAAGCGATGAAAGCAGCGAAAGCTTAAATTAGCGATTAGCATTTCAAATAATTCTGAAAAAGCCCAAATAAAGCGATCTATTTGGGCTTTTTTATATCTGTTATTCCTCTACACGCTCACTACCTTCTACTTTTTCACCGTTCGGACATAGCGGGCGTAAAACATAGTAAGACCATGAATAAAAAACGCCGAACAGGATTGAGTTCGGCGTTTGACTCTACGTTAAGTGGTTTGTTTAAGGAGGTGGGGATAGAAAGCTCTCACCTCTATCAACAAATCAATACTATGAACACACTTTGGTCCAGCTACCGTCACTGCCCGGCTCAGAACTTGTCCACCAGTTAGCTTGGTAAATACTACCGTTGTGAACGACTTGGTCACCCGTGTTTGCATGGCTTGGATTACCTGCCCAATCTTTCTGAGGTAGATCTGGGTAAACAGTTAAACCTGCAGTATCACACGTACCAGGGTTTGTACCACCATCGCCAGGGTTACCACCACCAGAACTGATATCACCTAATGGTAGATCCGGTTGCTCAAAGCTAAAGGCATAGTCGACGCCATTCACACTCACCGCATAGTTTGCAGGGCCTGAAATTGGTAAGTAATACACCATATCTAGCTCATACACACCACCAGCAGGAAGATCTTCCCATGCAGGTAACGTGAACGCTACGCGGTGCATAGTACCGTCTAATCCGCCGATGTTATCCGTACGAGTATGACCCGAAGCAATCACAGACAAACCGCCGCCCGATTGATCTTTCGCGTTATCAGGTGCTGATACTGGGATATCGAATTGGAACTCAGTTCCCCCCGGAAGTGCTTGACCAGTGTTGTTTGTGAACGTGATCTTAGGATTGATTGGGTAGTTTTGGTCGCCGACTTTGAAGCCACCAACCGATACCGCGATATCTAATGCTTCTGTTGGAGTAGCACCCGTCGCTACTTTGTTTCCGTATGGCGTCGCAGACTTAAACTTATCGTAGATAGCTTTAGTCATGGTGTTACCCATATGGAACTCACCGTTACCACTATTACACGCTTGTTCAGTCGTATCGATAGACGTTCGGTTGCCATTCGCATCGAGTACATAACAGTTGTAATCCCCTGCAAGTTCCCAGAACATGATGCCACCGATCTCTTTGTCGATAACGTAGTCAGCTTTCACGTCGATAGACTGTTTATCTTCCGTTGAAAGGAATACGCCCTTCTCTGCATTCCACAGCCAAGGGGCAACTGCCACACTGTCGTAGTTACGCGTGTAAGTTCCCGTTAGAACATCTGAAGGATCATTCATAGGATCAAGCTTGTAAGCTTCTGCATATGAGCCCCAAATTCCTTTTTCTAGGTTCTTCGCGTGCCACATTGGGTTTGAACCCGCACCCATCTCGTTGCCTTTCGGATCGGTATCGTGCCACATGTTGTCGATACCAATAGCGCCATGACCACAGTTGTTCTTCTCGCCTTCGCCTGTACCCGCCGCACATTCAGATTGATTTGGTAGCGCAGCTCGCCCCCAAAGACCATTTTCGCCACCAGTTACACCTTGCCAACCACGCGTGTAGTAAGGCACACCGATGTTAATACGACCTGCTGGCATTGAGCCACGGAAGTAATGGTAAGCCCAATCCGTGTTCAAATAACCGATACCGCCGTAAGCCGCCGTGTCGTAAACATTCCACTGTGCTAACTCAGAATCTTTACCTGTATCAAACAAGGCAGCGTTATGACCAACGTGATCGTTCCACGCACCGTGAAGATCGTAAGACATGATGTTCACGTAATCGAGATACTTGGTTACATCAAATGTTTCCATACCGCGCAATAGGTAGCCAGAAGAAGGCGCTGCGATCGTTAACATGTAGTGATTGCCATCTTGCGCAGACGCAGCATCGAGCTTCTCACGTAGCACTTTCATCAACACTTGGTACGAAGCCCATAGGTACTGACGACGTGGTTCCATGAAATCTTTGTCGTATGGGTTACCAGCGCCTGCCATTGAGGTTGGGTATTCGTAATCGATATCTAGACCATCGAACTGGTACTTACGCAGCATTTCGACCGCTGAAGTCGCGAATGTTTCGATACCTTGATGGTTGATAGAACCATCAGCATTGGTCGTCATGGTGTAGAAACCACCATCAGCCACGCGGCTGCCATCAGTCGCGAAGTGACCACCTGTTTCAGCCCAACCACCGATTGAGATTAACGTTTTCACGCCGTGTTTTTTCTTCGCTGTCGCTAATGCACCGAAGTGACCTTTGAAGCCTAATGCCGGATCAACTTCCACACCCGGCCACTCTTTACCAACCGCTGCGTTATTTGGATCGTTTACATCACCGACGTTTACTTTGCCATCTGAACCGATGCTCACGAAAGCGTAGTTAATGTGTGTGAGCTGTTCCCAAGGAATATCATTTACTAGGTAAGCAGCTTGTGGGTCATCCCCTGCACGCCAACTTGTGAAGTAACCAATGACACGACGGGGATGGTCTGCGCCCATTTTCTCACGGCCTTCATCATCGTAAATTGTACAGTAAGGAACATCGACACCTTGAGTTTGATATAAGCCATCAGGGCGACATGTGCTCACTGTTGGAGCGCCGTTCACGGTCAAAGATGCCAACGCAGAATCTGCAGTCGCACCTTGGTCGTCTGTTGCTTTCGCGTAAACCGCTAAAGAACCCGCTTGAGTTGTTGTGTAATCTAACGTGTAAGGGCTCGTTGCAGCAGTGCCCACAAGAGCACCCGCTACGTAGAAATCAACCTTATCAACCGTGCCATCGCTATCTGCTGCCGCTGCTGTCAGTGTGACTACACCACCAACATCAACAGATGTCACTGAAAGTGCAACTGAAACTGTCGGTGCTTCATTCCCTGGTTGTGCTGAATCAACAGAAACAGAAACCGCACTTGCAACACTTGCTGCGCCTTCATTATCCGTTGCAACAACAGAAACCTGATGATTACCCGACGTTGCAGCCCAAGTCGCTTCGAAAGGTGCCGCTGTGACTACCGCAACAGATGCGCCATCAACAAAGAACTCAACCGAAGCCACACTGCCATCAGAATCTAGTGCTGTTGCACTCAATACAACATTATCGCCTTCAGTAATCACGTCAGAAGCAGAGGGTGCCGTTAATGAAGCCGTTGGTACTTCATTTGGCGTACCGCCACCTCCGCCACCACTACACACATCAATCTTTTTCCATTGTGCATAGTCACCCTCAAATTGGCTCGGGTTGTTATTTTGATTCCAGTAATTCGCTGAGTACGCGCTGCCGTCATGTGAAACCTGATCACCACCGGTGTACACCGTGGCGGAATCCCACGCTTCTAACGTTGAACAATCCACAGCCGCGTAGCTGTTGAACGCCATTAAGCATGACGCGGTGAGAGTACTGAGTGTAAAAACCTTCTTGGCCACTCTTCCTTGGTTTAGGTGCATGTTAGCTGTCCCTTAAGTTATTGTTTCAAGATGCTTAATTTAAGTGTCATATTTCTCATCACTTAAATCTCTTCGCAAAACAACTGTAGGTAACAGTGCCAATTTAACACCTAAAATATTCGATATTTATAAAATGACTCGCATTAATTTGTTTATAGCATGCAATGAGTCGACACTTATTTTGCACGAACAACTAATATTAAATTTATTTCGGTACGCTAAAAAATATCGCCTAATTCGTATCCTTAATTACAAAACTCTATTCATATCTGCTTTATTTGTTCGTTCTGAAATTTCGTTTTAAAACTAACCAAAAGGGATTGATTTCGCCGTAGAACTGATTTCTTTTCTAAATTTGCCCACTTTTCCTTAACAATTGTGGTAGTATCGCGGATTTTTTTGACGAACCTCACATTTCCAATGCAAGTGTGGGAGAAATACATAGGCTTGAAAGAGCCAAATATAGCGAAGAAATAATGTCCAACTTGACGCAAGTCGCCAACGAAAACATCAACGCAGAATCTACTTCTATCGATTTCAATAAAGCTCAATCTTTGGGTGAAAAGCTGGAACTCGGAAACCCAGTCTTTTGGCTTAGTGGCAGTTTTTTAACCCTCTTTGTCATCCTAGCCTTCACCAACACCTCCGTGTTGTCCGAACTTGTAAACATCGGCTTTAGTTATTCAACTAAATGGTTCGGTGCTTTCTGGCAAGTCCTACTACTTCTCAACTTCATTATCGGTTTAGTGCTTGCACTAGGTCGCACTGGCCACGTTCGCTTAGGAACGCTTGCCCTACCTGAAATGACCACCTTTAAATGGATGTCTATCGTCCTATGTACGCTGCTAGCCGGCGGTGGGGTGTTCTGGGCAGCCGCAGAGCCTATTGCTCACTTTGTTTCAGCTCCGCCACTGTATGGCAACGCAGATCCTCAAGCGATGGCGTTCAATGCTCTATCACAATCTTTCATGCACTGGGGTTTCCTTGCATGGGCAATCTTAGGTGGTTTGTCTTCCATCGTGTTAATGCACTTGCATTACGACAAAGGCCTTCCTCTTAAGCCTCGCACTCTGCTTTACCCAGTACTTGGCGACAAAGCGATTAACAGCTGGGTTGGTAACGTAGTCGACGCATGCAGCATCGTGGCTGTAGCCGCAGGTACTATCGGCCCTATCGGCTTCCTTGGCCTACAAATCAGCTACGCGCTAAGCGAACTGTTTGGTATTTCCGACAGCTTTGCTACACAAAGTGTCGTTATTATCTTTGCTATCGCAATGTACACGCTTTCTGCTTTGAGCGGCGTGAACAAAGGTATCCAACTGGTAAGCCGTTACAACATCATCTTGTCTGTGTGTCTAATCGGCTACATCCTTCTTGTTGGCCCAACGAGCTTCATCGTTGATGGCTACCTGCAAGGTATGGGCGAAATGGTTGATAACTTCATCCCAATGGCGCTATACCGCCAAGATACAGCGTGGCTAGGTGGTTGGACGGTATTCTTCTGGGGTTGGTTCTTAGGTTATGGCCCAATGATGGCTATCTTCATTGCTCGCATCTCACGTGGCCGTACTATTCGCCAAATGATCGTTTCTATCAGCATCGTTGCACCGCTTGTAACGTGTTTCTGGTTCAGCATCGTTGGTGGTAGCGGTTTAGCGTTTGAATTAGAGAACCCAGGAGTGATCTCTAGTGCATTCGAAGGCTTTAACCTTCCTGCTGTGCTACTGGCCATTACCGCTCAACTGCCGTTCCCGACTTTGATTGCAATTCTGTTCCTGATCCTGACGACCACGTTCATCGTGACAACAGGTGACTCAATGACTTACACAATCAGTGTGGTAATGACGGGTACGACAGAGCCAAACGCAGCGGTACGTACCTTCTGGGGTATCATCATGGGTGCGGTAGCGATCACACTTATCTCGATGGGTTCAGGCGGCATCTCCGCTCTACAGTCGTTCATTGTAATCACAGCGGTTCCGGTATCGTTTATCTTGCTCCCGTGTCTATGGCACGCGCCGAAGATCGCGAAGCAGATGGCAAGAGATCAAGGTATCGCTTAATACCTGACCCGATTTAGTTTCGGGTAGCGTAGAACACTAAAAAGCCACTCAAGTGATTCACCTGAGTGGCTTTGTTTTATCTGTTCGTTACTTCTATCTACGAAGCTTATTTCAATCGATAGTTCGGCTTATTGAAACTTTTCACCCGCAGCAACCATAAACGACATCTCAACCAGTAGCTCAGGATTAGCAAGTTCTGCTTTCACGCATGCACGGCTTGGCGCGCAGCCTTCAGGGAACCACGCTTCCCAAACTTCATTGAGTGCATCAAAGTTAGCGAAATCCGTGAGATAAATAGTCACTGACAATACGCGAGATTTGTCGCTGTCTACCAAACTCATCATTTCTTCGGCTTGTTCGAAGATTTGCTGAACCTGACTCTTAATTCCTGCTGTTGTATCCGTCTCTGCCACTTCCACAAAGCTTGCAATACCGTTAAAAACAGTTACATCAGACCAACGTTTGGTCGGGTTAATTCTATGAATTTTCACTGGTTATACTCTTCTTATAATTAGGGTGAACATCAGCGTAATCTAATCCAAATCGCGAATATTGAAAACAAAAATTGGAAAACTCGCGGTACCTTTTGAACAGCACTATCGCTTCCCCATTGCTTTGGTTCTCAACATCACTAGCCTTTAAGCCCCTATCGAGACAATAAGTCGCCACGTGTCAAATCTCTAGATAAATATATTAATTATTATTCTCAATGCGAAATTTAATCTGAACTCTTGCGGTCATATTCAAGGATTTTATTAAATGGAGTACTTTTATGCATGTTCAAACCTATGATTTAAAACAGAGTAATGTGGGATATAACCTTGGAGTGGTTGGAGTAGCATTAGTGCTCGCTTGGATTGGAATTTATAAGTTTACGCCAACTGAAGCGATGCTCATTGAACCGCTAATCGCGAATCATCCTGCAATGAACTGGCTTTACAATCTGTTCTCAGTACAAGCTGTGTCTAACATGGTGGGTGGCGCGGAGATCATCGTCGCGATTGGATTGATCGTTGGATTTAAGAAGCCGACAGTAGCTTTCTACTCAGGCATTGCTGCATCGGCTATCTTTGTTGTGACACTTAGCTTCCTGGTTACAACGCCAAACGCTTGGAAAGTATCGGATGGCATCTTAGTCACTAACTTCTTCCTAGTGAAAGATATCCTGTTTTTGGCTATCGCGATTAGCGTAATCGAACATAACAAACCTCAGAAGTAACCGTAAATCTAGAAGTGGCCAAACCTAGAAGTAACCTTAAACCTTTAAATAAAAAGACTCGAAGCTGGCTAGAAGGACGCTGCCAGCTTCTGATGTATAAGGTTTTACTTGGCAATACCATCGTGATTAAAGCATTGTCTCGTTACCAATCCCCATTTTTCGTCGTGGTATTGATCTTCGACGTAGTTACCTGAGGTATAGTCGTTAACAACCTCTCTCCAGAACTTAACAGCATGCTCTGCACCTAGTACTTGCTTGATTTCCCAACTGCCCTTTAGATGTTCAAACAGTTCAGAAATAAACTGTTTTCCTACTTTATTTTTTCGAAAATAAGGCACTACATAGAAGTCGCAAATCTCAAACTCGTTTGGCGCTTTGGTTTCAATGGCGGTTAACGCGGCAGGAACTCCATCAATGTAGAGTAAGTAACCCGTAACGCTATCACCAAGCGTCGGGTAGATCTCAAACAAACCGTACTCGTCTGGTTTATCTCCAATGATCTTTGAAAACTCGGCCGCATACCCCTGATACAAATTCGCGTATACCTGTTGATTACCGCTATAGACTGTCACAATGTTCATAAACAACTCTCTTTCTAACAATCACTATTGATGCCATATATTATGAATCATAAACGGTAACTTTGTCTTCTCGAAACTAAGGTAAGTCTCTTAACTTCTTAGCAGGGTTGCCTGTATAAATACCTTTCTCAGTGATGTCTTTGGTGACCACACTGCCCGCGCCGATTACTGCACCTTCACAAATGCTCACAGACAGAACCGTGGCGTTAGAACCAATCGTGACGTTGTCAGCTATCCAGGTACGACCCCAGCTTTCAGGATTGGGATCTGGTTTGCCCTCTTTGAATAAGTCGTTGGCAAACATGACTCCGTGACCAACAAAGCAGTCACTGCCAATAGTCACATACTCGCAAATAAAAGTATGAGATTGAATCTTACTTCTCGCGCCTATCACCGAGTTCTTTTGAATCTCAACAAAGGGGCCAATGAATACATCATCTTTAAGCTCACAGCCATAAACGTTGCTTGGCTCGATGATAGTGACATTCTCACCACAGGTAATATCAGTAATCTGTGCTTTTAATACTCTTGGGCTTGCCATACTTCCTCTAACATCAACACCATATATCAACCTAAGCAATTGTGCCGTAAGCAATTAAGTACAAGCAAATTGTAAGAAAGAGAGTTGGTAGTGGATCAAAGATTCCATGAGCCTGATAACTAAAACAGTCCAACCAACACGACTGACAGCAGTACCCCACCTATAAAGCTAGGCGCATGAAATGGGCGAGCTTTAGATTTTACGTACTCTATCTGAAGGTCTTCTTGATAAGTTTTGGCGGCAAGTTCTTTTACGTAGTTATTTTGCATAATAAGCTCCTTTTCAATGAGTAGAGAAGCTTAAGACTTGAAGTAAGGTTGAGGTAAAGCAAAAATTCAGATTAATTGAACACTTTAGTTTTGTTACTCGAGGATTACCCTAAAAACATCGTTATTCACGCCGCCCACGTCCACTAATTCTCCAGTTTCCATATGAAGTGAAGTGTTTAATTGTCGAGTTGAGCGTGGCTCTTTCGTTTCTCGAATCACGAGCAGATCGACCAAGTAGCCAGAGTATTGCTTTCGTATTAAGCCTGAAAAAGTAACACTTTCAACCCTATCCGCGAGTACAGAATTAAATGTTTTATCTTCTAAAACACCCGCGGAGATGGATGTATCACCATAAAATAGCGTGATGGTTGTTGGGTCGGGAGTTAACTTTTGATTGGATGAACACCCCATCATAGCTAAGCACAACATTAAAATAACTCGAAATTGCATAAACTGGTTTTCTTACGTTAAGCGTCTGTTTTTCATATTAAAACACTTCACATCAATAAACACCATATGTCGGGCAGAAGCTTGTTTAGAGTAAGTTATGTAGTGAGGCTTAACGAAGGAGTTACGTCTTGAGATGGGTTCGTTAATCAGAGAATCGGCTCTAGCTCCTTGTTCAGAAGCTAAAGCCGACATTAGATCGAGATTATCGAATTGGGTTCAGTGAATTAAGCAACAACGTCTTGTGGAGGTGTGCCTTCGCAGTTAGAAACGACAGCATCAATTTGAATCAGTGCATTCATAGGAATCTCTGAAACCCCCACCACCGTTCTTGCCGGTAAGTCAGCATTAAAGAACGTAGTGTAGACCTCGTTCACCGCATCAATATCTGAAATATCTTTAAGTTGAATATTAATTTTCACCGTATCGTCCATGCTATGGTCAACACTTTCAATGATCGCCTTAATATTCTTAAGACACTGTTCAGTTTGCTCTTTTATACCACCAGCAATCACTGCATTGATTTTCGGATCTACAGGTAGTTGGCCTGAAATATGGTTATAGTGAGAGAAAGCAACGGTGTGCGAATAAGGCATGAATGGTGCAGCAACAGTATTATTAGCTTCAATAACCAGTAGGCGCGTATCTTCTGGTAATTGCGGCGGTGTACCGTCGCCATGTGAAACGGACGTATCGATTTGAATTAAAGCACCCATTGGTAATTCAGTTGCGTTAACAACTGTACGAGCAGGGACATAGCTTGGGAAGAATTTAGCACATACTTCATTTACCGCTTCCGCATCTGCGATATTTTTTAGGTAGATAGTCGTTTTAACCACATCATTCATTACATGACCGATGCTTTCTAGAATAGCTTTAATGTTTGATAGACATTGTGCTGTTTGCGCCTCGATACCACCATCAACCAACTCACCTGTGGTTACATCTATCGGTAACTGAGCTGAAAGATTGTTGTAGTGAGAGAAAGCCGCTGTCTGAGTCGATACAGTACTTTGAGGCGCATTATCCGTATTTCTTGATACCTTAACTAGCGCGCAAGGTGCTTGTGGTTTAGTGCCTTCACCGTTTGAAATCAGAGCATCCATTTGAACTAAAGCGTCACTATGCGGTAGCGCAGTTACGCCCACGACTGTACGCGTAGGAAGAGTGTTGTGGAAGAAGCTTTTGTAGACTTCATCAATAGCATCGATATCAGAAATATTCTTAACGAAAACATTAATCTTCACGACATCATCCATAACATGGTCGATGCTTTCAACAATGGCTTTAATATTATTTAAGCATTGTGCTGCTTGGTCTTTAATATCGCCAATCACGACTTCACCTGTTTTAGGTTCAACAGGTAATTGAGCTGAAAAATTATTATAATGAGAAAAAGCGACCGTTTGTGTAGATACAGAGTTTATTGGTGCACTTTCAGTATTTCTTGAAATTTTAATGATATCGCTACTCATCGGAATTATCCTTTTAATAATAAATATATACGTATTTATATTTAACAATCGTATTGGGAAGAATGATTAAAGTAGCGCCATGTTAAGTGAATTGTTTTAGGGTAAACGTGATATCCATCAGAGTATTACCTGACTATAAATCAGTGAGTTATAGAATAATTAGTCATCAAACGCCTAATTATCCGCAAATAAGATGGTGAACCGAGTAATAAGTCCCCTTTATCTTTTGATATATTCAACAATCATGAATACCCACTCAGATAAAGATATAGATAACTTTTAAAATTTAGAAAACATTTGATAGGTTGTTCACATTAAAGCCCTGAAAAATCACTTACTAGATGAATTGTGAAGAACACACTCTTAGATTTGTGCATAAACTAGGCTTTGTTTCCTAAATCAGGGAACTAATGCTTAAAGCTACGATCAGATCATCT
>NZ_JBGONY010000046.1:0-40916 GCF_041439375.1 Vibrio crassostreae | reverse complement strand
TATCGCCCAAACTGGTTAAATTTTAACAGTGACAACTATCCTGCCAGAGGGGGCTGTTATGCGAGATACTTAATGTATCAAGCAACGTCTATTGAGAATGATGAAACGCATTACTTTAATAAGACCTTTCAGCACGTAGATTCTCGTTGTGGTGCGATTGATAATTTGAAAGTAAGCCATTTAAAATCAGCATTCAAAATCCTGTACTCCTTGTTCGATAAAATTGCCTATTTCATTCATCGCTTTTTTGATCTAAATGACATCTCAAAAGACAACAAAATCTATATCGATAAGTTGTTTCAAAAACTCAACGGTAAAGGCTGGAAACCAAACGAGAAGTTGGAAGATGGTAAAAACTATTTCATCAATGCACTGTTCTTTATCTTACAAGATTTGAGAGATGTAAAAGGGTTTGAGTCAGTCTCAAAGTGGATTGATCCGAATGCTGAAAAATTCAGCGAAATTAGAAACGCTATGGAGCATCGCTCTTTAGTTGTTGTTGATACTGAGTCTTATCACTTGATTACTAACTTCGATATCGTAAATAAGCTATCAACAGAACGCTTCAATAGTGATTATTCAGAATTGGAAAGTGGGTTAGGCGAAATCACCCTGAAAATATCAAAGGCTCGAAAGGCGAAAGACAAGGTTTTGGAACAAAAGTACAGAGGGAGGCAAGGTGAGCTTGAAAGAGAACTTGCAGGCTTAGACGCTCAACGATATGAGAAACAAAAGCTATCATCTCATACACTGCATATCACGGTTGAGGAGCTTGAAGCTCGATTATTTACATTAATAAAGTTAGTAAGAAACTCGATCATGTACCTATCATTGTCAATCAACTTAGACTCAGAAATGAAAAAGGAACATCAAGAGGGTATCGCTTTACCTCGTGAGATTCCGCTAAAAGGGGAATGAATATGACAAAAACAGAGATTTACGATTTTATCGGTGAGCTGGCAATTGCTCTTTACTCAAAGAAAATTACGATTAGTCTCACTGCACTGAATGCCATTTTAGATGATAAAGGTGCTGCTTATGGCAATAATAGAGGGTTAGCATCTGGTGTTGCCGCTGCATACCGCCATTGGGAGCAAAAAGATCCTGTCATCTATCACGCAATTGCTCTCACTTTCAGAGATAAACACGGGAATATTCCTTGGGAATAGTATCAATAGTGTGAACTATCTCTAAATTTTTTCTCGCCCCAGTCCCGTTTCCCAAGCCCTTTAGGGTGCATTCAAAAAGCAGTAGGAAAATACAATGGGAAATATCGTTTTTAAACCTTGGGTTGGCAGTAATTACACAACAAACAAATTTGGAGTAAGAATCTTAGTTCTTGGTGAATCTCACTACGGTTCGCCAGAAGATGAGTATGAAGATTACACCATTGATGTTGTAAAAATGTGGGGACAGGAAAACCGATTAGCCTTTTTTACAAAAATCGCTAAAACATTGCTGAACTATGATAGCTCAGACTATCTCAATGAACATGAGCGATATGCGTTGTGGGAAAACGTTAGTTTCTACAATTATGTACAAGCTATCGTTGGTGAAAGTGCAAGAATTAGACCTACATGTGAAATGTGGAAGAAATCAGAGATAGCATTTAAAGAATTAATTGAAAGGCTTGATCCGCAAATCATCATAGTTCTTGGTAAGGAGTTGTCTGAAAAACTACCAGTAATACCAGAGGGTATTGAAGTTTGTTTTCTTAACCATCCTTCTTCTGGTGGTTATAGTTATGCGGTAAACAATCAATTGGTGCAGAAGTCAATTGAAACGGTTAAGGCTAATGACGATAAACTGTTTGCTGCTCTACTCAAAGAGAATAAATTGGACAAGTCTTTTAAAGTGGTAAAAGTTCAGCGAAGTTTACTGTGGGGAAATTGGAGAGCCAAAAACGTCTGTGTAAGAGCTGCTTCAAAGGGACTGCTATCTTTCTCTGAGAAGGATGGTGAGCTTGTGTATACGGTAAAGTAATCATGCCAGAGAAACGAACAACTCTTTGAATGAGGTGCTATTGGTTTTCAGTGGTAAACTAAGAACCATTAACGAAAGTAGCATCGATACAGAGAAGTCACTCGTTTGAGTGGCTTCTTCACGATTAGATAGGAAGTATGAGTTATGAAAGCAGAAGTTAAGTGGATTGAAGATTTAAAATTTGTTGGTAAAACTGATAAAAATCAAGAAATTACAATGGCAAGTGGTGACAGCACTTATTTCTCACCAATGGAAATGGTGTTAATGGCTGCCGGTGGTTGTAGCTCTGTTGATGTGGTTGATGGTTTGAAATCTGCTGGCCAAAATATCACAGGCTGCAATGCAAAACTTGAAACCACACGTCGTGAAACCGCACCAAAAATCTTTACCGTGATTAACATTCATTTTGAAGTGTCTGGTGACAACCTAGATCCTGAGTTGGTCGCTAAAGTGTGTGCTGACTCTTTAGAAAAGTACTGCTCAGTGTGCTTAATGCTGGGTGCTGGCGTTGAAATGACGCACAGCTGGGAAATTATCTAGTCTCTGATTGTACTGCTTGGCGGTAGGCTAATTTTTACGACTTACGGGCATAGCTAGATAAAGAAAAGGGCGGAGCACTTTAAAGTGTTCCGCCCTTAATTATTCTAGCTAGAGTAGAGTGCTATTATTCAGTCGTTTCTACAATAACTTCTTCAATTTGAGCTTCTTCTTGGTATTCAAAGCTTGGGATCGTTGCGTCAACACGACGGTTTTGCGCACGGCCTTCAGCGGTAGCGTTTGATGCGATTGGGTTTTCTTCCCCTTCACCAGAAGCCGTAATACGCTCAGCTTCAATTCCTTGCTCTTCGATGTATGCAGCTACAGCGGCAGCACGTTTCTTAGAAATCATCATGTTGTATTCTGCCGCACCAGTTGAGTCAGTGTGGCCAACAATGTTAACGGTCGATTGAGGGTGCGCTTGTAAGACTTCAACAATTGGCTGTACAGCTGTTTTACCTTCTTCTGAAAGCTCTGTGCTGTTAGTCGCAAATGTACCTTGAGAGAAGCTCTCGGTTTGCGCTTTAGTAACAACTACCGCTGCTTCTTCTTCAATAACCACAGTTTCTGGCTCGGTGATTGGCTCAGAAGGTACTTGAGTCACTGCCGCCGCAGAAGCTGCAGCCGCTGCTGATGCGGTTGTGTTACCTGTACCGAAGTTGTAGCTAAGGCCAACAGTCACAAGGTTGGAGTTAAGGTTTTGAATGATCTTATCATCAAAATCATCGAAGTATTGGTATTCAACTCTCAGCGCCCAATCGTCTGAAAACTGTTTCTCAGCGCCGATACCTAAGGCTAATACAACGTCGTCTTCGTCGTCATGCATGATGTAAGCAGGACCTGCTTTGAAGAAGATATCAAACTCTTGTTTAATCGCTAGTCGATACATCGGGCTCAAAGAAATGGCTACGATAGAATCGCTATATGTTTTAGGCGTTCCGTTGTTGTTAAAGCTGGTATCATAATCACCTAAGTAATCTGCATTCAATTCAAGAGTAATGTTATCGGTAAAGTTGTAACCACCGTAAATACCACCCGCAACAGAATCATCTTCACACTTTTCACCGCTTACACAAGCGCTATCTAGCCAACCCATGCCAACTTTTGCGCCTACGTATGTCGTTGCGGCAATTGATGGAGCAGCAGCGAAACCTGAAGCTGCAATCACAGCACACATGATTTTTGAAAGTTTTTTCATAATCTTATCCTTGGATTAATTTTTATTGTTATCTAAACTGGCCATTAAATCGAAAGCTTACCGTGTGGGACACTGCAACGGTAAGTAAATCAAGGCTTTAATTCAGTCAGGGCCTTTTCAGGAACTGTTAACACATTGTTAGTCTGATTGCTTATGAGAGTCAATGTGATTGCTGGGATTTATATTTTTCAAGGTGCCTATTTATAGCTTTTTTGTCGAAAAATTGTTGTCTCAAATGTTGGAAACGAAGAAACCTCGCATCATTTTTACGTGATACGAGGTTTCATTTTGCATGTGTGCGGATTATTGGGCTACAGACCCTGATTTGCAGAAGTGGCAGGAGTTATGGACGCTCACCTGCTAGTAAGCGCTTCTCGATATCAGCAATGATACCTGGCAGATCTGCAATAGTATCGATCAGGTAGTGTGGGTTTGATTTGTTTAGCTTCACGCTGGCTTTTTCACGTGCATCGGCGAGTGTTGCTTCATCTGCGTCTAAGTATTCTTGGTAGGTGAAGCCAGCTTCGTTGCCTGATAGTACAAGGCCTACTGTCCACATGCCTGCGTTGTGGCCTTCATCGATACCCGGCGCAGCGTCATCTACTTTCACACATGCAGCGACGTTTGTTACACCTAGATCTATCACGTTTTTAAGAGCCATAAATGGAGCTGGGCGGCCACCTTGAGGTAAGTCATCCGTTGCAACTACGTTGTCTGGTCGGTAACCGTAATCTGCCGCAGCAGGGATTAGCACATCCATCACTTCACGTGGGTAACCAGAACAAGAGCCAATTTTTACATTCTTTTCTTTTAGGTTATTTACAACTTCAATTGCGTTTAAAATTGGTGCTGCGTGGTCTGCTACTTTTGCTTTCTGAAGAGGCATGAATGCCGCGTAGATCGCATCAACGTCTTCACTTGTCATCGAGCGTCCGAACTGAGCCTTCCAACGAGCGTCAACAGCCGGAATTCGACCTACTGCTTGGATGTGGTCCCATTTGCCGATCCCCATAGGTTCACGCGCTTCTGCTAAGTCGATATCAAAGTCGAAACCTTGTCTGAATGCTTCAACGAAAATACTGGTTGGAGCAAATGATCCAAAATCAACGATAGTGCCAGCCCAGTCAAAGATAACCGCTTGGATAGGTGATGTTGTGTTCATAGTCGTGTCCTATTTCTGTTCTCTCCCAGCTCAAGTTGTTCTGGGAGATGAATGATTGTTTTAAGTTATTGGTTAGATGATGGTTTAAAGGTATTCAAAGTCTTTGCAGACTTTCGCTATCGCTTTTTCGAATACAGACAGAGCGACTTCTAGTTCACTGCGGCTGATGATCAATGGTGGGCTCAACTGAATCACATTACCTTGTGACACCTTGAAACTCAGGCCATCGTTTAGACATTGGTAAAGTACTGCTTCCGCTTCATCGAAAGCTCGGGTTTTGGTGATGTGGCCAGTGACCAATTCCACCCCCCAGAGCAGGCCGATGCCGCGAACGTCACCAATGACTGGGTACTTCTCTTTCATTTGAAGCAGCTGTTCACGCACGAATGCGCTGTCCGCTTGTACTTTTTCAAGTAGGTTTTCTTGTTCAATCACTTCCATGGTCGCGAGTGCTGCCGCGCAACCAATAGGGCTTTTCTCATGGGTGTAGTGACCAAGAGATACTTGCGCTGCCGTGTTGTATTTGTCTTTTGTGATCATGGCTGCGATTGGTACTAAGCCGCCGCCAAAACCTTTACCGATACATAGGATGTCAGGTTCGATATCAAACGCTTGGTGAGTAAACCATTCGCCGCTACGACCCATGCCATTTGGGATATCATCAATGATCAACATGACGTTGTGTTTGTCACAGATCTCACGGATGCGTTTCCAATAAGCCTTACTTGGCACTTGAACGTCTGTGTTACGCACTGCTTCCGCAATGAAGGCACCAATGCCACCTTCTTTTTCAATCACATACTCAAGGTAATCGGCGTAGTGAACATCACATGCGGTCTCGTTCGCATCACTGGAATTTTGCCCGCGAAGCGAAAAAGAGTCATTGAGCGGAAAAGCACCACGATAGGAAACCGCTGGTGGAATACGTTCTACGCCAGACATTAACGGGCCCATACCTTCGCGGAAACACGCTTCGCCACCTACTGAAATTGCATCGAGTGACGCGCCATGGAATGAGTCCCACAGTGACACTACTTTAAAGTTGTTGGTGATATGTCGAGCCAGTTTGAGCGCCATGCCGATCACTGATGTGCCACCTGGAGCAAACAACACGCGATTCAAATCACCACCGCAGATCTGTGTCAGCTTTTCAGCACACTGAACGGCTGTTTCATTGGTAAAACGACGAGGTGAAAATGGCAATGACGCCATTTGCTGAGTCACTTTATTAATGATGTGGGGGTGACCATAACCTAGTTGATGGACATTATTGCCGTGAAAGTCCATGTACTTCTTGCCTGACGTATCTTGTATGTAGATGCCTTCTGCGGCTTCAAGTGTATCTAGACAAGGCGTTGACATGGCTTGATGAAGAAATACGTCAGAATCACGTTTTAACATCGATTGAGTCGCGTCATCGTTTAGTGATTCGTTCCATTTTTCGCGTGCTGGTGTGGTGTTCACATCACCTTCACTTCGAAAGTGCGCCGCGTTCACCACTGGCTCTTGGTTAGTTATCGTCATTACTTGATATCCCAGTACATAGCATTCTTAACTGCGCCAATGAGAGCTTCAATGTCTGATGGGTACACTTCACCGATGTTACCGATTCGGAAGCAGTCTGCATTTGAAACCTTGCCCGGGTAAATCACAAACCCTTGTTCTTTCAAACGGTCATAGAATTCCTTGAATTGGTAATCGCTATGAGCTGGAGAATAGAAAGAGGTAATGATTGGTGAATGAAGGTCATCATTAAGCAGCGGTTCAAAGCCAAGAGAGCGCATACCTGCAACCAATGTGGTTTGGTTGGTTTGGTAGCGGTTATAACGAGCTTCAATGCCGCCTTCTTGTTCCAATTCAAGTAGAGCTTGGTAGAAAGCGCGCACTGTATGAGTCGGAGAGGTGAAACGCCATTTACCATGGTTGCTTTCCATGCAGTGCCATTGGTCAAACAGGTCAAGGCTTAATGAGCGAGCTTGGCCTTTGCACTTCTCTAACTCTGACTGCTTAGCAATAACAAAGCCGAAGCCCGGTACACCTTGAATGCATTTGTTGGCTGAGCTGATCATGTAATCGATACCTAAGTCAGCAATATCCATAGGGATACCACCAAAGCTCGACATCGCATCAAGAATGACGGTTTTGTTGTGCTGCTTCGCCAATTTGGCGATGTCTTTAATCGGATTCAACATACCAGTGGTGGTTTCACAATGCACAATTGCAACATGAGTAATGTCTGAATCCATGGCCAATGCCGTTTCCATTTCGTTCAAGTCAGGCTGTGATGTTTCACCTGGGGAAACGACATGGCATGGAATGTTTAAATATTCTGCGATTTGAGCAATACGAGCACCATATGCTCCGTTATCGACCACAAGAAGCTTACCGCTGTTAGAGATAACGCTACCGATTGTTGCTTCAACTGAAGCAGTGCCGCTGCCTTGCATTAATACGCTGGTATATCCCGCCTGCTTAGTTGCCAAAGTCACAAGCTTGCTACGAATCACTTCAACAATGTCTTTGTTGTATTCATCGTCCCAAGTACACCAATCTTTTAGCATCGCTTGGCGAACGGTTTCAGAAGTAGATAGAGGACCCGGTGTCAGTAGTAAATATTCGTTTCTCATGTTCAATTCTCGTGATTTTAATTTTGGACTATACCAGCGCTTGCGGTTACTTTAACAACCAATTTAAACGGTCGTAAATAGTCCAAACGTTATTTTCACAAAAGCTTCATATTAAGATTGGTCACTTGTGTTGAGAAATTTTCCGATCTTGAAATTGCCATTTTTTGTTCATTTAATCGTCATAAAAGCCAGTTAGCTTAATACTCGAAATCTGGTACATACCAATATAAAGGTGTGTTCTAACAACCTAAATGAATTTATGGATATAGAAGCCTCTAGATGGAGCTTCTAGCTTTAACAACTTTAACTTTGGCAATTTTTAATTTTGGCAACTTCTCACTTTAGAGTTGGCCTGACTGGAGAAAATGATGAAAAACCGTTTTATGAAAGGATCACTTGCAGCATTAGTTACTCTATTAGCTGGTAATGCTTATGCAGCACAGGAAGTGACGGTTTACACCGCTTTTGAAACTGACATTTTAGCGAAATACAAAAACGCATTTGAAAGTGAAAACCCAGACATCAACATCAAATGGGTACGTGATTCAACTGGAATCATGACGGCAAAATTATTAGCTGAGAAAAACAATCCTCGTGCAGAAGTGGTATGGGGCCTTGCGGGTTCTTCAATGGCTCTACTTAAAGAGGAGGGCATTCTTAAGCCTTACACTCCTCAAGGTGTAGAAGCGCTGCGTTCAAACCTCAACGATCCGCAATCTACTCAAGCTTGGTATGGCAATGACGCCTTCTTCAATGCGGTTTGTTTCAACGAAGTAGTTGCTAAGCAATTGAACCTACCTGCACCTAAATCTTGGGATGACCTAACGAAGCCTATCTACAAAGGCCACATTGCAATGCCAAACCCAGCGTCTTCTGGTACGGGCTACATGCAGGTTTCGGCTTGGTTACAAAACATGGGTGAAGACCAAGGTTGGAACTACATGCAGAAGCTAGATCAAAACATTGCTCATTACACGCACTCTGGTTCTAAGCCATGTGTTCAAGCGGGCATGGGTGAAGTGGCTATCGGTATTTCTATGGCGAGCCGCGGCGCGAAGCTGAAGACTCAAGGCGCGCCACTTTCTGTGATTACACCGGAAGGTATCGGTTGGGAATCTGAAGCGGTAGGTCTTGTTAAGCCTTCAGGTGCAGCACAACGTGTTATCGATTGGTCTATCTCTAAAGCAGCGAATGAACTTTACATCGAAATGTATCCAGTTGTTGGCCACCAAGATGTCACAGGTAAAGCAGAAAACTTCCCGAACGTAGAGAAGAACATGGCAAAAATGGACTTCGCTCGTATGGGCAGCGAACGTGCAGATGTTCTGAAAACATGGTCTGAGAAGTTTGACGCTAAATCAGAGCCAAAATCTTAACCTGCTGAGCTAGTTAGTTTATTGGCTACTTGGTTCATTAGGCATTTGCTCCATTAAATACGCAGCCCACTAGAAGTAAGAAATCAGCAAAGGAAGGCTTCGGTCTTCCTTTTTTAGTTTTACGCCTTTAGGTTTTAAGTAAGGTACAACAAATGACAAAGCACTACTCATATTGGTTCAAGCAAGCATTGGAACAGGAATTTGGTAGCATCAATGCGGGGCTAAAATCCGCTACACCGCTTCAAAAAGACGTTAACTGCGACATCGCCATTGTCGGCGGTGGTTACACTGGTTTATGGACGGCGATTTTAATCAAACAACAACAGCCCGAAAAACATGTTGTCGTGATTGAAAAAGGCTTGTGTGGCAGCGGTGCTTCTGGTGCTAACGGCGGGTGTATGCTGACTTGGTCAACCAAATATCCAACCTTGAAAAAGCTCTATGGAAAAGAGCAAGCCAAATGGCTGGTTAAGGAATCGGAAAAGGTTATATACGAGATCGAAGCCTTCTGTAACGAACACAAGATTGACGCGCATCTTTATCGAAGCGGTACTTACTACACGGCGACCAATGAAGCGCAAAAGGGGGGAATGGAACCTGTTGTGAATGAGTTGGTCAAGCAAGGCATAAATAGTTGGAAGAAGTGTGATAACTCTTTGGCTGAGAAAGCGGGATCGGAGCGTCATATTGAAGGTTATTACTCAGAAGCCGCGGGCAGTGTGCAGCCAGCGTTATTGGCGAGAGGCTTACGCCGAGTCGCTCTCGAACTGGGTGTCGAAATTCACGAAAACACAGAGATGACATCACTTGATTATGGAGCCCCGGCTCGAATCCAAACCAAAGGTGGCTCTGTTTTTGCCGACAAAGTGATTTTGGCACTCAATGCATGGATGCTCGATCACTTTAAAGAGTTCAAACGCAGTATAGTGGTTGTTTCTTCAGATATGGTAGTGACCAAGCCTATTCCTGAAAAGCTCAAGCAATTTGGCCCAGAGAAAGGGGCGGCGGTGGTGGATTCGCGTATCTTTGTTCACTACTACCGAGATACCCAGGACGGACGACTCATGTTGGGCAAAGGTGGTAATAAGTTCTCGTTTGCCAATCAAGTTGAAAGCATGTTTAACCAAACGACCAACTACCTGCCGATTCTCAATCAATCCTTTCAAAAACTGTTCCCTAAATTGCAACAAAGTGAATTCGATTACAATTGGTCTGGCGGCTCAGACCGTTCGGTCACCGGATTGCCATTTTTCGGTAATCTAAAACGCCAAAACAACATCTATTATGGGCTCGGTTACTCAGGTAATGGTGTTGCTCAAACTCGTATGGGCGGAAAGATTCTCTCATCTATGGTACTTGGAGCTGATAACGCTTGGACCTGTTGCGGATTAACCAACGGACCGCTTGGGCATTTCCCGCCAGAGCCATTTCGTTGGGTAGGTGCGATGATGGTGCGTGACGCGGTACGAAGAAAAGAGAACGCGGAAGATTCTGGTAAAACGCCATTGTGGCTGGATAAGCAATTGGCAAAGCTGGCTGGTGCGGCGGGCAAAGCCGACAAGGTTAAATCATAGATTAATCTAGCGTTTAAATTAGAAGTTTACATTTGGGCTCTCAGTGATCTTTGGGCAAGTCATTGAGGGCTTTCAACGTTGAATTAAGTTTCAATGCTGAACAAATAATGATCTTTAATGCTTATTATATCTGCAATATAACTGTCATTTAGCTTCTATAAATTTGTCACTTAACTGCAATGTTCTCAGTTTAAATTTGGTATATACCATATAGAGAGTGCTGTAGTATGAGCAACCAAACTTATTTGAATATTGAAAACGTTGTAAAGCAATTTGGCCAATTCACAGCGTTAAAAGACATTTCCCTATCGATAGATAAAGGCGAGTTCGTCTGCTTCCTTGGCCCATCTGGCTGTGGAAAAACCACCTTATTACGTGCGATTGCAGGTTTAGATTTACCTACTTCAGGTTCTATTGAGCAGAACGGTAAGGATACGACCTTCTTACCACCAGAAAAGCGCGACTTTGGCATTGTGTTCCAGTCTTACGCTTTGTTCCCGAACCTTACTGTGGAAGAAAACATTGCGATTGGCCTTAAAAACCAAGGCATGTCGACCAAAGAAGCTCTTGAGACGGTTGAGTCTTGGTTAGAGACCATCGGCTTACCGACGTCTGGTCAGAAATTCCCAAATCAATTGTCTGGTGGGCAGCAGCAGCGTGTGGCTTTGGCTCGTGCTTTGGCTTTGTCTCCAGGTTTGCTACTCCTTGATGAACCGCTTTCTGCATTGGATGCAAAAGTAAGAACACACCTGCGCGACGAGATCTGTCAATTGCAGCGTAAATTGGGCATCACCACGATTATGGTGACGCACGATCAAGATGAAGCTTTGAGCATGGCTGACCGCATTGTGGTAATGAATCACGGTATTATCGAGCAAGTGGGCGCTCCACAAGAGATCTACCAAAAACCCGTCAGTCGTTTCGTGGCTGAGTTTGTCGGCAGTATGAACTTTATTCAAGCTTCTGTAGCAGCTCAAGGCAAGATGCGTATTGCTGAGTCTATGTTGCCATTGCCTGGGTTAGACAACCTGACACCAAAGCAGGGTGATATGTTTGATATCGCGGTTCGTCCTGAGCAAATCCAGTTTGTTGATCGTTTTAGTGAATCCTTGCCAGTGAGAATCGTATCAAGCGAATTCTTAGGGGCGTTTTATCGCGTGGAGTGCGAGTTGCAACATGACTCAACGGCGAAAGAGATCATCGTGGATGTACCCGTCAAAGAGTTCAACCGATTGAAGCTGCGTCGCAGTGATATTCGTTACGTTGCATTCGATCAAGAAGGCCTGAGAGCTTACCCATCGAAAAGCTTGCAAGTGATGAAAGACGAGGCGGCGTAAACAATCATGGAATCGACTCAAATGATGCAATCTAAGCTGCTAATTCAACGACGAGTACAACCTTTTCTGGCTCGGTTAAGCAAAGACAACGTAATTCTGTTTGGGCTGTTGGCCTTTTTGTCTGTGGTCATGACGTTGTTTATCCTGATGCCACTGTGGGCAATGTTGAAAAAGAGTGTTCAGAACGCAGATGGTGAATTTGTAGGCTTACAGAATTTCGCTACGTATTTTGCGTCTCAAAGCCTGTGGCAGTCGGTGGGCAATACCTTCACGCTCGGGTTGTTAGTGACCGTTGTCGTGGGTGTCTTGGCGTTTGGTTATGCCTATGCGCTAACTCGTTCATGCATGCCTTTTAAGGGGCTTTTTCAAGTACTGGGTTCTGCGCCTATTCTTGCTCCGTCGCTGCTTCCAGCAATCAGTCTTATCTTCTTATTTGGTAACCAAGGTATCGCTAAAGAAGTCTTGGGTGGCAACTCGGTTTATGGCTTGATTGGTATCTCACTGGGTTTGATATTCTGGACGTTTCCACACGCTTTGATGATTCTGACCACCTCATTAAGAACCTCTGACGCTCGCCTTTATGAGGCAGCACGAGCACTCAATACTTCATCGTTAAAAACTTTCTTTATGGTGACGTTACCTGCGGCAAAATACGGCTTGATCAGCACTCTGATCGTTGTGTTTACGCTGGTGGTTTGTGACTTTGGTGTGCCAAAGGTGATAGGTGGTAGCTACAACGTGCTATCGACTGACATCTTTAAGCAGGTGGTTGGTCAACAGAACTTCTCTATGGGTGCGGTAACCAGTATCTTGCTGCTATTGCCTGCGTTGCTTGCGTTTACCGTTGACCGCTGGGTTCAAAAGAAACAGAAGAGCTTGTTTGATACTCGTTCTGTCGCGTACCAACCAGAGCCAAATACCATGCGTGATGGATTGTGTTTCCTTTACTGCACGGTCATTTCGGCTGCTGTCGTTATCGTGTTGGGCATGGCGATATACGGTTCTATGGTCACCTTCTGGCCTTGGAACAAAGCGCTCACCCTGAATAACTACAACTTTGCTGAGATGAGTACCTATGGTTGGACACCGTTCTTCAACTCTCTGACGCTTGGTGCATGGACTGCCATTATCGGTACCGTATTGATTTTCTTAGGTGCGTATTGTATTGAGAAGGGCAGAGCATTTGGTCCCGTTCGTCAGGCGATGCAGATGCTCAGTGTTGTGCCGATGGCCGTTCCGGGTATGGTTCTGGGTTTGGGGTATATCTTCTACTTCAATGACTTGAGTAACCCACTTAACTTCCTGTATGGCACGATGGCGTTCTTGGTGATTAATACGGTGGTTCACTACTACACAGTAGGGCACATGACGGCGTTAACGGCATTGAAACAGCTACCTTCGGAAATTGAAGCCACGGCGGCCTCGGTTAACCTACCGCAATACAAGCTGTTTTTTAAGGTGACGGTGCCCGTTTGTTTGCCTGCGATTTTAGATATTGCGACATACCTGTTTATTAATGCACTTACCACGACATCTGCGGTAGTATTCTTGTATTCTACCGATACGATACCTGCGTCAGTTTCAGTGTTGAATATGGACGATGCGGGGCAAACCGGTGCAGCAGCAGCCATGGCGGTAATGATCATGATATCTGCAGCGAGTGCGAAGTTGATTCATATGCTAATCAACAAGTTTTTCGAGAAGCGCACCCAAGCTTGGCGCAAACGCTAGCGAACCATTTTATATTGCAGTTGGCCAAGGAGTGGCTGACGACAAGAACAAGAATGAAAGGAAATTAAGTGCAGTACGTAAAAATCAAAGATGTCATTGTAGAGCAGATAGAGTCGGGGATGTTAACGCCACGACAGAAGTTGCCTGCAGAACGTAAGCTGGCTGAATCGTTTGATACAACACGAGTTACCTTACGTGAAGCTTTGTCTTCGCTTGAAGCTGAAGGGCGTATTTACCGAGAAGATCGCCGCGGTTGGTTTATCTCTCCCGAGCCGCTTCGTTACGATCCAACCCAAACACTGAACTTCACTAATATGGCTCTGGCGCAAAATCGTCAACCGAAAACTGAGTTAGTGGCAGCAAAAGGGATGTTGGCAACCAAGGAGGCGACTAAGCTTCTTGAGTTACAACCGTTCTCCGATGTTTATCGAGTCGATAGAGTTCGCTACCTTGAAGACAGACCGGTTGTGTATGTGACGAACTACATTCGACCAGAGTTGTTTCCTAACTTACTCGATTATGACCTGTCTAAATCACTGACCGATATCTACCGTGAGCACTTTGGCGTGGTGTATCAGAAGATTCGTTACCGTGTGAGTACAACGTCTTTGCTGGGTGAAACCGCGCAAGCATTGCGTGCGACTTCTGGCTCTCCTGCAATGGTGGTAGAGCGTGTTAACTACAATCAAAATGGCGATTTGATTGACTGTGATATTGAGTATTGGCGTCATGACGCGATCAGTATAGAGTCGATCGCACAGTTAGAACGCTAGTCATACGTTAGAACGCTGGCACACCTTAAATTCTCTGAGCTTGCTCAATTGAAACGATCAAAGGTCTCTTATCTGGAGGCCTTTTTTATCCCCTGTTTTAAGCGGTTGCTCTTATCAGTCAATAAGTTAGGAATTAAATGGAATTCTCTGCCATCATCATCGTGATTATCTCGGCTCTGCTGCATGCGGGTTGGAACGTTCTAGGTAAATCTAATCAAGGATCGGGTTCGTCTTTCTTCCTAGCCTCTGGCTTTGCCGCCGCAGCGATATTGACTCCCTATCTGGTTTGGTATGCCTACAGTGTTGGCCTGTCAAATATATCACTTCCATTCTGGCAGTTGGTTTTCTTGAGTGGGATCTGTCAAATCGTCTATTTGATTGGGTTAGGCGCTGCCTATAAACAAGCTGATATTGGTGTGATCTATCCGATGGCACGAGCACTTCCGGTGTTGATGGTGGGGTTAGGCACGGTGTTGATCGGCTATGAATTGTCGGCGAATCAGTGGATGGGTTTTGCACTGATCACATTAGGCTGTTTGTTCGTTCCACTGAAACAATTCTCTGAGCTGAGGTTCAAGGCCTACCTGAACCTCGGTGTGCTGTGGGCATTAATCGCCGCCATTGGTACCACGGGCTACTCCATTATAGATAAAGAAGCGCTCCTGTTATTGGAGCCGTTAAGCACGCCTACCATTACTAATAAACACACGGCGATTTTCTACCTAGGCATTCAATTTTGGGCGATCGTGATTCCGCTGAGTATTTGGTTGTTGGTGTCCAATCAAAGAATCGAATTTACCAACGCATGGATACTACGTAAGAAAGCCACGGTTGCAGGCATTATGATGGCATCGACTTATGGTTTAGTGTTATTTGCGATGACCATGACAGAGAACGTCAGCCTGGTTGTGGCACTTAGGCAAGTCAGTATCATCTTCGGCGTAGTGATGGGGATCTACTTTTTAAAGGAAAAGTGGCACATGACTCGCGGTGTAGGCGTCGTTTTTATTATTGCTGGTTTAGTTATCTCACTGACTTAAAAAGAAATTAATTTACACCTCCAACCTATAATGTGACTTTTTAGGCACATTATCCTTATTGATAGCAAACGTTTTACTAATGTTAAAGATGTGATCCTTCTCATAGACAAGGTAGTAAAGTTACCGGTAACATCTACCCCAACGTTACCGGTAACATATAACAACAAACCGGACTCTGTGAAACTCATAAGGATACCCAAATGAAAGCTCTGACTAAAACGCTGATTGCTGCTTCCCTCACTGGCCTATTTGCTACTTCAGCAATGGCTGCAGACTTTAAACTTAAGATTCAATCTTCAGATCCATCTGGTGATTTGAACTTCAAGGTTCAGCAGAAGTGGGCTGAGCGTGTAGAGACGATGTCTAACGGACGTATCGACATCGACCTTCTGCCTGTAGGTGCTGTGGTTAAACACACTGAAACGCTAGGCGCGATCAAGATGGGCATCCTTGATGGTCATATCACAGCAACAGGTTACTTCTCTGGTAAAGATCCAGCATTTGGTCTTATCGGTAACATGGTTGGTGCATGGTCAGACACAACACAACTGCTTCAGTACATGAACTACGGTGGCGGTAACGAGCTAATGACTGAGCTTTACAAGCCTTACGGTGTTCAGTTCGTTGGTGCTTCAACAACAGGTGTTGAGTCTTTCATTTCTAAAAAGCCAATTGACGGTGTCGCGGATCTTAAAGGTCTTAAATTACGTGCACCTGAAGGTCTAGTACAACAAGTGTTCGCAGCAGCGGGTGCGACTCCAGTAAACCTTCCGGGCTCTGAAGTATTTACCGGTCTAAGCAAGGGCGTAATTGATGCTGCGGACTACACAGTATTCTCGACAAACCAAAAAGCGGGCATGAACGATATTGCGACACACCCAGTTCAACCGGGTTTCCACTCGTTGCCACTTATCGATATCTCTGTTTCTCAGAAGAAATGGGACAAGATGCCTGCTGACCTACAAACAATCTTACAAACATCTGTGCGTGACTTTTCTTACGACATGACGACTCAGCTAAAAATGGCTGACCAAGCAGCAGTTAAAGAAGCGCAAGCGAACCCAGAAATCACTATTCATGACTGGTCTCAAGAAGAGCGTAAGAAGTTCCGTGAGATCGCAAAAGGTCAATGGAAAGTATTTGCAGAGCGCTCTGATAACGCACAGAAAGTTTACACCTCAGTTACCGTGTTCCTAGAAGAAAACGGCTTACTGTAATTCAAACTTAGCTTACTGATGGGGGAGGGCATTGCTCTCCCGTTTTCTCCCAGGAAATTTGGCCATGACAGACAAAATCCCTCACGCACCAGCTGAAAACGATGAAAAGCCAAGAAACGGGCTTGATCGTCTTATCATAAAATTCAGCAACTTAGTTAGCTGGTTGTTTATCTTCACTGTATTGATTTCATTTTACGAAGTTGTGATGCGCTATGCATTTGACGCCCCAACCACTTGGGTTCACGAGACGGCTTCATTTATCGGTGGTTCATTATTCATTATCGGCGGCATCTACGCTTTCGCGGCTGATAAACATGTACGTGTTGTTCTTATCTACGATTCAGTGTCTAACCAAACACGTAAGTATCTTAATCTTGTTCACCACATTGTTGGTTTAGCCTTTGCGGGCATGCTTGCTTACGCGGCTTACTTCACTGCAGAAGAAGCGTGGTTTGCACCTTGGGGTGAATTTCGTCTTGAGACATCAGGCTCAGTGTTAAACGCGCCTTATCCTGCGCTGCTTAAAGGTCTGATCTTTGTCGTTTTGTGTGTTCTTGTTGTCCAGTTTGTATTGCACCTAATCCAAGAGTTGATGGGTCTAAGGAAGAATGACGATGTTTGATTTATCTTCTATTGGTATCGCATGGGGCAGTTTACTCATGCTGGTTATGATGATTGGTTTGCTACTCACTGGTATGCAGCTGGCCTTCGTAACAGGCTTTGTCGCGATTTTCTTCACCCTGTGTTGGTTTGGCCCTGATGCCTTGCCTTTGATTGCGAGCCGCACCTACAGCTTTGCTTCTGGTTATGTATTCCTCGCCGTCCCAATGTTCGTATTGATGGCAGCGCTCTTAGACCGTTCTGGTATCGCACGAGACCTGTTCGATGCCATGAAATCGGTTGGCCGTAAGGTTCGCGGCGGTGTTGCGGTACAAACTTTATTGGTAGCCGTGTTATTGGCGTCAATGTCAGGTGTTATCGGTGGTGAAACCGTACTACTTGGTATTCTTGCTCTGCCTCAAATGCTTCGCTTGGGTTATGACCGTAAGCTTGCTATCGGTACAACCTGTGCGGGTGGCGCGCTAGGCACCATGCTTCCGCCAAGTATCGTACTGATCATCTATGGCATGACAGCCAGCGTATCAATCGGTGATTTGTTCAAAGCGTCTTTCTTACCAGCCTTTATCCTAGCGGGTTGTTACATCGGCTACGTATTGATTCGTTGTAAGCTAAACCCTTCTCTTGCACCGATTCCAAGTGATGATGAGACAGAAGAAGACATCGCTAATCAACCTAGCTACTTCAAGGCTCTGTTCTTCCCGCTGCTTTCAGTAGCAACCGTTCTAGGTAGTATCTACACAGGTATCGCTTCAGTAACCGAAGCTTCTGCTTTGGGTGTGGTTGGTATTATGATCAGTGCACTAATCCGTGGTGAGCTGAACTACAACATGCTGAAAGAGAGTGCCATGGCAACAATGCGTACTTGCGGCATGATCATGTGGATTGGTATCGGTGCAAGTGCTCTGGTTGGTATCTACAACCTGATGGGCGGTATTGATTTTGTTGAAGAAACCATCCTTGCGCTAAGTGGCGGCAACGCGACAGTAACGTTGTTAATCATGATGGCTATCTTGCTGGTACTCGGTATGTTCCTTGACTGGGTCGGTGTAGCACTTTTGACAATGCCAATCTTCGTTCCAATCATTACTGGCCTTGGCTTCGACCCAGTTTGGTTTGGTGTTGTGTTCTGTCTAAACATGCAGGTGTCCTTCTTATCACCACCATTTGGCCCTGCGGCGTTCTATCTGAAATCGGTAGCGCCAAAAGACATCAGCTTGGGTGAGATATTCACGTCACTACTGCCGTTCATTGCACTTCAAGTGTTGGTTTTAGGCTTGGTTATCGTCTTCCCACAACTCGCGCTTTGGTGGCAATAACAGCAAAGGTTCCTGACCAGACTTAGCGTCAGGAACCGAACCGCAACAACACAAGTTTAACTATTAGATTCGATTGTCAGCCCCAGTTTTGGTTGGGGCTTAGGGAAGGCTTGCCTTATGAAAAGCAAAAAAATACTCGTGATGGGCGTATCTGGATGCGGAAAAAGCCTGATTGGTAGCCGTATCGCAGAAGCATTAACGCTCCAGTTTTTTGATGGAGATGACTTCCATCCGCAAAGCAATGTAGAAAAGATGCGTCAAGGTATTCCGCTGACAGACGAAGATCGTCAAGGATGGCTGGAAACACTGAATAAACAATATATCGAACAACCAAGCGCTGTGATCGCTTGCTCGGCACTAAAGCCGCAATACCGCGATATTCTGCGCAACAACAATGAAAATTTGGTGATTGTTTATCTACAGGGCAGTTTCGATACGATTTGGAATCGTCACAAAGCGCGTGAAAATCATTATTTTAATGGTCAAGAGATGTTGAAAAGCCAGTTTGAAACCTTGGTTGAACCGGAGCTAGATGAAGCGTTATTTGTCGATATCTCGCAAGATGTTGAGCAAGTCGTAGAAAGTGCACTTAAACAAATTAAGCAGATAGGTTAACCATGACTCAGATAAAAAATGACATCGCGATGATTGGTTTAGGTGTGATGGGCAAAAGCTTAGCGCTGAACCTACTCGACAATGGATTCAATGTTTCGGGTTTCGATTTAAACGCTGACAACATTGAACGTGCAAATTCAGAAGCGAAGCAGCTTAATGAATCCTCTGACGGCAAAGGTCAGTTCACTAAAGGCACTAGCCTTGAACATATGCTCCAGGGCTTAGCAAAACCGCGTGTTATTGCGTTATCGGTTCCTGCAGGAAAACCTGTCGATATCGTCGTAAATAATCTGCTTGATGCAGGTTTGGAGAGTGACGACATTGTTATCGACACAGGTAACAGTTTATGGACAGATACCGAGACTCGTGAGTTGAACTATAAGGGCAAGCTACGTTTCTTCAGTACCGCGGTTTCTGGTGGTGAAGAGGGGGCTCGTGTTGGCCCTGCGCTAATGGCGAGTGGTGACCAGTCTGCTTGGCAATATGTAAAACCAATGTGGGAAGCGATTGCTGCTAAAGTGGATGTAAACGGTTTACCTGTTGCTCAATTTGAAGCGGGTGAGGCGTGCGCGGCGTATGTTGGCCCTTCTGGTACCGGTCATTACGTTAAGATGGTGCACAACGGCATTGAATACGCCGATATGCAGCTCATCTGCGAAGTGTATCATTTCATGCGTGATGTTCTGGACATGCCAGCTCAAGAGATTGGCCAAGTTTTCGAACAGTGGAATAACGGTGTTCTAAACAGTTACCTGATGGAAATCAGCGCCGATATTCTTCAGCAAGACGATATTGTTACTGGGAAGCCTTTTGTTGATGTTGTGCTGGATAAGGCTGGGCAGAAAGGCACTGGATTGTGGACTGCGGTGAATAGTCTACAAGAGGGTTGTCCAACGCCAACCATTGCACAGGCGGTCTATGCTCGTGCAATGAGCGGTCAAAAATCACAACGTATTCAAGGGAGTCAGCTTCTAAAAGGCAATATTGCGGATGCCAGCCAGTTGGACAAAGCGGAGGTAGTCTCTGAGCTTCATGACGCTCTCTACTGCGCCAAGCTATCTGTTTATGCTCAAGGCTTTGACTTGTTGAAAACAGCGTCAGACAAAGAAGGCTGGAACCTAGACTTCACTCAAATAGCTAAGATCTGGCGAGCGGGTTGTATTATCCGTGCTGCTTTCTTGCAAAGTATCACGTCGGCTTACCAACAAAATAGTGAGTTGGCGAACTTGTTGTTTGATGAGACTTTCATCAAACAAGTGGAAGAGCGTGAGTTGGCTTGGCGTATTGCTGTGGCTAATTCGGCCTTATATGGTGTGCCGATGCCGGGGATCAGTTCAGCATTAAGTTACTTTGATTCGTTGCGCTGTGAAGTATTGCCAGCGAACTTACTGCAAGCGCAACGGGATTACTTTGGTTCCCACACTTATTCGCGAGTCGATAGAGATGAGGCTGAAAAGTTTCACGTGACTTGGAGTCAGTCTCCAAGAACGGAAGTTAACGCTTAAACAATGTATAACGCCCTCGCTATGAGGGCGTTTGTAATTGTGATGCTATATCAACCTTTTAGTAAATTAGGCTTCAAATTCCAAGTCAGTTGGATACACTGTTACCAGTAACATAACTCAAAAATAACAATTATTAATTATGTCGAATAAGAAAAAACGTCCAACATTACAAGATGTTGCCAACTTAGTTGGTGTCACCAAGATGACCGTGAGTCGCTGTCTGAGAGATTCTTCTCAAGTCTCAGAAGTGCTACGAGACAAGATCAACGCCGCAGTCGATGAACTGGGCTATATCCCTAACCGTGCACCAGACATTCTTTCCAATGCAAAGAGTAATGCAATAGGTGTGTTGGTTCCCTCGCTAACTAACCAAGTTTTTTCTGAAGTTATTCGTGGTATCGAGCAAGTCACCGCACCAGCAGGCTATCAAACCATGATTGCCCACTACGGCTATAGCGCAGAACTGGAAGAACAGAGTATTGCTTCGCTGCTCTCATACAATGTGGATGCGATTATTCTGTCTGAAAATGTGCATACCGATAGAGCGCGTAAGATGCTACAGACCGCGTCGATTCCTGTGATTGAGATTATGGACTCGGTATCGCCAAGAATTGAACAAGCTGTTGGCTTTGATAACTTCGAAGCGGCTAGGGCTATGACTAAAACCATGCTCGAACGAGGGCGTACCAATATTGCTTATTTAGCAGCACGTATGGACGAGCGAACTCGCTTAAAAATGGCGGGCTACGAACATGCGATGCAAGAAGCCGACAAGTCGCCCGTGACACTGCAAACGGAAGACGCTTCCTCGTTTACTCTTGGTGCAAAACTGATTGGCGAGTTACTAGAGAAGCACCCTGAAGTGAATGGCATTTTCTGTACTAACGATGACTTAGCGATTGGTGCTTTCTACGAATGTGTGAGACGCGGTATTCAAGTACCAGAGCAGATGGCGATTGCCGGTTTCCACGGACACGACATCACAGTGGCGATGACACCTCGTTTAGCGACTGTAGTAACACCGAGGGAGCAGATCGGTAAAGTCGCGGCAGAACAAGTAGTGGCGCGTTTAAAAGGTAATAAAGAGTGGATTTCGAAGTTGGATCTTGGCTATGAGATTGAAGTAGGCGAGAGTATTTAATTTTTAGTCCGGTTTTGCTCTTTATCGGATTCAAACTAAAACGCCCTTAACGATATGATGTGTTAAGGGCGTTTTCAATTTGTTTTCGTGCTTTTAGCTTAAGTGCTTTTGTAGCAATGATCTTTAGTACGCTAAAGCTTGAGCATCTTGTTGTTTCAGCACTTTATGGCCATCTTCGGTGACGCCACGTTTCCAGTAACTGCTGATGTAGATGTTCTCTTTTGCGACTTCTTTTTCGTTACGGAAGTACTGTCTTAGCTCGCGCATGCTTTCAAATTCACACGCTGTCCATACTGAAACCTGACCGTCTAACCATTCAATGCTGCGAACGGTTTGTGATAGTGTTTCTTCAGTTTCATCTTCAATCAACCAAGTGATTTTGATGCCTTTAGGCGCTTCAAGAGTTTGCTTGTCTGCTGCGGAGTTGATTTGAACCACAGCGTGACCTTTCGCGTGCTCTGGAAGTGATTTTACTTTTGCGGAAAGCGCAGGGAGTGAAGTCATGTCTGCGACTAAGAAGAACCAATCCGACTCAATATTTAGCCCTTGGATTAAACCCGGACCAGCCACGGAAATAGTATCACCCACTTGTGCGTTCATTGCCCATCTTGCAGCAAAACCACATTGCAAATCTTTAGTGATGTGGCGAACGAAATCGACTTCGATAAATTGCTCTACTGGGTTGTACTGACGAATAGTGTAAGTGCGCATGGTAGGACGCTCACCTTCATTCAATTGGCTCAAATCTGTGGTGCCGAGTGGCGAGAATAAAAGCTTGATGTAGCCGCCGGCACATTCTGTCGGGTATTTACTTAATCCCTCACCGCTAAGCGTTATACGCTGCATGTTTGGAGTAATGGTTAAGGTTTGAGTAACGGTTAATGTGATAGGGCTAGGCTTGCTCATATAAGGCTCTCTGGGATTTTGATTTCGACATCATAATCCTGAACCAGAAAACTCTCAATACTAATAATTATCATTTACTATAATTTACATAAGTGCAATCTAACCAGAACTCCTCGATCTGTGTGTGTCAAACTCATCGACAAAAAAGCCCTTTAGAAAACTAAAGGGCTTGATGTGTTAGAGCGGTTGAACGTGAGAGTAATCAGCTGTTAGCTTGCTCTAGTTCAATTGTTTCATCAGCGGCTTTCGCAGCTTCTAGCATCTTACGAATAATGAACGATGCTGCCATTGCGATACCTACCATCACGACTGCAAGAACAGTCAGCATTTGGAAGTAATCACCGTAAACCGTTTGCACGATCTCTTGAGTGATCTCTTGGCCTTTCTCTAGTGCAATAGACGTTGAGAATACGGCACCAACAATGCCCGATAGTGCGATAGCAACAGAGAACAAGCTTACTGAGAAGTTCTCGATGTGCTTAGGTGCAACTGACAGGATGAAGGCTACAACCATAGAGCCAACAATTACTTCACCAAATGCTAGGAAGAAGTGAATCGCTAGGAATACTTCAGGGCGAATCAGAACGTCATCACCAACTGTGGTCACTGCCATTGTTAGGATACCGAAAGCGATAGCCGTTAGAATGAATGAGAAACCGACTTTCGTTGCCGTAGAGAAGTTAATGTTTTTCTTTTCTAGGTTAGAGAAGATACCCGCGATGATAGGGCCCGCGACCATACACCATAGTGGGTTCATCGCCATTGACGCTTCTGGTGCAACAGGAATGAAGCCAAATAGGTCACCACGCATGGTGTTGATTGCTACCATAGTCATCGACGTCATCATCTGGCCGTAGTACACGAAGAAACAGGTCGTCAGGAATGTGATGATTAAGATAGTGCCCATTTTCAGCATGTCTGACTTCTTCGATTTCATCATCAAAGAGACAAAGTAGATGATCGCTGCACCGCCAATTGCGTATACGATGTTTTGGCCAATATCCATGTTAGAGAACATGAAGAATACCAAGCCAATCATTGCTGCAGAAAGGCCAAGGAAGGCTGCCCAGTTTTTAGTGCTTACTGGTTGTTGATCGATTTCAGCACTTGCTTCAACAAGGCCCTTGCGAACAAAGATCATCATTAGAAGCGCAGCGCCTGCTAGAACAGCAGAAAGAAGGAAACCACCGTGGAAACCAACAACAAGCACTAGCATTGGGAACAGGTATTGACCTAGTAGAGCGCCAATGTTGTTTACTGAGTAGTTGATTGGGTAGCAGTTCTCAAAATCTTCTTGAGTTTTGAACGTGCGTTTGTAAAGACTTGGGTAAGAAGGAGACATCAAACCACGTGCATAACTTGCTAACGCAATACCACATAATGCCATCGGAACATTGGTTGCTGCTGCACCAAGTACCAGTAGAACGTAACCACTTGCGAACCCTAGGAAGGCAATGGTTAAAGATCGGTAAGCGCCTAAAAACTTGTCGGCGATAAAGCCACCTGCGATAGCAAATAGCGGTCCGATTGCAGAGAAAGCACCAACAACCATCATGGTGTCGGCTTCATTGTAGTTCAGATCTTCAAGGAAGAAACGAGTCAAGATCACCATGACGCCATAGAACGAAAGTCCAAACATCATCTGGCAGAACATCATTGATTTGTTTAATCTATTCCACATTATTTTATTCTCACATTTGTATTAATATGTAGTGTAATTACCCGATTATAATACCATTACTAGTAATACATAAACTGAAACATCTGTCTCAAACAGGACTTTGCTCGATATATCTTTTCTTATGAGTGCATTCATATTTCTTATGAATGAAATTTGTAATGTTAGATTTTGCTAGTGGATGCATAGCGGTGTGAAATGAAGCCATCATCACTTGCGGCTAAGTAATGAACTAATAAAGGGAAAATTAGAAGTTGTCATTCTGTAAAGGTTTTGAGTGAGTATCACTTTCAATTGGCTGCTGGGATTTAGCCAATAAAAAAGCCAGCTTGGTGGCTGGCTTTGTTGAGATATTGAAAACTAAGTTTACACGAATGCCGCCTCTATAGAGGCTTTCTCTACTCGTGTTCCTGTCTGTTACTCACACGGTGGTGCCATGTGAATCACGGCTAGGCCTCCTAGAGAAGTTTCACGGTACTTCTTGTTCATGTCTTTACCTGTTTGATACATGGTTTCGATAACCTTGTCTAACGAGATAAGACACTTGCTGGTACGTTTCAGTGCCATGCGTGATGCATTGATCGCTTTCATTGCACCCATTGCGTTACGTTCGATGCATGGTACTTGTACAAGACCGCCGATAGGGTCACATGTCATGCCCAGTGAGTGTTCCATCGCGATCTCAGCTGCAATACAAATTTGCTCGTTGCTACCGCCACGCAGGGCAGTTAGGCCTGCAGCGGCCATTGATGAAGATACGCCGACTTCACCCTGACAACCTACCTCTGCGCCAGAAATCGAAGCATTGGTTTTGTATAAGATGCCGATAGCACCAGAGACTGCCAAGAAGTCTTTAAGCTGCTTAGTGTCTAGCTCTTTGATGAAACGATGGTAGTACATTAATACTGCAGGAATAACGCCAGCAGCACCGTTAGTTGGTGATGTAACAACCTGACCACCTGCTGCATTCTCTTCACTCACGGCAAAGGCAAATAGGTTAATCCAATCCATGATCTCCATTGGATCGTTTTCAATCGAGGCATTCGCTTCAAGCTTTTTCAAAAGAGCAGGTGCTCGACGCGTTACTTCTAGGCCGCCATCAAGAATGCCTTCGGTGTCAAAGCCACGCTGCATACACAGAGACATCACCTTCCAAATTTGGTCGGCTTTCTGGTCAATCATATCCATATCTTGGAATGAAACTTCATTGCGCAGGATTAAGCCACCAAGGCTAAGTCCTTGTTGCTCTGATAGTTCAAGTAACTGATCAGCTGAAGAGAAAGGGAACTCAACTTGTGTTTCTGCTTCTTGCTTGCCGTTTTGTAGCTCATCAGCGGTTGCGATAAAGCCACCACCAATTGAGTAGTACGTTTCCATATCCAGAAGGCTGCCGCTTGCGTCAAAGGCAGAGATAGTCATGCCATTTTCATGCAATGGAAGGTTGGTTTTGTGGAAGAGTAGGTCGCTTTCTACATCGAAATGAATTTCATGGTTACCGCTAACCAATAGAGATTTGTCTTCAATCGCTTTACGCATTGCTTGGTTAGCACTGGTAATTTTAATGGTGTCAGGGCGGTTACCTAGCAAACCTAATAAGGTCGCTCTGTCTGTGTGGTGACCAATCCCCGTCAATGATAACGAGCCGTATAAGTCGATTTGAATACGCTTCACTTGCTTAAGTTGAGCATCAATTTTTTTGGTAAAATTAAACCCAGCGATCATTGGTCCATTTGTGTGGGAGCTGGACGGCCCAACTCCAATTTTGTAGATATCAAAAATAGACAGCATAGTAACTTCCTGTGAAGACGGTTCGATGAACGAACTCTGTGTAAAATTTATATTTAGTTAGTTCCACTTCTTTGAGTGAACCTATTCGTGATTGAGCCTAATCATTGATTGAAACGGCTCTTTTATCGACTCATGCTAACAAGCATAGAGCGATGAAATACAAGAGCGTGCTATGTTTGCTTTAAAGCGACACGTCTATTCTTGTATGACCTAAAGTGTTGCTATCAATAGTGAGCGTTATTGCGAGCAACATATAAGAATTTCAAAATACTTTTGTTAACAAGTATTGTATACATAATTCACTTCATCTAATCCCCAAAACGAGACTTGAACATAAAATGAGCATTAATCACCTCCTTATTGTGCTGGGTAAGCGACTTAATGAGAATAAATTGACTGATGAAGGAATCAGTCGAGTTGATGCTTTAGTTAAGTATCTGGTGGAGCCTTTGGTCGAAGAGTCGAATCAGCAAACTGCCGTTGCATTCTGTGGTGGGATCACAAAAGGGCAAACCCTCTCAGAAGCCGATGCGATGCACCAGTATTTTAGAAAGCTTGAAAATCAGCGTGCACATCCGTTCCCGTTAGGGGCGATTTTGCTTGAGCAGCATTCGACCAACACTGTCGAGAACATTCAGAACTTGGCCTCAGAGATGGTTGCAAGCGGGCTGTTTACTCGCGGGCAGAGTGTGCAGGTGACATTCGTTTCTAATGACTACCACTTACAACGTATATTCGAGATTCAATCGCTCATGGACGAGCAAGGTTTGCTTAAAGTTCTCATCGAGAAGTGTTCCGCACTTGGGGTGGAGCTGCAAGTAGATCGCAGGTTGGAGGCTCATGTTGCGGTGCCATACCCACATCAAAGTGCTCAAGGGCAATTGTTTCTGTTGATGGATGTACTGACGACCTATCGAGTCTATCTTGAAGGTGTCTGTGCGGGCGTATTTAAGCGAGATTTGAAGTTAGTTAGGAGGGAGCCTGAAAGACTGTCGTTGGAGGCACTGATAGCTGTAAAGGCGTTAGTAGAGGGGGCACCTCATTTTGACATCGTCGACAGCTTACTCCCAGTATTGGAGCGCTGTATCCAGCAGACTTCAGTGGGTACCAACATAAAAAAAGTCAGGGAGTACCTAGCATTACTTGATACTAACCTGACTTTATTGAATCGTTATTTAGACCCGGAATCGGATCACACACATCGCTGGTGGCGATAGATGTTTATTTCTTTCTCGTGATGCCAAAAGCTAGAAGTTCAGTGCCTTCTTCAGCGATGTTTTTAACCGCTCGAACGTAATCATCGCCCATAACATTGTGCCAGAAGGCTCATGTGTTTTTTTACAGTGATTAACTTTGGTTTTCTGAATCTTGCTCATGGTTATTGCGGTAGTACTCCCACTGTTCAATGCGCTCGCCGTCATCGAATACACAGTAAGTTGTACGCTGATTGTTTTCAGTAACCGTGTCTAATTCACCGTCTTGTTGAACACAATAAACCGCTGCTGGGTTAGCGACTGAAACACGTTGGCCCTCGCTATATTCTGCATAGTCGTTTGCACAACCGCCTAATACAACGGCACATACAGCCATCAAACCAATTTTCTTCATGTCTATCTCCTACGTGATAACTCTATAATCGAATGCGTTAAGTTCTACAGAACCCAATGAGAAGCTCTATGAAATGAGTATATTTTAGATTTCAGAAAAGGTTGTCCTAATTTGGTCAAGATATTGAAATAGGTTGATATTTCTCCATCTTTAACTACTTTTTGAGTGTTAGATCAAGCTAAGTGGATTCAAGTTACCGTAGGAATATCTCCGTCCGATCCGTTCTGGTTGACGGTTGTGAACCTCGAATCTATTGATGATTATGATATGATGCCGCCAAATTCAGTAGAGCAGTCAGAATCATGAGACACCTAAAAACAACCATCCATCCTGATATCGACCATCTAGACAATAAAACGGTCTATAAGCGCAACGCTGCCCGTGCCATTGTGTTAGATGGTGAAGACATTCTGATGCTGTATACAGAGCGTTATCACGACTACACCATTCCTGGTGGTGGTTTGGATGAAGGGGAAGATGTGATCGCAGGTATGGTTCGTGAACTCGAAGAAGAGACTGGCGCGAAGAATATCCATAGCATCAAGCCGTTCGGCATTTTTGAAGAGTTTCGTCCTTGGTACAAAGATGATGCAGACATGATGCACATGATTTCTTACTGCTACTCATGCAAGATCGATCGTGAGCTTGGTGAAACGGCTTACGAAGATTATGAAGTGAAAAACGGGATGAAACCGGTGTGGATGAATATCCATGAAGCGATCGCTCACAACGAAAAGACCATGGCTGAGAGCTCTAAGAAGGGTATGAGCATTGAACGTGAAACCTTTTTGCTGCATTTAATTGCCAAAGAGATGCTTTAGCCTTTATCAGTACAAGCCTGTTAAGCTATTTATTTGCCGCCACTTTTGGCGGCAAAGTTGTTTCTAGCAATGCTAAAATGTAATAGCGGTAATCAATTATTGAATATGGTTGATATTGTCAACTAAGTAACTTTAATGTATCTTTAGCTCAGTGATGACCCTATCTAGCTAGCTGCCCGGTCATATCGCTAGTTCTCCCTGTGAGCCTGCCCTAAACAAAGAATACTATGAATAAAAGACAGTTTATTGCCCATTATCTGCGCATGAATCGCACCTCGTACTTACTGGCGATTGTGTTCATTTTTCTCGTCAACTGGTTACAAGTAGAGATCCCTCGTTATATCCAATTGGCGATAGATTTGATTGATGACGCTTCTTCAACTGGCCATCAGCAGCTGCAAAGCTATGTTTGGATTGTAGTCGGCATGTCTGTCGCCATGGTGGTGGTGAGAATTCTGTCTCGTATCTATGCGCTTAATCCGGGGCGAATTACAGAAGCAGCGCTCAAAAGTACACTTCTACAAAAGCTGAATCGCTTACCAAGCAGTTTCCATGAACGCTTTGCTTCGGGTCGACTGATCTCGATTATCAACAATGACCTTAGTGGCATTCGACTGCTGTTTGGTGTCGGCTTCTTGCAGTTCTTCAATGCCTTACTTGCGTTGTCGTTGACGCCTCTTTACATGTGGCGCATATCGCTAGAACTCACACTGTATTCGATCATTCCTATCTCAATCGCTTTTGTGATTTTCCGTGTGGGCTTCAAGCGTATGAAAACGCTGCATTTAGAGCACATGAAGCGTCTACAAAACCTGTCTGCTCAACTAATGAGTTACCTGTCTGGGATTGACTTGATTAAGAGCCAGCAGATGTCACCTTGGGTGAAAGCCGAAACTGAAAAGCTGAACCAGTTATTGCTTGAATGCCGCCTTAAAATTACACGCATTCAAGTCTTCTTTATGCCGGTACTCGACTACGCCAATGACCTGATGAAAATCATCATTCTTGGGCTTGGTGGCTACATGTTAATGAGACAGGAACTCACACTTGGTGAGATTACCGCCTTTCTGACTTACTCGGTTTTGCTCGCTATGCCATTGATGCAACTTGGCAGAATCGCGACCATTTATCAGCGTGGCATGGTAGGTATTCAAAGTGCACAAACCATTCTTAATGCCAAAGTCCCGGAGCTTGATGAAGATAAGCTGACTGAACTAGATGTTGAATCACTGAAGGGAAAAACGTTTTCTGTTCGCAACCTCAGCTTCAGCTATTCAGGTGAAGAACGCGTGATTCTCGATGACATCAGCTTTGATATTCCAGCAGGTAAGAAAGTGGGTGTGTTAGGCGGGATCGGAGCGGGTAAAACGACATTAGTGAACTGCTTAAACCACCACTTGGATGTACCACAAGGTTCTGTTTTCCTTGGTGAAAGAGATGTCACTAGCTTCTCACGCAGTGACTTACGCCGTTACGTGAAAACCGTGACTCAAGACCCTTACCTGTTTTCAGCAACCGTCGAAGACAATATCCGCTTTGGTAGCCTAGATACCGATTTGGCAAAGAGTCAGGTTGATGAAGTGCTAGAGCTCAGCCAGTTGGCTAGTGATGTGACACGTTTTGAACACGGCGATCAAACCTTAGTCGGTGAGAAAGGGATCATGTTGTCAGGTGGTCAGAAGCAGCGCTTAAGTATTGCGCGTGCTTTATTGCAACCCACCGACCTGATCATCATGGATAACGTTCTATCGGCTGTCGACTATGAAACAGAACGTAAGATCTTGGAAGGTTTGTTTAAACGTTTGGAAAATCAATCGGTTCTTGTGGTTTCACACCGCGTTAATGCCCTTGAATATATGGATGAAGTCATCGTGTTGAACGAAGGTAAAGTGATCGCGAAGGGCGACCACGCCACGTTATTGAAAACCTGTGATTACTATTACGATACATGGCAACTACAGCAGAATGAAACGGAGGCAGCAGCATGTTAAAACGTGTTGATCTCAAGTACCTCAAGCACTTTTTTAAGTTTGCTAAGAAATACAAAGGCTCTGCGATTCTGGGCATCGCTATGCTTCCTCTTTCTGTCATCACGAGCTTGTTGTTCCCTTGGCTGATCATTCAAGTGATCGATGTTCACCTGAGTCACGGGGATATGGATGGACTGCTCGAGTACGTATTCTATCTCGTTGCCGTGCTGGTGGCGAGCTATGTGGTGGATACCACCTATTCGTACAACCTACGTAAAACCGGGCAATACACGATAACTGACATGCGCTCAGTGTTGTTTGCTCGCGTGCTCAAACTGCCACGCAGCTATTTTGATAACACACCGATTGGCGTAACGCTTTCACGATTAACCAGTGATTTGGAAACCATCGGCGAGACGTTTGTTCAGTCGGTTGTCGGGCTAGTTAAAGACAGCATCAATACCATTGCTCTGTTAGTGATGATGTTCTTTATTGATTGGCAGTTAACGATGATTGTATTGATCATTATGCCACCAGTGATGTATTTGACGGTTTATGTACGAAACCGACTTCGTGCACTCTATAAGGTGACTCGTTCTTCGTTGGCTCGCGGTATTGGCTTTTTACAAGAAGTCTTATTTGGCATGAAAACCGTTCAGATGTACCGAGCGGAAGAGCAAGTCGAGCAACGCTACCAAGGCTATACTGATGAGTTTTTAAGAGCGCAGAAGAAGATCAATAAATACGATGCGATTTTGTTCTCGTTTATCTCCGGCATCACTTCAATCACTATCGCGATTATGATCTGGTATGGCTCTGAGCAAGTGATAGAAGGAGCGCTCACCTTGGGTGTGCTGATTGCGTTCATCAATACTTTAGAGAAAGTGTTTGTTCCGATCCGAGACTTTACTTCGCAGATCGCTTCGATTCAGAGTTCATTTGCAGCGTTTGACCATATTGAAGAACTGTTTGTTGAGCCGACTGAAGAGGAAGGGCGTAACCTGCTGCCATCTAACAAGGTTGAGAAACAGCTTGAACAGTTTGTGAGCCTAGAGTTTAAGAACGTAAGCTTCCGCTACAAAGACGACTCTCCCTACGTTCTAAAGAATGTCTCGTTTGTATTGGAGAAAGGGCATCAAATCGCCCTTGTGGGTTCGACGGGTTCGGGCAAGTCGACGATTCTGCGTCTGATCTCTAAAACCTACCAAGATTATGAAGGCAGCATTTTGTTGAATGGAATAGAGCTGTCACAGATCTCAAGTGAAGACTCTGCTCATTTGTTCTCAATGATGATGCAAGACGTGCACTTATTTGAAGAGACCATTCAATTCAATATCGCGCTGGGCAAAACGCATCTATCTAGAACTGAGGTTGAACAGGCGGCGCGCTATGTTTATGCCGATAAGTTTATTGAACAATTGCCACAAGGTTATGACTTCCACTTGGAAAAGAACGGCTCCAACTTGTCTGTAGGGCAAACGCAGCTTATCTCGTTCGCTAGAGCGGTTGCACAGGGTGGTCAATTGATGATGCTTGACGAGGCGACCAGTTCGGTAGATTCAATCACCGAAGACCTGATTCAAAAAGCAATGCAGCGCCTTTTCAAGGAAAAAACTGTGATTGCGATTGCACACCGTTTGAGTACCGTTCGTCACTCAGATACGATTTTGGTGTTGGAAAAGGGTGAAATTGTTGAGCAAGGTAATCATCAACAGCTGGTGGCACACAATGGTATTTATGCTGGCTTGTTACAAGAATCGATTGTAGAAACGGGCGATTCTCAAGTAACGGTTGCCTGATCACCTCAAATCAGGTTTACCGTTATCGATACTATGAATTGGTGTTGCTTATGTTTCACCAATTTCTATTCTTTTCTAGTATTCCCAGTAGCTTAGGGAAAATAAAACATAATTTACGATCATTAATATGTTATGATCTCTCTACTACTAAAGGGGTGTCTTCGGGCATCGGGGTGTATGCGAGCAAACAGGCGTGCTTGTGTCAGTCACTTTCTGGCGAATATGGAATCGAAAATGTTGTTGGAAGAAGTTGTAAAAATTATTGAATTAACCGATTCAGACCATTTATCTCAAGCAATGGAACTGTTTAACGAGCATGGCTTTGTTGATGCTGAGTCTTTACCTTTTATGAATGTTGTTTTTGAAACAGCACCGGATCACCTTGCGAAGAAGTTGTCGCAGATTGGTTTTAAAGGTTTAGTGCAAGTCGAAAAGAATGAAGATGCATCGGGCTTCACCATTATTAATGCTGACCGTGTTCTGCTGAAAGACTCTGCTTAGCTGCAAGACTTTGCTTAGCTACAAGACTCAGCTTAACTGTAAGATTCTTCTTAATGACAAGAATAAGATTCAGCTTAGTGAAAAGACTCTATCCAGTTCAGTAACACCCGTTATGATTATTTGAGGTTAACACAGTGACAACAGCAACCGTTTCATCAACAGAGCAACACGTATCCAATGAACATGCACTTTTGGGTGCGTCGTTATTAGCATCACAAAAAGTAGAACTGGCGCTGTTTACTGTGATCTCTAAATTAGCTAAAGCCTTATCAAAAGAGCAGCAACAGTCATTAGGTTTGGATCTGGATACCTTTTTAAGGGAGAAGCCAAGTGAACAAGCCTCTACGTTGAGCCTATACGAACAGACGTTTGGTGAGCAGCTTCCTTTGACGAAAAATGAACTCAACGATTTTATTTATCATCGAAACTTGGTAACTCGTGGCTTTTGGCGCGTGACTGGCGCCGATGTTAAAGGCGGCGAGAAGCTTGCTAACCCAGAACTTTATTTAAAAGAGTTCTTGGCAAAATGTGAATACTGGCAAGTGATGCTTGATACCCAAGCCAAGTAAGCGAATTGAAATAAGAAAGCCATAGCGAACATGTTATGGCTTTTTTGTTTGTGCAAACAACATTAAGTTTCTTAATGTTATATGGTCGCCTCGAATACTTTGGACAACACTTTTAGTGCTTAAAGCTCGCCCCTAATACCTAAAGCATCATCTTCAAAACATAGTTCTTAGAGACAAAGTGGTGTTTAAGTGCAGCGCTGACATGCAGCACAATTAAACAGGCTAGGGCAATACAACTGGCACGATGTAAATAAAAAAAGAAGCCATTGATTGCAGAGTCAGTAATTAGATTATTTACACTCACTAGCCAAAATAAAGAGTACGGTTCTTTTAGCATTAAGTAACCAGTACTGAAGACCATAAACATCGTAAGGTACATCAAAGAGTGTGCAAGCTTCGCTACACATTTTTGCCCTTCAGGCACAGAAGTTGGCATGGTTGGCGATGACCGGAAGTGACTCCAGACATAACGAACCACGAACAATGGTGTTGCCACTGTCGCCAATGACATATTGAGTACCGACAGAAAAGAAAACAGCTCTGGATGACTGGTAACATAGTGCATCACATACCCTGCAATTGTTGCATAGATGATTACAGAAGCCATTACCCAGTGCAGTACACGGCTTACTAAATCGTATCGTGGATTATTCAAATTAACCTCGTTCTGATCGTTATTAATATAAAATTCATCTCGATGCAATAAATCAACTCTTGGTATATTCGCATCGCGAATTAATTATATAGAACAGTATTACGCGGTATTTTTATAATTTAGAAATTAATGATGTTGCTTCAGGTGTTTTATAATTATCAATGATGTTTTAGAGTGTTAATTCCAATGCGGACAAGCCAAGTTTGTCGACTTCCTGGCTTGTATACCTATTACAAGATACAGTTAGCTTAAAGATGAAACATATAAGGAATGTATAATGCTTCGAATCTTATTGATTGTGGTTATCTCGGTGTTCAGCTCGATGAGTTTTGCAAGCGAAGAGGATAAATACTCTGAACAGGAATATTTGGATAGACCGCTGATGGAACGCTATATCTTGGATGAGTTGAAGCAACTACGAATGGAACAGCAGGATCTTGAAAGGCGTCTCACCATTCAGATGACAGATCGTGAATTGGCAGTAGCGGATAAATCGTTGAACTATGCCAATGTGACCGTGACGTATTTCTTCTACATTATTGCTGGTGTAGCTTCTCTTATTGCATTGGTGGGTTGGCAATCACTCAAAGAATTGAAACACACCACCAAAGAGATGGCTGACCGACGACTCAACGACATTGCCCAAGATTATGAGAAGAAGTTTAACCTTCTTGAAAGGGATCTGAAGCGTAAGACTCGAATCATCTCTGAGAACAACCGAGAAATCGAAATCATCAATGAAATTCATAATTTATGGTTGAGGGCTCAGAATGCTCAAACTGCCGAGCAAAAAATTGAAATCTACGATGAGATCTTAAAAGTTCGCCCGGGTGATTTGGAAGCACTAACTTACAAAGCCGATGCCGCAATGGACATGCAGGAATACCACTGGGCGATGAGCTTATGTAATCGCGTGTTGGAAGTGGACGATCAAAACGCTCACGCCTTGTATCAACGTGCTTGTGCTTACGCAAGGTTAGGTGCTGAAGGTCAAGCGATCGATGACTTAGAGCGCTCAGTTGAAGCAAGTGGCTCAATGAGAGAGCTATTGGCTGATGAACCTGACTTTGAAATGCTGCGCGGCTTAGAACGCTTCGAAGCACTTCGTGAAGAGTAATGTGAGGTAAAGATCCGTGTTAACTAAGGTGGTGGGCTTTGCACGCTCACCATACTTTCACACCTATCGCGCTATGGTTTCTTACATTCCATTTATTTTTTTGATTGAATTGTTATGTTATAACACTTTTTAAGTTCCTCGTTATAACCGCTAAGTATTTTATGAAGTTCCTCCGTATTGGCCTGATCGTTATTGCTATCAGTGCATTTTTCCTTGCTTCTTTGCTCTCTTTTCACTCCGAACCAGAACCAGAAATCTCTATCAAAATCACATCTTATCAAGGTTCTCAACCGAATGATGAGGGAGGTGTCGATTTGCAACCGACTCCCAACTCTTTGGTCAAAGTTCATTATTTTGTGAAAGTTGGTGACACGCTAAGCAATATATTTTTGTCATGGAAACTGCCTTATGGAACGGTTCAAAAGGTAATGGAGGCGGATCTGGAGTCTTTGAAACTCGACACAATAAAGCCTGGTGATCATCTAGAGTTGCTGTTGGATAGTGACTCTAAACAACTCGTTGAGCTGATTTTCCATGAAAGCCTCGTAGAACAAGCTGTCTTCACTAAAAATGATGATGGAAGCTTTAATTACCAATTCCATGAAATGCCTGGCGAATGGAAAGAAAAGCTCTATACGGGCACCGTTCATGGCAGTTTTTCAACGTCAGCATACAAAGCGGGATTAACAACCGCCCAGATCGCCAATATTACTCGAACGTTAAGAGACAAGATTAACTTCTCAAAGCAGTTAAGAGCGGGCGATGAGTTTAATGTGTTGGTCAATGAGCAATACACAGGCGACCATCTAACAGGAAAAACAGAGATCCAGGGCATATCGATTAGGTTACGAGGTAAGGAAGTGGCCGCGTTTCTTGCTTCAGATGGACGCTTCTACGACAGAGAGGGTAACAGCCTTGAGCAAGCGTTCAATCGCTACCCAATAGACAAACAATTCCGAAGAATTACTTCGCCATTTAACCCATACCGTAAGCACCCAGTGACCGGACGTATATCTCCGCATAATGGTACTGACTTCGCAACACCCGTAGGGTCGCCAGTTTATTCAACCGGTGATGGTCGAGTTATTGCTATTCGTAACCACCCGTATGCGGGGAAATACATAGTGATTGAGCATAACAGCGTTTACAAAACTCGCTATCTGCACTTGAGCCGATTCTTGGTTAAGAAGGGGCAACAGGTTAAGCGTGGGCAGAAAATTGCGTTGTCTGGCACGACTGGTCGCGTAACCGGGCCGCATTTGCATTTTGAAGTGCTGGTGCGTGGAAGAGCGGTGGATTCGATGAAAGCGAACTTACCTTTAGCAAGTTCTATCTTACCTGAAAATAAAGGTGCATTCTTGGCGAGAGTTGCCTCGTTTGATGACATGCTCTCCGGGCAAAAGGTTGCACGAGTAACATCAAGCTAAGTATCAGCTCATAACTGTTCTAACCCTTTGGTGGCTAGTCATCAAAGGGTTGGAACGAGTTTTCATTAGGCTGCCTGATTGCTCAATAGCATAATAGATTAAGTGCTCAACATCTTATGTGCCCAAGTGTTTATGTGCCCAAGTGTTTATGTGCTCATGTGTTGAGATCTTAAGTGACTAAGTGACTAAGTGACTAAGTGACCAAGCGATTGAGCGACTAGGCGATTAAGCGACGACAACCGCCGTGCCGCTCGCTGATACCATCAACATGCCATTACCCGTCCCTAATACTTCATAATCTATATCGACACCTACCACCGCGTTGGCACCCGCTTCAATCGCTTTTTGCTCCAACTCTTTGAATGCGTAGTTGCGTGCTTTTTCTAATTCTTTCTCGTAGGTGCCAGAACGTCCACCCACAAAGTCACGAATTCCTGAAAACATATCTTTGAAAACATTCACCCCTAGAATGGCTTCTCCGGCAATAACCCCTTTGTAATCGACAATACGTTTGCCTTCAACAGATTGAGTGGTGGTAATAATCATAATGGCCTCTTGTAAGCTTGATGAGCTGTTACTCGCTGTATGGATTGATAGTTTGGTCTTACTCTTGAATAACATCGCTCAGTGATGTCTCTGAGCGTGTGAATTCATGCCTCAACCATGTTCTCAGTTTTAGCACACTTTCTTGTTTTAACTTGTTTTTTGGACAAACGAAATAGAAATCTTGATGGGGATTAGCCACTGGCTCACTAATTTCGACCAACATGCCATGGCTGATGTCATCTTTCACAAACAAGTGGGGGCTGATTAATACCCCAAGTGAGTGAATCGTAGCTAAAAGCGAGATCTTAAGATTAAAATAATGAGCGTATGTGCTCTTTGACTCGGTCGATGTGTTGGTTTGGTTCAATCTCACAACGCTGCTTAGTCTCTAGGAATCGCTCAGCGTATTTGTCGTAGATTTTGTTTTCTAAGAACAGCAAATACAGCTTGGGATCGATATGACCGCTGGTGGCCATGTCGGTCATGATGTTGAGTGATTCGCTTAGGAGTTTTCCTTTCTTATACGGGCGATCACTAGAGGTGAGCGCTTCGAATACATCGGCAATGGCCATCGTTCTGGACGGCAGAGGTAACTGGTCTTCGTTTAAGCCTCTCGGGTAACCCTTACCATCGATACGTTCGTGGTGTCCGCTAGCAATATCCGGAATATTCTGGAGGTAAGGCGGATAAGGCAGCTTGTTAAGCATGGTGAAGGTTTGAATAATATGATCGTTGATCATGAAACGTTCTTCATCGTTTAACGTGCCACGACGAACTTTCAAGTTGTGCAGTTCACCTTGGTTGTATTTGACCTCTCCTGGCTTAAGCACAAACGCTTCTTGCCATACATCAGCAGGGCTAAAGCCATTGTCCCACGGTATTTTATGCTCAGGCTTATCGGCAAGTAGCGGTTCCATCACCGGTAGTATTTGGTCTTTTCTTGCTGGCTCAGCTTCACTCTCCTCTGTCGTGTCTTGTTGTTCATTGAATCTCTCTTTTTCAGACCAAGATAACCCTAGCTGATCGTCGAGTGTTCGTTTCCATTGGCGCTTGGCTATTCGGTCTAAGCGTTCTAGTTGTTCGTCCGCCATCGACTCTCCACCAAGGTTGCACTCAGCAACGAAGGCAAATTCTTCATCCAATTCTGACAAGCTTTGTTCGAGGGTCTTAAGCTGATCCTCTTGAAGCGCTCCGTTCGCTATGGCTTTCCAATAGTCGGTTTCAGCCTGTTGTTTTAACAGTTCGAAACGCATTCGCACTTCGTGGATTCGGTCGTAAATGGTTTCAAGTTTTGTAGCTTTGTCTACGACATACTCAGGTGTGGTTACCTTGCCGCAGTCATGAAGCCAAGCGGCGAGCATTAACTCTTCCCACTGTTTACTATCCAATGAGAATTTCGGGTAATAACGGTCATCATCAATGGTTGCTTGAGTCAGCCATTTGGTCAGTTCAGGCACTCGTTGGCAGTGCCCGCCCGTGTAAGGTGATTTGGTATCAATCGCTGATGCAATCAACTCGATAAAGGCATTCAGCATGTCTTTCTGTTGCTGCATTTGGTCAATGTTATCTTTGGCTATTTCCGCAAAGCTGAGCAGTTCTCGTAAGAAGGCGTGCTTGTCTGCCTGCATCTTGGTAATCGGTCTTTCATAGCCAATTGCGACGATACCCACCAACAACTTCTCACGGTTTAATAGTGGAAACAGGTACAGATCTGAATTGAAGATTGAGTCTTGGTAATAGTTGAGAACATTGTCTTCTCGGTTTAAGTGGATGGTTTCCCCAGATTTAAGTTGGCACAACAACCAAGGGGTATGTTTGATGAAGTCATTAATGTCGGCTTTAAAGGGAATAATGGCGAGGTTAGCCGCAGTATCAAACACGTCTTTCTCTTTTGATTGGGTGAAAAGGACGATGGTTTCTGCTTTGGTAATTAAATAGCTTTGGTGAGCAATATTCTTGGCTAAGATCGAAAATTCCTGATTACCTGCAGTGTCTCGAAGTAGTGTTATCAGATCATGAAGCGTGTGTTCCATCAGCTCAATCGAATGGGCGAGGTTAGCCACTTCTTGAATCATGCTTTTGGGATAATGAGTACGCCTGAAGTCAAATCGAGCGATGTTGTCGGTGAGTTGCATCAGCGTATTAAGCGGCTGAGACAGTCGATTAGCAACAAACCATACGATAGCGAAGCAGATGAACAACATCCCAATCGCGACCGCAACTTGCTTGTCTCGCATTGAGATAAGATCAGCGAGCAGCTCATTGTGTGGCGTCGCTTCTGCCAAGTATAAGGTGACGTTTTGAGTGAGTTGAACCGGCGTTAGCGTTAATGCCCAAGTGTTTAAGTTATATTCAACGTTTTTTAGGTTGAGGTTAAACTTCTCTTCATCAGAGATAAGCGGCGCTATGACGGAAGCTTTCAATGCTTCCATCTGTTCACGTTTGGGCACATTAAAGAAGCTTAGGTCTTGCTCACTACCAGAGAGTTTTCCCGTCGCTTGGTTATTCGTTTTCTCAATTTCACTTGTGTCATTAGGCTGGGAGGTAAGCTTGGGAATTGATAGATCAAGTTGATGCTGACCGAGAAGATTAAAATGTTGGTCGAACAAGGCGAGTCGAGTTTGCGGAGAGTAGGCCAATTCACTGATCTGGGAAGAGAGAGATTTCAACGTGAAGTCGGCACCAACGACATGCTTGCCATCCAAAGAACGTCTAGAAAGCGTAATGCCATTGGTTTGCAGGAAATAGAACAGGTAGGGCTCAGAAAGTTGTATTGAGCCGTCAGGCTTTGCATTACGAAACCAAGGTCGAGTCGTAGGGTTGAACTTACTCTCGTCTTGTCGGGTACTGATCACTTGGTGTGCGCCATCGAGAAAGCTAATAAAGTTTTCACCATCTAGGTTGGTGCTGCTGACCATCATTGTCGCTTTGGCGGGAGCGTTGTTGTCGGCTCTCTGTTTAATGGAACTCAGAGGCCGAAAGATTCTAAAATTACCATCTTCAGAGCCATAGAACAGAGCGACTAAATTGGTATTTTGTTTGAAGATGATATCGACCGAAGCAAGCCAAGATTCTTTTTCGACGGAGGAGGTTTGATGAGTAACAAACGGGCTTACTGCCATCACGTTTAAGGTTGTGATGACTGGGGCAATAGCTTGTTTAAATACCGATTCCAGCTTATCGCGATGTTCATTACTGACTTCGCGCACGGTGCCTAAAAGCAGTTCTTGAGAGTGCCGATAACTTATCGAAATCAGTACGGTACCGACAAGAGTGGTCAAAATTAAGAAAAGGCTAGTGATGTGGATACTCAGCGGATATCGTCTTCTTCTCATCTAACACTCCAACTTGTGAACTGGTTTAAGTATTGACGAACTTGGGTAGGTTGCAAAAAATTGGTGCAATTAAGGCGGCGGTACGACTAAGCCGTGCTTCCGATAGCAAAGTGAAATGAGAATAAAGCGTTATCTTTAAGTGCTAATGGTCACTTGTGGCAGGTAGGGTGCTTCCAAGATGCTGGACAGGCTCGATGTGGGCAATACATATCTAGTGTTATTAATATTCCTGATTGCAAAAACAAGCATTCCGGGCGTTTTATAAATCATTATTATGTTAATATTATCAGCAATTTTTGCACATCTATAAAACATCTAGGTGCTGTATGTGTTGAGCCTAGAAGGAACAGTAATGACGTTAGAAGCATATATTCTCAATGTAGGAATATGGCTTTGTTGCGTAATTAAATTTAAAGATAGAACTACCCCGTTTCGCGTATTTC
>NZ_JBGONY010000045.1:0-40980 GCF_041439375.1 Vibrio crassostreae | reverse complement strand
AATAATCACCCATACTGGCCGTTTCTATCTGAGATCCAATTAGGAAACAAAGCCTAGTGGAGGGCCAGTAATGCTGTCTTTCATTAATAATATATCGATTAAAAACAAGCTGATCTTGCCGATTATTATCTTTATCGGGGTTACTTTCGTCACTATTCAATCAGTTAATTACACTGTCACTTTTGAGCGAGAGAAAGAGAGCCTGATCCAGCGAGTTAAGGTATTGGCGCAAGGGGTAGCATATAACCTACAAGCAGCAATCTTATTTGAAGATAAGTCGTCTGCTCAGGAGATTTTATCAGCGTTCATTGCAGATAGAGATATTGTGAGGGTAAAGCTCTATGACACTAATGAGCAGTTATTTGCTAACTATCAAGTGAGCAATACCTTGATCCCAAGGCCGACTGCTGATGAATTAATTGATATCGCGGATCATCAATTTGCCATCTCTGAACATTTCATCTTTTTGCTTGTTCCGGTGACTCTGGATGATGCTGTTATCGCGAACTTGAGAGTGACGATATCAAAACAGACGTTTAATTCGATCTTAACGAATATTTTCAAGGTTGCAGCCGTCTACCTGTTGTTTCTGGTGATATTAGGGGGAATATTGGTCAAATTGGTTCAACGCTTGATTATCGAGCCGATGTTTGACCTCAATGAGGCGATGCAAGCCTTTGTTGAGCGCCGATCAGAACAACCAAAATTAGTCGCAACCAACCGTGATGAGATAGGGGATCTAGTTCGCGCATTCAATACCATGCTGGAAAGGCTTCAACATCGCGATAACCAAATCAATTTTACGCTAGATAAATTACAAGAAGAAAAATCATTCGCAAATGAAGTGGTTGAAACCGTTCAGCACTCTTTGTTAGTCGTGGACGACAAAGGGCTCATCGTTCATGCGAATGTCGCCACTCGTGATATTTTTAAGTGCTCAGAAGCGTTTCTTGACAACTTGTTGATCCAAGAGCTGATCACAACGAAGCAAAAAGGATTTTTACAAGACGTCATCGACGCCAATATTGAGCTCAATGACGAACTACTTGAAACCACAGATCTATTTCAATCAAAGCGCTGGCTTCGTGTGAGTAGTCGTTCGCTGTCAAAACAGGGCCGTATACTTTATGCAATACAAGATGTAACTGAGATAGAGATAGCAATGAGCCGCCAACGTATTGCGGCAGGTGTTTTCGAGAACAGTAAAGACGGGCTTATAGTATTAAATTCGTCTAACGTAATTACTATGGTTAACCCAGCTGTGACTCAACTTCTCGGTTATCACGCCGATCTGCTGGTGGACAAAACACCATTTGAAGCATTTTCTTGGCAACAATTCTCTTCATTAATGCCGACTATTCGTAGCTCATTGGAAAATTATGGCCAATGGCAAGGAGAAATCTGGGAGAAGAGTGCGTCTGGCACCTTGATTCCAATGTTTGTCAAAGTGAATAGAGTTTCATCAGACAATGAAAAAGATGAGTTTGATATGGTATTAACGCTGTCGGATTTATCTAACGTCAAAGAGATGGAGAGGCTCGAACACTTGGCTCATCACGACGCGTTAACAGGATTAGCCAATAGGGCTCAACTGTATAAGGTGATGGATGATGTCATAACCTCTAGTCATTATTCAAATCAGCTCTTTGCGGTGATCTATTTGGATCTTGATGGTTTTAAACACGTTAACGATAATTATGGACACGATGCGGGCGACGCAATTCTCAAACAAGTATCAAATAGGCTGTTATCTCAGGTACGGGCAGGTGATTTGGTTGCACGTTTGTCGGGAGATGAATTCGTTCTTATTATTAAACAGACAAACAAAGCCTTGTTGGTTAAGTTAGCTGAACGATTGTTAGAGCTTATTGAACGAGAAGTAAATTATAAACAGAGCTCACTTCATGTTGGAGCAAGCTTGGGGATCCATTTAGTTGATGGCTCTGAGCGCGATATTGACGTGATTCTGAGAATTGCTGATGAGGCGATGTACCAAGCGAAACGTAAAGGAAAAGGGCAATTTGTGTTCTCTCATGATGGTTAATTGCCTCAGGCATTTGTGACCTCAACCTAAGTTGTTGTATCATAAGTGATAGGTTGAGTATTTTTAATTAAAAGGTCTGCTAAACATGAATGTTCTAGTTACAGGTGGCATGGGTTACATTGGTAGCCATACAAGTATCCAGATGATTAACGCAGGTATGACTCCTGTACTTTTTGATAGCTTGTATAACAGTAAACCAAGCGTTCTAGAGCGTATCGAAAAGGTATCTGGCGTTCGCCCTAGCTTCATTGAAGGCGACGTTCGTGATAAAGCGCTTTTAACTGAAACCATGAAGAAACATAACATCGAAGCGGTTATCCATTTTGCAGGCCTTAAAGCAGTCGGTGAGTCAGTGGCAAAGCCTCTTGAATACTACGACAATAACGTAAATGGCACGTTAGTTCTTGTTGATGCAATGCGTGACGCTGGTGTTAAAACTTTAGTATTCAGTTCTTCAGCAACGGTGTACGGCGATCCTGCGAGTGTGCCTATCACAGAAGATTTTCCAACTAGTGCGACGAACCCTTACGGTCGAAGTAAGCTAATGGTTGAAGAGTGTTTAACCGATTTCCAAAAAGCCAATCCGGATTGGAGCATTACACTGCTGCGTTACTTTAACCCTGTAGGTTCACATCCAAGTGGTGAGCTAGGTGAAGACCCGCAAGGTATCCCAAATAACTTAATGCCATTTGTATCTCAAGTAGCAGTGGGCCGACGTGAATTCCTATCTGTCTTTGGTAGTGATTACCCAACAAAAGATGGGACCGGTGTTCGTGATTACATCCATGTAATGGATCTATCTGACGGCCACATTGCAGCGCTCGAGAAAGTAGGGCGTAAAGACGGTCTTCATATCTACAACCTTGGTACAGGTAACGGTTCAAGTGTATTAGATATGGTTAAAGCATTTGAAAAAGCGAGCGGCAAAGATATCCCTTACCAACTTGTTGATCGTCGTCCGGGTGACATTGCGGAATGTTGGGCAGACCCAGCCAAAGCTCAAAAAGAACTCGGTTGGAATGCGACACGCACACTGACTGAAATGACCGAAGATACATGGCGCTGGCAGTCAACCAACCCTGATGGTTTTCCTGGCTAACCGAGTTGTTTCATGAATGGTTAATGTACAAAAAGATGCTTTAGAGCATCTTTTTTGATCTAAATCGAATAAAAACTGAATTAGCGGTTAAAAAGTATCATTCTGTATCGGTTGTTGTTATCATGCTTGCGAATTATATGTTTAATGTTAATTTTCTTTGGAGTTAATCATGGAACTAGGCCTAATCATCACTTTTATCATTGCTGCTGCAGTAATGGTTAAGAAAGAAATGGCAGAGAAGTAATTTCACTTACCCCTTTTTGATACAATTTTTAGTGAAATAATAAAAGCCAGCATTTAGCTGGCTTTTTAGTATCTGCAGTTCAGTTTTTTAACGAATTAGAATTCGTATTTAGCTGAAATACCATAGTTTCTTTCCGCTTGAGAGTTTTCTTTGTAAAGCTCATCATCTCCGCGAACATCATTCCAACGGTAGTATTCTTCGTTTGTTAGGTTGAACACACCACCACGAATCGTTAAGTCTTTGATAGGCTTGTAGTAAGCCGTTAAATCAACAACTGTTGCACTTGGAAGCTCTGCTTGACCAGCGTTACCGCCATTTTCATCATCAAAGTTGATGTCTGAACCAGATTTATCAGCCGTATAGTTTAATTTAAGGCTAGTACCCCAGTTTTGGTTTGGCGCATCATAGTTAAGACCTAATACAGCATTCCAAGGGTTCACACTGTTTAGTGCATTTCCGTTACCGTCTTCACCTTCAGTGTAAGACGCCACGAAATGAGTTGAGATGCCTTCAGGCGCTCCCACTAAAACATCCCAAAGTAACGTGTTAGAGAACTCAATGCCCTTAATCGTTGCAGATTCTAAGTTAACATTAGAGTAGTGTGTCGTACCACCAACTTTCTTCGTTACCACAGTTTCAATGAAATCATCGTAATCACTGTAGTAAGCGGCAATTTCAGATGAAGAAGCCTGAGTATTGTGACGGTACCCTAACTCGTATGAAATACTTGTTTCTGATTTCAAATCTGGGTTCGGATCGTTTACGTAACCATGACCAGGGTTGTCATATGTATAGTACAGTTCATCAAATGAAGGAGCTCTAAAGCCTTGGCTAATTTGCCCAAACACAGTACCTGTATCTGTGAGTTTGTAAGTCGTACCTAAACGCCCTGTTACTGCAGAGTCTGAGAAATCAGTTAGTGATTCAGCTGTGTTTTTTCCTGGATCTGTTGAGAAGTAATCAAAGCGTACTCCTGGGGTAACAATGAGCTTGTCATTCAATAAACTAATTTCGTCTTGTACAAATAGACCAAACTTTTGTTCTTTAGCATCAGGAGTGTATACATAAAGCTTGTCATCAGTCGCAGGATCAGAGTTGTACTCCATATTTGTATTGCTGATGTCACTATGTGTATAAGTAGCACCATAAACTAGGTAATGGTTATTAATCTCTTTATCAAGCTGTGTTTCTATCTCTAGCTTATCTTCGGTGTATTCATAGTCTTTTGTTTGAAGATTGTCATTGTTAGCAGGGACATAAGGGGGGAAACCAGGACCTGCAGGTTTAAAGCGCTTCGTCACACCATTCTCTTCTTTAGAAATGTACGACACTTTGCTGGTCACGGTATCGGCAATTGCGCCATCAGTGAACCAAATGTGTTTAATCGCAAATCGATTTTGCTCTGTATCATCTGCACCCGTGTAGCTATCGTAGCTTGAGTGATAAATGTCAGAGTCTGAAGTGTCTTTGATTAGCTCAGCCAGAAACTCAATACGATGGCTTTCATTCAATTGATATTGCAATTTTACCAATAGGTTATCGGCTGATGTGTCTTGATCTTCTACTGCGTAATTCTCTAAGTTATTAGAGTCGCGGAAGTTTTGAAGCTCTTCACCGTCACGACGAGTGTAGGCAACCAATGTTTCTAAATCACCGAATCGATTAGCTAATGCAACATGCTCACTAAAAGAATTATCTTCTGAAGAGTAAGACAGTTTCGCTTGGCCACCGAAGTCTTCGCCGTCTTTCAAGAAATCAGAAGGGTCTTTAGTTTCAAAGGCAACAACACCACCAATTGCGTCACTTCCGTGTAAACTTGAAGCAGCACCTTTGATAATTTCGACACTTTTAAGCATGTCGGGATCAATTGAAATACCGCTAGAATTGATAAATGCGTATGGACCACCATCAAATGAACCTGGCTGAGAAGAGCCATCGACCAAAATCTTAACGCGTTTACCTTCCATGCCACGAATGTTGATAGTCTGTGCGCCTTGGCGAGAGCTTGAATTCATCGTTACACCCGGAGTGTATTCGAAGATTTCATTCACATCTTTCGCCATATTCTCTTCAATTTGCTTATCCGAAATGACAGTAACAGAAGCTGCTGTATTGATAAGTGTTTGATTAGTACGAGTCGAAGATACAACAACCTCATCAAATAGGGCATAATCGTCAGCAAAGGCTGATGTTGATGAAAGCGCTAAAACGATTGAAGCAGAGAGTAGGGATTGCTTATACATCTGATAGTTACCTTAGTTCCATAGTCTTATCTTGATTTGCGAAAGATAATATTGGATCTAAATGATAATTACTATTATTTGCATTTAAATAATTTTCAACCTTATCAGCTAATTCATAATTAATACTCTTAAACACCTGTATTAAAAAGACTTTTACAGTTCCATTCGTGGCATGAATGCTTCTGTTTTTGTGATTCAGATCTCATTTGTAAAGTAGGAAAGCTATGCATAGTCCAATAACACTTGAAGCATTACACATATTAGATGCCATTGATCGTCGTGGGAGTTTCGCAGCTGCAGCGAATGAACTGGACCGAGCACCTTCTTCATTGAGTTATCAAATCCAGAAGTTAGAACAAGACTTAGATATCATGATTTTTGATCGCTCAGGCCACCGTGCAAATTTCACGGAAGCGGGGCAGTTAATATTAGAGCAAGGTAGAATCATTCTTGGTGCCACTGAACAACTCGTTAACGATGCGAATATTCTTGCTAATGGCTGGGAGCTCGATTTAACCATTGCCTTTGATGGCATCATTCCTATTGCCAATTTCTTCCCGTTGGTCGACGAACTCGGGAAAATCAGCAAAACACGTGTTCGCTTACAAGAAGAGATCTTAGCCGGATGTTGGGAATCCCTGACAGATGGCCGAGCCGATTTGTTAGTATGTCCCAAGCTCGACACGATTCCAAACGATATGAAAAGTGACACCATTGGTAAGATGGAAATGGTATGGGTCGCGGCATCAAGCCACTACGTTCATAAGCGCTCTGGCGAGTTCGACCAAAAGGCGAGGGAAAGTTACAGGGTTATTGCAATTGCAGACACTGCACGCGATCAACCAGCGTTAAGTCGCAACATTCTAGAGAAACAACCTCGTTTAACCGTAACAAGCTTCCCTGCAAAAGTAGAAGCTCTAACGACGGGATTAGGGATTGGTACATTACCGAGTGTTATAGCGAAACCATTGATCGAATCTGGCGTTCTACTGCAGATTTCGGGAACAGAACCGCAACCTATCGATATTGTGATGGCTTGGCGACGCAACAAAATGGGCGACGCCAAGTCTTGGTGTATCCAACATCTTAAAAAAACATGGGCGTTAAAGTAACGGTAACACCATATCTGCAGTACCATCTTCAAAACTGATATCTAGCTCGAAGCCGAGCTTCTGGGCTAGTGTCAGCATGCCTCTATTGGTTGGCATTGTCATACCAGACATCTGTTTTGTCTGCTTCGCACGACAGTAATCGATAACCTTAGTCATAAGAATTCGACCTAAACCAACACCTTTAAGATCAGACCGAATCAATATCGCGAATTCAGCGTCCGTATTCTCTGGGTTAATCAGCGCACGGGACACACCAATAATCGCTGGAACGCCTTGTTCCTCACGTACCACTACAAACGCAATCTCTCTATCGAAATCAATCTGAGTAAAATTAGCTAATGCTTCATGATTAAACTCGCCCACATCACTAAAGAAACGCTTGTAGAGATCCTCTTTAGAGACACGATTAATGAAGTCGGCATGAAGTGGTTCATCTTCAGGAAGAATAGGGCGCAGCAACACTTCTGTCCCATCTTTTAACTGGATGCGTTCTTCAAGCTCTACAGGGTAAGGGCGAATCGCCAGTCTTTCTTGTGGATCACCTTCGTAGGCTTTCAATATAATATCGGCATCCAATATCGTAAATTTGTCTCCATTAGCGAGTACTGGGTGTATATCCAAATCGTGTATCTCTGGGCAATCCACCACCATTTGAGAGATACGGACCAACAGCTCAGACAAACCTTCTATATCAATGGGGTTAGGCAGTTTTTGCAGGCGAATCTTGCCACTTTTTATCGCCCTAATGATCAAGTAACGGGCCAGTGTCATGTTAAGCGGTGGGAAAGCAGCCGCGGCATCAATCGATTCGTCCCACTCAGAGCCACCTTGGCCAAGTAAAATGATAGGGCCAAAGGTTTCGTCCGTTGTAACCTTAACTCGCAGTTCTTGGCCGCCTGCAAGCTTGGCCATTCCTTGAATCAACAGCCCATGGATATGCGCGGTAGGGAACGACAATTGAGATCGATCGAGAATTGCCTGAGCGGCATTCGCGACTTCACTACTGTTTCGTAAATTCAGCATCACGCCTTGAACGTCCGACTTATGCGCAATGTCTGGAGAACGAAGTTTTACGGCAACCGGATAACCAATTGTTTCAGCTATATGTACCGCTTCACTTGGGTCGGAAGCAATCCAAGTTGGCAACACATCAAGATTGAAGAGCTTGAAAAACTGACTGTTTTGATGGGTATCAAAACTAACTGTATCTTTATCCAGTAGTTGGCGCTCTATCCAATTTTTTGCATCTGCCAAGTCTTCAATGTGCACTTTTTCTGCCGTGGTCGGCGTTTCCATTAACTGACGTTGGTTACGTCTGTACTCGACCAAGTGCATGAATGCGACCACTGAGCTTTCAGGCGTTCGATAGGTCGGGAAACCCGCTTCGGTAAACAGCTTTCTCGCTGGCCTAGCTGTTAACTCACCAGACCAATTCGTCAGGATGTTAAAGCGCTTGTGGCGAGGGTGCTTCTTAATCGCTTCAATAATTCGTTCAGCCGTTCTAGCGGAATGTGCAATTGCTGAAGGGCTATGCATGATAAGAATCGCATCCGCTTCATCGCCATCGAGTAAGATGTTTATGGTATCGATATAACGCTGATCACCAGCATCACCAACAATATCGATAGGATTGCTATGAGACCAACTCGATGGCAACACCTTGTTCAATTGGTCGAGTGTCTCTTCAGATAACTCTGCGAGTTTACCACCACGCTCAAATAGGGTGTCCACTGCCATAATTGCAGGGCCGCCCCCATTGGTAACAATAGCCAAACGCTCACCACGCAAGGGCACTGAATGAGTCAGTGTTTCTACCGCAGCAAACAGTTCATGTAAGTTCTTAACTCGTAGCATGCCACTACGTCGGATCGCAGAGTCATAGATAATGTCTAAAGTGTCAGCACCGCCAGTATGGGCCATGGCCGCCGCTCTGCCTTTCGCCGTGCGACCGCCTTTTAACACCAGAATGCGTCGGTTTCGCGATGCCGCACGCGCCGCAGAGATAAAGCGCCGAGCATCAGTAATGCTATCAACGTAAAGTAGTATCGCTTCAGTATGAGAATCGGTACTCAGGTAATCCAATAATTCCGAGAATTCGATATCACTGCCATTGCCTATCGAGATAAACGCTGAAAAGCCGATCTCTTTGTCATTAGCCCAATCTAAAATCGTGGTACACACAGCAGCAGATTGAGAAACAAAGGCGATTTTACCAGGTAATGCTGTTACTGGAGAGAATGATGCGTTCAAATTTAACCAAGGGACAATCACCCCCAAACTATTGGAGCCAAGCACTCGGATGTTGTTCTTTTTGGCTATCGCCAGGCATCTTGCGTCATACGTCTCGCCATTATCACTTTGTTGTTGCATGTCGGATGAAAGCACAATGACAGAAGCGATGCCTTTCTCAGCCAGCTCTTCAAAAATGGCGACATTACGAGTCGCATTGGTACACAATATCGCAAGGTCAGGAACGATCGGCAGCGACAAAATGTTTTTGTAAGAGAGTACACCTGCCACCGAGTCATATTTTGGCGTAACCGGCATCACCGCACCTTTGAAATCCCCGTGCAACAAATTGTTCATGACGATATATCCTGCACGCATTTCTCGTTGAGAAGCACCAACAACAGCGATTGAGCGGGGTTTAAGTAGGGGATCAAGATGATTCATAGACATATCCTAGCAATGCACGTAAGTTCATCGTAACTTACTTTTCACTAGCGGGTTGATGGCAAATTCACCGAATTAAGATGAATAAGCAGACACTGCATAAAGTTTGTGAAATAGGTCACCCACTAATGGTGTATAATCTCAAAGTTAACTTGATTCTAAACCGACGTATCGGCATGATTTATAGTAATTATTATTAAGGATATAGAGCTTTCCATGAAAAAATTTGCAATTGTGACTTTGCCACTGCTCTTGGCTGCATGTGTATCTGACGACTACGTTACCAATGTCACTTCAGATAGTTATCAAGAAGAGTACAAGACGGCCAAAGTTGAAGCTCCAGTTGTATCTCAATCTGAGCAAACAGGCGTTGTTGAAGAAAACGTTGTCAACGTGATCAGAACTGAACCTGTTGAACAGAAAGTCACTCAAACGACTAAAGCTAAGCCAGTTGCAGTAGTGACAGGACCAACGAAGAAACAACAAGACATGAACCAGCGTTTTGGTTACACAGTTCAAGTTGTTGCTGTTGGCAGCCAAAGTAAAGTCGATTCTTTCGTGAAAATGCTACCTACGACTTCTCAGCCAGTTTGGGAAAACTACAAAATGGTTAACGGCACTAAGTGGTTCACCGTACTTTATGGTGACTATGCAACGCGCTTAGAAGCTAAAAAGGCAATCTCAACGCTGCCGAGCACTTTCCAAAACTTGAAGCCGTTTGTTAAGAGCATTGATGACATCAAGAACTCTGAATACCCAACGCTTAACAAGTTGAACTAAGTTTTAATTCATAAAGAAGGGGCAAATGCTCCTTCTTTTGTTTTAAGACTCGCTGTTTTGTTTAATAGTTAATCGCTCGCTCTTTCGAACGCAATTTTAACAATCAAAACACTGTACCTATCTCGACTTTTGTTTATCATTGAAGTCAGTATTCCTAGTTTCAAGGACCGAATTTACCCATGAACACCACAAACATCCTTCTACTTTGCGGCGGTGGATCTTCAGAGCATGAAGTGTCTTTAGTTTCAGCTAATTACCTTTTTGAACAACTCAATAGCGTTGCAGATTTTAACGTTGTAAGAGTTGAAATTAAAAACGAGGGCTGGTGTCTTGATTCAGGTGAATTGGTTTATCTTGATATTAACGATCAAACCTTACGCGGTGACAATTTAGAATCTAAAGTCGATTTCATTGTGCCTTGTATTCACGGTTTTCCGGGGGAAACCGGTGACATTCAATCTCTGTTTGAAATGGCTAAAATTCCGTATCTAGGCTGTGGTTCAGAAGCAAGTAACAACAGCTTCAATAAAATCACTTCAAAGCTTTGGTACGACGCGCTTGGCATTCCAAACACGCCTTATCTATTCTTATCAGAAAACGATGAACAAGCTCACTCACAAGCGACTCAAGCCTTTGAAAATTGGGGTCAAGTGTTCGTGAAAGCTGCCCGTCAAGGCTCTTCCGTAGGTTGTTACCAAGTTAACCAAGTAGAAGATTTAAGCGAAGCGATCAACAAGGCGTTCACTTTTTCGGACCAAGTATTGGTTGAGAAATCAGTGGTGCCTAGAGAGCTAGAAGTTGCTGCTTATGAAATCGATGGCGAGCTACATATTAGCAAGCCGGGGGAAGTGATTGCACCTAATGGCGCATTTTACTCTTATGAAGAGAAGTACAGTGCAGACAGCCACTCCATTACCGAAGTTGAAGCAAGTAACTTAACAGATGAACAGCGTGAATTGATTGCAGACAGCGCACGCAAAGTCTTCACTCAGATGAAGCTTCGTCACTTGTCTCGTATTGATTTCTTCCTAACGCAAGACAACGAAATCTACCTGAACGAAGTAAATACGTTCCCAGGTATGACGCCAATCTCCATGTTCCCTAAAATGGTTGAGCATGCCGGTCACAAATTCAGCCAGTTCCTAGAGAACTGTGTGAGAACAAGCATTTCTTAGTTGTTCCAAAATATCTTAGCGAGTCTTACACCACTGGCTAAATAAAAAATAGCGCCTTGAGCTTACCCGCCAAGGCGCTATTTTTTTAAGAGTCCGAGCTTTTTTTAGAGTCAAAGCTTTTTGTTTTTAAAGCCAGTCGTCTATTGATCACGCCGTTTTTTAACTAGCTGTCTATTAAAAGCTAACTATTAACACGCGGTCTATAAACAAGCTAACTGTCAACAAAGAGGACATCAGATTACAGCCAAGGAACTATTGGTTTAATGCCAACAGATAGTCAGCTTATTGCCAAGGGATCAGTGCTTTAAACTTCATCTTCTCAGTCTCAGCCGTCCCAGAATAACCCACATATTGCGCAGGCATTGCAGGGCTGAGCCAACGACCAAAATCCTGAATCTCCCTTACCTTAAGACCTTGTTTTGACAACTCTTGTGCGGCACCCACACGAATCGAATTTCCTGAAAAATGGTGGTTTTCTGCGAGTTGAAGTAAGTCGCTTGCACTTCTTAGTATCCTATAGATCGACGAATCATCTAAAGGTTGCAGACTGATATTCTCATGCTTGTCTATCGCACGAAATACTGGCAACTCATCTTGTGTACCAGTAAACGAAAGCCAACGTTGAAGTGCAACACTGGCTATTTGTGACAACTGATAAGCCGAACCTTTGACCGTGACTTGGTAATGATCTTCAACGTACTCAACATCAGTCATTGATAACGCCTTAAGTTCTGAGCGTTTTAAAGCACACTCGAACATCACGTTATAAATAGCTATATCCCTGATCTCTTTCAAGTTTGCTTTGTCGTCGGAGAGTAACACATTTAAATCAGTGAGATGCTTAGATGTCATAGCATTGGTTTGCTTCGCGTCACCGGCCATTTGCGACTGTAAGTGGAGCAGGGTAAAGCGAACTTGCCTGTGCTTGATTGGATTAGCAAAGTTCAACACAGTATGAAGCATACTAAGCGTTGCGGTGTAACGTTTTAGAGATGCGTATTTTCTATCGTTAGACTCCGTCTCGAGAAAACGACGAACAGCGGTTATAGATGCGGGAAGTGTGTTAATACGATGTTTGGTACAGAACGCATGATAGCGATTCCAATCACTGTAGATACCTAACAGTGAATTACGAGAGTATTGAAATCCTGTCAACTCATCTATAATTTCAATTGTCGCGCACCTGTTCAATTTTTCAACAAATGAATTAATTCTCACAGAGTCGGTTAGAATAGGGACATTTTTTCTCAAATTACCGTACCTCGACAGGTGTTTTTACCATATTATGCTTGATATCATTATAAGTATACTTATGATTAATGTAGTGAAAACAAAAAGATGATTAATGGATATGGCTAATTCAATTTACCGAAGCGTCCATCTGCAATCGACGGATGCCACTAACACGGTTTGGCGTGCTAAGTTAAAGAACAATGTTATTCAGGGCAACCTAGCTGCCGTGAAAAAGAGTATTGATTGGTGGATTGACACCGCATCTATTATTGACCCGAAAGAGTTCACGACGTTAAATAAGTCGAGAGGAACTGGTGGCCAAACTGAAAACTTCAACGGCTATCAGATAAAGAATGACACAGGTGAGCCTAACGCGTGGTATTGCATGTTTAACGGACGTCTTATCAAAGGCGGCAAGGTTGCAATTCAGCGTCATATAGAAGCTTACTTACTCGCAAAACAAAAAGCAGAGCAACAAAAGAAATAAGTTATGAGTTTAGTATATTCAACAGAAACAGGTCGCATTAAGCCTGAAGAAGAGAAAGTCCAGCGTCCTAAAGGCGATGGTATCGTTCGAATTCAAAAAGAAACCAAAGGCCGTAAAGGCAAAGGCGTTTCTGTCGTAACTGGCTTAGACCTAGATGACGCACCATTAAAACTAATGGCAGCAGAACTTAAGAAAGTCTGTGGCTGTGGTGGATCCGTAAAAGATGGCAACATCGAGATTCAAGGTGACGCTCGTGACAAGATCAAAGCGCACCTTGAAAAGAAAGGCTACAAAGTTAAATTCTCTGGCGGTTAATCTCTAACTAATACCAGGGTTAAAATCGAAGATTATTATCACTGGATATTAGGTATTTTATGGTAAATAACCATTATGGTTAAATACACAGTATAACTCAGAGAATATCGACACCAAATAAAGGCAGGGCATCACACAAGAGTCCTGCCTTATAAATACCAAATTCAATTTAACATAACGTACATAATACGCAGTTGGCTAGTGCTTTATTTGGGGTGGCTGCCATCAGTGCTAATCCCGCGCAAGTCATTGAAATCGCTTTTAATCCTAGCCCGTTGCACTTTTTTGCTATGTGTTCCCACATCTGTTTAATCTCTGGATTTTCGTTGCGGTCAACGTGACAACCAAGCAAAGCCATCTCTGGATCAATTCCTGCGCTTTCTGCAAGAAAAACTGCTTCTGAATCAGATATATAGCGAGTTCCTTTTCGCATTTCACCAATCCGCTGTCTTGGTAGATTCAAATCATGTGCAATCTGCTTATCTTGTACGTAGTTTTGCGCCTTTTTGTAGGCATCTAACAGTTCATTTTGATACATAAGACATTCTCCCTTTAGCTACATTCTAGCTGATTAGGCATGATTTTCCGTGCTTAACAGGCACAACTTTTCGTGCCTATAATCTTCCTCAGAGAAACAAGCTTCCTTGTTTCAATACTTTGACTGTCTAGGTTTGGGCTGTTCGCCCTTGACGCTTATAGCTCAACTTAGACGGTCAATCCCAATTCTCAATAATCAGTCAAGGTGGTTGTTATGGTTAATGTTCTATTAGTTTCTGGGTGTCTACCTCGTTACTTTGCAGGCTTTGGTACCACAGCTAGCGGTAAACCTTTTGTGATCACTACAGCTCAACACTTTCACAGTAAGTTCCTTTCAGCTTCTGATGCTCACAGCATTGTTGAACACCTCAACGATTCTTGGCCTTTAGCTCAAGTCTCTTATGTTGTGGAGCGTTAATCATGAAATCAGTCCTTTCATTTTTGTCTAAATGTAAAGTTGAGCTTTCTATTTTCGTAGCTGCTTTTCTTTATTTTACTTTCCTCTTTGATGTCTCTGTTGATTTTGCCAAGTCTAAATTTTGTAGTTTCGAGGTTTCAAATGAAGCTTATTCCGAGATTGTTTCCGCTTCTCTTGAGTTTGATGAAATCAAAGTTCTGACCGCTACTTTGATGTCACATGATGGTCAAATTGATATTTGTGAAGCTTCAGAGCTGCAACGTGCTTATGACGAATTGACTTCATCTAAAGCTAAATTGTTGGGGATGCTTTAATCATGGATTCAATCTACTTCGACAACGAACCCAATCACGGCATCAACGCCTATTTTCCTTGGGGTCATAATTTCTTTAAGTCTCCGCGTGAGTTCTTCCAGTTCATGGAAGCTCACTACGGCATGGTTTCATTTCAGATTGTTGCGATAACTGACGACAACTATCAAGAGCTGTTAGTTAAAGGGGTTTTCCATGCAATCTAAAAAGCCTCATAAGTTTCATGATGAGATACGTCCGGTTCAAGTGGATCACCTAGCCTTTTCGTTTTCGTATGGCTCGCTTAGACATTTGGACAGCTCGAACGAACAAGACTTTATCAACATGCAGTTTCCTGAGTTTAAAAAGAAAACCGTTAACGGTCGTCTTAACTCACCAGAAGCGATAGAGAAATCAATAGAGTCACACCGTAACAAATGTCGCAAGGTTTTAGCCGATAGGTTCGATGAGTTCATGGCAAAAGTCTTTAACTTCCGTCTGTCTCCTATGCGTGGCCGTGGCTTGCATGGCTATGAAGATTCAATGGTGATTTACGATTCTACGGGCACGGTTGAATGTGGTTTGGTGGGTGTTGGCGGTAACAACGACACGGTTTACGTACAAATCAATGGTACGGGTTGCGCTAAGTTGTTCGACTTCACCACACACAAAAAGGTGCATTGGTGGTTGTCACTTTTGGGTATCACTCGCCTAGCCCGTTTGGATCTCTGCGTGGATGACTACACCGGAATCTTTGACTGTAAGTATGCTGAGAAATGTTTTTATGAGGGAGCATTTCGCACTGCTTCTCGTGGACGTGGTCCGACAATGGTTCCTCATAAGCGCGTTTCACAATCCGGTGAATTATCAGAGGAAGCTGTCCTTGTTGGCTCTCGTACCTCTGCAATTTACTGGCGTGTGTACAACAAGAAGTTCGAGCAAAACATCGCTGACCCTGAAGTAATTTGGTACCGCAATGAAGTGGAATTGAAGAAGTGCGATTTGGCACTACTCGCCTCGCCTGCTTCGGCCTTTGCTGGTCTGTGTGACTTCTCAGCAAGTATCGACCCTGCTGAACCGATGAAGATTGAGCTTAACAAAAAGAAAGCCGGTCTTGAGTTCTTTGCTCGTATTGCTTGGGTTCGTCGCCAGTGTGGTAAAGCACTTTCTGAAGTTGTTGCAATGACTGAGGGTGACTTGGGTGAAGCATTCGGAATGCTCATTCCTACGCACCATAGACGCGCAAACTTTGAAACCTCGTTAGGCATTCCTGACGAATACACTAAACAGAAAATCGAAATTTTGGAGTCAAGAATATGCCTACAATAACTGGTATCTCTATCAAGCGTTTCCCGAAATCTAATATGGAGTTCGCGGAGCTGTCTGTCCTACGTGCTGTTGAAGAAGTCGATAACGAGAAGTTTCAACAAACGGGTATCGGTTTCTCAACTGACATCCCTTACAACAAGCAAGCGCTGAAAATTGATGTGGCCTACGCTCGTCAGCTTATCCAAACGCGCGCTTTTGTTGCTAACCGTGAATACGAACTGAGCTTTGGTGCTAACCCAAATGATCCACTTGATATCTTGGTGACCAATCTTGTTCCAGTCGATGAAGAAATTAAAAAGCACTTCGATAACTTTTTGAAAGCTAACAAGGCTTAATTATGGAAACGGTCGTTTATCAATTAACTGGCGATGATTTGGATGCACTGATTGAAGCCCTAATTATTACCATGGTCGTGTTCTCACTATTTGGTCGTGTTTGCTCGTTTGTAATTGATTGGATTGACCGCTTGCTTCTAACGAGAACGATTCGAGATTTAGAGCTTAAAAGAGACTTTCTTTTGTCTGAAATTGGCTCTCTCAATCGTCAAAAAAGTGCTTCAAGTAAGGTTTAACAATGAACTGCATTACGACCACTCAACAAGGTTACTTGAGAACGTCAACTGACTTTGATTGTCAGCTCGTAATGCTCACTGATACTGAATACAACAATTTAGTCACTGCGTCTCAGTCTTTGAACATCGACAGTGAACTCTATACCGCTGTTTCAGGTTGGATTTTATTATCTTTCGTTTCTGGCCATGTGCTAGGACGAATCTTAAAAACTCTTGGCAAAGGCTAAGGGTCAACTTTTAGTAACACACTCTTAAAAAAGGAAATATCATGAAAAAACGTCTATTGGTTCTAGGTTCTACTGCATTTGTATCTGCTTCTTCATTTGCTGATAACACTGCAATCACAACGGCTATCAACGAAGCTGTAACGACTGGTCAATCGAACTACGGTTTGGTTGTGGTTGGTCTTATCGGTCTTGCTGCGATTGGCTTTGGTCTTCGCGCTATCATGAACTCTATGGGGAACTAATGGGAGACATTGTCTCTCAAGTCGTAACCGTCCTGTTTGGGGTGGTTATGGCTATGTCATTCGTATATGGCGTATATACGGGTATCAATGCCTCCTAGTTTGGGGGCGTTTTCTTATCTGGGGTTTACAGTGAAACGATATCAAAAATACCTCGCACTTCCTTTAGTTCTTGTCGCGTTCAATTCCCATGCTTTGCAGTGCGGCGCGGGTGAAGTTGAGGTTGATGGCGTTTGCGTTAGTTCTTGTAAGATACTTAAAGGAAGCGGAAAAAACTTAACGTGGGACTCTTACGTTTGGGGTGATAATCCTCGCTCTTACTGTATTGGTGATCGGTCTACTGGCGCTGCTTGTAACATGGAGCCTAGTTCCGTTTCGATTTCTGTTGAAGCGGGACGTTGGACTAACAAGTTTTATTACACGGGTTCTACTTGTGGCTTTGACCAAATCAACCGCTATTCAGGTGACGTTCCTGAACTCTTTCCGTTTGAAGGTGATGTTAACCAAAATGGCGTTCAAGATGATTTAGAAGATTGGGATGGCGATGGCATTAAAAACGGTGAAGACCCTGACCCATACAGCAATGACAATCAAGTTACGGATGCTGATGGTAATAATGTGCCTGACAATCTCGACACTTATTATGATTCTTTAGAAGAAGCAAAAGACATTCTTAACTGTAATGTTAATGATGATTCTTGCGGCAGTTATCATTCTGTTATGAACAAGCTTAATCGTAATAATTCAGATTTAGCTCGGATTATTTCGAATTTAAGTCAGCGAAATCTTACTCGTGATGATTTTAATCGGGCTATTTCTCAGTTAATCAATACTCAAAAGACCAATGATTTATCTTTTGCTCACAAGATAGACTCGTTAACGGCCGCTCAAGGTGGTTTGGAAAACACCGTTAGAGACAGTGTTTGGGCAGCAAGGCAAGATATAAAAAATCGTTTGGACGACCGTTACAAGCAGACTTTTAATAGATTCGATGATCTAGATGAGGAAGTCGCGATTGTTAAACGCAACACTCAATCCATAATCCACTCTATTTCTGATTTTCCTTCTGGCGGTGGCGGTGCTCTCACTGATGCTCAAAGTAATTGGCTCTTAGACTCTGTTCGAAACAGTGTGAGCAATATGACTAAAAATGACCAACTCATTGCCGGACAAGAAACCGAGCGTGATTTGATGGTCACTTTGAATCGTGATTTAGTTAGTAAGATTCAAGCTTTGGAGGTTTCTAGCGGTGGCCTTACTGACCAACAAAAAACTCAACTAAGAAATGCAGCTAAAGCAAACCTTAACAATAAACTTTTAAAGGCTATGTCCTCTGATGTTGCCCGCCTTTCAAATATCGAAGAAAAGGTTTCAAGCAACAACGCTATGATTGACGGCCTTTACTACGAATTTGAAGATGTTAATTCAAAAATAGATTCCTTGGGCTCTCCTGATTTATCTGGAGTTGAGTCCAGTATTTCTGGCCTATCAGAAAAAATCGACGGCCTTGAAACGACTGATATATCTGGGGTTGAAGGTAAGATTGACGAACTAATCAACGGCATCACTAACAACAATAACTTCGTTGAGCCTAGCTCTGTTTTTAATGGTGAAGGGTTTATTGTCACTCCAACTGATATCGCTGAAGTTCAAAACGAAGTCATAGAAATCAAACAAGAAATGACCGATGAATTTGAAAAGTTCAAAGCGTTATTCTCTATCGATACCAGCTCTTTCAACAACGGTACTTACAAAGAGCACTCCTTAAACCTCAATGTTAACCATGCTGAACGCTCTTTCAAATCGGGCGTACTCTCTGCCCTACTCGATAACGCCACGCTCATCTCAGCCGTTGTGATGTTTTTGTTCGTTTTGTCTGGAATCAGAATGTTAGGTAAGGATTAGTTATGGATTACATCTACTCTTTTATTGATTGGATTAGCTTACAGATGTCATTCATCACTGACTTCTTTAAAGCTATTCCCCAAATGACGCTAGACCTCTTTTCATACATTCAGATTTTCATGATTAAGATGAAATTGAAAGCTGAATTGGAGTTTATCAAGCTCTCTTATAACTCGGCTCAAATCCTCTTAAAAGAGATCGGCTTTAACGACATTCTGTCCAAAGCTTTTAATGCTTTGCCTGACGAGTTGCGATTCTATGCGTTTAAGTTTGGTGTCCCTCAAGGCCTTGCTGTCTGGGCTAACTTCTTCACTACCGCTTTAGTGATGAGGTTATCTAGATAATGGCTATCACTATAAGAACGGGCGCTAACGGCTCTTACAAGTCGGCATACACGGCTTACTTTTCTATCTACCAAGCTTTAAAGGCAGGTAGAACGGTTGTGACTAACATCGAGGGTATGCAGCCCTTAGCCGTCATTGAAGAACGATTTGATATCAAGTTTCCTAGTACCGCTAAACTCTTCCGCGTTAGCTCTAGGGATGAATCTGGCGTCCACCTTTGGACACATTTCTTCTGTTGGTGCCCTATTGGCGCACTTATCGTTATTGATGAGTGCCAGGATATCTTCTCAAAAAACGTCGGCTTTGATATACGCAAAGTGAAGTATAAACCGCTCTCTGACTTCATCACGCAATCGCCACAAGACGGTTTATTACCAAAAGACTATGAGCGCTTTTTCAATTCTCGTTACACCCCTGCGAACATGGACGAATTACAAGATTCAGAGATAGATGATCGTGGAATCGCTGAATACGATTCGGAAGGAAGAATTATCTATCCTCACAGCTTCAATGAGGGATTCATGAGGCACCGAAAGTACGATTGGGATATCGAGTTGCTTTCACCCGATTGGAAGCAAATCGATTCAGGAATCAAGGCATGTGCTAACCAGAACTTCTTTCATAAAGGGCGTGACCAGTTCTTTTGGACAAAGCGAAACCCTTATATATGGAAGCATGATAAAGCAGTAACAACGCCAGCCATTCCTAAGAAAAAGGACGTCAACTTAACCAATCAAAAAATCCCTTTAGACTCTTTCCTACTCTACAAATCTACGGGGACAGGCAGCGCCAAACAACAACTCGCCATGAATACGCTTTTTCGTAGTCCTAAAGCTATTTTGGTTTTCCTTTTATCCATATTCTGTTTCGGGTACATAATCTATGACTTATCCAATCGTTATTTTGAAACTACTGAGACGGTGGAGGAAGCGGGACAAGCAACGTCTTCAGCTGCCGTTCCTAAGCAAAGTGAAACACTACCTAGCAAAAATAGTGAAGCTTCTGGGCATGTATCTTCTAGTGGGGATAGCAGTAAAGGCACTGACAAAGATAGCCTTTCTCATGTTCCTATAGCTGAGGTACTTCCTTTTGAGGGAATTAAGAAAGCGTTTGTAACGGGTGTGAACTTCGCTATTAAAAACGGTTCAATTGAACGTCATGTTAGCATCGAGGTGGAAGCGCTTGATGGTTTCTACTCTGTAAACGAGCACTTTCTAAAAGCTTACGACATTACGTTTGACCGGATTGATGATTGCTTGTTGAAGCTGAACAGAGGCCAGCTGTCGAAGTTGATAACATGTAAGCCTTACGCAGCTGCCGCGGCCACTTTGCCAGAAGTGAGTCGAGCTGATGTTAGTTTGTTTTAACTGGCCCCGCAGGGATAAGAGAGTGCGAAGCGCGAACGAGGCACCGAGCCACACCGTAGAGGTTATTAGTCCGTATGTCTCAACTGGCGAGTGTTTCTAACTGCCAATGCCAATCTAAGTAGCACCCTCCCTCATCCTGCCAGAATCGCTCTTTAAGGCCTTACCACATCGGTAAGGCTTTTTTGTGTTCACTGGCTTTCTTTAAGATCATTTGAGTGTCGAAAAGGATCTCTTTTCAGTGCTGACGGACAACAAGTGAGGACGACGAAGACTGAGGAGGACGAGCGCGGCGGGAGGAAGCCAACCCCCGTGTTGTATCACGGGGGTAAATTCGACCAAACTAAGAGCATTTTGTAGCCATAGCTCTTAGTTTTGCTCTAAATAATTCAACCAGTTGAGTTATTTTAGATATAATCCATTGGAACGTCGTCCCGAATAAATAACAAACGGATTGGAAGTAAAATGGCTAATCAACAGTATGAAAATCAAAAAGTGACACTACGTTACACCAAAAATGAAATTGATCGTGCTGCTCGTAGTATACGTCATGGGTGTGAGGCTGAAGAACGTGAAGAAGCAATTAACAAAATTCAAAATTATCGAGAATTACATGCTTACCCGTTGATGCTAATGAAGAACCATTTGGTTAGAACATCAAACAGGGTCTCGAACGATATCTTGGTTGCTAGGCGCCTCAAGCGTTTACCTACAATTATTAACAAGCTCGAGAGACCATCGTTGGATGGTACGAGTAAAAATGCAATCAAGATGACTCGGATGCAAGATATTGGCGGTTGTAGAGCAATAGTCAAAAACTTAAAGCAGCTTAAAGAATTACAACAATTACTATTAAAAAGTCGCTCTGTTCATAAAATCACCCACACTTCAGATTACCTCACTCCAAAAGCAAGTGGTTATGGTGGCGTTCACTTAATTTATAGTTGTTTTCATGACTCAGACTGTAAACATAATTGGAGAAAGACTAAGGTTGAAGTGCAATTGAGAACTCAGCTGCAACATGCGTGGGCTACTAGTCTAGAGATTATCGACACACTTGAGCAAATTGAACTTAAGACTAGTATGGGTGGTCATGCGCACTGGCGTGAATTTTTCTCTGTGGCAGGTAGGCTTGTTGCTCACGATGAAACAGCATGTATCCTTTCAGATGAAGACTTATATGACTCAGAGTTGCGTTTGACTGAGTTGGCTGAAGAGCTAAATGTCGATACAAAACTTAGTCAATTTTCTCTAGGGATTCAGGCTGCAACTAAAGGATTAAAAGAGCTGAAGTCCCCTAAAAATATTGGAATGTGTTTAGTTACACTAACTACGGATGACTTTAAGCAGGCTTTTGATAAGAACCCTGCAGCGAAAAATGGCAAAAAGAAGTTCAAGCTCAACGTTAAAGTTCAGATTTACAAAACGAATGACACACCAGATGCTCTTAACGAGCTTAACCAATGTGAGAAAAACCCAGAAGTTTTAATGTGTGTTCTATTGTCTGCTAAAAATGCTCAGAACCTTAAAAAGGCTTATCCGAACTATTTTGGCTCTACTGGTGATTTCCGTCGTTTCATAAAGAAACATAAACGTGTAATCGAAACAGAGGCTCCAGAAGATGCAGATACTTTAGAAGAAATTGGTTAGTTAGTAGTTGGTTTAATAGCAAAAAAGCCGAACCCTCTCGATAAAGGTTCGGCTTCTTTCTCCTTGATATGACCAAAAAGGAGGACTGGCTACTTAAACAGGAATTTCAATGTTCCAGTCGCAGCTACTCTACCAATAAAAATCACATCGTGTTAAATGTGTTTACTTAACTAAGAACTCACTCTAGAGAAACCATACTTTTCTAATCCTACTTCTTTATATTGGCTATCGCCCTAGCTAGTCCGAGTAGGTGCGTTGAGGTCTTAATTTCAAGCTCGGATTGAATCCCCAATAACGCAATCCCTGCCAATATTTGTTGCGGCCTCACCACTTGTCCTGTCGGCAGTTCCATTCTGTCGTATAACATTTTGAACTGTATCCAATCTTCGCTAATGCTTAGTTCTCGACCTTTGGCCATTCGCATAAGCCTTTTGCACTCGGGAGGTATCGGGTTTCCCTCATCCCAACCTGTGACAGTTCTCACAGATTTAAAACACAGTTCAGCGACCTCTTCCTTCGTCATTTGGCACTCTAACTCTCGAAAAATGTAATTCTTACTCATTTCGCGATACTTCAATGATAAAACCTCTAAATACAAGAGGTTGCACTGATTTTATAAGATATGCACCATTAAACATAATCAGACATAATACGCACCGATTTGCGTAAAATCTGAGAGTATTCAGTACCTTAGCAATTGCAGATTTTGCGTACACGCGTGCTATAGACGCTTGAAATTCAAAATGTTTCCACATAAATACGATCATTAATTAGTTTTCGTCCTTCAATTTTGCGTTATACCTAGTTTTCGTCACTGTTCTTTTTTCCGGTTTGACGACAAGTTTCATCGAATTCACCGATGGACATCGTGTTTTGTCATCGAAAAAAGAATTCGACGGATGTTTGATAACTTGAAGGAGATCACATGCTCACTCCCCGTTTTGCCGATCTATTGAATCGCTACTTCGACGACATTCATGAAGCCGCCGCGTATTTTTACGTTCAACCGATCACGATCAAGCGTTGGCTGTCTGGCGCGGTCCCGGTCAATCCACTGGCCGAAAAATTGATGAACATTCACGCCCGTGGCTACTTACCGTTGGATCATCGCTGGAACGGATTTCGAATCAACGTTGACCGTGCGATCTTAATTACCCCCGAAGATCGGGAATTCAATCCCAAGGAATTGCTCAGTTTTGCGTACTGGCGTGACGAGCACCGGCAACTGGTTGAGCGCCACGGCAAAATTGAGTCCCCGAAATACTATCCGGCTAAAGAGCATCCCTTGCCATTTCGTGGCGGTCGTCGCATGCCGCCTAAGCCCTGGATCCCGGCCAAATTCAAATAATGGTGCCATTCAGAGCAACAACCCTCGAGATAAGCTTCTTTAATCTAGGAACGTAAAACGTCATGACAACGATAATAGCCAGCCCGAACATTTTCATCGCGGGTGACGCCATGTGGACTAGCCAAGTCAGCGGTTTGGAAGTCGACTGTGAGACGCGCAAACATATCGTGTGTCTCGAGCAAGTGATCTTTTTTTCGGGTGATGAGCACCCTATTATCCTCGCGCAAGCCGTGCTTCTGGCCCTCATTTCTGACGAGGAATACATTCAATTAGCCCAAGCGCTCGACGAACGCGATGAGATTGGCTTGATTGCGGTAACGGAAAACACCGGTGCGCTGATAGACATGCCCATCGGCAACAACGCGACCACCGGAGAGCTGGTGTTTACTGGCTCTGGGGGCTTCCATGCGGCCACGTTTTATCAAGATCTCGACAGATTATCTTGCCTGTTAACAAGAATAGATACAGCGATGACGATGGCGTTCCACGTCGACGAGCAATCCGGCAACGGGATCCACAAGAAGGTGTGGCCTCAGCGCTACGACAACTTGTGTTATACTGACACCAGTTACCGAGAATACATCGGGGCTAAAATTGAAGAATATCACGAGTTCATCGCCGAATGGGCCTTAATGGAGGGCGACAACATGGCAGCACAACTTCCCCGCTCTACAAATCGCACAGCGCCGGCACCAAACGCGCCCAAAGCGACCCCAGAGCGCATGAAAGCAATACTCGACGCGATAAGAAAAAACCAGAAGAAACAAACTGAGAAACAAGAAGAAAGTGCCTAAAACAGAGGCGCCTGAACAGTACGTAGGTCATGTTCAGGCGCTTGTTATGTGACCTAATTTTTGACAACTATCTTAAGCTTTTTATCTATTAGTGTTACCCCTGCATGAGTCACTGATATGTTTCCATCAGAATCAGTCCTCGGAGTCATCAATATACTACATTCACTTCCATCATTATTGAGAAGGCTAGCGGAAATAGAAGGTGATTGACCTTTTTTATGTTCGCTCTTTTTTATCTCAAAACGATAATATTTACGACCATCTTGTTTTCTTTCTTCAAAATCATCGGAACCTAGTAATATTATATATGGCTTAAGTTTTAGAAACTTTAATACAGCGAAAGAAATACTCAAAACAGCTGCGATAATCTTTAGGAAAATGACCACATAATTTAACGCGCCTTCTCCAATGACCGATTCCAGTTCTTTTAAGACAGAAGCAATGGCACCGAATATAACAGCTACAATAAACATCCAATCAATTTCATCTAAATTCATTTATTCTCCTTTACACCACCAAATCCAAGGTTCCATTATGCACATAGCCCCGCCTTAAACATTAAGGCTAATTCGAACCAAAATTTCCATAGTCGAATCGTTTGTTATATTTATTCTCTTTTGATACGAACTATAAATTACCAATTATTTTTTGAATTTCATCTGGATTTAAGTAGCTATTATTAACTTTACCTTCAATCAAAAAACCGTCTGCTAATATTTGGGATAGTTTTTGAACAGACTTTTCATTAAAGAGCTTCGGATAGATCCGCGTATACGCATTGAACGTTGCCTTTAAGTTACGGTGGCAATCTTCAGCTGAACTGAGTGTTGTGACCTCTCCCGAATTAAATATAGGTATGAAAATTTCAAGTAGGTTGTTTTTTAACTCTTGCTTTAGCTTTCTGCGACTTGTGATTTTCTCGAGCCCAAGACCTAAAAAGAATGCCAGAATACCAGGGAGCCATCCATTCATGAAACTATGAAGTGAAATTTTCCACCACTCAATATCATTAATTATAAAATACACTAACTCTTCCTATTGCCCGTGACGTACTTGAAAAATATAACGCCTTAAACATCGAAACTAAAGACAAACCTACAATGCCGAATGTAATAAATTGTGTTGATTAATTTGTTAGACGAATGTTGCCTTCAGCAACGCGACTTGTTGCTCAAACAACCCACTATCAAATTTGGAGTAAGATTTAGCTATATTTACCCATTGAACTCCGGTTTCATCAATATGACGAAATTCAATTTGTAACGCATATTTTGAACAACGAAGAAAACCAAATATAAAACCTACAATCGTTAAAGTAACAACTAAAGCTTTCAACCAAAAAGGTGTACTCTCAAGAGTTGGGATTGCTAACCAAACTGCTCCGGAGAAAACAAATAACCAAAATATTATTTGACCTAGATTGTCGAGTAAGCCAAGTTTCTTAACTCTGACATTATTAATTTTTGATAAAGGATACGAATCTTTTTTAAAGCTAAACTCTTCTTGGCTTAGTTGAAAATCTGTTTCCTTGTACATTATTGCCTCCATTTTTATCAACACTCTTAAATGCTTTATTAGCTTTTTTGGGTTACATACTTTGCGTGAATATCGAGAACAAATGGCTCCACTAAAGCTATACATCGGTCTAGATCGTCATCCGTTATATCTACTTTCTCACCATCTAAGGTATGACCATTTCGATGCACAAGGTCATGGCGTAACTCAAGTTGTTTTAATAGCTCTCTGCTGATATTAAAACGAATGCCAAGAACTTTTTTATAATACATTTCAACATCATTAAGCCGATGCCATACCAATGCTTTCATTGAGTGTATCAAATACTCATCAATAGGGTTGTTTAAAGCAAAAGGAACCGTCACGGTAGCAGAACGAAACTTGTCATGGCTTGCTAGTTTTCGGAGTGATTCTGGAGAATTAGTAAGTTCAAAAATGAACAAGTTTGAAAGATACTGTTCCATTAAGCTTATCACTTTCGAAAAATACAATTGGTTGTGAAAACTATCTCTACTTTGGGCTCTTATTTGCGTAAGTCCTTCAGTGAAAGTATTGAGATATACATCAAATTCCGTATCAGAACTCATTAGCATGGTACTCCACTCTAATTTGCTCTTTTAACGCTCTATCCTTTGTCTCAACGTCTAGCGTCCAATCAACACCAACATTGGAAGACCAAACATTAATGTTAAACTCATTACCTTCCTCGTCTTCAAACGAATCATAGTTTTCGCTAACACTATCCCTATAACGCTCTGCCACAAAGTTAGGAGACGGTACGCTAACAACCGTAACCTCTTCAGTACCGCGATAAATAAGTAGATAGCCACCGGAAATGGGTGGCATACAGTCATTACCTTCTAACGTAAACTTCATCATCTCATTTCTCAAAATACAAATACGTTTCGATTATAACAGCATAGTTTTAGGCTTACACCTTCAGAAAGCTAACGCCCGCTTAAGTGGTGAGTAGCGTAAGACCGATGTTTCTGCAAACCACCTTAAACACAGAACGCAACGTATAGTAAAAATGTCACGTGTTACGAATTAATCCTAAACAGTTCGGTATACGGTTGCGCCAGGCTCAGAGTTTGGCCCCAACTTACTGCTAAAAACGAACAGACAACTAACTAAAATACCTATCTCGAAAAGCTGACATAGAAAAGATGCTGTCTTAAACACCAGACCTGAATCCATCCAAGGCATCGCTATTTCAATTAGCACAGCGGCTAAAACCAAAGTATACCCAACTCGTTGATGCCATTTACCTAACACTCGCGAAAAGTGATGGAAAGCTAACAGATAAAACACCGAAAAAAAAGGCATTATAAACCAGGTGAGATACTCAAAAATTTCAATCAACGAGCTACTACCTTCGCCCAAAGTTGCCATTAGAATCGGGATAATAAAGTTGAGTAGCATGTAAAGAAACGGATATATAAGAATACCCAAGGCAAGATACCGAACTGATTTTTTAACTCCACTTTCCACTTGTGTTACCTTCTCTAGTTGGAGTGACGCATAACACCCAATTAAGTAGCTGACAACGCTACTAATACGTTCAAAATTACCACCAAAATCACTTAAACTGAACTGAGTTGAAAATCCCAAGCGTTGACAGTCTGCTTTAATTGCTTGTTGTTAGCTCTACGACTTAGACTGGACAAAACACAATTTATTGAAATTCATCGCCATGATTTTCTAATGTTTTAGTACCACACTCTAAACAAACTACATAGCGATCGATTAAATCTAGTGACGCTCCTGCTGGACTAGCCATCCCACCAAAAAAACCCGCAAGAAATTCCTTAAACTTTTCTTTCTTACTATTGCCATATTTGGACGGTTTTTGCTTAATCAATTCTTTATGTTCTGTTTTTTGACCACATTTGTCGCAATACCTAGCACTCATTTTAACCTCAATTGTTGTTTTATAAATCCTGAGAATGATATCGGAGTAGCTGCGCATATGAATGAGAAGTGAATCACACATATGAACCAATACGCACATTTAATAAGTAGAACTAACGCTTATTAGATAGAAAATTCTGCATTTAAAAACAGAGTTTTTCTGTCTAGTCTGATTTATGGGAAGAGATTATAATCATCAATCCTAGTTATAACAGTGATTTAAATCATTAACTGTGAAACTGGATGACTAAAGTGCAGATTGTTGTCTTAAGAAATACAGGAAGGGCCACTTCCCTAAGGAAATGGCCCTTTTCTTGATATGATTTATCGACGTTTCTTGTAGCGTTTTCGTGTGGTGTTTGCCCTCACTACGCGCCCGTTTTTAAGTGTGTAGCCTTTCTTAAGTTGGCCGTTTGGTCGACGTCCCTTGCATTTGTGTCCTTTCATTCGGTATCTCCAGTTTTCGTATCCGTTGCTCTTGGTCTTGCTGCACTCGCTTTCTCCAGTTAATGTCCGTTTTAAGAGCCGCAATTGTTCCTAGGCTTGAGACACAGCCGGTTATCAGCGCAATGACCAGTGTGTCTACAAATTCCATCATTTGTCCTTCCATCTAGACACGTAAAATTCGAGGAGATAACGCACCATGGCGCGCATCCCGAGCGTGTCAACGACGACTGCACCCACCACAAACCAATACGGATTCGGGATGCCCTGCAGCGCCTCAAAGCCTTGCTCAACATAGGGCGCGTAATTGGGGATAAACGAAAGGATAAGCGGCACAAACACCACCAAGAGAATGAACTCATCTTTGAATCCCCGCTCTCGAATGCTGACTTCATCGAGGCTACTGGCCTGCTCTTCGCCGCTTTGAAGTCGACGCACCCTCGCCTGATGCTTCTCGCTCTCAAGTTCGTCTTTGCGCTTAAGCGCTTCGGCTCGGTTTTGATTGTGTTGCTTATAGGCAGACACACCACCGGTCACGAGATTAACAAGCGCGCCAATCATGTGTACACCCGTCGACTTAATTCAATGTGCGGACCGTCTTTAAGGCTCTTCCAGTCACCACCCCAAACAATGGCGACATTCAGCTCTCGCGCCGCTTGTTTAAAGGCTTTACTGATGGCGTCGTAGTACTTAAAGTCCCACGTCACCTTGTTGTTCTCATCGTAAGCCACGAAATCGATCGCATGGCCAGATTGGTGCCGACTGAGACGTTTAGCCCCATCGAGCTGGCTCAAGCCCTCTTGATAGAGCTGATATTGACGTTTCGCGGTACGCAGACCTTCCGTAATACCAAAATCATACGGAGACAGTTCGAGTGCTCGACGTACAACCTTTTTCAAGTCGCCATGCACGCCCAACATGCGGGTTTCACTCCGAGCGGATAATACAAAGCCGCTGACGGTCTCATCGATAGTTTTCTTATTCATGAGGTACACTCCGGCCAGTAAGCCACTGGCGAGTAACATTAGCCATCTCATTCGCCCTCCGATTTCACAAGGAGTCTCGAATGCAGCGTAACGCTGGCATCGACGTTGGTGACGGTGATCTCAAGCTTGGTCGCGGCTTTCGGTTTGATAAGAAACAGTGGATAGCCATAGAGAGAATTCGAGGCAAAATACAGATACAAGAGACGGGGGGACGACACTTGCGTGTTGCTCCCTTTGAGAAATCTAAGATAGACGATGCCAGGTTTCGCCAAAATCGGAGAGGCACTGCTGCTCTGACTGTGCGGCGTTGCTTGCGATTGCTTAAAGCGCCTAAGCGTCAAATCGAGCATTTCGACATGGTTGGAAAGTGGGAACGTCGCCTTTCGACGTGAGCCGACAATGAATTTCATCTGATTATCGTGTTTCGCTTCCACGTTCAACAAACCATCATTAGCGCTGGCAAGCTCAGGATTGGTTAATGACAACATCATATCGCTTCTCCTAATCGAATATAGTCATTCTTAGACCCGAAAAGATTCACCGATTGATTGGTGTTGAGCATCAAATGCCCACCTGGACGTAACTCCATAAACCCCTGCACAAGGATCGTGCTTTTATTGGTCGAAGCGGCTTGTAAAATGAGGGTCTTTCTCGCGGTTTTACTGCGAATGGTCTGTGTTCGCCCCGTTAATAACAGAGTTCCATTGCCGATTTTGGCGAACGTCACCCGCTCTGGATCTGACGTCACTTTCAACTCGGTGTTGGTGATGGTCGCTTGCACGTCCAGTGACGCATTCCCAACCTCGACATTCACCGGTTGTTGAATACGTTCAACAGTCAACGGTTGTGTGATTTGGTCGACCGTCACCGGCTCGGCCACTCGATTGACATTAACCGGCGTTTGAACCTCACTAATCTTGGTAGGTGTTTGTATTTCTGAGACTTTAACTGGCGTGACAATGTCACTAACCTTAACCGCTTCTTGTACTTTTTGAACCGATACTGGCGTTTCAATCTGTGCCACACGCACCGGCGTTTGCACTTGACTCACCTGCACGGGATCCTGCACTTTTCTCACGTCCACCGGTTTTTCAATTTCACTGACCAACAGCGCGTTATTGACGCTGATTTTCTGCGCCTTGGTCATGATGAGTAAATCTGACACTTGGTATTCAAACGTCACATCCACGGCCTGATGATTGTGCAGCTCGAGCTTGTCAAAACGGGAGACATCAACGGTGTCACCGGCAAAGATCTCAATGGGACGCATCGCATCGCCCTGCAAAAGAAACGAGTGCGTGGTCTCACGCAAAATAAGGTACTTACCGGACTGACCCGCATTGAAGGTCAGCGTTTGACCGGGATCGAGTGTGTGGGTCTGTTTCATGATGCGCGCCTTGTCATGACCACCCCAATGGTGACCATCGTGCCGATGATCCCAAGGATGAGGGATAATTTTTTCAACGTGGAATTGTCAGATTCATTGCTGCCCGTTTGCTCTCGCGCTTTCGCATTGTTGGCTAAGGCGATCGCCGCTTTGGTGGTTTCGGTTTGTTGCCCGGCCATCGATTTGATGGAATCAATGGCGTATTGACTGACTTCGGATTGCTCTTCTAGGGCTGACGTCCCAAAGCCAAAGGCTTCGTCGACGGTGTTATCGACCACACGCAACGAGTTATCGACCATGTTCAAGGAATCTCCGACCACCGATTCATTGACTCTTAACGCTTGGGTACCAAAATCAAACGCTTCTTCGGCGGTACGTCCCGCAATGGCCATCGCGCCATGATCGGTCATGGTCAAATTGATGTCCGAGTCACTGACGCCCGACAGCATCACGCCGGTATTGTCGCCACCGACCGCCGCACTGCTGCTGGTGTTTGTGGTCGTCGTGGTGTTGCTTTGACGACTTTTAGAAGAACTTCTTCCACCCATATCCGCTAACCTTATTTGTAAAACCCGTTCATCGCCGTGACGTTCAATTTCCTGAACCGGTAACTTCAATCGTCTTGCAATGAATCGCTTGGCACCCTCACGATAAAAATGCGCTCGCACCGAATCAAAGCCATGCTGTTTGGCATGCTCGACGGCGGCCAATGTGCCGGAGGCCATGTCGCCCGATAACGCCACCACAACCAACTCTTTAGTGTTGTTTTCCAGCCGCTCACCACGCAACAACATGACAGTGTCACTTATTTGATACGTTGCCTCTAAGCCTTTTGCGACTTGGGTTTGTGCGTGTTGGTAATAGTCTCTCAGTGCCGGTTTTAGCCGTTGATGGACGTGCGCCCACTTTGCTGGCTGTAAGCTATCTTTTGGATAGCGCATACAAGGCAAACAGCGCCATCAGGACAATGAACCACCACGGCATGCCGCGTTGCTCACCGAGGCTGATGTGCCCGCCTTCAAACCCACTGTTGTTCGTGGTGTTGCCAGAGGTTCCGGACGTAGCGGGTCCTGCTGCGCCCCCTTGAAGGCCACCGCCACCGGTTAATGACGTCAATGATCCGAGCATCATCGCCCTCCTTTGAGCCACATCAGTGACGCGACAAACACCACCACAAGCAACACTTTATTGAGTCCTTTGCCGGCGCTCAGCCCAAACAGGCTGCCGACCCCAAATCCACCCAATACCCAAAACAGTAACGGCATCACCGTCTCCTTATCGTCGAAACGCCAGCGCGCCCAATATCAAGACCAGCAGCACACCAACTCCGCCACCGACGTACAACATCGTGTTGTCTTTCACGGGTTGAGCTTGCGGTGTGGTCACCGTATTCCCCTTGTTATCCACTTGAGGATGATTGGGTTGCTGCGTCTTATCAGGGTTCGTGGATTGGTCATTAGTGGGAAACAGCCAGTCGGCGTTTTCCCCGACCGAATCCAATGCGCCCGCGCCAAATTCCAACAAATCATCAAAAAAGCTTTTCATTGGCGCTCCTTAGGCCGCGCCACTCTGCAACATTTCCGGTCGCGTCACTTTCACCGACTCCACCAAGATCGGAATTGAGCCTGGGACATCGGTGGTGGTCACGGAGAATTTCAAGTTGGAGCTGTGCTGCGTCGGAAACAGTTCATCAATGGAGAACCCACGAACGATCGGGTCAAAATGGAAATACCCGTCTTGGGGCGTGCGCTCATTGCGTTTCGCGTTGGCTTCTGAAATGAAGGTATTGGCTTCGTACTCTTTGACAAAGTCGCGCTCAATTTCCAATTTGCTGATCTTGTCGTGCATGAAATGCATGCGACGAATGCTGATGAGCGGACTCGCCACCAAGTTGGTGAACTCGTTCTCGCCTTGCGCATTGGCCGGCATGGTTTCGCGTTTGATCATCGGCACCAAGACACGCATCGCTTGAGAGTTACTCACCCACGCATGTACTTGGATAGACAGTGGCGTCGCGTTGGCCGCCTTGCCTTTAAATTGGATATCGAGGTGTATATTGTCGCCCAGCTCAGTGACCAAACCGGTGTAACGCACCCCATTTTTGGTGCGTGCCACGATGTCACTGAACGGGATCACAAAATGCCCCGCGGTGGTGTCTCGTTGCTTGTAACGCTCGAGCATCAACAGCTCTTCACCGGTTAAGACGTAGATCTCTTCGGCGTTCAGCGTAATGGCAATGCGCTGCATGTCTGCAGCGCTGGCGTTGGTTTCCAGTACCAACTCGTGGTACGTCGGGCCATTAGGGATAGGCAATGTGCCTTTTTGTCCCCACGACGCGCCAACCATCGAATTCAGTTTGATTGGTTTGACTGACATCGTATTCCCCTTTAAAACCAGCCAGAGCGACCCAGCAACTTATCGAGGCCGCCGACTTTATTGTTCACAGCAAAGACGATCGCACCCGTCGTGACCGCCGCAATTCCGGCGACAATCGCCACATTTTTCACGTTCAATCTCATGGGAGTTCCTTTAGAGTGATTGATGCTGATAACGTGGTGTATAGAGAGGAAAATGACCAGAGCCTTGAACCTGTTAGGCTCAAAGTTAAACCTATTAGGTTACCCGTCATCGCTTGGGGTAGATTTTTCCTTGTTCCCACTTGCCTAAACCCGGTGATTTGAGAATGTAATCGGCGAACTTTTTACGCCCTAAATGCTCTCTATCGACGCAGCTTTGCAGCCCCAAAATGGCCTCCATCGGAATATCAAAATAGTCCGCAATGTACTTGGCATTGCGCCGTGAGCTGACCGCGCCCACGTACACATATTTGGATTCATCGAGTACCGTCTTCGGCACTTCTTGCCCGCGCTGAAACGTCGCGTGCATCACCAAGCCAAAACCGCGACCGCCCGTCCAGAGTTCGCCGGCTAACCCATCAAGCTTTGACGGTGTGTTGGTGAACTTGGCGAGCTCTTCAATCACACAGTGCAACTTTTTCGGATGATGACCATCGCCTAATGACCAGACCATGTTGGCAAACAACTCGAGGTTCTCTCGGGTTCGCGCTTGCTCGACCAGGGCCAACCGAAACGCAGCCTTTTTCTTCCTCGCAAACCACGCCTTGTGGTAGAACTCATCAAAGCTGTGGCACGCTTGCACGCGGCTACCTTTGAGCGGCGCCTCGATGTGCTCACTGTACGGATCGAACATCACCACTTGAGACGAACGCTCAATGAAATTGAGCTGACGAATGGCGGTAGTTTTGCAGCTGCCCGTAGTGCCCATGTAACAAACGTGCTCCGCATTGTGGGCGTTATTCTTGTTCACTGGATTGGGGAGCTTCACTGTCCACCTCCTGCGGCGTCTCGGGCTCAGTTGTCTCCTGAGCCTGTTTAAGTTGGCGCACTTGTTTGGCGCAACCGCCAATCAAGGTCATCGAGGCCATAGCAAACACAAACTCGCCTTGGTATTGGCCGAACCATTTCAAACCGGCGGGTCCGTACTTCTGCAGCATGGGCGATGCAGCGTCTAACCACTGATTACCGGCTCGGGTGTCGATTTCAAACGGCACATCAAACACGGTGCCGACGGTCATCTCCACCACACCTAAACCGTAAGAGAGCATCATGCGCGCGTCTTCTTCCCCGAAACCCAAGGTTTCCGGCGCCGCATCTTGGTTTTCGCCGGTGTCGGCTTCGTCTTGCTCTCGAGCTTCACGTAAGGTTTCTACCGCTTCAACGGCTTGTTGATCACGTTCATCCAGTTCGTTCTCCACGGGCGTGAATGGGGCTTCATTGCTCATGAGTGACTCCTTTCTTGGTCTTCGTTAAGCCAAACCACAACAAGGCGCAGGTGCTTAACAGCAACAACAATGACCAACCTAATCGCGTATTAACCGACTCGGCTTGGTTATCGTTGGGTTTGTCGGCGTTGCTTGAGCCCTTATCAGACTTGGTTTCGTTCGGTTTTTGGGGCTTAGTTGGGTCAGGATTTTTATTAGCACTGGTTTTATAACCAGTAGTGGCTTTATCTGGACTCGACACCATGTGGTTGTGTAACCAATCTTGAAACGGTTTCCCCGCGCTTTGGTTGGTTTTGCAACTCGGGCAAATGGTATAGAGCTGACCGAGACGGCGCTTATTCTTAGGCGGCTCACCGCCCTCGATGAGCTTATGCTCGCCCACGGCGTGCACCGTGCAGATCTCATCACAGCCATGCGTTGGGCAGGCAATGTAACCTTTGATCGGATTCTTACTGGCCATGCGTCGCCTCCAGTTCACACAAGCGAAGATGGAAGTTGTTCATGAGGGATTTCAGCAAGTGGATGGTTGTCGCCACCTGTTGGCTGGCTTCTTCTGCCGCTTGGATCGCGACAAGGGGTTTCTTGAAGGTGGGCACCGTGCTCCAGTCTGGAGCCGCTTGGGTCAGCGTTTGTTCAACGAGCTCAAGCTCGCTGACCAATTGTTGGTAGCTCTGTTGATGCATTGTCATTGTGTTGTCCTCTGTCTCACGACGTTGGTGTGTCCCTGTCTCACGACGTTGGTGTGTCCCTGTCTCTCGACGTCAACCAATAGATTATAACAATTAAAATAGCAAAACTAATAGGTTTTAGTAATCAAAATGAGAGCTTCGATTTCGCCTTTTCTTTCCTAATAGACCGTCGCGTAGCGACTTCATGGCCGTTGCTGTTCCCGCATTTTCGGTGTTTATCGCCATGCTATCGAACGTCTCGCGTCATAAGGCTCCAGCTCGCTGGCGAGCTCGATGAGCCGCTTCCTTTAATAAGTTATCCCCGTTTTTCACGGGGTAACAGTAACTGTCCCTTACATCTATCTTTAGATAGATCATTAGTCTTTAGACTATGCGTTGTGATCTCAAAGACTGAATTCATGGAGCAGTTAACGCCGTAAAACACCGGTTAGCGAACGGGTTATCCACAACGGCACAATCACCGCATTCAAACGATGAAATTTGGGAGGAATAGAGACGAAAAACCCCGAAAAATCGGGGTTCAGACGGATCGAGGCGCAGTTTGAGCTTTGATCTTAAGGCACTGTGCTGTCATGACGTTGAGTATTACGACGTGCAAACTTACGCAGTAACGTGATCGGTGTAAGAAGGTAACGGATGTGGACACCGGTTGAGGCGGCCATTTTTTTGAGGTTCTTAGTCGCAGCTTGTTTGGCATTCGCGTAGGCCACGTTTAAGCCGAGATCGCGAAAATACTTGTCGGTGATGCGCTTGATGGATGCCAATCCATACCAGTCGCCGCTGATGTTCTCTCGAGGTTGCTTGGACGTGATCCACCCTCGGTCTTTCGCGTAACTCACGCACTGTTTCACGCGCCATTCCGGTAAACCAGTGCCTTTGGCTACATTCGCCCAAGTTCTAAGCAAGAACCCTTTAGCGGTCACCACCCCTACTTTACAAGTCCGAAACTCAAGCTCACTGACCAAGTAATCCATCACTCGACCAATATCCGCTAAATATTGGCGCTGCGTGGATTTCCCCGAACGGGACAGCAGATAGTCATATTGTGAGGGGTTCTCAAGTAACTTTCTCCAGCGATCACGATTGAGCGCGGCCAATGGCCGCGCACTTCTTTTGTATGGGGAACGTTGGTGCTGATTTGTCTTCATCACTCTTTGACGCGCTTTAGGGTCTGTTGTTAGGGTTTTTGAACAACGGTTTTTGACGTTCAACGATTTGTCTCAGCGACACAATCACCAATCTGACACTCGACGTTAGCTTGCCTTGTTTGGCCGCTTGCTCAGCTGCCGCTAATGTCTCATCCAGTTTCGATTCTTGGTTATTCATCCCGCCTCCAAACAGTGATATCTCGCTCCACCTCACCCTATACGAATTTTCTAATACGGGAAATGCGTGTCGGGGATGGTAATTCAGCAATTTCTAGCTTTTAATCATCTCAAAGGACGTGGACGAACATGCAAGTTATTAACTACACAAATGCACTTTTGAATCGAGTCAAAGCCAAGTACGAACTGACTTCAGAGTACCAATTGGCAAAGAAACTTAAGGTTAGCGAGAAGAGACTATACAATTGGAGAAGAGGCATCTCCGGAATGGATTGGGACATCGCGTTCCACATCGCTGATATCTTGGGTGAAAGTGATCAAAATGTCGTGTTTGGCTTGCTGCCTAACAAACAGAAAAATCGAAGAGTAATCAAGGTGTTAAAGGATAACGCACCCGATTGAAAAGGTGCGTTTTTGCTTTAACACCACGTACATAATACGCACTGAGCTTGTAAGCCCCAGATAGTAATGTCACTATTTTCCAAAGTTATCCTTATCATCGTTTCCTCTTAAACCCTTAATACAACTGGCGTCTCAAGCATATTTAGTTCACCAGCATTCTCTAAACGCTCTTTTAACCCAATCATTATATGTGTGGCCAACATCTACATGATTCGTTTACACAAAGCCGATCAACGTGAACATTTGTTCTGTTTGTCTAACTTACATCTACTTGTACTAACGATTCACCGCGCTGTGTGCAAACCTTGTGGGCATTGCTGTCGTTTCTATTTCAGATTTTACACACGCCACCGTGTTTCTTGTTGGCTACACACGTTGAATTCTGTTTTGTGTTATCCAGTAAGCCAGTTAAGTTTTCTCGCACGAGCTCGTCTGTAATTTTCCATGCTGATTTTTTTAAACCCTACTTACTGCTCGCACTAAGTTTGTGCCTGTTGGTTAGATTATTGGATTACTCTGTGTATTCGTCAGATCTACGCAATGTCATGAACAGACTTGTTCACATGGGCTAAGTCACTTTACTGAAACTCACAAACATCCACGCTCGCGGTTACTTGACCTTAGATCATAGTTGGAATGGATTTAAGATACACTTTGACCGTGCGACCTTGGTCACGTTGAACGACGCGAATTTAATCCGAATATTCATTCTTCGTTTCAATCTACACTCTACAAAAGCTTTTTAAGAGCTTACTTTAGCACCTATTATATTTCTCTCTCTATTTCTTCATGAAATCTACGCCAGAGAGGCTTAAGTTGGCGTTTGATAGTTTTACTTTGCATAGTTTTTGCGGCCCTCAATCCATAGGTAACGAAATTCCTCCCACCTAAGTGAGTATAGCGACTATACAATTTACGCTTATAAAGTTTTTTCTCAGGCAAACCTTTAGTTATCCGAACCGAATTATACTTGTCCATTGTTCTTTTAGCTAAACGAATCCCACGTTTCATTTTTTCCGAATACCTCGCCAGTGAAGATGACCGAATATAAACATTTTCACCATCAAACATGAAACCTAAATATTGAAGCATTTGCTCCGAAGTTAAAGAGCCATTTTTATATTTGAATGTTCTTAATTCGGTTTTTTTTGGATTAATTGTAACTTTTAAGCTCTTTATTCGATCTTGAGCATAGCCCGCTACTCTAACTTTGAGAGGTGTCGGTACTATAAACAACATATCATCACAGTAGCGATAATATTTTCCACCATGAATATCTACGTACCTTTTCATTTCTGCATCAAACTCAAGCATATAAATGTTTGATAAAAGTGCGCTTATTGGAGAACCTTGAGGTATACCAAATGAGTTTTTGTTTGGCTTTATAAGCTTCTTCGTCCGAACGATATCTCGAAACTCCTTAGCAGTACAAATTCGATTTCGTCCATTTTTGGGGTTATTAGGCGAAATGCCAAACTCATTATACAAATCAACTTTATTTACTTGGGCAAACTTAGTGATAGATTTAAACACATTGAAATGGTCAGGTGGGAGTTTGTCTTTGCCTAGTAAACCAGACCAACTTTGTTTCAAAATTGAGTGATCTAGCGTGTCAAAGAATTTAGAGAAATCTAAAGCTACTGCACTACACTCCCCCATATCCTTAATTTGCTCGAACGCTTCAAAGGCAAAATCGATATTACTTTTCCCCAACCCACGGAAAGCAAGAATACACTCTGATAGCCCTAGTTGCTTTAATCTAGATTCGTACTTTCTACTCAAAATTTCGGCATAGTAAGCATAAATATGGCTATCTACATGTGCTGAATAAGCAATTGGACGCTCTTTGACTGCAATATCGATTTTTCGCGTTTTCTTATCTTTACTTATTTTCTTAGATTCAACCGCATAATTGATTAAGGGAAAGAACGCATGTTTTGCTACAAGATCTGAGTTAGTGACTAGATTGCGTGCTTTTTTTAAGCTGATCGGCAAATCGAAATGAAGATACCCGCGATTTCGATACCAGAGAGGAATATTTGATGACATTAGAGTACTCTAGCAAAACCGAGGCAGACTTAGAACTGCGGCAATTCCTTACGCCTTACCTCGGCTTAACCAAGTTGTTAAAACAACCATCCACGAATCCGGAGACTCTAGCCGCGTCATGTTAGAAATGGATTATACTGTAACTATAACCGTGGAGGTATCTATGAAGACCCTATTCCAGTTCCTGCTGTCTATCTGCTCAGCTTGCCTTATTGGCATACCGCTGGGAGTTGACAACCTGTTAAGTTCCTTTTGATCAGGAACTAATAAGCCCCTACCAAAAGCCAGTCAATGATACGATCATAAGAAACAAAATGCAATGTAATCAGTAAAGTATGATGTCAGTTCAAGAATCTAACATCCAGTTCCATGTGTAACTTAGAACGCCCCAGACACCCGGCGTAACAGGAATAACAAACCTTTAGGAGCCTTGTGGTTACTATATTTTTTTTAAGTCACTCTTAAAAGAACACAAGAAGTTCTCTAATTGTATAGCATTTAACTTTTGAATTGGTTTTGGGAAATCAAAGATCTCTAGAGTTTCTTCAAGAGAAGAGTCTTCCGGCAATAGTTCTTTATCCTCCAAATAGCTAGCCCCTATTCGAGTACCAGCATGTAGAAATACCTTCGTCGGTTTAAAGCCTAAATATGCTGATATTCTTACCGCGGCATCATAAATTGATAACTCACCGAAACCAGAAACTTTAGTCGCTTTCACAATACTGTAGACATCATCAAATGATTTAGCCTTTTTTAACTGAGAGGACTTTGATCTAAGCTTAACTGCCATGCTTGATAATATAGTATTATTTACACCTCGAAGATTACCCTTGTCGTCTTTAAACTCTTCTTGGTGAATATGCTTAAGCTCATATTCTTGTGACTCATATAGGATTTTAAACTTTGCACTACACCCATTCGCAATAGCAGCGTCCAAATTCGGTAAATTACGGTAGTATTGCAGGTATGCATCCAAGAAATCAGCACGACTCTCAAACTCAAAGCATTTCCCCAAGGTATCTCCATTTGCATCTTGAGGTTTAAATAATTTGTACTTTTTACTAAAATACAAATCGACAATTGACTCTAATTTATTCAAATTTTCCATAAATTCTCCTGGGAAAGAAACGTCAAGATAATATATGAATAAGGCTCCCACCTAACTCAAATTAGTGTTACTAAAAACAAACCCAACGTAGATAAATATACAAAACGTTGGGTGTATTCTTACTTTTTCAAGGACCTTTAGTTTAATAGTCTTTCTGACACTTCTGGAGGCATAACCGCTGATAGAAGTACGGGAACAGCTTCTAAGGCTACTGTCCCATCTTTAATTTTACGTTTAATGTATGCTGGATATTTCTCCGGCAGATAGGTCTCTTGAAACCACACTCTAAACTCTGATAATGCGCCCACAGGGTATGCATTGATCTCGGGATCTAGTTGTCGATATGAATCTGGATATTTATGAGCGATTTTGATTCGCTCACCATGAACAACCTCTAAGCTTTGATTTTTCCAAAACTTAGCCCAATGGATGCCTAAACTACCGTCCGGCATTATAGAGTCGTCAACAATAATATTATTGCGAATAAGAGAAGCAATAATCGTAGTAGCTTCATCAAACATCGTGAAATACCCTTTAGGGCATTCATTATTTAGGACTCGCTCTTGGAATAGTTTCCAGCTTTCAGATATTAGATCCTGTTCATTGTAATCAAGACGATCATATATGTACTTACGCAAACCTAGCTTGGCAGCTCTACGATAGTTGCGAACAGCTTCTGGTTTAATTACCTGAGCATAGTGCGCGTAATAATCTGTAATAGCCATTACAATTTGTTCGGGCACAGCGTGAATCACGCCAGTAATCGAGTTCTTACTGTCTATCTCTACATAAAGACTGTCTGGAACAAAGTCCGACTCTGTCCATTCCTTTATTAATTCTGTTAGTTGTTGACCTCGGATTTTCCCCTGAGCTTCACCCGCGGACCCAGGGCGGGATCGCACTTTGTTAACAGATATGATCTAATAGCTCCAAACCCATAT
>NZ_JBGONY010000044.1:0-42009 GCF_041439375.1 Vibrio crassostreae | reverse complement strand
TCGAGCCCGAGTGTTCTTTGGATTATAAATTCATCAAAGTATGCTCGCGCCCTGCTTCAAAGGGGCTGATGAGTATGTTGCGTACGATGATCCTGCGACAGCCTGTGATATCTTTAATGCCAAAGTAGAATACATTAACAATCACCTAGAGCAGCAGGGTTTACCTGGAAAAATTGCGAACCTCTGTCAGCATGCCAGAATAGAAGATGGTCAAATTGAAGAGCAATTTATTATCACTTCTCAGAATGGTGCTTATAGCTATGGTAAGGAGAAGTACAAAATTCATGAACAGGTTGATGTCGCACGTACCATCGATTTGTTGATGTTTTCTCAGTCAAATAAGACTAACTATATTATGGCGGTTGACGGTAGCATGAATGTCACGCGTCAAACCCTTGCCGACGGAGGCTATTTTTTCGAGTGGGAAGATGAGAAAGTTGCGCCACACTTTTATTACCCAGAAGGATACTTAGGTCAGATCTTCCATGGTAATTCTCAATTTAATTTCATGTCAGGTGACAATGCCTACAATTGGGCTCACAAGAAAGCCGTTGATGAGGCTCCTAATAATGCGAAAGAGCAATCAAGGCTGACTTGGAAGTACTTGTCTGAAGAGTGTGAAAACGATAAAAACAACGATTACTGTCTCCCTCAAAGACGACATGGAAATCTGTTTGTGAACCAGCAAAGCTTTCCAAGTTCGAGTAATTTGAACAAAGAGATTTCGTTAGCTGAGAGTACGTCTTTTAGTTTCGATATTACTGGCTCTTTTGAAGCGAGCAAATCAGATGGTCCGTCTGCTGGTCTGGGTGTTGGCTTTGGTTTTAGCCAAACTAAAGAATCGAGTCAGACACACAATATGTTGAATTACACCTCGGTTGATGAAGGCAATGATATCGGCCACTCGGTTGTCCAGACTATTAATACAAAAGCTGTGGGAGAAGCTGGGTATTACAGAGATGCTCCATCTGCAGAATTTTGGCATGTAAAGAACGCTGCTGAAATTTGGGGTGAAGACCTGTACCGAGTTTACGACCTAAAGAGCTATGAGACGTGGCAAGAAAACTACACTGCTGATTGGAATACTTGTGTTGACCAAAAACTGGTATTCGGCAATGCGGTGACGGTTTCGCGCGCCTATCTCAATATGTATGGCAGTAGTTGGTCAATTAATGAGAATGAGTCAACTTTATACCAAAGAGATTCTAACTACGGCATTACGATCGATACCGATTGCGATATTGACGATAAAGGTCAAACGTTCCGCATCATGAAAGAAACAATTCTTTAGTTATTAGAGGGTAAAGAGAATGAATTTTGTTAAAAGTACTGTTTTTGCTAGTACACTGCTATTGTCTTTGGCTTCTAATGCTGCGAGCCTATCTACCATTGGAACGCAAGATAATGGTGTGTTCAATGAGATGCAGCAAATCCAACTGAAGTCTGCTGGAGAGCGAAGCTCTGCGAAGTCTGCGGATATCTTTTTTATTAATAGTAATGATGTTCAAGTTGAAGATCTGACTAAAGAGCTACTGAAAGATTTTAACTCTATCGTGATCGTTGGCGACTCATTCAAAAATAAAGAATTGATGATTAAGTTGGTTGGATTTGGTATTGAGAGAGAAGTGGTAGCCATCACTAATATCCACGATTCATCGAAGCGTCAGATCAATACCTACAGTAAAGGCGATCAAGCTGGCGATGATAAGGTAGCTGCGGTTTTGACGGACACGATCGCTCGTCACCTATAATGCAATATAAATGGATTCTACGAGATACCCATTACTTCTCGGGTAGTTTGTAGTCTCAAAAGTTAAGTGAGCCACGGATTAGTTCGTGGCTTTTTTGATCAACGATGAACGTGAGCGGCTAGGTTTGTGACATTAACTTGGAACAAGTTAGTCGCAGTTACATACGAAAAAAGCCCAATCGAAAGATTGGGCTTTTTTCTGAATTTGGCTCCCCTTGCAAGACTTGAACTTGCGACATACGGATTAACAGTCCGCCGTTCTACCAACTGAACTAAAGGGGAATTGCTTGTTAGCGACGCGAATTCTAATAATTGTCCGAATTTCTGTCAATAAAAAATATCAGAAAAAAGTAAGATAAAAAACTTTACTTTCTTGAACACCTTATTGGATTTAGCTTTGCTTTAGTTATCCACCAAAATTGTGGATAAGTGTGTGTGTGAAACTTTAACAACAATCATTGGGATAAATCGAAAAATGTAAAAATCTTATCTAACTCAATGTATTTAAAAGATTTATATCAAAATATCGCGATTGTATAACTTTTGTAGATTATAAACCGAACAGTAAAACAAGCGGTATTTTTAGATTTTTTGGGGAAAAGTAGTGGATTAAAAATCGAGTAATTTAGCTGAAGAGATCTTGCAGGGGCACGGATAATACCAAGTTCTAAAAATAAAAGCTATAACTGATATCTGATCTTAAGATGCATTTCTCTAGATAATAGTTGCAACGACACTCCACCTAGAGTGACAATGACCTGATTAAAAAAACAGTATGGAAATGGCGACCTATGAGCAAACTCTTTGACTTGGTATCGGACTACAGCCCGTCCGGTGACCAGCCGACGGCGATAACCAAATTATTAGATGGACTAGATTCTGGTTTGGCACATCAAACTCTATTAGGGGTAACGGGCTCTGGTAAAACCTTTACCCTTGCCAACGTCATTTCCCAATCTCAAAGACCTGCGATCCTATTAGCGCCTAACAAGACATTGGCGGCTCAACTTTACGGTGAGATGAAATCTTTCTTTCCAAACAATGCCGTTGAGTATTTCGTTTCTTACTATGATTACTACCAACCTGAAGCCTACGTTCCAACCACGGACACGTTCATCGAGAAAGATGCGTCTGTGAACGCTCATATTGAACAGATGAGGCTCTCGGCAACCAAAGCCTTACTAGAACGAAAAGACGCCATCATTGTGGCTTCTGTGTCGGCGATATACGGTCTTGGTGACCCTAAGTCGTATTTGAAGATGATGCTTCACTTGAGTCGTGGTGAGGTGATGGATCAGCGTGATATTTTGCGCCGTTTGGCTGAACTGCAATATTCAAGAAACGACGTCGCTTTTGAACGTGGTCAGTTTCGAGTCCGTGGTGAAGTGATCGATATCTTCCCGGCTGAATCTGACCTAGATGCGGTTCGAATTGAGATGTTCGATGACGAAGTCGATTGCATTAGTATCTTTGATCCACTGACTGGTGCGATTAAGCAAAGAGACTTACCGCGCTTTACCGTTTATCCAAAAACTCACTATGTAACCCCAAGAGAAAAAATTCTCGAGGCGATTGAGAACATCAAGGATGAATTGCGAGATCGTGCTCAATACTTAAAAGACAACAATAAGCTTCTCGAAGAGCAGCGTATCTCTCAAAGAACTCAATTTGATATTGAAATGATGACTGAGCTTGGCTTCTGTTCCGGTATCGAAAACTATTCACGATACTTGAGCGGCCGTGCGGAAGGGGAAGCGCCTCCAACGTTATTTGATTACCTGCCTGATGATGGTTTGCTGATCATCGATGAGTCACACGTGACTGTGCCGCAAATTGGTGCGATGTATAAAGGTGACCGTTCTCGTAAAGAAACCTTGGTCGAGTTTGGCTTTAGATTGCCTTCTGCATTGGATAACCGTCCAATGAAGTTTGAAGAATTTGAGTCTATAGCTCCACAAACGATTTTTGTGTCGGCAACGCCGGGTAATTACGAGATTGAAAAATCCGATGGCGAGATTGCTGATCAAGTGGTGCGTCCTACTGGCTTGTTAGACCCGATCATTGAAGTAAGACCGGTCGCGACTCAGGTGGATGACTTGTTGTCTGAAATCAGAATCCGTTCAGTGAAAGAAGAGCGCGTGTTGGTCACAACATTAACTAAGAGAATGGCGGAAGACTTAACCGAATACTTAAGTGAGCATGGCGTTAAAGTGCGTTACTTGCACTCTGATATCGATACCGTTGAGCGTGTCGAGATCATCCGAGACTTACGTTTGGGCGAGTTTGACGTGTTAGTGGGTATTAACTTACTTCGTGAAGGTTTGGATATGCCGGAAGTATCGTTGGTGGCGATTCTTGATGCAGACAAAGAGGGCTTCTTGCGTTCTGAGCGTTCTCTGATCCAAACCATTGGTCGTGCCGCGCGTAACCTCGAAGGTAAGGCGATCTTATATGGTGACTCGATTACTAAGTCGATGAGAAAAGCGATTGATGAAACCGATCGTCGTCGTGAGAAACAGCAGGCCTACAACGAAGAGCAAGGTATTACACCACAAGCGCTGAAACGTAATATCAAAGATATTATGGAGCTGGGTGACATCACCAAGTCGAAACAGCAGCGTCAATCTAAGCAAGTTCCACTATCTAAGGTGGCTGAGCCATCTGAAAGTTATGCAGTGCTTACGCCACAGCAGCTTGATAAAGAGATCAGTAAGCTAGAAGCTGCGATGTATCAGCATGCTCAGAATCTGGAGTTTGAGCTGGCGGCGCAGAAGCGTGATGAGATTGAACAGATGAGAAAGCAATTCATTACCAACAGCTAGTCTCACTTCTTACTCAAGAAGTTCATACCCTCAAGATAAGAATTGAGAGTGGTTCAGACAAAAAAACAGCCAGTAGTAATTGTTCTACTGGCTTACGTTTGTGAACACTCGGTTCACTAACAACGTCAGTTGGCTAGGTGACCCGAAGGTCATTTATATTACTGCATCGTTCGTGCCAGATAGATAAAACATTGATTGTTTGAAGTAAGTAAAAAAATACATCACAAATATTGTGGCTAATTTGCATAATGCAAAGCGGAATGCGACTATAATAAGAAATGCAAATTATAAATGGCTAGGATATGCAATCAAAAACGTTAGATAACAAATCAAAGTATTTGTTGATGGTCGAGGATACGGCTTCAGTCGCAGCGTTATATCGCTCGTATCTTACACCGCTCGAAATTGATATCAACATTGTCGGCACTGGCCGCGATGCAATTGAGAGTTTGAATCATCGAATCCCTGACCTTATTTTATTAGATCTACGTCTGCCTGATATGACGGGTATGGATGTGCTCTTTGCTGTAAAACAAAAGTACCCTGAAGTGCCCGTTATCTTCATGACAGCGCACGGCTCTATCGATACCGCCGTAGAAGCAATGCGTCATGGTTCTCAAGATTTCCTTATCAAGCCATGTGAAGCCGACCGACTTCGTATTACGGTGAACAACGCAATCCGTAAGGCTACCAAGCTTAAGAACAGTTCGGAACATCCGGGAAACCAGAACTATCAAGGTTTTATTGGCAGTAGCCAAACTATGCAGCAGGTTTACCGAACTATCGATTCCGCCGCATCGAGTAAAGCGAGTATTTTCATTACCGGTGAAAGTGGTACGGGTAAAGAGGTATGTGCAGAAGCGATTCACGCGGCGAGTAAGCGTGGTGATAAGCCTTTCATCGCCATCAACTGTGCGGCAATTCCTAAAGACTTGATTGAAAGTGAGCTGTTTGGCCACGTAAAAGGTGCCTTTACTGGCGCGGCAACGGATCGCCAAGGTGCTGCTGAATTGGCTGACGGTGGAACACTGTTCCTCGATGAGTTGTGTGAGATGGACCTTGAACTGCAAACCAAGCTTCTGCGTTTTATTCAAACCGGTACTTTTCAAAAAGTCGGCTCTTCGAAGATGAAGAGTGTGGACGTTCGTTTTGTGTGTGCGACCAACCGTGACCCTTGGAAAGAAGTACAAGAAGGTCGCTTTAGAGAAGATTTATACTATCGTTTATACGTGATTCCGCTGCACTTGCCGCCACTGCGCGAGCGTGGTGAAGATGTCATCGAGATTGCGTACTCGTTACTAGGCTATATGTCGGTCGAGGAGGGGAAGGCGTTTGTGCGTTTTGCTCAAGAAGTACTTGATCGCTTTAATCAATATGAGTGGCCGGGTAACGTTCGTCAGCTACAAAACGTGTTGCGAAACGTGGTGGTTTTGAATAACGGTAAAGAGATTACTCTAAACATGCTTCCGCCCCCATTGAACCAACCGATTGAAAACAGCCTGCGATTGAAAGAAAAGCAGAATGAAGACATTACGGTAAAAGATATTTTCCCATTGTGGATCACTGAGAAAACGGCCATCGAACAGGCCATTAAAGCGTGTGATGGCAATATCCCCCGAGCAGCAGGCTTCTTAGATGTGAGTCCTTCGACCATATACCGTAAGTTGCAAACGTGGAATGCGAAGCAGTAATCACCAAACAATAAGAAAATAATAATGACGAAAGTATTAAATCAGCAAAAAGTTGATGAACTTGCCGGCGAAATAGGGCAAGAGAATGTCCCAGTATTACTGGAAATATTTTTAGGTGAATTGAAGGGATACCACGAGCACCTAGAGCTAAACAAAGATACCGATACGTCTAAGTATTTGGCCGATATCAGCCATGCGTTGAAGAGCAGTGCTGCGAGTTTTGGTGCCGATTCTTTGTGTAGTTTTGCTATTAGCTTAGACGCAAAAGTGAAGCAAGCATTGCCTGTGACAGATATTGATTTTCAAGATATGCAGGAACTTCTACTATCGACTTATACTGAATATCAGCAGTTGATGACTGATCTCTAAAGCGGTTAATCGCTAAATCTACAGGTAGAGATACAGAGACTAAAAAAGGAGCATGATGCTCCTTTTTCGTTTTTACCGGCTTCTGGTGTTTAGCTTAAGCCACTAAGCCACTAAGCCACTAAGCCACTAAGCCACTAAGCCAGTTGAGCCCGAATCGCTTGTTGAAGTTTTAAACGGTCATGTCGCCAATCTCGATTAGGAGAGGCAAGATCGGTGGTCACGCAGTTCCAAAGCCCTTCAAGTTCAGGGTGCGGCGCATTGCCCAGCACAACATCAATTTTTCTCGCTTTGCAGGTACGTTCACACCATTCAAGCTGTTCTTGAAGCGTCATTTTTCCTGCAGGACCGTGTTCTGGAGATAGGTTTTCAATGAAGATAACTTTTGCCTTGGTGTTTCCAGCGATTGCTTTACCAATTTCTGGTAGTAGCAGCGGAGGCATCACACTGGTTAGAAAGCTGCCTGGGCCAAGTACAATACAGTCTGCTTCTTCCACCGCGGCAACGGCCTCTTTGGTCGCTGGCACTTCTGGCGACAAGTCCATCATGCGCAGTTTTTCTGTCATGTCATCAACGTTGGTTTCGCCGGTTACCCAACGTCCGTCCATTGATAGGGCTGTGAGGTCAGAAGGGTGCTCGGTCATCGGCACGATATTGACGTCGACCTTGAGCATATTTCGAATTAGGTTAATCGCTTCTAGTGGGCGAACCGAGAGGTTGTCTAATGCCGTGAGCATCAGGTTACCCAAGTTATGACCGTCGAGTTCACCTTGGCCGCGAAAGCGGTATTCAAACATCATCGAGCTGATTGAAGGTTCAGTGATCAATTGGTTGATACAGTTACGAGTATCTCCCCAAGCGATACCACCTTGGCAGTCTCTAATTCGTCCGGTTGAGCCGCCATTATCCGTTGTTGCAACAATGCCAGTTGCGTTGTTACCAAAGTCTTTTAGTGCAGCAAGCATACGACCTAAGCCATGGCCTCCACCGATTGCTACGACCTTCTTTGAAGCGTAAATATTCATTTTTTGTTCTTGTTAGGTTATTACCAACTATAATTTAGGTTAAATGCTTCTCGCTATATACTCAACAAGAGTTATTTTGAGCGTTTGATACGTTTTTTTTGCCGATGTGACCCGTTTTTTACCATCAGAGCTAGATTCACGTACAAATATTAAGTATTTTATTACTCAGCTACTGCACGTATGAATATGACGTGCGGTTGCCATAACTCCGAGCTCTCGCATGCTAAGTCGCACAGTGGTATTTGCTGTACCGATACGCATCAAGAGCCAGTGACATGTTGTCACAAGGGCTTAATTGGAAATGATTATGCCTCCCGTGTTTGGAAAGGTGTTCCGTGGCGCAACAATTCGAAGATAGATTCCATCGCAAGTTTTATTACATGCGCTTGTCGGTTACAGACGTCTGTAACTTTAAATGTACTTACTGCTTACCAGATGGTTACAAACCGTCAGGGCAAAAAAACTCGTCTTTTTTAAGTGTTCCCGAGATCAAACGCGTTGTTAAAGCGTTTGCAGATTGTGGTACCTCAAAGATCCGCATTACAGGCGGAGAGCCGAGTCTGCGTAAAGACTTTCCTGAAATCATACATACCGTTGCTTCTACTCCAGGCATCGAAAAAGTAGCCACCACAACGAATGGCTACCGCATGGAGAAACAAGTAGGGCAATGGCGTGATGCTGGTTTAACCCATATAAACGTTAGCGTGGATAGTTTAGATTCACGTATGTTCCATCAGATCACTGGTGAGAATAAGTTTACTGAGGTTATGCGAGGCATTGATAAAGCGTTTGAGGTTGGCTATGAACAAGTCAAAGTCAACGTTGTATTGATGAAAGACCTCAACAGTCAGGAATTACCAGCCTTCCTTAATTGGATCAAAGACAAACCTATTCAATTACGTTTTATCGAGCTGATGAAAACCGGCGAGATGGACGAGTTGTTCGATAAACACCATGTCTCTGGCGTTGCGATTCGCAATCAGCTTATTGCTAACGGTTGGCTGTTAAAAGTCAAAGCGGTTAACGATGGTCCAGCACAAGTGTTTGTCCACCCAGACTACAAGGGTGAAATTGGTTTGATCATGCCTTACGAGAAAGACTTCTGTGAGAGTTGTAACCGACTGCGTGTTTCTGCGACTGGTAAACTTCACCTATGTCTGTTTGGCGACCACGGTGTTGAACTGCGAGATTTGATTCAAGAAGATCAACAAGAGCAAGAGCTCATTGATCGAATTCAGGCTCAGCTTCAAACCAAGTCTGTTAGCCACTTCTTACATGATGGCAACAGCGGCATGACTCCAAACTTGGCGTCAATCGGCGGTTAACCCGCTATACATACTCTAAAGCATTTTATCGCTCAGCTTCTTTAGGCTGGGCGAATCAGTCTAGGGCGTGTTGCTCTTTCGAGCTGATTTTTGCAGCGACTTGCTGGGTATTTATACAACGCAGAGGCTTTGATGTGTAGCTAGCCTACATGAGAAGCCGATAACGCAGTAGAAATGACCAGCAAACGCTGCCCGAAGGGTTCGGCTAAAAGCGTTTTACTCTTTGTTGAGGGAGATTTGCTTAGAATGACTAGGCTATTTCTCCCTCGCCGCGATTAAAACGCTTTTGACTAGGCGTCCCCATCCGAACAAAATTTAACCGCGAAAGGTCAACACGCCCTAGCGAAGTAGCACGCGTCGCAGTGGCGTTTTCTCGATTCCAGCAACCAACCCAAAGCTCAACAATACGGTGCCAAAAAATACTGTAACGTCTTTTGCCAATTCCGTAATGCCTAAGATTCCACAGACATTGAACAATACGATAATGATCAGTAAATGGCTTACGTAGATACCCAGCATGCGATTTGAAATGGCACGAACCCAAGCGTAATTGCCGATGTTTGGATTTGCTAAAAGCCACATGAACACACCAATCCCCCACAAAGCCGTACCAAATAAGAAATCGTGAATATTAAAGGCGATATCAAACTGGGTTAACCATGCTGCTTCTGAAAAATGGATGATCATTCCCACAGCGACTAACCCCAACGCTTTTGCTGATGATAGGTGCCATTGGTGTTGGCGAATCAGAAAACCAGCGGTAACGAGTAAAGTGCTAAAGAACGGACCATTGCGCGTGAAGAAGGGTGCTTCTAATCCGGTTAGCGTTGCGTAGCTTCCTGCCAAAGCACCGTAGCCATAGAGCGCAATAGCGATCGGCAATAGAAGTTTATTGAGCTTCAATTCAACCAATAAAGCGATGATCAAAACGGCACACACAAGTGCAGGAATAAACCACAAGTGCACCAACCCACCCTCTAAGAAAGAGTTGAGCGGGGTGTTCATTAAAAAGCCCCAATAGCCTTGGCGTTCGCCTAAGTAACCGAACTCTTCCACCTTCGCGAGGTTGAATGGCATGACTAGGCAAATGATGCTCCAAACTAACCAAACCTTGAGTAGTGGCTTGGAGTAGTTGACCACGGTTGTCCAAGGCGATGCGGTCAGCTTAGGTTGAATCAGATACCCTGAGATAAGGAAGAAAAGAGGCACAGCGAAGCGAGCGGTTTGGTTAAGTACATAGCCAATCCAAGGCACTTCATCGATTTGCCAATAAGTAAGTGCCATTTGGCCATGTAAGCCGATGATCGCCAAGATAGCAATCACTCGACCCAACTCAATACTGGCGATGCGTTGTGAAGGCGTATGTTGAACGGAAGACATATCAGATCTCTAAGAAAATTTTCGTAGAATCTAACAGCCTTTTTATTGAACCAGTTAGCGCTAAATCAAGGGTTGCGACCTTTGTTTTAAGGCTTATCTTGATTCTTTGAAGCCTGTCGCAGCTATATTAAATCCATTGCAGTAAGTGCAAAAATACCGAGAGTACAAGTGATAAGAGAAACAACGGTAGTAAGCGCGATAATATTGGCAGCCAATGTTGAATTCCCGCCCATCGCACGTGCCATAACATAGCTCGCAGCAGCGGTCGGCGCGGCGCTCATCAAGAAGATAAGGCCTAGATCTAATCCTCTAAAACCGAAGAACAGGGCAGCAAGCGTGATCAGTAGCGGAGCTAAAACCAGTTTGTATCCGGTAGAGAACCAAGTTGGGCCCTTATCTTTTTTCAGCGAGCGTATATCAAGCGACCCTCCCGTGCACAAAAGGGCTAACGGTAACGTCATGTTTGCGAAATATTGCCCTGCATCAGTCACCATTTTCGGTACTGGGATCGATAGTAAGTAGAACAAGACACCTGAGGCGATCGAGATAATCAAAGGGTTTTTGGTGAGTGTTTTAACGATTACTTGAATGGCTTTGTCACCCGACTCCTGGCCCTTTGGAGTGAGCGCGATAACGGCCTGAATATTATAGAGAACCGTCAAGGAGGCGACATAAAGAGCAGCGAGTGCGACACCATCGTTGCCGTATATATTGGCAACGTAAGCAAGCCCGATAATAGCGGTGTTGGCGCGAAAGCCACCTTGCACCATCACACCTTGGTCTTGAGGCTTTTTAAAAGCCATTTTAGTGCTGACAGTGGTGAACACGAAGAAGGCTAGGTTGGCTAACAAGCCAAAAATGACGAGCTTTCCACTTGCGGCAAAATCGTGGTTAGACTGAACAATGCTGAGAAATAGCATCGCGGGTAGAGTGACTTGAAACACCACCTTGGATGCGACATCAATGAAGTTGTCATTGATTAAGCCAATTCGCTTGAGCATCACACCAAGAAACAGCATTAAACAGATAGGGCCCGTTACTGACGCCGAAAACGCAAACTGTTCCCAAAGTGTGTTCATTCTTCTTCCTTTGTTAATCGATTTCAATTTCCTTGAATACTGTCGCATTTTTCCACAATTATTAGACAAGAGAAATTAATTCCCAGTGGTTAGGCAAAAAACTTTGAAAAAAAGAACGAACGTGCTAAAAATAAACCATCAGATTTATCATTGGTGAATAATGAGCAAAGGAAAGATAACCAAAGAGTATATTTTGAGTCATGCATTCGCGCTTGCGAGTGAGAACGGGCTTGAGAGTTTAACGATTGGTGAATTAGCCAAGCAGTGTGGTATGTCTAAGAGTGGCTTGTTTGCACACTTCAACTCTAAAGAGAACCTGCAGCTCTCTGTACTCGAATATTCCAACGCCATATTCACTGAAAGAGTCATCATTCCTGCGAGAGAGTTGGGCGACGGTGATATTGAAGCCAAGCTTAAACAACTGCTTGATAACTGGTTGGGTTGGAATCATTCATTCCAAGGCAGCTGTATGTTTATTGATGCGTGGAAAGATTCGGGCAGTGAAACGTCTGTGATTCAGAAAGCGCTGCAGAAAACCATTTCGGTTTGGATTGATTACTTGACGATTCAGGTAGCAAAAGCGGTGGAGAGCAAGCAATTTAGAGCCGAACTAGACCCAAAACAGGCAACCTTCGAGTTATACGGTCTCTACTTGAGTGCGAACTTGTTCTATTCGTTGCGAGGCCAACAAGCGAGTCACACCCATTTTTGGAGTGGTGTAGAGCGCTTAATTGCCAGCTGGAAAGCGGTTTAACGAGTAAGCCGTTTAGTTCGTAAAACACTTAGTTCGCAAATCATAGAGTTAGAAAAGCATGTGAGCTTTGCTGATGTAAGGTCTAACAATTTTAAGAGAAGTGGCGGCAAGCAGTCATAAAAAGCGCTATCGCCATTTTTTATATTAATAAATAGCACGGTCGTTCGATTTTTCGGGCCGAGCTCGATCCGCCAATGATGATGGCGATACAAGGAACGGTCATGAGTGACAAAATCTATTTTAATACATCGAACAAATTCAGCTTCAAGCGCAGCTTTATTGGTGCAACAACTAACCTGCATTACATTCTCGCGCCGAGCCATGCGAAGAAAACTGCGCGAAAAATGTTGCTCACGCCAATGCGAACTGAGCAGAAAAACGCTGATCCACAAGGGTTGATTAAGAGTGAAATCAAAGGCCGTGATGGCGTGCTAAAAACGTACTCTCTGGGTACAGGTCCAGTTTGGGTGCTGACTCATGGTTGGTCTGGTACGGCGAGTCAGTTCTTTCCTCTTATGGAACATATCGCAGCCAAAGGTTTTACGGCTCTGGCTTACGATCATCCTGCTCATGGTGGCAGCGATGGTGTACATGGTCATATTCCTGCGTTTGTGAACGGTCTTGAAGCGATTCTAGATTCGGTGGGTGAGGTAGCTGGTTTGGTCGGTCATAGTATGGGGACGGCTTCTGCGTTGGAATGTAAGCACGTCAAATTGGAAAATAAGCCACTATTGCTGATTGCACCTGTACTGGATTATCTAGAAAACCTATTTGGCAGCGTTGCGCGTTCTGGCTACTCAATGAAACTGTTCGAGGCGGTAGTTGGAGAAGTCGAAGAGCAGTTTAACTACCCAATTCAGTCTGTTGATCCCTATGGAAAGCTAGCGCTTCGAGAGTCTCAGACGATCATCGTTCATGATGAGCAAGACAAGTTTACTAAGTTTGATGTGTCTCAGCGTGCTGCGAATGAAATGGAACGCGTTACTTTGATTGCTACTCAAGGTCAAGGTCACGGGCGAGTAATGAAGTGCCCGCAAGTATTCGAGAGCTTTGATAACCTGATTGGTTAAGGTTAACTAATCAAATAAGTAGAACGTGGGTTAAGAAAACAAACACGAAAAAGGCCAACCAGACATTCTCTGGTTGGCCTTTGCTTTTAGTTGGCTTTAGCTAATCTTGTTCTTAGTTAGCACAGCTTGCTGGGCCGATCTCTTTCCACACGCCCCATTGGCCTGTCGTTGTTGGATCTTCACCAGTTGTCCACCATTTCGCTTCCCAAACCTTACCGCCTTGAGTCACTTGGTCGCCGCCAGTGTAAACCGCACCTGAATCCCAAGCGTTAGTACACGTACCGCCGCCTGTGGTTTTCTTAAGAACGTTCACTGAAGTAGCCGCTACTGATGTCTCTGTGCCATCGCTGACCGTTACAGAGAAGTTCAGCGTTGTATCTTGCGTGTATTCCGCCGCGACAAAGCTCACTGAAGAACCTTGAACAGTCGCATCAATACCAGCAGGCACATCCCATGTGAAGGTCAATGTGTCTTGGTCAGCATCGCTCGAAGCCGAAGCATCAACCACGACTACATCACCCGCATTGACTTCTGCCGGAGCTGTAACTACTGCAACTGGTGCTGTGTTAACCGGGCCTGTATCTTTAGGGTTTACCGTTACAACAACGGTGTCTGTTGACGTTGCGCCTTCGTTGTCTGTTACGGTTAGACTAAAGGTCAGTGTCTCTTGTTGAGCAACCTCAACAACATCGAAGCTTGCAACCGCGGCATTGGCATTCGCCAGCGTTACGGCTGTTCCGCTTACTTGCGACCACACGTAGCTCGCAATCGTGCCGTCGCTGTCTTTTGAAGCGCTGCCGTCTAGAGATACAGAAGCTGGGCCTTCAACCGCTTGGTCTGCACCTGCAGCTGCCGTAGGTTTGCGGTTGACAGGATCTGTTGTACCGCCAGCAAGACCTTCATGCATTGCGTTTAAGATATCGCCGTTGTCCGCATCAATTTCCCAAGAGAATAGACCCGCAAGGCCAAGGCTACGAACGTACGCGCCTTTTGCTTTTACCGAGCGGTCATCATCAAATGTGATTAGCTGACCTGAAGTACGGTTCCAAACGTAAGGCGCTTCTGCCATTTCGTCGTAACCATATTCAAAGCCGTTGATGCCTTGGTTATTCGCGCCAAGCATGTTCGCTTTAATGCCTTTGTAATCAATAACGCCATCTTCCCATACACCTTGCGCAGAGCTACCTTTCAGTTTGCCGTTACCAACACCTGTCATAGGGTCGCTAGGATCAGAAAGTGTTGATGGTAATACACCTTCCCAACCACGACCGTACATTGCTGTACCAACGACTAGCTTGTTAGCTGGAACGCCTTGCTCAAGCAGCAATTGGATACCGTTGTCAGTGGTGTAAGCTGGGCCTGTGTATGGTTCGCCATTCTCATCAACACCTGAGCCATCACACTGGCCAGGACGCATGAAGTTACCGCAGTTTAGTGCCGTTTGGTGACCCAACACGTTGTTCCAACCACCGTAGAAGTCATAAGTCATTGCAAAGATGTAATCCATGTACTGGATAGCATCGCCGTAGTTCACGTCTTCAATCTTATCGTGACCAACACCGATCGCTGAGGTTAGTTCATAAGTACGGCCATTTTCTGCTTCTAGCTCATCGAGCATTGCGCGCAGCTCTGCCATCAATGCGATGTATGCTGGGCCATCATTTACTGGGTCACCAAGATCTGGCGCAGCACCACCACCACCAGGGAATTCCCAGTCAATATCTACACCGTCATAGAATTTCCATGTGTTTAGGAATTTTTTAACCGATGCCACAAAGGTGTCTCGGTTCGCTTTGGTTGTGAAATCGAAGAATGGGTCTGACAGTGTCCAACCACCAATCGATGGTATGATTTTCAAATCAGGATTACGCTGTTTGAGTGCCATCATCATCGCGTAGTTACCCTTGATCGGTGAGCTGTATTCGTGGCCCGCTTGAGGGAAACTTTTCTGGAAAGCGGCCCATGGGTCATGAATCACCACTTCGTAATCGTTTACACCCTGACAGGCTGTCATGAGTGCGTTGTAGCTGTTGCCGCCTACCGATTTTACTGATTCATTAGGACCACAAATTGGGATGAAGCCATAAAGGATATGGGTCAAGTTGTCAGCGGGTAGGTTATCAACCGTGTAATCACGACCATAAATACCCCACTCAACAAAGTAAGTGCCTACTACCGTGTTTGGGTCCGTATTGTATGACTTGTTGTTCGGATCAACATTCATTGCAAGTGGCGCTAAGTGTGAACCATCGGTATCTGCAATCGTGATCTGAACGGGAGCACTTTTGGCGCAGCCTGTTTCGTCACACGCCTCGATTTCCATCTGAAATAAGCCGCCTTGGCCGTATTCGAATGAAGCTGTAGTTTGGCTACCAGTAATAGGGCCAGTGGCCACTTTAACGCCATCGAAGTAGATGTTGTACGTGTTTCCTGACGTTCCGCTCCATTGGTTGAACTTGACGTCGACCTTTGCTTTGTCGTGATATTTAACCATCTGGTTGTAGCCAGAAGTGGTTTCCATCGCGAGTTCAATTTTAGAAAACTGCAGGTTGTTGGAACCGTACATGTCGATGCTAGGTGCTGTTGGAGCAGCTAATGCTGTACCAGATAGCGCTAGAGCAATGCTTGCCGCACAGGTATTAATACGAATCATACTTTTTCTCTCATTCCTTGAAGGTTACGAGAACCAAATGGCCCCATAAACGGCTCCAGTCAGTTTTGAAGGAGCTTCCCAGTCAGTATTCGAGAGAGTTTTAATTTTATAACTGAAAATAAATCCGTTTTCGATGGACAACTAAAAAATAGTATTTCGTTACAATTCTGTTGCTTAATGAGTGAGAGGCTGAGTCCATGTTTTATAAAATAAAACACCCTTCAGAAGTAAAATCTCATAAGTGAAAATCCACGACATGAAGTTATGAAAAGATGCGACAAACGATAAGAAAATATCGCAAGTTGAAGCAGTATCACAAAGCGAAGTGTGTTGGGTGAGCGGCGCAGATCGGTAGGTAAATATGAAAGTAGTGATGCGGAGAATACTTTTTACGGAGAAGACTATTATTTAGATGACTGTTATTTAGATGACTGAAGAAGACTGAGAAGGGGATTATCTTTTGAATTGCTCGGCTAAGGAAGCGCGTCTTTGTTGCATCACACTGTGGGTATCACCAGCTGCAGTATCCTCGTAGCCTTCTTTAATAAATTGCTGAGATGGTACGCTTGGCTCTAGTCGTTTCAAGCGAGGAGAATCGTAAGTACCACTGATGGTGTAGACGGTGGTTCCAGAGCCTGTGCTAATCGTGACAATCTTGCCATCAAAATCAAACGAGGTAGCAATGAGGCGATGATTCATCATTACACCATTATCTGAAAGTGTCAGGGTATCAGTATTGTAAGGTGGTGCCGCAATCTCTATCCATGTGCCATAGACATTGCTTGGGCTGACAGATTGTTGGTGGGCTTGGTAAGCAAAATAGCCCGCGGTGAGGGCAATCATAAAGCCAGCTAATAGGAAGCTGTAGAGTAACGAGTTGGCAAATAAATCTCTGCTTTTGACCGACTTTTTTGCCATTATTTCTTCATTTTCCCACTGATATTATTTTAGATTCTATTAACTAAAACCTTAGTTTGCAAAAATTGTTATAAGAGTTAGAAGCAGGATCGAATGTTCCAATAAATTTGGTTGCGTTGGCGATTTTTTGCCTGATTCCTTGGTATTTACGTTATCAATGAAAGCGAATTCAAGAAATGCCTAAGCTATGCGTATTTATTTCTTGTAGGACAGTCTCGAATTGGTTAAAACAATTATCACCTAGATTTACGCATAGGCTCATTCGTTGAGTCCAATAATTGCAATTTTGAGATAACAAGGAAGTACAATGATTAAAGAAAACACATACTTTGAAGGTGGCGTTAAGTCGTTAGCGTTTAACCAAGCTGGTGCTGATGTGAGTGTTGGTGTGATGGAGGCTGGCGAATACACGTTCGGTACTGCGGCTCCAGAAAAGATGACCGTTGTTAAAGGTGCTTTAATTGTAAAGCGTGTTGGCGATGATGACTGGACGACATACCAATCTGGTGAGTCTTTTGACGTTGCGGGTGATTCTTCATTCGACTTACAGGTAAAAGAAGCGACAGCTTACCTGTGTGAATATCTGTAACTCGCTCTAAATTCGTTTAATCAGGGCATCGTTTATCTCTGATTTAATAGAAAAAAAACCACGCTCTAAGAGCGTGGTTAAATAAGTGATAGTAACCGGCAGTGGATAGTGTCACTTGTTTTTGCAGTCATCAAATGGATGACCAAATCGTTGTTCGTTGCAAAATATCTTCAATCTTCAATCTTCAATCTTCAATCTTCAATCTTCAACTTCAATTCAAAGCTAAAAGCTCAAAGACAGACATCTGTAAATCAGTAAGTCTCAAATACGCCGTTGTTGTAATCCTGAATAGTCTGTTCAATCTCTTCCATTGAATTCATGACGAACGGACCATAGTGCACAACAGGTTCATTAATCGGTTCACCAGAAAAAACCAGTACACCTGAATCTTCTAAGCTGTCTAAAGAAAGCCATTCAGCTTTGGTGAGCAGGGCAAGCTGACCTTGCTTGATGACTTTGTCGCCGATCTTAATGCTGCCTCGGTACACATAAGTCATGGCATTGTGATTAACATTAGTCCCTAACGTCACTTTTTGCCCAGCATGAGAGCGCCAATCCGCAACGCTTAATGGCACACCTGTTTTCTGTAATGGACCCTGCGCTCGTAAAGCCTCTGAATCATCGTCAGTTTGGTTATGCAGTTCAAACCCACCGGCTATCACTCTCAATAAACCACGTTGTTCACTTTGGTGTTCTGTAATGCTTTCACTCTGGAAGTCGTGATATTGCGCGGGCAGCATTTTGTGTGACGCAGGCTGATTTATCCAAATCTGAAAGCCATGCAGTGCGCCTTCTTCCATCATTGGCATTTCGCTGTGAATAACACCACGACCCGCGGCCATCCACTGTGCGCCACCGCTGCGTAGCTCTCCAACATTCCCCATGTGGTCTTTGTGTTGAAAGTGACCTTGGAGCATGTAAGTGAGCGTTTCTATACCACGATGAGGGTGCGGAGGAAAGCCTCCAACATAGTCTTTGCTTTCATCCGACTTAAGTTCATCAATCATCAAAAATGGAGAGAAACGCGTGTTATTGAAGCCAGCGAGTCTTTGGATTTTGACGCCATCACCATCGGAGGTGGCATGTGCTGCAATCACATGATCTACTACTCTTACATTCGTCATTTTAAAACCCTCATAAACTTGAATAGCTGTAGTTTATGTAATTTGATTGAAAAAGAAGATGGCATAGCGTTGAGTGACTTATTCGAAAATCTTGAACAGGTAACAAGATGAAATTATGTCTATACTTGAGTAGAGAGTAGACCGCCAAGGAGGCCGCTATGGCAGTTCAGCAAAAACATGGCGAAAGGCATGGTCGGATGGGTTTTGATAACGACTTTACAACGGAGCAAGGTCAGCGTTTTACAGAGGTTGCAAACAGCGCGGTTAAACGCCGCGTGAAAAAACGTGAGATTGAGGCGCCGTTTATTCAGTCGGCTAAGCAAGCCGCTTTTAAAACAGTGGTGAGGCGACCTAAAGGTAATAACCCAAACCGAACACGGCAAGTCATATGGATTATTATGCTTGGGTTAGTGAGCCTTTGGCTTATGTACCTTGCAGGTTAGCAGCACCGATGAGTTATAGTACTGGTTAGCGTTGACGCATTTTTAATCGCGTCACATTGTTCCCTTCGACCTGCGCTTCAAGACAATCTTTAAGTTCAGATGAATCAGATTCTAAGCCGGCTAGGTTCGTCGGTAGTTCTTCAATCAAGGACGATACTGGATTATCGTGATAATAAGCGTATCGGCTCTTGCCTGAATGCTTGGCAACATACATCGCTTTATCAGCACACCTAGTCAGTTCATGTAATTCTTGAGCGTCTTGTGGGTATAAAGAAACCCCAACACTTAGCGTCAATTCCTTGATTCTCTCGTTTGTTTGGCAACCGCTTTCGAACAGCCCGCAAATCCTATCTAGAATGCCGTCTAAATCTTTACGAGTTGGCACATCGTAGAGCATTAAAACAAACTCGTCTCCAGCAAAGCGCGCGATGGAATAATCGTATTCATGGTTTTTTCTGTCTCTGGTTCGAATGTTGTTGCTCAAGCGATTGGCAAAATGCTGCAAGACACTGTCTCCGACGTCGTGCCCGTAGCTGTCATTAATGCCTTTAAAGTCATCAATATCCAAAAAGACCAGTGCCGTAAGTGATCGCTCACTATCGACTGTCGCAAGTTTTTCAGCCGCCCAGCGCTCAAAGCTCCAGCGGTTTGCCAAGCCGGTAAGTTGGTCTCTGTAGGCAAGATCTTCGATGCCTTCTTTATACAGACGTTGAATATAACTGACGGCTTTTGTGTAGTAATAGGCAGATGTATGACACACCAAGCTCATGGTAAATAAACTAAGAATAAATCGATGGGTACTGTTAAAGGGTAAAGAAAAGTTGTTAGGCATAGCGGTAATCAAGGTGCTGATAAACACACAAAATGAGGTGCTCAAAATAATGCCAATTCTGAAATCGTTAATGAAAATGACTGCCGCCAGAATCGGGTAGAGCCAAAGTATCCGGTCGGGAATAGCATAACTGTACAAAAATAGGATGAGGCCTTGAACTAGAAGGACTCCGCTCAGGATCAATTCTGAATATTCAGGATTAATAACTTTTTTTACGTAAAATGCATTGGAGATAGCGATAAGTGCAAAACACAGTTCGAAAATCGACAGTGTGTAATGCTGACCTTGGAAATAAGCCCAAGTGTAGAAAATGAATAACACAGCGGCAGTCAGTGAAAAGGAGTAAACAATTTTTTGTTTGCGAGTGGATCGTATGTCCGCCATTTCTTCTAGGTGTCTGCCGACGAGCCTTTTCATGTGATTTATGCCAAAGATTTTGATAATGGAGTTAATAGTAGATTAAATAATAGCCGTTGCGGAGTGCTAGTCGTCTTTTTAGTGTGACTGTTATCAATGTTTTGGATTAAACATGGTTAACCTATAATTATCGGTGATGCGTGTCGTTGGAGGTGCAAAACTGCCTAGTAACGAGTAACTTAAGGTTCGATTTAGAAGAAGCGATTTGGTGATTATCTACTTGCTTTCCAGTGCGTTACTCAACATAGTTTGTAAACTACCAAAATTAAGAGAGGCTCATTATGTTAATCACCTTTAGTTGTAAAGCCCATGCTAGCGTCACGATGTTTGGTGAAGTCGGCCTTCAGTTTATCAAGATGCTTGGGCACAGCGGTACCATTCCAGGTGCTATTGATGCTTCAGAGGTTCCTCAAGCGTTAAATAACTTACGTGTTGCGATTGCCTCTGAGCAGAGCAAGCAGGTAGAGCAAGAGAATGTTGGTGACGACAATGAAGAAGAGGCTGTTGAAGCGTCTGTTAATATCGGTAGCCGAGCGTTCCCACTGGTTGAATTATTAAAAGCCGCCATCAAGGATGAATGCGAAGTGATGTGGGAAGACGGCAGCGGTAAGCGACTGTAGTACGATTTGCTCGAAGCGTAACAAGCCTATTGCATCTATTTTAATAAGAATGAATGTTGAGCCAGTATCGGTCATATCATGGAAATTGACGGTGATGAACCGATACTGGCGCTTTGTTTGTTGCGAAGTGTTTAGTTTGTTTCTGTTTGTTTACAAGGTTCGTCAGCCTTGAAATGAGTGATTTTTGTTATCGTAATATCAATACATAACAGAACGTAAACAAAGTGATACTGTTCACGCTTTCTTCACTCCCAATTCTGAACTAAGAATTTTTCCTAGTTATTCTAAGACCCTCTCTCATGCGGTCGATTTTTAGACTCCTTATTATTTCACGGTCAACTAACAAAATGCATGGTCGCAATTATGCCGTGCAGACCTCATGAAAAAATAAGAGAGTTCACAATGTTAAAGTTCCTAGATCAGGTTAGAAAACCGACGCTGGATCTTCCGGTCGAAACTAGAAGAAAAATGTGGTTTAAACCATTCCTACAATCTTACCTTGTCGTGTTCATTGGTTACCTAACCATGTATTTGATCCGTAAGAACTTCAATGTCGCGCAAAACGACATGATTTCTACTTATGGATTATCAATGACGGATCTAGGTCTTATCGGTCTTGGTTTCTCAATTACTTATGGTATTGGTAAAACCGTCGTTTCCTATTACGCCGATGGTAAAAACACCAAGCAGTTCCTGCCATTCATGCTTGTCCTGTCTGGTATTGCCATGTTGGGCTTCAGCTTCAGTATGGGTGGTGGCAGCGCTAGCTTATTCATGATGGTGGCCTTCTACGCATTAAGTGGTTTTTTCCAAAGTACAGGTGGCCCTTCAAGTTACTCAACCATCACTAAATGGACGCCTCGTAACAAGCGTGGTTCATATTTAGGTCTTTGGAATATGTCACATAACGTGGGTGGTGCGGGTGCAGCTGGTGTTGCTCTGTTTGGCGCTAACTACCTATTTGATGGCAATGTGATTGGTATGTTCGTTTTCCCATCTATCATCGCGATTGTGGTTGGCTTTATTGGTATGCGCTTTGGTAATGACTCTCCAGAAGCCTACGGCCTAGGTAAAGTTGAAGAGTTGTTTGGTGAAGAAATCAGCGAAGAAGATACAGCCGCTGAAGAAAATCAAATGACCAAGAAAGAGATCTTTGTTGAGTATGTTCTTAAAAACAAGGTGATCTGGTTGCTCTGCTTCGCGAATATCTTTTTGTACATTGTTCGTATCGGTATCGATCAATGGTCTACCGTTTATGCGTATCAAGAGCTAGGTCTATCAAAAGAAACCGCGATTTCAGGTTTCACACTGTTTGAAGTTGGCGCACTGGTCGGCACGCTAATGTGGGGTTATTTATCAGACCTTGCGAATGGACGCCGTGCTTTAGTTGCTTGTGTATCGCTTGGCCTGATTATCGTTTCGCTAGAGTTCTACCAGCATGCAACGAGTGAGTTCATGTACCTAGCGTCACTGTTTGTGCTTGGTTTCCTAGTATTTGGTCCTCAGTTGCTGATTGGTGTTGCTGCGGTAGGTTTCGTGCCGAAGAAAGCAATCAGTGTTGCGGATGGCGTGAAAGGCACATTTGCTTACTTAATTGGTGATAGCTTTGCCAAACTTGGCCTAGGTATGATTGCGGATGGAACGCCTATTTTCGGCTTAACGGGTTGGAAAGGAACGTTTGCTGCACTCGATACTTCAGCGGCTATTTGTATCGTATTGCTGCTATTCGTTGCGGTTGCCGAAGAGAAGAAGATTCGCCACGCTAAGAAAATGCATTTAGCGGCTCAAAACGCGTAGCGAGTTTGGTGAGCCTGTTCTTGTGTATTTGCTCTCGCGCATTTGTGGTCGCAAAGAGAGTTTCGGGTAGATAGTCTCACGTGATTTATTGGTTTAAAGCACGTGAGATCATACCAATCGTTAGTTCGATTCAGTATCATCTCTATCAATAAACTTAATTTTAGATAGCTCCTGTTGGGGCTATTTTTCTTTCTTACTCTTAATTTTGGTTAATATCATGATTAATGTTGCGCTTGTTGATGACCACGTCATTGTTCGATCTGGCTTTGCTCAATTACTCAGTCTTGAAGCTGATATTACGGTCGTGGGTGAATTCAACTCTGCGGCAGAAGCGCGCCTAGGATTGCCAAGCTGTCACCCTGATGTCGTGATCTTGGATATCTCAATGCAGGACGAAAGTGGCCTGAGCTTATTGGAAGAGATTCCATCTGGCATTGCCAGCATCATGTTGAGCGTTCATGACTCTCCGGCGATGGTTGAGAAGTCATTAGAGTTAGGAGCCAAAGGTTATCTCAGCAAGCGCTGTAGCCCTGATGAGTTAATCCAAGCCGTACACACGAGCGCAAATGGTGGCTGTTATCTCACGCCTGATATCGCCATAAAGCTTGCGACACCCATGAAGAATAAAGCCTCTTTAAATCAGCTCACCCGCAGAGAAAGTGAAGTGTGCCAGTTATTGGCAACAGGGCTCGATGTAAAATCTATCGCCGTAGAGCTAGGGGTTAGCCATAAAACGGTGCATGTACACCGTGCCAATGCGATGGACAAACTCAATGTTAAGAATAACGTCGAGTTAGCGAAACTGTTTACACAAGACCAGTACTAATGCGTTCTTACCTAGCCACCTCCCTGTGTGGGTTTTTTATGGCTGGCTGTGCATGGTTCTGTTTATGGGTTATTGCCTTCTATTTCATTAATGACCCTGAGTTAGCGATTCTGCTTTTCCCGTTTTCACTTCGACTGGGAATGACGCTGCACACTCACACCCACTATTGGCCTGCCATCTATATTGCAGAGTGGGGGCTCGCGATTGCTTTAGCTCTACTGCTTGATGAACCTCAATGGCTGACGATACTCATCGCCAGTGGATTGAGTATTCCTGCTACGCTAATTGCCAAGCGTTATTATTCTGGTGACCAGAATCGTCACTTGTTAGTGATGGCGAGCTTAATCATGGTCACAGCATTCATTAACGTTGCCGTGGTGGGTTCTCATGTTCCGGCTGTTTACATGGTGTGGTTGGTGAGTATCACTGGCGGATTGATGCTGGTACCGATGTGTTATCTAGTCTGGAACTACCTATTCCAAAACAAGTGGGCGCCACTGAGCTCTTACTTAATCAATAATGTCGTTGAGTTCAAAATCCGTCACATCGCTTTATATAGCGTCTTGTTGGTCGCCAGTATTTTGATACAAACCAGTTTGCCTGATGAACTAAGGCGCTTCGCCCCGTTCTGTATGGCGATCCCTATTATCTTGCTCGCGGTTCGTTACGGGTGGCAAGGCGCTCTGCTTGCAACAATGTTAAATAGTGTCGCGTTGATTGCAGCCCACAGCGGAACATCCAAACTCGAAATTACCGACTTGCTCTTGTCTCTGTCTGCTCAAACCATCACCGGTATATTACTTGGTTTAGCGGTTCAAAAGCAGAAAGATCTCAACTTGAAATTGCGAAGTGAACTTTCCAGGAATCAAAATCTTTCACGCCAGCTAGTGACGGCAGAAGAGTCGGTTCGTCGTGATATAGCTCGTGAGCTGCATGATGAAATAGGCCAAAACATTACGGCAATCCGTACACAGGCAAGCATTATTAAACGCGTCGATGCCGCTGAGATGAGTGTTCGCTGTGCAGGTACGATTGAGTCATTGTCTTTGAATGTTTATGACACCACCAAACGTCTACTTACAAAACTAAGACCTAAAATGTTGGACGATCTTGATCTAAAAGATTCCGTGGAACAGCTTATTCGGGAGATGGAGTTTTCGGACCATGGCGTTGATATCCAGTTAAATTGGCAAGGTGATTATTCATGTTTGAGTGACACGCTCAAGGTCACTCTCTTCCGACTCTGTCAAGAGTCATTAAATAACGCCCATAAATATGCTCAAGCGAGCGAAATTAGAATTGAACTGATTTTAGATGAGCAGGCTTACCTTCAAATCACAGACAATGGCGTTGGTTTTACAGCGCAAGATCTTCTTAAAGGAATGGGGGTTCGCGGTATGCAAGAGCGTGTTCAGGCGCTCGGCGGCAAGATGACAATCAACGCTAATGGCTCATCTTCGGGTACCAATATCAGCGTTACATTACCTAAAGTGTGAGAACGAATATGTTTGGATTTCTGCGCTCAGCTACGTCAAATACTCATGCTCTAACAGATGATGAAGTCAACCAGAGTTATCGCTACTGGCGTCTCCACATCATGATAGGAATGTATGTCGGCTATGCGGGTTTTTACTTCACTCGTAAAACCTTTAATTATGCCGCGCCCGCAATGATCACCGATCTTGGTTTGGACAAAGGAGATATTGGCTTAATTGGCACGCTCTTTTATCTTTCTTATGGTTTATCGAAATTTATTTCAGGCACGATATCGGATCGCTCAAACCCGCGCTACTTCATGGGGCTTGGCTTAATCGCGACAGGCTTGATCAATATAGCGTTTGGCTTTTCTAGTTCTTTGGCGGCTTTTATCTTGCTTTGGGTGCTCAATGCATGGTTCCAAGGTTGGGGCTGGCCATCGTGTTCTAAGTTATTGACGACTTGGTATTCTCGCTCCGAAAGAGGCTTTCGCTGGGCAATCTGGAATACAGCACACAACGTGGGTGGGGCGCTAATTCCTATTCTTGTGGGTTATCTGACGCTGCAATTCAGTTGGCGAGCGGGGTTTATTTGGCCGGGTGTGATTGGCGTTTTTATTGGTCTGATTGTTTGTTGGCGTTTGCGTGATAAGCCCACCACCATGGGACTTCCGACGGTAGGAAAGTGGCGCAATGACCATCTAGAGTTGGCACAAGAGAGCCACGGGCAAGGGTTAAGCTATCGAGAAATCCTGAAAACCTACGTGTTCAGCAACAAGTATATTTGGTTGCTCGCCTTTAGTTATGTGTTGGTTTACATCGTAAGAACGGCGGTTAACGACTGGGGTAATTTATACTTAACCGAAGAGCACGATTACAGTTTGATCAATGCGAACGCAGCTTTGTCTCTGTTTGAGATTGGTGGCTTTGTTGGGTCACTTGTTGCTGGGTGGGGATCGGATAGGCTGTTTGGTGGCAACCGCGGTCCAATGAACATCCTGTTTGCGATTGGTATCTTCCTCTCGGTATCCGCTTTATGGCTTATGCCTTTAACCAACTTTGTGTTTCAAGCAGCTGGGCTATTTTGCGTTGGCTTTTTTGTTTTTGGTCCTCAAATGCTTATTGGCATGGCGGCGGCAGAATGCTCGCACAAAGACTCTGCTGGGGCGGCGACAGGCTTTGTTGGCTTGTTTGCTTACATGGGTGCAGCACTCTCGGGTTATCCATTAGCGCTCGTTCTAGAAACTTATGGCTGGAGTGGATTCTTCATTACCATCTCTACTTGTGCTGCGGTCATCGGTTTACTGCTACTCCCTTTTCTACAAGCTCAATCACCTCAGAAAAGTGCAGAGGTTCGCTCTGGCTTTTAAGGAGCCTTCTCGATAACAAGATAGTCGCTGGTGTTTGTATTGTTGCTTGTATCGCTGCTGTAACCAGTGCGATACAAGCAGCTATCTGATCCAGCGCTTTCTACTCGTGATATTCAAATGTGACTCTTTTCACGCTTTTCATCGATCTCACCTGTTTCTAAGAATTTTTCCTATTGCGTCTAAGACCTCATCTCATGTGGGTCCTAGCTGCTCTCTGTAGTCTTTCTAATTATTTACGTTATTAGAAATCAGCTCTCTGAATTATGTTCAAAGGGCTCACTATGGAAAACGCCATGTCACTCAGCCACTTCTCAGAACACTCATTTTTCCCAATGGAAAACACCATCCAAAATTATGCATGGGGGAGTATTTCTTCGATACGTGAGCTGTTTGGCTTTAAGAATGAGTCACAAGAGCCGCAAGCGGAAGTCTGGATGGGAGCGCATCCGAAGGGCTGCTCAATGGTCAAGCTTGACCAACATTTGGTACCTCTATCTGAGCTGATTAACAAGAATAAACCCGCTTATCTATCTACTGATATTGCGCAGGAGTTCGGTGAGCTACCGTTCTTGTTTAAGATCTTGGCAGCAGAAAAAGCGCTGTCGGTTCAGGTGCACCCAAACAAGCGCCAAGCTGAAATTGGCTTTGCGAGAGAAGAGCAAGCAAGAATTCCCCTAAACGCAGGGCATCGCAATTACAAAGACTCGAACCACAAACCTGAATTGGTTTACGCGATCACTGAATATCAAGCGATGAATGGCTTTCGAGAGTTCGATGAAATATTAGGTCTGTTCAGAAAATTGGATTCGAGCGAGCTGGCTGGCTTGGTTGAAGAGTTTGGTAACAATATTGATTCTCTTGGCTTAGAAGTGTTTTTCCGTGATCTGCTAACTCTAGATGACCAACGTAAACACCGAGCATTAGAGCAACTTCTGACTTACGTAGTCGCACACCAAGACCAAGCTGAGTTTGCTTTGATTACTGATCTTAGCCAGCAATACCCGAACGATATCGGTCTGTTTTGTGTTTTGCTGCTTAACTTGATCACTCTGAAGCCAGGTGAAGCGATGTATTTGAATGCAAACACTCCGCATGCTTACATTAAGGGAACTGGACTCGAGATTATGGCCAATTCAGACAACGTGTTACGTGCCGGTTTAACGCCAAAACACATTGATGTCGCTGAGTTGGTTGCCTGCACAGAGTTCACCCCAATCCCGTTCGAACGCTTGTTGTTAGCGCCCTCAAAACTGGGTCAATGTGATCGCTATGATATCCCAGTTAGTGACTTTGATTTCAATATCTTTCATAGCCCCAAGCAAGAAGAAATCATCACAAGCGGCGCTGAAATTTTAATGGCAATCGATGATGATTTAACGCTAATGAGTCAGAAAGGCGAGTGCTTAACACTCACCAAAGGGCAATCAGTGTTTGTTCCAGCCTATATTGGTCATTACGAATTGAGTAGTGAAGGACGAGTTGCTAGGGCGTTTAATTAAGGGAGTGGTCAGCTGGAAATGCTATCAAGTTTTGTGAATGGGGGTGTTGGCTTAAAGAGCTAATACGAAAAAGAACAAGCCAAATTCATATTGGCTTGTTCATGTTGCCTATCGATTACTTAATAGTCGGCAAGCTTGTTGCTTCCATATTAATCGACATACTCCAAGATTGTTCCTCTCGAATGGACTTAATAGATCCTCGGTTTGTAAGCCAAGCAGTTTGAGTGTCACGAGGTCCGTCATTTTCAAATTGTGTTTCACTTTCTACTTTACATGCATCAAAGGTACCAGCAGGTACAGTGACTTCTTCTTTACCTAAGTATGTTTCTTGGTAGTTGAAGGTGGGTAGAAAGTAAGGTCGTCCGTTGATAATTTCATCTAATGACGTTTCTACAGATACAGTCCTTAATCCAGGAGACTCAATCCCAATGAATTCACCACTGACTTCGTCATACTCATAGTCATATTGTGATGTTAGCGGTGCATTGGTTGAGGTATCGAAATCTACCACTTGATTGATAATCTTTTGATTATCAGCAATTGCCAGTGGCAACACAGCCTTAGCCGAACCCCAGCCTAGTGAGTCATCAGAGTTAAAGCCCTCTTGACCTAGATAGTGATCTTCAGAGCTATATGAATACTCATACCCCATTAAAACACCTTGCGAATCTTTTATATCGATACGCGTCTTTTCTAGGCTACCTGCTAAGTTAGAAATCCAACTTGGAAGTCCGGTGACTAACGTAACATCATTCAGCCAAGAGAAAGTGTCACCCAAGTAGGTAAACTCATAAGTTAGGTTCTGTGTTACTGCTTCCGGCTCCCACATAGGTGTGCGTTGCACATCGTAAACCGTAACGTCATTAGCTGTAGCGATGAACTGAGCATCCGGCAGTGAGTCGAGACAAGCTTGTAGGTTCAGAGGATGCAGAGGCTGTGGCGTTAATGCGTTATCCAAAATGAACTGTTTAGTTGCTTCGTCAAAGATATAAGCCTCACTACTAGCTTCTTCGATCTCTTTGAAGGTAATACGTACAAAGCCTTCGACTACAGACAAGTAAGCGGAGTTATCTTCTTTTTGGTAGTTAGACCATGTAGCTTGCGAGTGGATAGATTCAGGGATCGTAACTTGACGTAATACCTCGCCATTTACGGATTCATCTTTCCACGAACCGAGTTCTGACAATTTGGAGAATGTAGAATCTAAATTCCATGCTCTTGTATAATAAACTACGGTGCCGTTAGAGAGCAGCTGTGCAAATATTTCAGCATTTTCCATGCCTGCCATTGGAATTAAATCTGCATGATTGTTAGACGCTGTGTCATGACGGTCTGATTCATCTTCAGCAATGGTCGATGCCAAAGTGGCAAGCCATGTATCGCTGCCATTCTTAAAGGCGCTAATGCCGTTACACATGTTATTGAGCGCTTCATAGCGATCCGGAGTGTGCTCGGCACACCAATCACCTTTGTAAAAGGTATAAATGTTGTCGCTGATGTCTTCTACAGACAATTTATATGCGGTTGTGTTGTCAGGGAATTTTAAACCTACTGGCATAATGTTAGACCAAACGTTCTCATCATCCGTTTGATCCATGATTGAACGAACATTGAGCCCACTGATATCTAATTGCTTGGCGCTAGCAACTTCACTAAAAATCGAGCTTCTAGATTCTAGAGTTAAGCTGCCGTCTTCGTTCGGCTTAATGCTGGTTAAGGTATCATCGCTCGCTTCCCAACCGTTTTGTCCTAACACCATGCTATTTGTGTCAGGGGTATATTCAAACTCAACAAATTGCTCAGCAAAGTAATCATAAATATAACTGGTATCGGTAACTGAGTTATCTGCATCAGACTTCAATGTTCCATAGGCAACTACTAAATCTTTGCCAGTGTCATTATCGCCGCCAAACCAATTGATACCGTCTGTTTTGATAAGCTTCGCGAGGTCGGCTTGCTTAGAGCCTTTATTTGCCTCATTTTCTTTAATTTTATCTTCGAGATTAGAGTCATCAACGGCGATGTGATCGCGATTAATACTGCCAGCAATATCGCTTGGGTTGAAGTTATCTCCAGCTGCTTCAATATTTTTTACGACTTCCTCGAGGACTCGAGTGACTTCTTCATTAATTAATGCGGTGAGTGCTTCGACAGAAATACCGGCGCCCGCTGCTGTTTCTGATAGCGCATCCGTGTTCTCTGCCATGACTGAAGCGGTAACTTGAGCAACGCGGTGTAGGTTTTCAAAAGCCGCTTTTTGTGCATCGGCTAAGTCGTTATTGTTTTTGGCTTCGATATAATCTTGCGTTAAATCGAGAGTTGTCCCCAACTTCTCTTGAATAGCTGTTTTAGCTTCTTCTAACGAAGAACCACTCTCTATTTCATTTTGAATCAGAGTCGTTAATGGGCTAATAAATGCGGATTTTGGTGGTGCAGTTAAGCGATAGCTCTTGCTTAGAACGACACCTGGGTTATCGGTATCGATGGTTTGTCCAGCAACCACTTCGATCAACAGAGTACCTTGTTCAAGTTGTTCTTGAGTTAGATTATCAATTGTAAACGAACCATCGTCACCCGTTACGGCACTTGGCTCATCCTTATCACAAACTTTATTACTGTTTAGATCCAAACACGCATTGGCTCCTACCAAATAGCCATCAGCGGCCTTTGCTGTTAAAGACGCTGAAGTTGCTGTTGAACCGCCAGTATCAGTTGTGGAGCTATTTGAACTGTCGCTACCACATCCTGCTATCCCTAGGGCTATTGCCACTGCTAACAGTGAACGTTGACCATTCATGTTAGTTCTCCTATTAAGTTATTGATAAAAATTTACTACTCTGGAATCAATTGGCAGAATGTCATTGATAAATATGACTATTTATAAATTGAATGCCATTGATGAGAAATGTATCAAAGCGGAATGTGGTGGAAATAGCCGGAGTATTTATTCTAGAGACATATCTAACTAGTGGAGTTATATATGCGAGTGATATCTATGGTGAATGTTTGGTACTTGTAATTTACATACTTATCAATTGTAATTATTATATATCTAGTTGTATTTTATAAACTTTTGCAGCTAAGGTGATAAAGTGAGCATCACTGTCATCAACAATTTGATAGCCAAGTGCCTGATAAAAACTGATGGCGCGAGTGTTACTTCTAAAGCTCGACAGAGTGACTTGGTTTCGTTGTTCTTGATGGGCTTTGTTGTGGATGAGTAACATGGCTTTTTTACCAAGAGACTGACCTTGGTATTGAGGGGAAATGATCAGCAGATGAATATGATAGGTGTTTCCGTAAGGCTTAAAGCAGACGAGTCCGACTCTTTCGTTTTTATGGTATATCCAATGAAACCAAGAGGGATGGTAATCGTTTAAAAGTCGCTTACGTTGGAAGTCGTCCTCCCAGCCGAAAACGTTATCTACGTGTATGAAAAGCCCCTGCTTAACAAACGCAAACAGTTCTTCGAATTCAGAATTTGAAACGAGCTGGAATTGTATCTTCTCTTCTTCTATTACCACTCTGTTTACATCCTTATCAAACACCTTTGAATAAGCAAACAGTAACATAATTAAAAAGGTAGTTTTTATCTGTCGTTTGGATTATTTTGATGCAAAAAAGCCATGCGTAGTGCATGGCTTCTGAACTCAATAACAAGGATGTTTTATGCGTTAGTCGTTGTCTTCTGCTTCGATTTCGCTTGCGATGTACTGGCTGTTGACCTTGTAAGCTTCAGCCTCAATACGTTGACCATGTAAAGTATGGAAACTTAGACCATCTTCATAGCGAGTGTTTTGGTTAACGTATACGGTTTGACTGCCTGAGGCTGTCTTAATCACAAAGTTTAATGCTTGCTCGTCGATACTCTGAACCACACCTTCAAAATCGATGTCATTGTCATTCCAATCTTGTGAATCATCGTCGTGTTCAAATTCGATTTCGGTAGCAATATTTTCGCCATTAGTTTGTTTCGTTGTTACTTCGACTTCTGTACCTACGGTCAAGTTTGACTTGTTGCCGTCTTCGTAACGAGTATTGTCATTGACAAGAAAGCGACCTTTGTAGCTTAAATCAAATGATGATTTGTCGTTAGCTACCCAAGTAATAATGCCTTCGATTTCTGTATCATTATCGATCTCATCAAAATCTTCGACTTCCACTTCATCTGCTTTTAATACAGAGTCAGCAATTGAGCCAGTCACTTCAACCCAAAGACCATTAGATAAGTCATAGGTGCTGTCGTCGTTATCGATTTGGGCATTTGAATAGTCGACATTTAGACTTGCACCTAGTTTGAATGTTTTCGCATTGCTATCTAAATCGCTGATCAAACCCTCAACTTCAACCGACTCTGTTAAGTTCGAGTGTTCAAACTTAACAACAGAAAGTACTTTGTAGCCAGCATTTGCGGTTGGTAAAGAAGAGACCATAACCCAATCGCCATTTTCAATTTCACGTGACAGATCTGTAAAGGTCAATGCGATGCCATTGACTTTAAATGTGCCATTATTATGGTTGGCGTCTGAAATAAGACCAACGATGGTCGGTTCAAGACCAACTTGAGCTCCGTTAGTGTGAGCTGAAGCGCTACGAGCATTAGATGAAATGGAAACCATCATGTTCTTTTCTAGGTCTGCAATTGCCACATCTTCGCCTGCATAGTTCGCACTGTCTACTTGATAGCTATAACCATTCACAACGATGGTGTTGCCAGAAACAGAGTCAATGGTACCTTGAATTGCTGATGGAGCTTGCGTGTTGTTATCGTTGCTTCCATTGCTATTGCTGTCACTACCGCCACAGCCAGTTAGAATTAAACCGACAACCGAAATCAGCGCTAACTTTTTCATCTATATACTCTTTATTTAGTTTATTGAGGGTGTATCTTATAAACTCAAACGTGAAGCACTCGTGAAGAAAGGTGAAATAAATCGATGAAAGTTTTGATCGTTGATGACAGCCACAATGTTGCAGAAACCATTGCCGATTACTTAGAGTTGGAAGGGATGGTGATTGATTGTGCTTATCATGGTGAAGCGGCATTGAAGTTAGCGTCTGAGAATTATTATGACGTGATTATTATGGACATCATGATGCCTAAATTGGACGGCATTTCTGCTGTTAGAAAGTTAAGAGAAGAGGTGCAGTGCCCTACGCCAATTCTATTTTTAACCGCTAAAGATAGGTTGGATGACAAAATCGCTGCCTTTCAAGCGGGCGGAGATGATTACTTGGTTAAGCCTTTCGCTATGCAAGAGCTCAGTTTAAGGCTGAACGCATTGGCAAGCCGAGGACCACGTCAAGGTATTGGAAAGCAGAGTTTTGCCGATATTACTCTCAACTCGCAGACCGACGAGGTATACCGAGAAGGTAGGCTTATTAAGTTGAGTCGAATCCAGTTAAAAATACTAAAAGTCCTTATGCGCCATGCGCCAGCAATTGTTTCAAGAATTGAAGTGATTGATTCCGTTTGGGGTGATGAATCGCCAAGCAGTGATGCGCTTCGAAGCCATATTTATGGCCTGCGCAACGCGCTCGATAAAGGGTTTGAACATTCACGATTAGAGACTATTCATGGACAAGGTTACCGACTCAAAGCATAGCGGCTTAAGCCACGCCGATTACCCAAGCATCTACCGAAAAATCCGTCGTAGCTTTGGCTTGATGACCTTGGTCATGTTCAGTCTTTTCTGGACAGTTATTTATATCGCTGAAAACCAGATGGAAGTGATCAGCCTCCATCACTGGCTAGACACTGAAGCTAACCGTTATACGTCTGAATATCAGTCGCTTGGCGAAGATGCGTTGTTGCCGAATGAAAATGAGTTTTCAACCTATTGGAGCGAAAGTGAACTGCCCAATTGGTTAGCTCGATACAAAGAGCCCGGCTTCTATGAACATCTGTTAGGTACAGAAGATAAACATTTTTACGTATTCGAACACCCGTCAGGCAAAGGGCTGATGTATATCTTGTTTCAAGATGACGCCGACGACTACCTCGACGAGTATGAAAGGAGCCTCCACAACTACACCCTCATACTAGGTGGCTTAACCTCCATCTTCATGGTTCTGTATGGGATCTATGTTGTACGCTCGCTGTCGAGGCCACTTAATCAAATAGAAAAGAAAATAGGGCAAATGCACCCTGAGCAGCCAAGTTTTGAAGTTGAGACATCTTACGCTGAAACACGACATATTGAGCAAACACTTTTAGATTCGAAGAATCATATTTCAGGTTTTTTTCAGCGGGAAGAAGAGTTCAATCAATTTGCTTCTCATGAACTTAGAACCCCGATAATGGTGATAAAAGGGTCGGCAGAGCTGCTAACTAAAGTACCCAATCAACCTCCTGTTGTGTTAAAAGCGATTAATCGCTTGCAAGAAGCGAGTGAACAGATGCGAGTGCTGACTGAGATGTTTTTGCTGCTTGGTAAAGAGAGTATCGATGAGCATTATTTCGGTCACTATGACTTGGCAGTCGAAGTTCAGAATCAGTTGCTTGAAATGGCGCCTTTGTTTGCCAAGCAGGATGTGAGTTATGATCTGGACGTCAAAGAGACTGTCACTGTGTATGCGCCAGAGAGCTTTATTACTATTGTATTGAATAACTTAATTAAAAATGCGTTTAGCTACAGTATTGGCGATGTTGGAATTGTGGTGACAGGTTCTCAATTAGTGATCACTAACCGTCATGATGGCAACGAGACTTACAATGCTGGCTATGGTTGTGGCCTAGTGATTGTGCAACGAATTTGTGAGCGAATGGGTTGGAGTTTTGAAACTCAAGATGATGGGCTTCAATTCAGTACTTACTTAGATTTCTCAGTAGATAATTAGGTTGGGTAGCAGGTAGTTTCGATTACAAAAAATGAACCCATTGAGAAGGAGAGTAGTGTGGCTAAGTTAGCCACACTAGCATATGAGTTGTTATACGATCTTAAGCGCGTGATGTCGTGTGAGCTGTTTGTGTAGTGAGTCTTTTAGCTCCATGCGTTCTACTTTGAGGTTGTGCATGCTGTCGTCATCGATAGGGCTGCCAGAGATTTCTAGCTGACGGATGTCGTAGTCGAGTTGATGGTATTTCTGCATGTCTGCTTTGAATTTTTCGTCGTCGTGGTTGAGCTGAACAATGTCTAATTTAAGATCTGGGAAATCTAAGATAAAGGCATGGTTTTCATTGAGCATTGGCACTTCCTCTCTAGTCGAATTTTTAACAGTATAGAAGCAATTTATCGAAAGAAATGTGGTTCAAAACACAAAGCCGTAAAGCGATCAAAAAAGGGCTCAAAGTCGAGGAATCATCTTCGAACTTGTGCCCTTTTGTATGTATATAGCTAACTATTTATAGTTATATGTTTGGAAACATGCGTATTGAAAGCAGAAAGCTTACTTCGCTTTTTTACCCGAGCGTTGCTCTTCTTTATATGCTAGCTTTTCTTTCTTTCGTTGCTCGATAAGGTGAGCAGCATCACCGCCTACGTGGGTTTCGCCACGAGCATTTGACAGTTGAACTTGCTTTTCACGTTCACGGAAACGCGCTTTCTGCTCGTCACTGTGCTTATCAATACACTTAGGGCAGCTTACGCCTTTCTCAAAGTGTTCAGACGCTTTGTCTTCGTCTGTGATTGGCAGGCGACAGGCGTTACACACATCGTAACCGCTCTTTTCTAACTGGTGGTTTACTGCAACACGACCATCAAATACGTAGCAGTCGCCTTCCCACATGCTCTCTTCTTCTGGTACTTCTTCTAGGTACTTAAGAATGCCGCCTTCAAGGTGATAAACCTCATCAAAGCCTTGCTCTTTCATGTAGGCTGTTGATTTTTCACAACGAATACCGCCAGTACAGAACATCGCGACCTTCTTGTGTTTCTTAGGGTCGAGGTTTTCTTCAACGTACTGAGGGAACTCACGGAAGGTTTCTGTGTTTGGGTTTACAGCATTTTTGAATGTGCCGATATCTACTTCGTAGTCGTTACGAGTATCCACCAAGATCACATCTGGATCAGAAATCAGAGCGTTCCACTCGGTTGGTTTCACGTAAGTGCCAACAACGTGGCGTGGGTCGATACCCTCAACGCCCATGGTTACGATCTCTTTCTTAAGCTTAACCTTGGTGCGGTTGAATGGTTGTTCTTCGTTGAACGACTCTTTGTAAACAACATCAGCCAAACGAGAATCTTGTTTGAACCATTTAAGAAGAGCGTCGATAGATTCGCGCTTACCTGCAACGGTACCGTTGATACCTTCACTCGCAAGTAGCAAAGTACCGCGGATTTGGTTGGCTTCTAACACGTCAGTGAGTGGCTGGCGAATTTCTTGGTAATCATCAAGTGCTACGAATTTATACAGAGCACATACAACATATTGAGACATGGTTTTTCCTTTCTGCGAGCTGGAACGTAAATCCAGAGCGGTTGCCTTTTATGATGCAGACTGAGTTTAATTCACTCAGGTTTGCTCATATTGGCTTATTAAAATCCGCCGCAGTATAACCAAGCCAAGGATGGACAAAAACCAACCAAAAGTAGGGCTATTTATCAACAAATGTTATGTGGATTTACTATTTAAGAAACCGAGTTATTTCACCATCTTTCTTGGAGGCGACATTACACAAAAAAGCCCTGCTGTAATAATACAGCAGGGCTTTGGTATCTAGTCTGTGTTACTTAAGCAGCGATTACGCTTGGTTAAGTACTTCCGCTAAGCGTTTCACCGCTTCGGTTAGTTCTTCTGGATTGGCGTTGGTGAAGTTTAAGCGCAGGGCGGCTTTGGCTTCGTCGGCCTTTGGATAGAAAACTGGGCTTGGTACAACCGCTACACCATTCGAAAGTAGAGTTTTAGCCAGTTCGAAGGTGTCGCACTCTGGAATTTCAACCCAAATGAACATCCCGCCATCTACGGCTTTTAACACGCAATCTGCAGGCAGTTGTTTTTCTAGTTCTGAAAACAGCACTTCATAACGAGATTTGTACAGTGTGCGAATGTTTTCCATATGCAGGTTGAAATCTTCATGTTTTAGAAGACCGACAAGCAGCGCTTGCATTGGTACACTTGAGTGTAAGTCCGCGCCTTGTTTCACTTTGATCAGTGGCTCAAGGTAGCTGCGTTTGCCTGTTACCGCACCAATACGTAGACCTGGTGATGCAATCTTAGAGAATGAACGAAGAACGATAGAGTTATCAGGGCAGAATGAAGAAACCAGCGGCAGTTCTGTACCAGTGAAACGTAGCTCACGGTAAGGCGCATCTTCAATGAAGGCCACGTTGTATTTGATACACAGCTCAGCTACTTTTTGACGAGTTTCTGTTGTCCAGCACACACCTGTTGGGTTGTGGAAATCAGGCACAGCATAGAACATTTTTGGCGCTTGCTCTGCAAAGCACGTTTCCAGCTCATCTAGGTTCGGGCCAAATTCAGTTTGAGACACGGTCGCAATGTTTGCTTGAACGAGGCCAAACACCTGCATCGCACCTAGATAGCTTGGCGCTTCCATCACAACTACATCACCTGGATCAACATAGGCACGAGCAATCAAATCCAAACCTTGCTGAGAACCGGTACAGATCATCGCTGTATGAGATTCTGGCAATTGGTAGCTTTGTGTTAGGTGATCAAGCAACGGGCCATAACCTGCGGTCGAACCGTATTGGAAAACTTCAGGCATGTTCGCTAGGTTTTCTAGCGTAGGTTTCATTAAATCGATAGGGAATGTTTTCGCATCGGGTAAACCACCGGCCAATGAAATAACATTTGGATCGCTTGCGGCCGCGAGGATCTCTCGAATGTATGAAGATTGAATCTGTTGTAATGACTGTGCGATTTCCATGTGTTGTGTCTCGTCGTTTATCGTTTTTATTCTATCGCTTGATATTACACGGCAATTGTAAAAACTGGTGTGTCCGTTTATGCTCTTAAACATGTCCATTTATGCTATTTAAACGATGTCACGTCAACATATATCCCGAATCAATGATGTTCTGTTCCATATTCACCAAGACATCAGTCAGACATTGTCTGCCAAAGAGTTATCTGAGATAGCGGCCTATTCAGAACAACACTTTCATCGCACCTTTAAAAGCGTGGTGGGAGAGTCTCTGCATCAATATATTCGACGAACCCGAATGGAGTATGCGGCCAATCAATTGATGTTCGATACCAGCTCGTCTGTGGTTGAAATCGCTCATAAATGCGGCTTCGGTTCGGTGTCTTCGTTTAGCCGAGCATTTAAAGCGACCTTTAACATGTCACCCGGAGAGTGGCGTAAGCATGATTTACAAGTTGCAGAAAAACCTTACCTGAAAGATCCCGAAGTGGCGGCGGGCTATCAAAATGTCGCGCAGCGGGAATTGCCGGAACCTAAAATTGTTGAAGTGTCAGACCGAATGGCAGCCTATGTTCGACATACTGGCTATAACCGATCTATTCGTAATGCGTGGTTGATATTGAAAGCGTGGGCGAACTCTGAACAGCGTGATTTTTCGAGTCAATTTGGCTTGCATCACTCCAATCCCGCTTGGGTTGAAATGGATCAGTGTCGCTATGTAGCGTGCATCGCGATTGATGAACCGATTAAGTATCGAAGTGTCGTCAATCAGATGGTGATTCCGGGCGGGTTACACGCCGTGTTTCGACTTAATGGTCGTTATGGTGAGCTGCTACCACAGATCAGTATGGTATTAGAAAAATGGTTACCGGCCTCTGGTTTCAAACAGCGCTCGACTCCTGCCTATGTGCATTATCATCGGAACCATTTTCTCAATAGTGATGAAGTGTTTGAGCTTGATTTCTACCTCCCTGTGAGTTTTTATTAGTAACCCCATTTTTGAGGAAAAATTATGTATCTCGTTTTGTATTGCCACAATATTGGTATGACTGACTTTTCATTCTTTGAAACGGAAGATTTTGACAAAGAAGAGGGCTATATCGTGCGAGGCAAATGGCCGAATGAGAAAGCGTTTCGTGATTACTTGACCAAAGAGTTTGGGGATATGAGCGAGTTCCAAGTGATTGACCTGATCGCCAAAGGTGCAGAGGCAGAACACTACTCGCCAGAAGAGTTGATGCGCTTAGCTCAATAACATAAGGCTCTGTAGCTCTCGCTTAATAGCATTTATTTCAATAATATATTTCAGCCGAATAAAGAAATGGCAGCCTGATTGGGCTGCCATTTTTCGTTTTAAACTAGAGCACATTGCTCGCAGTATGAGTGAAGCTACTGCGCCACTTCGTCCACCAAGTACAAGATTGATTGATACGGAATGCCACTGTGGTGCGACAAACCGATCTCACAGGTTCGGCTGTTACTGAAACCACGAGTACAGTTGCTCGGTACTTGTTCTTTAAGTGGGTGGACTGCCGCTTCATTTAGTTCTGGCGTAGTGAAGCCTTTGTCACCCGCCCAGCCACAACATTGAATATGCTCTGGAACAATCACTTCTTCGGTACAGGCTTTAGCGAGGTTTAGCATCGCACTTTCTAAGCCCATTCGGCGAGAGCTACAAGTGACATGCAGCATTACGGTTTCTTTCAGTGGCTCAAGCGTCAGGTGTTCAAGCAAGTACTGGTTCACAAACCCTGTTGGCTCTAGCACCTCTAGTGGCTTGGTGAACTGCTCAATACTGCGTTTGGCGCACGGACTGGTGTCCATCAGTACCGGGTATTCGCCCTGACGACTGGCTTGCCATAAGACTTCTTCGAGTTGTTGTGCTTTCGATTGAGCTAGGTCGGTCATTCCTTTGCTGTCGTAAGGCATGCCGCAACATTGGTCGTCTAGTTTCTTCGGCAGGATTACTTCAAAACCAGCTTTGTTGAGCAGAGACATGGTCACTTCAGTAAGAGGACGTTGGTCGCCCGCATCACTCTGTTGTCCCATGGTGCGACTGGCACACGAAGGCAGGTAAACCACCTTTTTATGATTGCTTGAGTTTTCTACCGTCATTGGGGAGGAGGTCAGTGTATGGCTGTTGGATTGCGGCATCTCTGGCATCCAAACGGGTGTCGCGCCTTTGGTCATTGAGCGCAGGCCATTGGTAAGCTTACCGACCGTGTTTGCGCCTAGTACTTTGCTCGCGATTTGGTTGGTTTTGAGGCCTGCTTTGGTCAGCTTAGTGGTGGTCGAGAAATGATCCGCTGTCCACTTAGCGATTGGCGTGAATTTCTGATACTTGGCGATACGAAGCTTCTTCACCAAGTCGCCAGTATTAATACCAACCGGGCAACGCTCAGCACACAAGCCCGTCGCTGCACAGGTATCAATGCCTTGGTATTCGAAGGTTTTCTCTAGTTCACTGGCTTCGATCTCTTCACCCGCAGCGCGGCGGCGTTGTAGCTCGCGGTACAGCACAATACGCTGGCGTGGCGAAAGGGTTAAGGTACGAGACGGGCAAACAGGCTCACAGAATCCACACTCAATACAGCGGTCAACAAGGTCGTCGGCAGCGGGCATTGGTTTTAGGTCGGTGATGTGGGAATTTGGATTGTCGTTGATAATAACGCCGGGGTTGAGCAGCCTTTTTGGGTCGAACAGCGCTTTGATTTGTTGCATTAAGGCATAACCGTCTTTGCCCCATTCCAACTCCACGTAAGGTGCCATGTTACGGCCCGTGCCGTGTTCCGCTTTCAGAGAACCTTGATATTTCACGGCGACAAGCTCGGCTACGTCATCCATGAACCCACCGTAACGGTCGATCTCTTCTTGGCTATCAAAGCCTTGGGTAAACACAAAGTGTAGGTTTCCTTCTAGGGCGTGGCCGAAAATGATCGCCTCGCTGTAGTCGTATTTATCGAACAGCTCTTGCAGCTCTCGAATACCGTTCGCAAGGTTCTCTACTGGGAAAGCAACATCTTCAATGATGACCGTCGTACCCACTTCACGTACTGCGCCAACCGCAGGGAACATGCCTTTTCGAATGCCCCATAGTGTTGCGACTGTCTTTGGATCAGAAGTGAAAGGAACCGATTCTACAATCGTGTATTCAGTCAATGCGCCCAAAATTGATTTACATTGTAAATCTAAGTCCTGCTGGGAGCTGGCGTGTGATTCAACCAAAATAGCCGCTGCTTCTAAATCTAAGGTCGGCATAAACGCAGGCATACCCGGTTTATCCGCGACAGAACGTAGCGCTCTGCCGTCCATTAACTCAACAGCAGCAACTGGCGTTTTTGATAGGGTGGTAACGGCTTTACTTGCTTGTTCGATGTCGGCAAATACCAGCAGAGCCGAAGCTTTGTTTGGGTGTTCAATCACAGTGTTGTAGGTGATTTCGGCGATGAAGCCTAGTGTGCCTTCGGAGCCGATCATCAAGTGTTTGATGATTTCGATTGGATCGTGGTAATCGACCAGTGCATTGAGCGCGTAGCCAGTGGTGTTTTTAAGGCGGTACTTGTGGCGGATTCTGTCTGCGAGTTCTTGGTTCGAGCTAGTCTGTTTGTGTAAATCAACAATGCCTTCAAACAGAGCTTTGTGTGATTGCTTGAATGCCTCAACGCTAGCACTGTCTGCGGTATCGAGCAGGGTGCCATCGCTCAACACGACTTTCATGCTTTCGACAGTGCGGTAGGAGTTTTGCGCGGTACCACAACACATGCCGCTGGCGTTGTTCGCGGCAATACCGCCAATTTTACAGGTGTTGATGGAAGCAGGGTCTGGGCCGATTTTACGTTGGAAAGGGGCAAGGTATTTGTTGGCATCCGCGCCAATCACACCGGGTTGTAGGATGATCTGATTGCCGTTATCGACAATTTCGTGGCCACGCCAGTCATCGGTCAGTGTGATGAGTACCGAGTCTGAAACCGCTTGTCCTGACAGGCTGGTGCCTGCGGCGCGGAAGGTAAAGTGAATGCCGAGTTCGCGACAGCTTTGAATGGTGAATATCACTTCGTCTAAGTTTTTAAGCCTTAGAACCATTTTCGGCACCAAGCGATAAAAACTCGCATCGGTGCCGTAGGCCAATCGCTTTGCCTCTTGCGTGACAATGCGTTCCGTTTCTATTTTTTGAGCCAGTATCGCTTCAAGCTGCTGATAAGCTTGTGCGTCTACTACTCGCTCATGGGATGTGTTTGTCTCCATCTTTGCTTCCTTGTGCTTCTTATTTGGCACTGATCAGGGCGTGTTGACCTTTCGTGGTTAAATTTTGTTCGAGATAAAAGCGTTTTAATCGCGGCGAGGGGGAAGTAGCC
>NZ_JBGONY010000043.1:0-44054 GCF_041439375.1 Vibrio crassostreae | reverse complement strand
GATGATCTGATCGTAGCTTTAAGCATTAGTTCCCTGATTTAGGAAACAAAGCCTCTCACCCTGTACAGATTTTGTTACCACAAGCAGAGTCGTTATAACTTAAGCCAAACAATAAGGAGAAATATGTATGTCCCGAAAAACCGCTAGTAACAAAAATAAAGCCGATAGCGAAGTAGAAGTTATTGAAGAAAACTTACCGACAGGATTGGAACCGGAGAAAGTACAAGAGACACAAGACCAAGATAATCAGGAAGCAATAGAGTGTGAGAATACTTCCATTCTGCTATCCGGGAAAGCAAAAAAGCTTAGTCCAAAGAGCGAAAGTTGCATTTATTTCGACTTGGTCAAAATAAGAGGAGATGAAGAACTGTATCTAAAGCTAACGGGTAATGACAGTGGGGGATTATTCACCAAAGAGCTTATTCCAATGAAAAAACTTATAAATATTCTTAAGGAGTACAAAGATAAATCATTTAAAAGTACAGTGTTAAAACCAGCAATAATCGGCGGAAGTGCGAATAATCCATCATTTATAGCTAGTACGCTAAGATCTGATGCGATGGGACTAATAAAGGCTGCGCCAAATAGTCTGTTTCTTCACGTTCTGTCGCCAGATTTTGATGTACGTTGTAATAAACTGATCGCATTAGTTGACGCTGACGGAACCCCTGAAACCACTGCATAACCCCCTTTCATACCGCGCACTAGCCAAGAGCGCAATCCACGTAAAATCAAAGAGCAATTATTATGAAACTAACCTATGGCGAACAGCTAGGGCTCTCCGTGTCTGACGCTTTTAAACAACTAATCAATGATGAAGTCGGTAAACATCAAATTAGCGATGACGTTACCACAATTACGCTTAATTACCGTGATAGTTTATATTCCCCTGAAGATGGAGGATTCCACCCAATCGAGTTACGTTTCGAAAAGAAAGGTGACTGCTGGTATCTGGCTTACCTGACGGACTTTTCCTATGCTGGCCTTTACTCCGAACTTGAGAAAGAAGTCGATTTCGATGTGAATCACGGTGTTGCCTTTATACGGTTCATGGGGGAAGTGCCACTAAGCAGGCCAGATGTTCAAGACTTCTTTAACACCTACCAGGCTAACTTTATCAGTTATGTAGAAATGGAAGCTTACGATGACGTTAAGCTAACTGTTGACTGAAACCAAGTACCAGACCGGGACAAGAAATGAACAGGAGAAATTTTCACGTTGTTTTGGTCTGTGAATTGGACAAGCCATCATACCAGTGCAAACAAGGTGTGATGGCTTTTGCCTTTTCATTACAGGTTACTAAGCCAAGGGATTAGAAAATCCTTGTAAGAGAGCAGCTGAATTATCTGAGATTATTACCTTTTCTGAAATGAAGACTTAATTCTTTTAAGCAAAAGCTGTGGCAAAGATATCGTGTAAGCTATTTCGGTTAGTAAAAGCTAAGACTGAAAAGAGGTGTGATGTGTTCGTGTACGGTCAAAGCGGCCACGGAGCCTAAATCACATTGTTATAAGGTGAACTGGCCGGTTGATGGGGGACGGATTAGTAATCGGCTATTCCGGCCCCATTACCATTACTGGCAATGAGGAAGGGTAATGGATCGCCAAACGGACAACTTTCGTTAAACGTGATGCACTCTAACGATAGCCAGAGGTGATTGAATCTGTAATTTCAATAGCTATATATTATTAACAATTCGGCCCCTAGCGGGTTATTTATTAGTTTATTAGGATGTACTAAAAAATGGCAACGTTTTAAGTTTTCCCTTATTCGGTATCAGTCTACGATTCCATCAAGTCAAGGGCTTTGCATGCGGAGCATGGAAAGACAAGAAAATGGTTCATACTGGAATGTTCAAGGCTAGGGCCGAGGAGTTGGGTAACTCGCGGCTTGATTATGTAGCGGGATGTCTACGACGGAGATGCCAGCCAACACCAAGATTTAGACGGTGATTGACTAGGAACTGTGGCTTTTACATGACGGTGTTCAGGTAGATCTGAAGTTCTTGCTTCAACTGGTACCGTAACCAGTCGGGTGACAATACCTCTGCATCAGGAAGCCACGCCTTTAGCTGACGAAGCAAGTGTGGAATGTTATTGGTTTGGTTACAGGCTAATACGTCTCCGGAATTCAGTACTTTCAACACTCGAAAATCATGGTCGGTGCTTTCATTGAAGAAGGCATCGGCAATGCGTCCTCGAATCTGTATAACCACGTCGACAGGAGTTATTGACTCAACATCTGATCGCCAACCAGTGATGATCTGCTCGACGTTAGTATCGGGAGAGTATTTGTCCTCATATCGGACTAACTCGGAAATTCTGGCAACTCTGAGTAAATCTAGGCGGTTTCTGTGTGCTCCGGCGAGATACCAGAGTCCTCTATCGTTCACCAACCGGTATGGGTGGAACTGATCATAGGCCTGTCCATCGCAGACAAAGCTGATTACGTGCCGTAGTTGAACCGATTCGATAAGTTTCTGGAACATAGAAGCGTTTTCGCTGATGTCTTCAATCCGTGGGTTCTTGAATAGAAACGGCGGCGTCGATTTGTTGTTAAGCACTCCGTTACTCAGGTAGTGCTTGCCCGAAAACAGGGTGTCTAGTCCCATGTTGGCAAGTAATGTTGATATTTCGTGGCTAGTCTGCTTACCCAAGACTTTTGGATCAAGAAAATAACATGCACCTTCGCGTTGAATAGGGAGGTAATTTAATCGCTCATTGAAATCCCGCTGCAGGGTTCTTTCACTCACACCGAACTCTCGCCTCAATTCTTCCAGACATAGCCGTTCTCCCGTATTCAAACGGGTCAAAATAATACCAAGTCTTTTCGCTAGGGTGTCGTGTTCTTTCATGCTACGCATTTTAGATAGACCACTCGTCAGGGCATGTCGTGCTTTGAGAGAATCCGATTATTTCTAGCGAAACTTCATAAGGTTACTGATATTGCTATAGCTTTTATTGGTCGCCAAAGCGTATGTCTGACAAGGCATATGTAACTTGAGTGAAATTGATTCACTCGTCTCGACATTACCTGTCGATCACCCTCTTTAAACTATTAACCATTCTCGCTTTCGGTGCCTTTACCGATGGCGTCATGACGTATTCAAGGAAACAACACAATGAAAAAATCAATCATCCTGCTAGGTCTATCGTGTCTATTCGTTACCACATCATCATTCGCTGGCGGTACGCTCGGCGGTAATCCGGCTGACATTTCGAAGATAGAAAAATCCTGGAATGGGAAAGCAGGTAAACAAGTTTACTCTCAGTCTGGCCAACGTATTGAGTGGTATGCCGATGCCTGTGGAACAATGAATGGTCATGTCACTGATGTGACTCAATGCAGCCCAGATACCCCGAAAGGTAAAGCACAATAAGTTTTGTTGCGGAGCTTGGCTCACGATATCTCAGTTTCGAAATTGGAACTCTCTAGGCTGCGGTATCAATGAGCTCCGCAACACACTAATCAACCAACAAGAAGGAGCCTTTACATGGCGATTAAATCAATAACAACATTAGTCACAACCTGTCCTGCATGTGGTGAGCGTGCATATGATGATGGTAGCTGTCAGGTGTGCGGCCAGTCTCACTAAAGCTACATTAACAAAAACTCTAAAGGGTCATGTTCTTCATCGAGCATGGCCTTTTTTCATATCTATATAAAGAGGTAGGGAAGTATGCAAAGTAAAACATTCTCACAATCAAAGAAGAACACTGGTATCCGTGGTGCTCAAGTCGGTGCTGCGATTGGTGCTAGATATTGTCCATACCCATATTCCATATTAATTGGGGGAATCGTTGGGTACGTAATTGCTATCGTCGCCGACGAGGTTATTGATGATTGATGGATAAGCTTGATAAGCAGGGGATAACCTCTGCTTTTTTTGTTAAAGGGTAATTAGGTCCAAAAAGGTGGACGCATTTCCTTTATAAAATTGACTCATTAAGGAATGTCGTCCACTTTCGTTCACGCAGTGATTGGACTTGAATTTTTTGAGTTCTGAGTGTCTCCAAATTATTTTTGGACAAAACTGAGTCAATTACATTATTAAATTAGATTATTACGGATTAGGTTTTGTATGGAAAAGGCTGCAAAATGTGTGAGCTAACGCTGTGTTATGTAATTGCATTCTCGGGATAGTCTGGAGTTAGTTTTTCTATGCCCCATTCTGGGTAATCACAACCATCAGCTATGGACATGATTTTTCTTATACTTTCGTATGCCGGCCACACATTCTCTACTTCTGTAACGTGTAGCGAAAAAGGCGGCTGTGTATATGACCCCAACACTTCAGTAAACATGGTGTCTGATATAACGCCCGCATGATCGGGACTCAAAATTAACGAACGATATGCAGATTTAGCCAAATAAAAATTTACCATGTGAGCCCACCCTTTAGGCATTTCGTAACCCATTGTTGGATTGCTATTCTGCTCAAAAGGATTCCAATTTTCACTCATTGGCGTAGCAACGAAACATAAATGAGGAGTTAGAGGATAGACGAGGTAGCTATTTCGAAGTTCGATAAAGCCAGTTTGTAAAACAGGGTTGTCAGTTCTTACTAAGTAATCGTCACAATGCGTTTTCAATAACAACCAATTTCTATTAGCAACAAAATTCAAATCAAGGCACTCTTGGCAACCTACTCGATCGCACATTGGCTTTGATTTCACTCCTGTTAATTCAACAGCTGTCTTTTCGTATTCAATGTAGCTAGGTGTTCGAACTAGCTGAGACAGAAGAAATTGTGCCCATAGAAATCTTTCATCTCTACTTAACTCATTATAAGTGATAAGCTTTTCGTAAATCGGAGCAACTTTAGTCTCTAAGTCTTTATCTAAAGAGTTCTCTACTTCCCAAGTATATAAACCTCTCTTTCGACCCCACTGCTTTTTGCCTTTGCTTTCTTTTTTAACTGATGTTGTGTACTCACACCAGAAATAGGACATGAAGTTAGACTCGTCAGCCCAGTACTTGTTACTAAACTTTGGCACGTAATGGGATAAAGGTTTTTTCTTTGCCACTAGTTACTTACTCCTGTAAATCATATAACGCTTTATTAGCCCAAATCCCCAAACGGATTTTTCAAATATTGCCCTAAGATTTCCGCTGCTACATCTGGTGTTTTGTCCGCTAACTTATCGACAACCTGAATTCCCTTTTGCTTCCAGTAACCGTCTGGAACAACTGCGTAATGGAGAGAGTCTCGAATCACTTCTAGTTCTTGTAGGCGATGTTTGGCATTAACTTGAAGACGACAATCATGTTGCTCATGTAATTGACCGTTACGACTACGCCACATGAATTCATAATTCTTGAAGTTGTTGCTCAAGAAGGTAACAGTTTTCTGAACAAGACGCTGATGTGTTCGTATATTTTCCTCACCATCCATCCACATTATCGTTTGCCTATTGGGGTCGTAATTATGAACAGGGATGATTTTGGTTTCTTCATACCACAAGGTCCATTCTTGAATAATGCTATCAAGCTCACTTTTAACCCACGATTTCCTAGGGTTTAGAATTTCCAAGCTTTCAAAGTACTGCATACCTTCCTCATTTGGGCTAACGCCGTGTTAAGTGCCGCCCTACCTAATCCATTGTACCGTAAGCACAAAATCCAACTAGAACTGAAAACTCCAAGCGTTGGGAGCCTGTCTTAACCGCTTTTGTTATAAAATGACTATAACCAGTCGTGATCAACTCGATTATCGAATAATTCAGGGCTAACTTTGGCATCAATACCGTTTAAGTGATCTTTGTATTTTGACAACATATCCTCGTCAGCAAAGTGAGCAGCTATAATGTAACTACGATCTATCTTATCGAAAACAAGAATCTCGGCTTGAGGGTCTGAAGGGTAATTGTCTGGTAGTTTTCGCTCATCACGTGATGGCAACTCTTCAATATCGTCAAACATTTTCTCAAAGGCTGTAGCCATTTTTCGGTTCTCGATAACCTCTGATTTCACCTCGCGTGAAGCAGCATTTCTCTCAAAAAATGCCGACTCTTTATCCAAGATAAGTTCCGGAGATAGCTCCAGCACAACCCAATTCTGTCGAGGGTTTTGAACACGCTTGATAAAAAACATTCTATATTGCGGAAAACTAATCGAAATACAGTTTGCATCAAGAAAACCATCAGAGCGATTTACATCTGTAAATTTGAAATCACCATCCTTAAGTTGAGCTCTTGGGATCAAACCCTGACTAGCGATAGCTTCTAGGTTTTCTATTTTTGAAAAATGATATAACGACTCAATCTTTCTATTATTGATGATGCCTTTGACACCATCACTTTCTATAGACTCATCTGAATCGTATTCATCGAATTCGTAGGAGGCATCACTAAAATGAAAGTCTTCTTCAGCGACCTCATCGGAGGTCATATACAGCTCGTAATAACTATTTGAACCTCTATATTCGATGTGATGTTCACAGTGCTCACAAACTAAATTATCCCAGAATTCAACCGCACTGTCTTTCATGCGTTCCGCCATAAAGTTCGGTTCTGGGACTATAATCGTTTGTTCAATAAGTTTCGCACAGCTAGGGCAAACTACCCTAATATCGGACAACATACTCATTTTTCACTCCTAGCCTTATAGCCACGACATACGGCCCTTCGCCGTATTCCATGCCAATATAATGCAGCCTTTCATCTATCACTTCAATTTACAATCAATAGCTTAGTGAACAAATTGAGAAGTTAGACTGCTTGGTGAAGCATAATGTCTATATACATTGAACTCAGATAACTTTTTGTAGGCAAAACCGTCATTAACAGGATACGAGTTAGTAAAAGCACTAACGAGAAATGGGACTTAAGTGTGCTAGGGCATTGGTGTCACTACGATAGCTCTCCAATCAACTAAGTATCGATTTACCAGCCATGATTTGAGAACCAGAAAAAGTGGTCACAAAACCTTGATAATAATTCCATTAGGCTTTGCGTCCAGTTTTGGTCATTTAGCTAGCCACACATCAAGTGTGTTCGGATCACCATCTTTGGTCCAACAGTCTGGTTGGCTTATGTTGATATCAGACCTTATCTTCAACTGTGGGTACATTTCCTGAACCACTTGGGTCATGATCTGCGCTGTTAACTCACTGACTACATTTAAGTGTTCTTTAGATACTTCGAAAACAAAGGCATCGTGCATCGCAACGATCAATTTGGCGTTGTAACCTTTATATAACTGATGAAGTCGATTTCCGGCTGCTTTGAACAAGGCTGCTGCTGTACCTTGTACTGGCATGTTTACCATCCAATTTTTCTCAGTGTGGCCGCGCTTAGCATCCAATTGGCGGTATCGGTGCAATCCCGTTGCAGTGCTGACATGCCCTCGCAGAGTGCCATACCGGGGCATTCTCTTAATGGCTTTTTGCAGTTCGGGAAACATCGATAGAAACTTATCCATCAGCTCCGTGGCCTTGTTGACACTGATATTGAGTTTTTTCGCTATTCCGAAGCTGGTGATACCGTAAATTAGGCCAAGTGTACATTGCTTCATGATGGCTCGTTTCTCTGGATGTTTCTCTTTGAAGGCCGACGAATCGCAGCTGCGGTATTCTGATTCTAACTCTTCGCTGAAGAACTCTTGTGCCATGGCTGTGTATAGGTCGCCTTGGTTGTACATCTTGACTAAGTTTGAGTCGCCATACACGCCAGCAGCAATCGCCACCTCAATCTGTGCCAGATCGACTTCTCCAATCGCGTAACCGTCTTGTGCAACCACTAACGGACGAAGGACAGCAGGAAGACCTAAGATATTCGGCGCAACGGTAGCCTGTCGGCCTGTCGCAGCCGTAAGCTGTTTTTGTTCTGGGTGAACGCGTCCGTCACTACCGACAATACCGGGCTGTAAAATGACGTCTTTGTAGACAGAATCGATATGCGTATATTTGGCCAAGAATGCCACAGCAGGGTGCAAAGCATAGTTTTTGCTTAGCATTTCACGTTTAAAATTATAGTCGTCACCATCTTTGAAGTGATGTAGTAATCCGAGTGAAGCAAAAAGCGCTTGTTTTTGATGCTGGCTATTGGGGTTTGTCATCCCTAGTTGTGCGAGCTCTTGACTGTATAGATTAAATTTACGCTCGCACGCTTCGAGAATTTGACTGCACTTATCTCTGCATACTTTAAAGCCGTTCCACTCGATAGCGGCGTTAGTCACGATCCAAGGCATCTCAATACTGATAAGGTGTTGGTGGATACCAAAGATGAGGCAGGATTGGCTTTGTGGTAGATACAGTTTTGCCACCGTGATGCTGAGCTGCGACGTCCGTTCAATCTGGAAGGCAGAAAAAGACTGGTGGTCTTGCTCAGAGCCCATCTGTAACTTCACGCTGGAAGCGAGGCCGTTTTGTACATTGTAACGTTGAGCTGTCTCCGCTAAGCCATAAAACACCATGTTCTGTTCAGCCAATGTTTTTTGGGCTTGTATCTTTTCGACCGTTGAAATACCTTGTGCGGGCTTAGCGTTATTGTGTTGACCAAGATATCTGGCTTTTTCTGCAATGCAGGTATCCCACCAATATCTGGGCTCGTGTAGGCCCAATGACCAAATACAGTGCAGGTCAGATTTGGCGTCGTGGGTTACGTAGGTCACAGGCAGATCGAAAAGGCTTTGTAGTTTTGGACTAATCGAGGGAGTCGCAACGTCAATGACGAACGAGTGCAGCGCTAGTGAGTTACTTGTGTTCTCCATCAGCGTCATGCTGAGTAAGCGTGGAGTCATGGACGAAATATCATATCTGTCATTGCCGTTCGGTAGCGTGACTACCGGAGTCGAGTAAGTGAATTGAAAGCTGAGACTGACAGCGGATAGAGTTAATTGGTATGCCAGATCAATCAATTGTTCGAGCTCGGCTTCATGCTGAATGAACTGAGTTTTCCCGATGGTATGTGACGTATCTTGAGGCAGAATCAAGGCACTCGATGGTGGGTTTGTTCTCTTTTTTAGATGCGCTTGGGTTCCAGGTAATAATTCCATTGCATGACCTTTAAGTTGTAAGGAAAGCATTTCTGACAATGCCTTCCTTGCTGAGTTAGTGTTGGTTATCCGGTCTTATGGCGTCGAACGGTTCGAGTGCTGATCCCAAGAGTTGAAGCAATCTCTTGCTGCTTAATCCCGTCGGCTATCATCTGATTGATCTGCTCTGACAGGCTTGCCGACGTTCGGGCTTGCTTGCTTTTTAAACAGAAGTGTTTTCGCAGTTGATCTAGATTGGTGTACTCATGGTCGTAACCCGACTTTGGTGCATCGTTATTTTGAAACGTGATGATTTCACGCGATTTTGTAAATGGGCGAACACGTCCAATGGCTTGGATGACGACACCCATTTCTAATGTTTGCAGCATTGGGTTTACGACTTTAGCGACATCAGAGTACCGATACTTTTGATCTGTGATGACGCCATAACGCCGTCGAGGGTTGTCAGTGGTTGCAATCGCCACGTCTATTCGCTCATCCTCGGCTCGTAGATCCTGAATCGCGTTGTTAAGTATGTCTTGGGTTACGTAATAGCTGTTTAGGCAGTAGCAGCAATCGAACTCCTCGAATTGATTAATACCGATGACCCCGTAATGGATCATGGGGACTAAGGTCATATCGTCACACTCTGCGTAAGCGCTTGCGGGAACCACACGAATATCCTGAACCCCTTCCTCTGCCAGAAATTGATTGAACAAGGAAACGCAGTGGTCGACGTGTTTCTGTTTAGAGACCAACAATACGCGTTTTCCTTCTCTCACTCGTTGGAGCGTCAATTGGGCGAAGGTATCTAGGATTTGTGGTGAGTTTTTCTTAAAGTTTGTCGCAGTCCCAATTGAGGACGCGATATTGTGCCAAATCGTCGATTCCCCTCGGAACTCAATGTGAGAGTAAGGGCTATAAAAATCCATCCCGAGCTTAAGTTTGAGTATGTCCGGGTAGGTGGTGCCGCTGTATAGCACTGTGTCGTATCCCGCATTGACTGGCGGCGCAGGAAAGTGAATTGAACCATCCGCTAATTTTTCGCGTGATTCTACCTCAGACACTCCGAAGCTTTGAATGTCATACAGAATATTGATGAAACGATCGCCAAATATGCGATCGCCAATACTGGTGATTTGAGTGATCTGATCTGGAAAAATTGCAGGGCAGCGCCACGCAGAAATATCGCGCAGTTCCTCCGTCGAGGCCTGTCGTAAACATTCTAGGTAGTGCGTTAGAGTGCCTTTTACATAGTCTGATAGATGACTCTCTTGCACGGCTTCTAGGGTTTGTTCAATCGATATGGGCGATATGCATCGACTGTAATGGTTTATGCTCACATTGGCTTCATCGAAAATGACTAAAGCATTGTTTGCTTTCGCCATCGTTACGATGTGTTGGATGAAGTAGGGGTTACGCACGAAGTGGGATTGAGCTGCATATACAATTTTCGCCCCATTCAAATTCTTGCCGTATTGGTCGGGCCAAAAACACTTATCTTTATTTGGACAAAGGGCGCAAATGTGCTTTTTGCCCAGTAGACCTAAGTTTCTACATTCGTAGCCTTTCCAGCTCAGATCGCGAGTTTCACCACACAACTTGCTGGGACGGGGTTGTATATTGACAACTTTAACATCGGCTGGAGGGCTTTGAAGGGGCTTTCTTTCTTCAAGAATTCTTCGAGTCGGCGCCGAGACAATGACGCAATCATATGTTTTCGACTCCAACGCCAAAGTGGTCAACTTATCCAGTTGGTACGACTTACCAACGCCTACCATCCAGTCGTTGAGCACGTAGTGGTGTTGCGTCAGCATCTCAAGCATAGCCTGAGCACTATTATTAAAACGAAATTCAGCGAGGCTTTCGGCCCCGCTGATGATGACTGGATTAACCATAATCAAGCCACACCTTTGAAACGTAGGCGTCTCTCGATCTCTGGGATATCTCGCAGTTCGTCGTCGGTCAAAATACGGTAGATATCAGACAAGCGTATTTCGCCAGAATCGAATGAGTCGGAAAACGCGGTAATTTTATCTTCATCGATAGTGGCGTACTCGGGGAGGGCAGTCGCATGAACATCATAGTTGAAGCCATTTTTCTCAATTGACACGAGTTGACCGCCCTTGGTGACGTAAGGCTTGATCTGCGGAAACAAGGATTTTGGCTTTTCGGATGGTGGAACAGCCAACACCTTCACCTCTCCCTCAATGTGATCGTAGACGGGAAATAGGTAGCGGCTATCTAATTTAATTTGAGCGCGGCACATCAGACAATCGGATCCACTGCACTGAAGGAACCCGAAGCCATTCATGTAGTGAAAGTAGACTTTCTCTGCCATAGGCGTAAAGAAGGTCAGCTCTGCGGACGAATTCTTTAAATCAACAGCCTGAAGTGCCAGAGGTGCAAAGTTAGGTTGGTTACTTGAATCGCCGTTAGGAAAATCGTTGAAATTCACCATAGAGTTGCGGCCATGTGTTTCGTAGTTTGCCGAAGTATGTGTGTTGTTTGAGTAGTTCATCATGTGCTCCAAAATTTATTCTTGATTCGGCAGCCAATATATTGGCTGCCGAATTTGAGGTATAAGAAGGCCGTCACCGAGAGGCTCGGCTAGTCAAAAATCAAAGTAAAAAAGTGGTGTTGCTAAAGGGTTAGTGTTTTTCGACGGTTTTAATGGCTTCGGATAGTTGCTCAGCAGCCAGCTTATATCCCCAATTCGACTTAATAGTTAAGCGTTGTTCAAACTCACGAGTGATGGCGTCTAGGTTGTCTATACGGCCAACTTGCGCCTGTACTTCGATTGCGGATTCGACAAATTCTTCCATTCGGACTTTCTGACCTTTGCAGGTGTGTCGTTTGGCTTTGTTTGTGTAAGTGATGAGTAGAGCTTGAGTACTAAATGGCATGAGATTTTTTCCTTGGGTTTTATTGATATATTGAATCAGTTATTTGTTTAGGTCGTGCTCAAGTGCGGATTTGACATTAAAGTCAAAATCATCAATTGAGTAAAAGCAGTCGATAGCCAGTGAATGGGTGGCAGCAGAAAAAAGTTCGAGTATTTCAACCTTAGTCATTTCAATATGCTCGATCACATATGCCATTGCATCGTAGATGGACTGAGGTAGCCCTTTTAGGTTGCTTTTATTGTGAATACAACTGAACGAAGCTCTTTCCAGATTGGGAAACACAACATTTGTAGTTACTTCAATATCTGCATCGTTGATGGCTTCTGCATGGGAACCAATCCATTCTTTCATTTCAAAAATATGTTCAATGGGATCACCAATTTCGCTCAAGTAATGGTTTTGAGCGATGGTGATTGCTGTGGATCCGTTTGAGTAATCGCATTCGCCGTTATAGCACTCTTCTGAATCAATAATGTTATCGATGTCAGCAGGTAATTTTGATGGAGCGAACACCAAGTTGTACGCCAGCTTAACGTAGTGAGCGACGTTAGATGGTGAAACAGAGTTAGTTAATGTTGTTAATTTAGTATTCATTCTTTAATTCCGATAGTATGATTTATTCAATTAAATCAGGAGTTAAGTTTTCCTGATGAACATAAATTTGCCCTATAAAATTGATTTTGAAAAGTGCGTATAAATGGCAGGAAATTTGTTCTTGATTTTTTTTAAACATGGTTGATAGCCCCTCAGAATGGTTCTCGCGAGGGTAGACGCTTTTTGAAAGGAAAATTGAGTTTATCCGCTTGTTTAAAGACGTTCTGAGAGCGAGTGAACTTTTACTTTTGTGATGAAAGTCTGGTTTTTTAGTTGTGGTGTTACCGATCGATACTACTAAATCCGGCTTAGAGCTTTATCTCATTGTTTTATATGAGCCTAATATTTAACCAAGTCAATACGACCGGCATTGGTGGCTTTGGTCATCGATGCCGGATTTTTTGTTTTAGTGGCGCCGCCGTCGACGTCAGTAAACTCATGCGGATAATCAGGTGATGTGATTTTGCTGGTGAATTTCGGAGTGATTCGGGGTAGGGTTTCTATGGGCTTTGTTGCGTAATTCGGACAGAAAATCAAATAGCCGAGATTGAGTGATTATTAAACAATACACTGAGTTTCAGGCATACCAAGCCCTGTAAGCTTGTTCAGCGCTTTAATCATGGCGTAGGTTTCGCCAACTTGAGCATTGAAGTTTCTCAGGCTTAACCTCCCACCTAGCAACTGCTTCACGCGATACATGGCTGTTTCAGAGAGCGAACGCTTGTGATAACCATAACGCTTTTTCCATTTCTTGTTGGAGCCGTAGAGCTTCTGACAACCTACTGCTAAATTGCGAGGGTGCCCTAGCTCCCAGAATGCAGCTCCTTCTCGTGGCGGGATAAGCGGAACCGCTCGCTTTATCCGTATGGCATCAAAGCAATTTCTTGTGTCATAAGCGCCATCACCTGATATCTCAATGATTTTGCGACGTGTCTGTTTGAGTAAGTTGGGGAGCACTTCGGTATCAGTTACGTTAGATAAACTCAGCTCTGCTGCGACTATTTCGTGGGTGCTTGTATCTACTGCGATATGCAGTTTACGCCAGACTCTACGCTTCCCCCCAGTATCATGCTTTTTGACCTTCCATTCACCTTCGCAATAAACCTTGAGACCTGTAGCAACAATTGCATAGAGAAAACTCGTTTCGCCATTAGTGTGGTAATTAAGGATATGTCGCTGAATCGGCGTGGTCTAACCCGTTTGCCTTGTTTCCACTCGGAAATCGCTTCCGCGTCAATCTAAAAGGTCAGAGAACCACGGCTTATTAAGGCTTGATTACACTGCTTCCAGTTGGTTGTTTTGTAACGAGGTTTAGACATGAGGTTGCGACGATTGATAGGGATAGCCGCACAAATCGTAGCTTCTAGATTAAGTTCCATCGACTTAAGCAACAAAGCCGGCCTAGAATTGTTGTTTCATAATGAAGCCGATAAAAGCCCCAACGGCAGATAGCACTACAGAGCTAATCTGGCATGAGTCAGGAGTTAGATTTGGATTGGAACATAAAATCTAATGGATATACACCAGTCACCAGTGTCGTAAATATCGAGCAACGTAAACTGGACGAAAAACCTAAATAAAAGTTATAGAAAGGATTTATGTCCACCTAAATAATGGCCAAAAAATTGACTTACAAAACATGATTAAAACCAGACAGAAAACAACGTTGCTGATTAAATCATATAGAAATTTTCGCAGAATAAGGTCAAGAGCCATTCCATAGCTAATTCGGTGTAAACGACCCGCAAGCTATAACTAGAGCATGGAGAATGCGCGGAAAATGCTATTGATCTTTGGGGCATTTAAGGTTGCCGAGCCTCTACTAAGGATAGATAAGGTCTAATGGCCAGAAATATCGTTCACTTCGTCCATAGCTCAAAAATAAGACTAAAAACAGAGTTTTGAGCTTTGGTGCGCGGGTCCATGACAACATATTCTGATATATTAAGATGAGTGTTGTTGATGTTCGTACATCTTCATAATACCCTGTTGTTCATAGTTTCGGTGAGAGCACGTTGCTGGATCATTGCACGTACTTCTACTTTGAACCCGTTCGAGGCTAAGTTGTCGACGGACGTTTTATTATGCTTAGGAAATAGGTATGGAAGAAGACTTACACGGGGAGAGTTCCTCCGGCAGTAATGTGCATTCTGCAACTGGCCCCGCTTTAGGTTATTACTACCAGAGTGTTTATGCCCTTACTCTCTTATTTGATTCAACAAATGACAAAGCTTTTGTCTCAGTGGAGACATGGGATGATGTTGAATTGTGTGATGGTGCTAGTAAAGAGCTCCATCAGCTTAAACATTCTATTGATGCTGAAAAGAAAATAAGTGTAGCCAGTCGAGAATTTTGGTCAACAATTAATGTTTGGGTTGATTTCATTAGTAAACATTCCTTATCCCAAGGTTTGTTTGTGTTAGTGACGGTTGCTGATATTAAAGAGGACTCGCCACTTAAGGTTCTTTCTGATACGTCAAGTGATAGAAGTATTTTAGTTGAAGAGATGCGGAAAGAGGCCAAAAAAGTTATAGATGCCAGGAAGGAAGTGGAGCTAGATAACAAACAACGAATAAAAAATAGTCAAAAACCAAATTCGTTACCCTATGAAAATAAATACAAAGGCTGTAAGTCTTTTTTAGATATGTCAAATCCTGATCAAGTTAAACTTGTTAATAATATAACTCATAAAAAAGGCGCTTTTCAGATACATGAAGGTAGAAAAGAAGTTGAAAAGGTTATAAGTAAATTATATCCGGAATATATTAGAATGGAACTAGCAAAATTAATATTGTCTTGGTGGGATAGAGAAGTAATTGAAAGTCTCACTGGGGAAAGAGCTAGAGCTATATATGCGGAAGAACTAAAACAGTTTATCGCAGAAAAGGCTGCTATTTTAATTGATGATGGGCTTACAGATGACTCTGATATTCTTAATGATATCTTTCCTGAGCCTAATTTGACGCCGATGCTCGAAAAGCAACTTGACTTGATTAACGCGACTGATAGCCAGAAAAGAAGATCAGCAGTAACTGAAATGAAGGCTAGAAACCAAAGAAGACAATGGATTGAACGAAGGTTATCGTTGGCAACCAAGATAACGCAATATGATTCGAGATTGGTAAGCGAATGGAAAGATCTTTTCGAAGAAGTGACAGAAGATATAGAACAAGAAGCTCAGAAGGTTGAAGTTGGTAAAAAGCTGCTAAAGTGGTCTCACTTTGAAGCTCATAATGAAGTTCCACCTATCCGGTATGGTTGGACAAACCCTGATTTGGTGCGAGGCAGTTACCAAATATTATCTGCGAAGAAATCAGTAGGATGGCATCCTGACTATATGGAACGTATTACTGATGAGGACTAAATTTTGATCTATGATGATGTTTTTGTGGAAACCAATCCTGCATATTGTGCGTTAATATTACATGGCTATATTCAAGGTTTTCAAAGTGAGTCTTCGCAAGGTGTCGAATTTCCATTAGCGTTTCTAGCACTACCTATTTCGATGTCAAGTAATTACGATACATCTTTCAAGAATACGCGTGTAGATACTGGTTTTTTTACTTGGGTTGATAGAAATCCTAATATTATTATTGAGTTGGCTGACTTAATATCAAATACAAAAATAATTACTAAGAGTGCAATTAAATTCGGAGCTGCAAAAAAGATTATAGGAATAAATTCTTTTGGAAGATTGATCTCTGATGGTGAAAATATTATACCTCCAAAAAAGGTGTCGACGAGTAGCGAGTTGGGCAGAATAATAACTAAATCATATAGATTTGGCCAATGGCTAGGTCAAGTTGATTCTACAAGTACAATATATAATCATCTAGGGCTGGAAATATGAAAAGTTGGAATTTAGAAAGTATTAGATTTTATAGCCTTGATGGTAAAACGCGTGACTTAAACTTCTCATTAGGAGAAGTAAATATAATAACTGGCGACTCTAATACTGGTAAAACAGCAATAATTAGAGTAATTGATTATTGTTTGGGTTCCTCATCTTGTAGAATTCCTTCATTTATTAAAGATAGAACTTCATTTGTACTTACGAAATGGACAAATGGAGACGTAGATCTGATTGTTTCTAGGGCTATTCCTAAGAAAAGTGCAAAGACGTCCACTAAAATGTTCGTTGAATATGGTGCTTGTGTTAACGTACCGGGAAAAATCGAAGACTTAAAAGGAAGGGCCAGTTTAGAGCAGGCACGCTTAGCTATTGAGAAGCTATTTGGAATCGGCAATGCTTACCAAGGTGGCGATAGTTCGATAGCAGACAGAAATAGAATATCTATACGTCAAGCGACTCCGTACATGTATCTCACTAAAAACGTAGTGGATAGTGATACGATTCTAATGCATGGACTGGATGATTCTCGAGCTGCACCAATGATTGTAGGTGCAATGCCGTTCTTCCTTGGGGCTCAAAAGGAAGATGAAATAGCGGCGGAGCGCAGGCTAAAGCAACTGGAAAAAATGATTGAAGCTGAGGTGAAGCGAAAAGAAAACTTAAATAAGTCGAACTTGGATTTTATTAATAAATGCCATTCCTTACTTAGGGAGTCACGTCAAGTTGGTATATACGAGAATCAAGAGCTTCCTGTAGAGGCAGACGCTTTGATTGAAAGGTTACTAAATGTTTCCAAATGGGATTTCAAAAAAGTTAATATACCAAATGAAGATGAAATCAATAGTTTAATTAAAGATAAGTCTTGTATTCATTCTGAGATCAGTCGATTGAAGAGAAAAAGGAAGTCGGCGTTAAATATTGGAAGTGAATCGTCATCATTTAAGTCAACAGTAGAAAGTCAAACTAAAAAATTAAAATCCTTAGACCTTTATAACTGTTATGATGTTCATGTATGTCCTATCTGTGACTCTAATATTGCAGAAGTTAACGAAGTTGTTGAAAAAATTAATGGTTCATTTAAGTCGTTAGAGTTTGAAAGAAAAGTTGTATCAAAACATAAACCTAATGTCGATAACCTAATTCGTAGTATCGACGAAGAAATTGAATTAAATACGCGAGAAATAGTGAATTTAGATAACAATATAAAATCATTAATTGCTGAGTCAGAGGAAGCGAAAAGATTTAATAACCTTTCACAGAGAGCAGCAAGGATTTCGGGTAGGGTTTCATATTTTTTGGATTCGCATGATTTCAACTCTTCATTTGATTCAACAAGGCTCAATGCGTATATAGAAGAAAAAGAAGAGCTAGAGGAAAGGTTTAATATTGAGAGGAAGATGCAAAGATTAAGTATAATTGAAAATACAATATCTAATTATGCATCGGAGGTTATGAAAGATTTACCGAGAGGAATTCCTTGTGATACAAGCAAAATACAGTTTTTCTCGAAGAAGCCTAGCGTGGTTCTTTACGATAATGAAGCTGGGAGAGAGTATCAGTTTGATGATGTAGGATCTGATGAAAACTATCTCACTATACATTTATCGTTAATATTTGGAATGCAAAGATATCTTAAAGAAGCTAAGAGACCAGTTCCTAATTTTGTTGTAATTGACCAAGTTAGTCGCCCATACTTCTCAATGAAAGAAGGTAATGAGTCTGAAGTTGAGTTAAAAGTAGGCGTGAGTAATACACAAATGGATGAAGATACCTTAGCCCTAAAACAATATTTTGACTTTCTATTTGATGAAGTTGAACGTCGTAGTGGACTACAAGTTCTAGTCTTGGAGCATGCGTATTTTTCTGATGATAAAAGATATAAAAATGCGGTTAAATATCGATGGCATAAGGTTGGGACAGAAAAGTTAATTCCAGAAGAGTGGCCTGTGTCTTAATTTATGTACAAAGTTTCGAAGCGGACATTGGATAGAATATTCTGTCCGCTTCATTTTCATGTTAATCGAATAAACATCCTGTGCTGCATTCTTTGTGCGCTGCTCATTGCCAGTTTATCCTGTGCTTAATTGTTGTGTATAATTCTCTCTCGATTTTAGGTCGAAAAACAAACGTTGGAACGGTTTTTAACCAATTGAATCCAATAAATAAATTTTTTTATTGACTCATTATCTTAATCAGTTAAAGTACGCCTCGTTCTCAGGACAACACAGTTCTAGAGATAAAGAATTTTGTAATGTTGATTCATTTCGACATTAAGATGGTGTTTTACTTTTCAGTAATCGGCATCGCAATAAAGAATTGCGTGCCCTGGTGGTGGAATTGGTAGACACAAGGGATTTAAAATCCCTCGACGTTCGCGTTGTGCCGGTTCAAGTCCGGCCCGGGGCACCATCTATTTGGTTGTTACCTTTTTTGGTAGGAATCAAAAGAGTTGTTCTCTTAAAACACTATTGAAGGCGCCTTGGCAGAGTGGCTATGCAGCGGATTGCAAATCCGTGGACCTCGGTTCGACTCCGGGAGGCGCCTCCATCACTTAAAGTTGAAAGGCCAGCAGAAATGCTGGCCTTTTTGCTATCTGAAATTCCATTTCCTAGCATTACTTCCAAATACCGATGTTTGACCTCTGTTCATTAGTGCCTCTAGGAACAAGTCCTTATCTGATGACTTTCTTTGTCGGTCTTTTCCTTGTGGAAATCTATCATTTACTAAACAACCACCAGTATATTTAAACTAATTGCGCTGTTTGTAAGTGGAATTAGTAGGGAATGGAAAAGGGCGCCTGTCCTTTGGGTCATTAAGTTCTTCATATTTATACATAGTTGCTCATGAACCTGTAACGCTTTCATGAGTTATTACAGTTCTTATGACTATAAATGAAAATGATTGTCATTTACTTGCGTTGTTGCTAATCTATTATGAAACTTTACAACATTCTTTCTAGTGCAAGAAAGTGTATATAAAAACCCGCTAAACCCCATTAAACCTACGGTTATTCGTTTGCTTAGCCTGATAATTAAGCAGATCTACCTCTTTTGTTCTACCCCTTTAGGGTAGTTTGTTTTCGTAATTGATTTACATCATATTTTCATTTTCTTTCATAATTCATTATTCGCTCAGTTAAGAAATATATAACCTTCAGGAATTCTTATGAGCAAGATGAAGCTAGTCGTAATCGGTAACGGGATGGTCGGCCATCGCTATATCGAAGATTTAGTCGAGAAGACAGATGTTGCAAACATGGACATCACCGTGTTCTGTGAAGAACCACGAGTAGCATATGACCGTGTGCACCTTTCTTCTTACTTTTCACACCACACTGCAGACGAACTTTCTTTAGTTAAAGAAGGCTTCTACGAGAAACACGGCATCAACATGCTGATCGGCGAACGTGCAATCAACGTTAACCGTGAAAAGAAAACAGTTTACTCAAGCACTGGTCGCGAAATTCAATACGACAAACTTGTTCTTGCTACCGGTTCTTTCCCATTCGTGCCACCAATCAAAGGTAACGAAGGTAAAGATTGTTTCGTTTACCGCACAATCGAAGATCTGAAAGCGATTGAAGCTACGGCTAAAAACTCTAAGTCTGGTGTGGTTGTTGGTGGTGGTTTACTTGGTCTTGAAGCGGCAGGCGCACTAAAAGCACTTGGCGTGACAACTCACGTTGTTGAGTTTGCCCCTAAGTTAATGGCTGAGCAGCTTGATCAGGCGGGTGGTAACCAACTTCGTCAAAAAATCGAACGTATGGGCGTAAACGTACATACAAGTAAGAACACGCTTGAGATTGCTCCTGAAGGCACTGAAGCTCGTAACGTAATGCGTTTTGCAGACGGTACAGAGCTAGAAACTGATTTCATCGTATTCTCTGCTGGTATTCGCCCACAAGACAAACTTGCTCGTCAAATGGGTCTAGGTATTGCGCCTCGCGGCGGTATCGAGATTAACGATCACTGTCAAACGACTGATAAAGATATCTACGCTATCGGTGAGTGTGCGTCTTGGAACCAAACGTTCTACGGCCTTGTTGCTCCTGGTTATAAGATGGCGACCGTTGCTGTTGACCACGTTGTTGGTAACGAAAGCACATTTGAAGGTGCTGACATGTCTGCGAAGCTGAAGCTTTTAGGCGTGAAAGTAGGCTCTATTGGTGATGCAAACGGTCGTACTCCTGGTTGTAAGAGCTACGTTTACCAGAATGAAGAGTCAGAAGTCTACAAGCGTATCATCGTTTCTGAAGACAACAAGAAGCTTCTTGGTGCAGTAATGGTTGGTGATACGTCTGATTACGGCGATCTTCTACAGCTAATGCTGAACGAAATTGACCTACCAGAGCACCCCGATGCCTTGATTCTTCCTGCTCATGCAGGTGCTGAAAAGCCAACACTTGGCGCGGATTCTCTTCCTGAGTCTGCAGTTATCTGTTCTTGTTTTGATGTAACGAAAGGCAAGATCGCTCAAGCGGTTGCTGAAGGTCACCATACCATTGGTGATATCAAAGCAGTGACTGGCGCAGGTACGGGTTGTGGTGGTTGTATTCCACTAGTGACTTCAGTACTAAACGCTGAACTTGCGAAAGCTGGTGTTGAAGTGAAGAACGATGTATGTGAGCACTTTGCTTACTCTCGCCAAGAGCTTTTCCACTTGATTCGTATCGAAGAGATCAAAACATTCGATGAGCTACTAGAGAAGTACGGTAAGGGCTACGGCTGTGAAGTATGTAAGCCTCTAGCGGGTTCTATCCTTGCTTCTTGCTGGGGTGAGCACATTCTTAAGCCTGAGCTAGTGAAGCTGCACGATACCAACGATAACTTCCTAGGTAACATGCAAAAAGACGGTACTTACTCTGTTATCCCTCGTATGGCGGGTGGTGAAGTAACACCTCAAGCGCTAAGCGTTCTTGCAGATGTTGCGGCTGAATATAACTTGTACACCAAGATCACGGGTGCACAACGTATCGGTCTTTTCGGTGCTCAAAAGGATGACTTACCAGCAATCTGGAAGAAGTTAATCGCAGCAGGCTACGAAACTGGCCAAGCTTACGCAAAAGCGCTTCGTATGGCGAAGACATGTGTTGGTTCTACTTGGTGTCGTTACGGCGTTCAAGATTCAGTTGGCCTAGGCGTGATGATCGAGAACCGTTACAAAGGCATCCGTACTCCTCATAAGATGAAGTTTGGTGTGTCTGGTTGTACTCGTGAGTGTGCTGAAGCTCAAGGTAAAGACTTAGGTATTATCGCAACTGACGCGGGGTGGAACATGTATGTGTGTGGTAATGGTGGTATGAAACCTCGTCACGCAGACCTACTTGCAAGCGACCTAGACCAAGAAACGCTAATCAAATACATCGACCGTTTCATGATGTTCTACATCCGCACTGCTGCGCCGCTACAACGTACTTCGGTATGGATGGACAACCTAGAAGGTGGTGTTGATTACCTACGTGAAGTGATTGTAGACAACAAGCTTGGTATCAATGACCAACTTGAAACTGACATTGCTGGCCTAGTGGATAACTTTGCTTGTGAATGGACAGATACAATCAACGACGAAGCTCAACTTAAGCGCTTCGCACACTTCATCAATGCTGATGACCGTGATGATAACGTTGTGTTTGTTGAAGATGGCCGTGAACAACACCGTCCAGCGACATTCACAGAGAAACACCCTGAAGCGAAGGGCGATATCCTTCACGTTGAACTGGTTTAATTGGGAGACGACATCATGGCATTTACCAAAGTTTGTAAGATCGAAGATATTATCCCAGGTACAGGTGTTTGTGCATTGGTTGGTGGTGAGCAAGTAGCAGTCTTCCGCCCAACTAAGGCTGAAGAAGTATTCGCGATTAGCAACACCGACCCTTACTTCCAGTCTAACGTGTTATCACGTGGTCTGATTGTAGAGCACAAAGAAGAGCTTTGGGTGGCAAGCCCGCTTAAGAAGCAACGCTTTAACCTGACAACAGGTGCGTGCATGGAAGACGAGAACTTCAACGTGAAAGCGTACAAAGCTCGTGTTACCAAAGGTGCTGTAGAAATCTCTGCTTAATCTTTGGATGAGTAAGATTTGATAGTTCAAGGGTTCTAGTTTTCGATATTGCCTTAACTCGGCAACTAGAGCCTTTTCCTATCCAATTTTAACTTTTAAATTTAACTTTTAAGGACAACCTTATGTCTACTGATTTTAAACCGGCAGAATTCGTTCAAACTATGATCGATGTAGGTGAAGCTAAAACTAAAACGAGTACTCGTGATCTTCTGATCCGAAGCACTATGGCCGGTATTATCCTTTCACTTGCGGTTGTTGTTGCTATCACAACTATCGTGCAAACAGGTATCGGTATTGTTGGCGCTCTTGTGTTCCCGGTTGGTTTTGTCATTCTAAGTGTAATGGGCTATGACCTAGTAACGGGTGTATTTGGTCTTGCGCCTTTAGCTAAATTTGACAACCGCCCAGGCATTACTTGGGGCCGTATCCTTCGTTGTTGGGGTATTGTTGGTCTTGGTAACCTTATCGGTTCTTTGATTGTTGCTTTCCTAGTTGCCGTTTCACTAACGGGTAACTTTTCTCTAGAGCCAAACGCTGTTGCGCAAAAGTTTATTGCAGTTTCTACAGGGCGTAGCCTAGGTTTTGAAAACATGGGTATGGACGGATGGATCACATGTTTCGTACGCGGTATTTTCTGTAACCTGATGGTATGTCTAGGTGTGATTGGTAACATGACGGCACGTACTGTCGCTGGCCGTGTAGCAATGATGTGGTTCCCAATCTTCATCTTTTTCGCATTAGTATTTGAGCATACCGTAGTAAACATGTTCCTATTCCCACTAGGTATGATTCTAGGCGCGGATTTCGGTATCGCGACATGGTTGAACTTCAACCTTATCCCAACAATTCTAGGTAACATCGTTGGTGGTTTGTTCCTAACATGTGTTCCTTTGTTCCTAACACACGCTAGAACAGCTCCTTCTCTAGGCGCTAAGTAATTCTTTTGTTCTAGATTAATGAGCAAATGATGAAAAATGATAAGCCCCAAGCAGTTGGTTTGGGGCTTTTTTGATCTCAACAGTCTCTACTTGATCAAGGGCGCACCATCAATGAGCATTGTGTGCTTGTTCATGGTGCAAAAGTCAGCGTGTTCCAGCGTAATAGATTGTTTTGTTATATAAACTTCTATCTTGATTAGAATTAATCGTGAAGTTTTATGGCAACAACTGATAGTCTAAGAAGTAGGGATATTGGTGATTCATACAATGATGAATCGTCATACAGAATTAAGCTTGAAATATAACAAGCTAACTTTCGGAGCAAAGCATGTCAGAAGTATCGCCATCGAATGTTAAAACAGGAAACACAGGATTTGTTTCATTAGTAGGTGCAGGTCCGGGCGACCCAGACTTACTTACGTTAAAAGCGGCACGAGTGATTCAACAAGCAGACGTTTTGGTTTATGACCGCTTGGTATCAAAGGATATCTTGGCGATGGCTAACCCAAAAGCGGAAATGCTGTATGTGGGTAAAAAGCTCGATCATCACTGCGTACCTCAAGATCAGATCAACCAACTATTGGTCACTAAAGCACAAGAGAATAAGCATGTAGTACGCCTTAAAGGTGGAGACTCATTTATCTTTGGTCGTGGCGGGGAAGAGTGTGAAACACTGGCTGAAAATGACGTTAGATTTGAAGTGATTCCGGGCATCACAGCTGCTGCAGGCGCAACGGCTTATGCGGGTATTCCGTTGACGCACCGTGACCATGCGCAAAGCGTTCAGTTTATTACCGGTCACCTTAAGAAAGACGGCGAAGATATTGACTGGCAATCTCTTGCTCAGCACAACCATACAATTGTGTTTTACATGGGGTTAAAAGAGAGCCCAAACATTCAGAAAAACTTACTGGATAACGGTATGCGAGCTGATATGCCTGTAGCGATCATTGAAAACGGTACTCGCCAAGAGCAAAAGGTTTACCGCGGTGGGCTGAGTGATTTGGCAAGCCTTGCTGCTACAGCAAAGAGCCCTGCACTTATTGTCGTTGGCAGTGTAGCTCAGCTACATGAAAAGCTAGATTGGTTTAACAAGCAAGCTTAATCATTTGGCCTTCTAGTTGTCTTTTTAAACAATTGCTGAACTCATCAAGTATCAAATACTGCAGCGGCTGCTTTGTCGCTGCATTTCTTGTTGACGCATTGGCATTTCATCGATGATATTGGTGATATTGGTGATATTGGTGATTTTCTGCCAGTCTGTCTTACCGCTCCACCTGTGCTTCTCTTTTCCGTCTTTACCTATCAAAACAGCAGTATGTGAACCTTTTGGTATTCCATAGCTATCGGTTACGGCTTCTAGGTTAAATTCTTCTTCAAGCCAAGTAGGGACTGTGTAGCCGCTCTCCGCAATGACAATGATAACTACGTCTCTTTCATCCAATTGACAGTTGTTGATCAACACTTCATTGAGAAACTCTTTGACGACGGAATCTTCCTTTGGTGCAAAGTAGATCACGCTACGGTGCGGTAACGGTTTTGAATGTGAATAGGCAGGGTAGGCAAGTACCGAGTGAATGGTTGAGCTCATGACCAATACTGTGCTGATAGTCAGTAGTTTAATCAAGCTAAACCAGACGCGAAAACGTGCTGAATAATTCATTGATTTCGCTGCTTTGGCTGTGTCGATGCTTACGCACGATTTGTGTATTTGTCGGTGTAGCATGGCCAACCTCCCTTGAAAACTCAAAGTCTGAGAATGATTTGAAAGTTACGTAGAGAAGAAAGTGAAGCTCAGAACCATTCGATAAACGTACGACACAAATCAACCTACATTAAGCATAGTTAGGATTACGCTAAACATACGGAGATTTACGTTAACGGAAGGGAACAAGTTCATTTTTATTGAGTAAAGCGACTCGCATTTTATAAGTGAATAGAATAGGGTATACGGAAAATCTAAAGGTATGAATTTATGGAAAACATAGCAATTTTGGTCGACGTTCAGAACGTTTACTACACAACACGGGATAAATACCGTTCTAACTTTGACTATAACCAGTTTTGGTATGTTGCCACGGAAGGGCGTAATGTTGTTGCAGCTAATGCTTACGCAATCTCAAGCCAAGACCCAAAGCAGCGTCAATTTCATCACATCCTTCGTGGTGTGGGGTTTAATGTGAAGTTAAAGCCGTTTATTCAGCGTCGAGATGGTAGTGCAAAAGGCGACTGGGATGTGGGTATTGCGTTAGACGCGATAGAGCTTGCAGAGACGGTTGATACGATTGTTTTAGTATCAGGAGACGGTGATTTTGAAATTCTTGTAGAGCGAATCAAAGAGCGTTTTGGTAAACCTGTTGAAGTGTATGGTGTCCCGGGGTTAACCGCTCAAAATCTTATCGATTCTGCGTCAAAATTTGTACCGATCGAAAAAGATTTTCTTCTATAGAGGAAATCAGTCACTTTATAATTGAAATCAATAATAACGATAATTAGAATGCAAACAGTTCTTATTTATCGGTGTGTGCAATGTCTCGCGTTTTAGTTGTTGATGATGATATTCAGTTGTGTGAGTTACTGGGTGAAGTATTGGAAAATGAGGGGTATCACGTTGATACCGTTCATTGTGGTGAATCGGCTTTAGAGTTTATTCAGTCTCACCCTGTTGATTTGGTTTTACTCGATGTAATGCTTCCAAATCTAAGCGGTATTCAAGTAGCAAGACGTATTTGTCAGCGTTTTGCTACTCCCATTCTTATGCTAACCGCTCTTAATGACGATGCATCAATGCTCGATGGCTATCAAGCTGGAGCCGACCAGTACATCGCTAAACCTTTTAATGTTCCTGAACTCTTAACCCGAATTAAGGTGATCTTGCGCCGAGTTGGGTTCGAGCGTCAGAGGCAATCTTTTGCTTCATCTAATCACGGCTTGTGTGAACAACTCTCCCGTTTACCTCTAACGGGGACTGAAAAGGACCTACTTGATTATCTGATCAAAAATGATGGTATCGTTGTATCCAAGTCTGATCTGCAGATACATGTCCTGAAGAAAGAGTTATGTCCTTTCGACCGCAACTTAGATATGCATATTAGCAATATACGCCGGAAATTGGTTCAGGCTGGCTTGTCGAAACAGCATATAAAAACCGTGCGTGGTAAAGGCTACAGTTACCTAGAGTCTGTCGGAGCATGAGTGCTAAGTTGGTACGCTGTCCGGAGTTCATTGCTGAACGTAAAGACGGGCTCACTTTCCAATTGTTTAGCTATCTCACGGTTATCTTAGTCAGTATCTTGATCCTTCAAGGCGTCGCTGAAAGAGCGTTGATGAAAGCTCTGCTAAAAGTCCCTGAGTCCGTTAAAGCTGAAATGTTGGATCTTGCTTATCAAGCGAATGTGTTGATCGAAGATGGAGACATGGATGAACTCGCGGATTGGGGTAATGCTCAACAGTATTATCTGTTCGTTATCGATGAAGATAATCGACCGATCACGCACCGTAACATGCATCCGCATTTTGAATTCAAATTGAAGTACTTGCGCACCTTAGATCATCAACTGAGTGATCGTGTTAGTAAGCCTATATTCGGCCTACCTCTGAATAATGGCAGAACGCTCGTAATTCAACTACCGCACCAGTTCCATCCGGCTAAATCCTTTGCTCCATACTCCTATATGATCAAAGCTTTGATTGCTCTAGTCGTATTATCGCTGTTCTCAATTATTATGGCGAAGAGCTTGCAACAACCGCTGGATAGATTGAGGGAGGCTAGCCGCAGACTTGCTCAAGGTGACTTTACTGTCAGTGTGGTTTCGGAGTTAAACTCCACGACGCGCGAGTTCAACGAACTCGCGCATGATTTTGATCATATGACATTTGAGATCAAGTCTCTGGCAGAAAAGCAGCGTCGTTTGATTCGTGATGTGTCACACGAGTTAAGAACGCCATTAGCAAGGCAAAACCTCGCACTACACCTGCTACGAAGCAAGGTTGATGATAAAAGCATTGGTTTGCTAGAACGAATGGAAAGCGAAACAGAAGAGATGAACAAGCTGGTGGGTGAGATACTTGAATTTAGCCGCTTAGAAACCTCTCGCTATGACTCTAAATTAAGCTTAATGCACCTAGAGCACTATTGCTCGATGTTGATCGCGCAGATGCAAAACGATTTAAAGCCGAATCAAACTTTGATTGGTGACTTAGAGACACCGACATCAATGGTGAGTGTTGATGAGAGACTACTTCTTCGAGTGATCGGTAACTTGGTCGGCAATGCAATTAAATACGCGGGTGAGAACGCTCATGTTATCGTGACGACATACGAACAGGTCATAGATAAACGTTACAGTGTCATATCTGTAGAAGATGATGGTGAGGGTATTGCTGATAACAAGATTGCGGGTATATTCGACCCGTTTACACGAATTGAATCAGCGCGCGATAAACAGTCTGGTGGCTACGGGTTAGGTCTTGCGATTGTTAAAGAAGCGATGGGTGTGATGAATGGGCACGTTACTGCTGAGAATAGAGACGGTGGGGGGCTTAGAGTGAACCTTATGTTCCCAATCGCTGATTAGCTTTCTGTTTTTATCTGTCGTGTTCCATAGGTAACTATGATTGAAAGCGTGCTTAGAAATATAACTAATAGATATAGTTTAGAAACATCGCCCAATAAAAAACGCCACTGCATCTGCAGTGGCGCTTTTCTTTATGTGCTTTGAATGAGCTAGACGTAGCCATTAATTACGCCAGAGCTTGAAGACAAGAGCATCAGATAAGCGAGACTATGCCTGTTGGCGAGCTAGCTTAACTTCTTCTTCTTTCTCACCTGCTGCTGGGTCGTTGAAGCGAGACTCGTCTAGAGCGCCTTCAGACTTAGCAACGATGATAGATACGGCACTATCACCAGTGATGTTTACAGCGGTACGAATCATATCAAGAAGGCGGTCAACACCCATGATTAGAGCGATACCTTCAAGTGGTAGGCCAACTTGGTTCAATACCATCGCTAGCATAACAAGACCAACACCAGGAACACCTGCAGTACCAACAGACGCCAGTGTCGCCGTTAGGATAACCATTAGGTAATCACCCATAGATAGGTCGATGTTGTACGCTTGCGCGATAAACGCAGTCGCAACACCTTGCATGATTGCAGTGCCGTCCATGTTCACAGTTGCACCTAGTGGTACTGTGAAAGAAGCGACTTTGTTGTCTACGCCCATGCGGTTCTTAGCTGTTTCCATTGTTACTGGAATTGTTGCGTTTGAAGATGCTGTTGAGAATGCAAACATGATTGCATCTTCCATCTTACGTAGGAACGTAATCGGGCTAAGGCCAGTGAACCCTTTAAGCATTGCGCTGTAAGTCACCAGACCGTGCAACAGCAGGGTACCCGCAAGCACTAAGAAGTATTCTGCTAGGTTCCAAATCGCGCCCAAGCCAAGGCCAGAGAACAGTTTCGCCATCAAGAAGAACACGCCGTAAGGAGCAAGGTTCATTAGTAGCGCAACTAGCTTCATGATCACTTCGTTTAAATCAGAGAAAACGGCAGCGATACGTTCGCCTGGTTTGCCGGCTGCACTGATTGCGATACCAAACAACACTGCAAATACGATAACTTGTAACGTTTTGCCCTCAGCCATCGCCTGAATAGGGTTGGTTGGGAACATGTCGATGATTACTTGGCCTAAAGAAGGAGCATCCGCTGATTTAAAAGAGCTCGCAGCAGTAAGATCCGCACCAGCTCCAGGTTGGAACAGGTTACCGATAGTAAGTGCTAGAGTGATAGCAACGGCTGTAGTACCGATATAAAGTGCAAGCGTTTTGCCCCCCATACGGCCAAGAGTTGATAAGTCTTTAAGAGAACTTGTACCGCATACTAGTGAAACGAAGACTAGTGGCACAACAAGCATTTTTAAACTGGCGACAAAGATTTGTCCGCCTACTTCAAAGAGTCCGTTAACGATGTAGTTGTTAACAAATCCGCTGTCTGCAAAAAGGGATTGAATGGCAAATCCCGTTAATATACCTACGACCATACCGAGGATTACTCGACCAGTCAGAGACATAGGTTTCTTGGTATTCATTTAGAACACTCCTTATTATTTATAACTTTGATACCTTTTCAAAGTGAGCAGGAGATTAGCAGTCGGTTGTTCAAATCGAAAAACAAAAAATGAGTTTGGAATTATAGATGTGATCAGAATCACTGATAATTGTGTAAATTCAACAAAATCCAACAATATAATTCACTATAATTTTACATTTATCGAGGGTTTTATACATAAACTTGTCGTTTCAAAGGTAGTAAATAAGAAGAGATGATTTTCTTATTGATCGTCACACCTCAAATTGACCTGGTCAATAACGCAGTTTCAAAAAAACTGGATGGCGACAACCACTTTTAAGCGTAAATGTTCTCTAAATATCTGTATTGAAATGGGTTTGTTTAACTTTATAAAAACGCCTTTCCGCCACGCCTTTACAAAACTTTACGAATGCAAAGAATGTAAATTTAATGCAAATGGTAATAATTATCACTTATATTCTCTCCCGAAATGATTCAGTGGTACCGGAAACGGTTCAGCGAGCACATCGAATAACTAACAAAGTGCTCGTCTAAAAGAATAAAAGCGGAGTAAAGGACATGTTTTCAAAGAGCCCATTGGCTTTAGTGATCGGCGCAGTATTAGCTTCACCAGCAGTATTGTCAGAAACAGTAAAAACAGACGAGCATATGGTTGTTGAAGGTCGTGACTACGGTTACAAAGCCGACACGAACACAACAGCGATGCGTATGGAGGCAACTCAATTAGAGACTCCGGGACAAGTTTCAGTAATCGATGAGCAAATCATCGATGAACAGCGTGCTAGCACGTTAGGTGAAGTTCTTAAGAACGACGCATCTGTTGGTGCGGGTTCTAAATCAACTAACCGTGAGCGTTTCACGCTTCGTGGTTTTAATTTGGAGAGTAGCTCTGGTTACCTGCGTGATGGCGTTCAACACTGGTCTCATTACCGCCAACCGGTAGAGCTTCTGGAGCGAGTTGAAGTATTGAAAGGCCCAGCTGGTCTACTTTACGGTAAGTCTGCTCCTGGCGGTCTTGTGAACATGGTTTCTAAGAAGCCAACATATGAAACTCAAGTTAACGTAAGCCAAGATATCGGTTCTGACAGCTACACGCGTACTACCGCTGATGTTAGCGGTTCATTAAATGATGACCAAACTTTACGTGCTCGTTTGATTGTTTCACAAGAAAACCAAGACTCTTACCGCACACGTTTTGATGGCACCGATGTAGAGACTGACCGTTTTGTTGGTGGTCTATTTGTTGATTACGATATCAACGAAGACATCATGTTGTCTGTTCATTACGACCGCACTATTGAAGAGGGCGATTTAGACAACGGTTCTAAAATCGATACTTCTACTGGTAAAGTTATCGACCCTAACACGGTTAATGACCAACGCTTTGCTCAAACGGACAACGACGTTGCAAACTACGGTGCATCTGTAACCGCTAACTTGAACGACGCTTGGTCTGTGAAGACAGGCATCAGCCGTCAGTTCTATGAACGTCAACGTACAGAATCAAACAACACAGTATATAGCGATAAGAGCGGCGGTTACGGCTACAAAGTATCAGACCGTCACGATGAATGGACGTTTGATACGGCTTATGTAGATTTTATTGGTGATTTCGATGCACTAGGTGTAAACCACCGCCTACTTGTTGGTGTGAATGGTCTTCATTACGATTACGAGCGTTTATACGATTCTGGCTACACATGTGTTAACGCAACAGAAGCAGAAGCAGCTGCTGCATGTGGTAACGGTTTTGATATGCCTTCTAACGTTAACTACAAGAACGACAATGAAGTGTCTCACTCTGAAAGCCAACACTACGGTCTTTATGTTCAAGACTTAGTAACGCTGACTGAACAGTGGCAAGTACTTGGTGGCGTGCGTTTCGCTTACGACAAAACGACGAGCAGCTCTAATCAAGAAGAGAGCTACAACAACATTCTTCCTAAGCTTGGTGTGATTTATTCACCAGCGTCTAATGGTTCTATTTACGCGGTTTACTCTGAAAGTTTCGAACCTGTTGGCGAAATCACAGATAAAGATGACGTGAACTTTGGTCAGTCTCAAGATGCTAAGAAGGGCACACTTTACGAGCTAGGTTCTAAATGGGAACTGTTTGATGAGCGTCTGTTTGTATCAGGAGCATTGTTCCAGATCACTCAATCGAACATGCAAGTGACTGAAGACCTAGATCCAGCAAACAATAACGGCAAAGAGACACGCACAAGCCAAGTTGGTGAGCAAGTTCATACTGGTGTAGAACTGTCGGCTACCGGCTACATGACTGAAGCATTCTCTTTGAGTGCATCAACTATGTTCTTGGATGCTGAATACCAAAATGACCCTGCACTTGAAGGCAAAACTCCAGCTGACGTTCCTGAGTTTACGGCTAGCATTTGGTCTACTTATGCATTCAACAACGGTACTGATGTAAACCTGGGTATTTATCATGTAGGTGAGCGTTACACAGAAAGCGCTAACACATTCAAAAAAGATGCTTACACTCGTGTAGACATGGGTGTGTCACATACAATGAAGTATGATGAAAACCTAGATTTCGTTGCACGCTTCAACGTAGAAAACTTGTTTGATACTGACTACCTTGAAGGCGGTAGCACGAGCAACGTTGTTGTCGGCGAAGGCCGTAACTACATGGCGACTTTACAGGTAAAATACTAATTTGTTAGTAGGGTACTATTAATAGCTTAAATATTAAGGGGAGGGTTTCGACTTTCCCCTTTCGTGATTCCGCTATTTAATAAAAATATCCCTAGTAATGCGAGTGACTTTTAATGATAATGAGACTGCTTATCAATAAAATTCATTTGACCTTCTTCTTATAGTAAATGACTACAATTATGAATCTTTTAAAAACTAGCCTAGCGCTTGCCATCAGTTTGGTTGCAACGTCTTCGATGGCAAACAGCTTGGATCAAGCTCAATCAATTCAAAATAAGACCAATAACGCGTCGGCCTCAAGCCAAAAGGTTATTGATAAAAGCTCGCAAGCGACTTTAATGCTGCAAGCTGAGATTGAGCGTCTGCAAGAAGAAGTGAAAAATCTAGAAATCTATCACGATCACCTTGCTGCATTGGTTGAAAGCCAGAATCGAGAAGCTCAGAGCATTGAAGGGCAGATCGACGAAATCAAATACACACGTCAAGGTGTTGTGCCTCTGATGTATCAGATGATTGATGGTCTTCAACAGTTAGTTGATAACGATGTGCCAATCAAGAAAGAACAGCGTTTAGAAAGAGTTGAAAAGCTGCAAGCAATGATGACTCGTGCTGATGTGAGTGATGCAGAAAAGTATCGTCGTATTCTAGAAGCTTACCAAATCGAGATGGACTACGGAATCAAGCTAGGTGCTTATCAAGGTCGAGTAGCATTGAACAGCGACAGGACGATTGAGGCTGATGTATTGCATTTAGGTCGTATCTCATTAGTTGCTCGTAATCTAAACGGTAGCCAATACTGGTCTTGGAATCAAACACAAAACCAATGGCAAGAGTTAGATTCCTCGATGAAATCTGAGTTAGATAAAGCTTACGACATTGCTAGCCAACAGGCTGCACCAAGCCTAATTACTTTACCTGTTTCTCTAACTGTTGCGGAGGTTAAGTAATGAACTTAAAGCCATTAGCAGCATTGCTTTGCATCACGTCTATTTCCTTTTCTGCTTTCTCTGCTTCTGATTCAACGGCTCAGTTGGTTAACAAAGCGAAGTCAGAAAATCGTACTCAAGCTTCTCACAATGTGGTTCGTGAAGCCGATTTTAAAAAGACTGAACAAGAGCTGAAAGCGATTAAAGCACAGCTTGAAGCGAAACGTACCTCTATTCAAGGCGCGACAGATGTTCTGACTCAAACATTCAGTGATAACGAAAACAAGCTTGCTCGCTTAGAAGAGAAGCTGCGTTTAGAAACCGGTAGCTTAGGCGAGTTGTTCGGTGTCGTTCGTCAAAACGCAAAAGAACTAGGAGCAGAGCTTAGCTCAACAGTAAACAGCGTTGATCGCGCTGAGCACACAGCGACCGTTGACCAAATTATCGATGCTAAATCCCTGCCATCAATGCCACAACTTTCTGGTTTGTGGATGAGCATGGTTGAGCAGATTCAAGCGAGCTCTGAGCTTAGCAAGTCTCAAATTGCATTCATTAATGGTGAAGGTAATACACAAACTGTTGATGCGTATCGTTTAGGTTCGATTGGTCTTGTGACAGATCAAGGTTATGTTAGCTGGAACACTCAGCGTGAAGATGCGATTGCGTATCTGAAACAGCCATCGAATGGTCCAACATTGGCATCGCTTTCTACATTAGCAAATGGCGACGTGTCTAACGTGGTTGTCGATCCTTCTCGTGGGTTCATGTTAGAGCAACTAGCGCTAACGCCAAGCCTAACTGATCGCCTTCAAGCAGGTGGTGTCGTTGGTAAAGTGATTCTTGGCTTACTTGCAATCGGCTTAATCATCGCATTGGTTCGTGGTATTTCTTTGGCTATCGCTCATCAGAAAATTCGCGCTCAACTTAAGAACCCTGAACAAGCAGGTGATAACCCTCTAGGCCGTGTTCTTGCAGTTTACAACAAAGAGCAAAATCAAACCGTTGAAGCGCTAGAGCTACGACTTTTAGAAGCGGTAGTGGATGAGCAGACTCACCTAGAGAAAGGCCTATCTATGCTTAAGCTATTGGCGGCACTTGCTCCAATGTTAGGTCTTCTAGGTACTGTAACCGGCATGATCGAAACATTCCAAGTGATCACACAGTTTGGTAATGGCGACCCTAAAGTAATGGCGGGCGGTATTTCGATGGCGCTTGTAACGACGGTACTTGGTCTTGTTGCAGCAATGCCTCTTCTACTGGCACACAACATTCTTAGCACTCAGGCTGAAAACATTCGCAATATTCTTGAGAAACAAGGTATTGGTCTTGTAGCCGAGCAGGCAGAAAAAACGGTTGAGTCAAAAGCTGTCGTTTCACCAGTTGGGACTGCTGCGTAATGGATATTTTGTCGGGTTCTCTATTACCAGCGAGTTGGTTAACGAGTGACTGGCTGCTGTCTTTATCAAGCTTTATGGTGCAGGGCGGTTTCGTTCTGTGGTGGCTAGCGGCTGTCGTCCTAGTGTATTGGGTGCTTGTGGTAGAACGTGTGCTTTATCTTGCGTTCTACTTTCCAAAGCAGCGCCAAGCTTGGATTACTAAGTGGCATGAAAGAGAAGATCACTCTTCTTGGCATGCCAAAGCCATTCGCGAAGGTTGGTTAGGGCAAGCGAGTATCTTACTTTACCAAAACTTGAACTTTATTAAGCTGTTAGTCGCTATTTGTCCGATGTTGGGTTTGTTAGGTACCGTCACCGGTATGATCTCTGTTTTTGATGTGATGGCGACTCAAGGAAGCAGTGACCCTAAATTGATGGCTTCAGGTATCTCGTTGGCAACACTGCCAACCATGGCGGGTATGGTTGCTGCATTAGCCGGCATGTTTGTTCATGCTCGTTTAGCGAAAGTGTGTAACCGCTTAGAATTGAAATTAGAAAAATCTTTAAGGAGTCAACGATGAGACTCGGTCGACGTCATTCAAAAAACGAAGAGGCTCAAATAGACCTTACTTCGATGCTTGATATTGTATTTATCATGCTTATTTTCTTTATTGTGACCAGTTCATTTGTTCGTGAATCAGGGGTTGAAGTCAATCGCCCACAAGCTTCTAACGTAGTAAGCCAAAAGGATGCGGGCATCTTTGTTGCGATTACTTCTGCTAACGACATCTTTATCGACAAACGTGTCGTAGATGTTGAACGTGTCCAAGCAACGTTAGAACACTTGTTGCTAGAGCAACCTGATGCTTCTTTGGTTATTCAAGCGGATGAACACGCTTACAATGGTACGGTTGTTAAAGTGATGGACGCGGCTAAAGGTGCGGGTGTTAAAAACATTGCGCTTGCTGCTGAAAAGCGATGATCTTGGAGGATCTTCATAAATGATTCGCCTATTTCTTGCTTTACCGCTGGCGGGTGCATTGGGCCTGGCTCTATTTTCTTTCATGGCTTGGATGGTCGATAATGGCCATCAACGTTCACCAGATGATAGCGAGACGTTGAGTTTCAACATGGTGATGGTTGAACAAGAACAAGAAGTTCAAAGAAGACAACGTGCCGTCCCTGAAAAACCAGAAATGCCAGAGCCGCCACCGGAAGCGCAAACATCTCAGTCACAAGCTGAAGTTACGCCTCTGAATTCGATGTCTTCTCTGCCTTTATTGGATTTGAATACATCCATTGATGGCCTAGCGATTAACGCACCGACATTCTCTGATTTTGGGTCAAACCAACAAGCAATGCCTTTGTACCGAGTGGAGCCTCGTTACCCAGCGAAAGCGCTTAAGCGTGGAGCTGAAGGCCATGTGATTATGTCTTTTACCATCGATGAAACGGGGCGCCCAATTGATATTCAAGTCACTGACGCAAACCCACGTCGTATGTTTGAACGTGAAGCGATGAGAGCACTTAAAAAATGGAAATATCAACCGAAAGTCGTCGATGGAAAAGCGATAGCTCAGGTTGGTCAAACCGTGAAACTAGAGTTTAAGTTGGCAAAATGATGAAACAGATATGGATATTAGTGGGCTTGTTGTTAATGCCCCTTACAACACAGGCACAAGAGCTAACCCAATATACTGCTATTCGTGTTCAAAAGGCGCATAAGCTTGCTCAAGATGAACAGGTTAAACAGGCCATTGACGTACTTGCAGGTTTAGAGCTTTCTAAGGGCTACGACAAAGCGTACGTAGCTCGTATGCTGGGTGTGTTTTACTGGCAAGATGGCAAAACGGATAAGGCAATTAAGCAGCTTACTTATGCCGTAGACACTAATTTGCTGGTGGATGAACAAGCTTGGATAACGAAGCGTATGCTTGCGGATCTGTTATTAAACGATCAGCAGTTCAAAAACGCGCTTCCACATTACTACGAGTTAGTAAAAACAGCACCAGAGGCAGAAAAGAAAGAAGTGCTTTGGATGCGAATTGCACAAGCGGAATACCAAATCGAAAACTGGTCAAAAGTACTAGTAGCGATTGGTAATCGTGATAAGTTCAATGCAAAATCAGAACTGTCGCCTCTGTCTCTAAAACTGGGTGCGCAACTACAGTTAAAGCAGTGGAAGCAATCTATTCCAACACTGGAAAGCCTGATTGAACTTCAGCCAGAAAAAGACAACTGGTGGCGTCAACTTGTGGGCATTCAGTTAAGACTAGAACGTAACCGCGATGCATTGAACACGTTAGCGTTGGCGGATCTACAAGGTGTTGAGCTGAAAAACTCAGACCGCCGACTACTGGCTCAGCTTTATGCTAAACGTGGTATTCCAGAGCGCGCAGCGCAAGAAATTAGTAAGTTAGACGATGCGAACAGCGATGTTCAACTTCTGGCTGAGCAAGCAACCTACTGGCAGTTAGCGAAAGAGTGGGACAATGCGATTGAAGTGTGGACGTTAGCGTCTAAAAAAGACACGCAATATCATTGGAACGTGGCTCAATTACTGGTTCAGCAAGGTTACTACGATCGTGCTCTGGTTGTTTTGGATAAAGTGAAAGACAAGAACAAGCAAGCTGATGTTGCTTTAGCGAAAGTACGTTCATGGTACAAGCTAAAGAATCTTGATAATGCTCTTGCTCAAGCGAAACGTGCGAACAACATTGAGCCTTCTTCTGAAGCAAAAGGTTGGATTAAATATCTGACTCAGCTAAGAACAGTGAGTGATAACGGCAACGTTTAACTGCTAATAGCACAACAGAAGACAAGAGAAAGTAACAAAGAGAAAAGGGTGTCATTTGATGGTTCAAATGACACCCTTTTTAGTTTTTGGCGATTAAAGCTGTTTGATCTTTATCGTTCCAGTGCGTCAATTAAGGCTCGCACATCGTGCCGCTGGACGTCGCACTCTGAATTACGCCACTGGTATCAGCGACCCAATTAATGGTGCAGTCACGATAAGGATTTTTGAATGCGTGTACTGTATAACCATTGTCTAACGGCTTCTTCGTCTCAATCCAAGCATAGTTGCGAGACGCCCAAAAACTGATAGGGCGTGAGCGTTCGGTGAGATAACGTTCTTGTACATCGGTTATGTCTGAACCGATGTATTGTTGAATATGTTCTTCCGTGCTGGCTACTTGACTGGTACACGCCGTTGCTAGCGCAGCAAAAGCCAAAACAATAATACGCATTTCAAATCCTTTTAAGCTTAATTAGCTATCTCAAACCAGTGGTCAAATAGTCCCAACTTTCTATCCTTAAAGCCACAACTGTTACCTTAAACCCATCTCAGTCAAGGATGTTGAGATTGAGGTTTTTTGAGCTTTGACCCTGTTATCGATTACCTCTAATAGAACGAATCAAATCCCTCTAGTACACGTTAGCAAGAATATGCATACAGTTCGATTACTTCCGATGTAATGTTATGTAAATTTCCTTACGCCGCTCGGCAAACGTAAACAATGTAAATTGAATGCCAATACGAATGATTATCAACTAAATTGTCGCCATAAAATTTATAGGTATTGGTTTGTATGTCGTTAAAAAGTAGGGCGGTTCAGTCATGGGCTCGTCGACTTCATGTTTATATTTCTATGGCACTTCTGTTCGTGGTTCTTTTTTTCTCAGTGACAGGTATCACCCTGAACCGACCTGAGTTATTTGAATCAAGCCAACCCAATATTCAACGCTCTACGCTAACGCTTCCTACGAGTTTATTTACAATCCAAGACGGCCGTTTAAAAGCTGACGAGACAGCATTTGAAACGTTTCTGTTTGAAGAAGCTAACCTCTCCGGCGTTCCTTCAGGTTTGGACATCTACGCAGAGATTGAAGACGGTGAGTTGCTCATCGGTGAAGTGTCTATGGACTTCAAAGGACCAGGCTACAACGCTTCCGTGTTTGTTGACGTTGCGTCTGAATTTGTAGAAGTCGAAACCACTAATTACGGTGTTATCGCATTGTTGAACGATCTACACAAAGGTCGTAACAGCGGAGAAGTATGGAAATGGTTTATCGATATCACCGCGCTACTGATGATCTTCTTTGTGCTGACTGGCGTGTGCTTACTGCTACCTAAGAAAAAGACACTCAATACCTCCATCAAGTGGACGGTGTTTGGGTCTGCAATCTCACTTGCTATCTATTTTGTCGCCGTGCCTTAACGCTTGATTCGATTGATGAATCGGATTGAAAAACGAACTTAAGGTTAAACGGATTTAAAAGGTTGTTAAACATGAAAAAAATGAACAGGAGCCAGGTGCTTCTTGCTTTATCTCTTTTGCCAAGCCTAGGTATGGCACAAGTGATCCCTGATACGGCAAAACTTGATGTCAGCTTTGAGCTTCCAAAAATCGATACCTCTATGTATGCGCGTCCTTATGTGGCGGTATGGGTAGAGAACAGCGAACGAAAGTCCGTGAAAACCATCGAGCTTTGGGTCGGTAAAGACGAATGGCTTAAGGATCTGCGTAGCTGGTGGAGAAAGGTTGGCCGTTACGATCGTGAACTGGTTGATGCTGTAACGTCTGCAACCCGTCCTGCTGGTCAGTACCGTTTCGTTTGGGATGGCAAGAGCGACAGCGGTGAAACGTTAGAACAAGGCGAGTACACGGTTCATATTGAAGTGGTTCGTGAACACGGTGGCCGTAACTACCTTCGCCAAAAAGTATCACTCACAGATTCAAACGCGTTTTACGAATTAAAAGCAACGCAAGAGACGGGTGTAATCGCCCTGAACTACATCGCAAATTAGTAGGTGCGAACAGTAACTAGTAAGTACGAACTAAAACCAAGCTGAACAGAATAGACAGTGGTCATCGCAGGCTCAGATAGAGCGACACGGCTAACAATTATAAATAATGGAATTGAACATGATGAAACAGACAAAAATCAAAGCACTTGCTCTAGCGGGTGTGATGGCATTCGGCCTAGCAGCAACGACAACGGCACAAGCTCACCCACGTTGGATTTTGCCATCTCACTTCACTGTATCTAAAGAAGGTGGTGATTGGCTAACGTTCGACGTTACTGCGTCTCACGGTACGTTTGTTTTTGATAAGCCTGCTGGCAGCGAAAATGCTCATGTCATCATGCCTGATGGTCGCAGCGAGCGTCCTAACTTTGTGATTCGTGGCAAGCGTCGTTCAATCTTTGATTTCTATTTTGAAGAAGAAGGTACACACAAAGTGGCGATCAACAACCAGCCGTCTTACTACACGCAATACAAAGCGGGTCGCCGTGACACGGTGAAGTGGATTAAAGCAAACAAAGCTGAGCGTGACTCTGTTCTTCCTGAAAAATCACGTGACGTGGTAACACAAATCAGTTTCACTCGCGCAGAAAGCTACATCACGGTAGGTAAGCCAACGGATTCAGTGTTCAAAATTGAAGGCAAGCTTCTTGAAATGAAGCCAGTGACTCACCCTTCAGACATCGTTGAAGGCGAACCTGTAACATTCCAGTTCTTCTACAACGGTGAAATCCAGAAAGATGTGAAAGCGGAGATTACTCGTGAAGGTACGCTTTACCGCAACCACCAAGAGCAGATTGACGTGGTGAGCGATGAGAACGGCGAGATCACCTTTACTCCAGACGTAGCGGGTCGTTACGTAATGAAAGCGAACTACAAAGGTGAGTTGATTGACAACCCACTGGCAGACAAAGCAAGCGCGAACGTTCACCTAACGTTCGAAACACTGCTTCAATAATCTGTGCTATCGGGGCTAGGTTCCTGATTAAGCAACCAAAAACTTAAGGGCTCATTTGAGCCCTTTATCGCTCAGTTTATTACTGAGAATTTGCACTGTGGCTAGGGTACGAACCATGACAATAAAAACAAAACTTAACGCATTAATGACTCCTTGCTTAGCACTGGGACTTGGTTTCGCTGCATTACCTGCACAAGCACACTTTCCACTGATGAGTTGTTGGTTTGAAGGCAAAACCGTGGCCTGTGAAGCGGGTTATTCAGACGGTAGTAAAGCGATTGATTACGCGGTTGAGATGTACGACTACGAAGACAACTTGATTGCGAAAGAGATGACGGATAAGCGCTCTATCGTTGAGTTTCCAAACCCAGACACTGAGTTCTATCTTGTGTTTGATTCAGGCCACGAGTTTCCTGTTGAAGTGGACGTTGTTGAGATCAGTGAGAAATGATGATTGAAGGTGTACGTGCAGACACGGGTGGCAGAGAAGGCAAATGGGTAGGGCTGAGCATTGTATTCATCCTGAGCTTTGCTACGGTCGCTATCCCATTTCATCAGGCAGAATCCCACGTTAAAGCAGTGCTTGATCATCAAATTTTGGTGACCGATGTTGAACAAGAAAACTTGGCGATGTTATCAGAGCTGCGTTTGGCTCATGAAGAGATTCGTGACCTGCGTATTGACTCAGACGGCGAATGGCCGAGTGTCGCATCACTTAAAGATGAATGGGTTGCGCCATTTGTAGAAGACCAAAGCTGGAAGCGCAAAGGTTCTCATACTTGGTTATTGGACGAGCGTGGTTATTATTTCTCTACTCCAAGTGAATATGCGACACCAAGTGGACAAGCTACACCAACTGATCATGGTTTTGCAGATTCTTTTATTTTAAACGCGAACAGCGTTTCTCCAGAAATCTGGATCTCCTTCGATGGTGTAGCGAAACAGCCTGATACTTTTGACCAACAAATGCTTGAGTCTGCCGGCTGGAAAATGGTTGTGAATGAATCAGAAATTGAACTGCATCATGAAAGTGATGCTCACAAATAATAAGAGATTTACTATGCGAATTATGACTCTGTTCATGTCGTTACTAGCGGTGTTCATGGCACCGAATGCATTAGCAAAAGAATACAAGGTCGACAGCGACAAGCTGACGATTGGTATCACGCTTCAACCTTACTACAGCTATGTGAAAGCCGTAGTAGGCGACAAAGTGAACATTCTTCCTTTAGTTGACGCTGGTTTCAACCCACATAACTACCTGCCACAACCGAACGACCTGAAACGATTGAGCCAGATGGACGCAATCGTAGTAAACGGCATTGGTCACGACGACTTCGCGCTTAAAGTGATTTCAGCCGCGCAACGTGATGATTTAGTGGTGATCGAAGCAAACAAAGAAGTGCCTCTACTTCCCGCATTAGGCCAGTCTGTTGGTCAAGGTGCCGTGAACCCGCATACTTTTGTTGGCCTATCGACCACGATTCAAAAGGTTTACACCATCGCAAGTGAAGTTTCTAAGCTCGACCCAGACAATGCTGCGTTCTATCGCAAGAACGCGCGCAAATACGCCAAGCAATTTCGTTTTATGAAGCGTGATGCGATGTTGTCATTAGGTGAGCTAGACACATCTGGCATGAAAGTAGCGACAACACACAATGCGTATGGCTACATCCTCCAAGAGTTTGGTGTGGATGTGGCGGCGGTGATTGAACCTGCACACGGTGTTGAGCCAAGTGCTAGTCAACTGCAAGAGACGATCGAAAAGATCCGCGCATCGGGTATTGATGTTCTGTTCTACGAGCTAAATATGCCAAACCGTTTTGTTGACACCATTGAAGCTGAAACAGGCGTTCAGCTTTACCGTTTTTCTCACATGACGCACGGCGAATATGAAGACGATAAAGTGGAAGTTGAGATGAAGAAAAACCTAGAAACGTTAATCGAAGCAATGAAATTTGCGGCGGCGAACCAAGTTAAAAGCGGGAACGCATAATGCTAGGTCCATCAATCTCAATTAATAAACTCGGCCTGCAATACGATAACAACGTGATTCTTGATGATATCTCACTAGAACTTAAAGCGGGTGAGTGTCATGTGATTATGGGACCAAACGGTGGAGGCAAAACTTCTTTGTTGCGATCTGTACTTGGACTTACGCCTTTCTCTGGTCAAATCAATATCCACTGGCCAGAAAAGCCCAGTATTGGTTACGTTCCCCAAAAAGCGACTTTCGAATCGAGCTTACCTTTGACGGTAATGGACTTCGTATTGCTTAATCAAACGCGAATCCCATTGTTTTGGCGCCGTAAATCTAAGCAATTGGATCTTGCTCTTGCCCAGTTAGACCGCGTTGGCATGGCGACACGCAGCGACCGCCGCATGGGACAGTTATCGGGTGGTGAGCAGCAACGCGTGTTGTTTGCTCAAGCGTTATTGGATAACCCAAGTCTATTGGTGTTGGATGAACCTACGACCGGTATGGACGAGCAGGGCGTGCGTTATCTGGAATCGCTGATTCGTGAATGTGTTAATGAAGGTCGTACGATTCTTGCGGTACACCACGATGTCACGGCAGTTCGTCGACTTGAAGCGAACGTACATGTCGTTAACCGATTCTTAGTGGATAGTGGCCCACATGAGCAAGTACTGCATCCAACGAAGATCGAAAGCCTATTCCAACACTACAGTAGTGGCTCAGTAATGACTGAATCGAAGGAGGTTGCGTAATGGATTGGTTACGACAACTTGCCATTAGTGGTGTTGAAGCGGGTCTGTTATCAGAAAGCTTCATGTATGCCTTCATGGTAAACGCTTTGGTTGCAGCGTTACTACTTGGTCCTCTATTAGGTGGTCTGGGTACTTTGGTGATTGCCAAGCGTCTGGCTTTCTTCTCAGAAGCCGTTGGTCACGCCGCGTTAACTGGTATTGCAATTGGTGTTTTGCTTGGTGAGCCACCAGAAAACCCAATCATTGGTCTGTTTAGCTTCTGTATGATCTTCGCTCTGCTTCTTCATTTTGTAAGAAATAGAACCAACGTTCCATACGATACCTTGGTTGGTGTGTTCCTTGCGCTGGCATTGGCAGTGGGTGCAGCGTTACTGATGTACGTGGCTCGTAAGATCAATATTCACATGCTTGAGAACGTACTGTTTGGTTCGATCCTTACGGTAACGGACCAAGACTTAGCGATTCTCGCAGGCAGTTGCGCGATCATCATTTTGCTTTTGATACCGACATTCAACCGTATCCTGCTTACCTGTATCAGTCCTGATATTGCGAAGGTTCGCGGTTACAACACCAGTTTCTACGACTACCTGTTTGTCATGATGATTACGTTAGTCACGATTGCTGCCGTGAAGATCGTGGGTGCAGTTTTGGTAGGCGCTTTGTTATTGATTCCAGGTGCGACGGCTCGACTACTAACTAAACGCATGGGTAGCTTTGTGCTGTTATCAGCTCTGCTTGCGACCATTGCTTGTCTGGTTGGTACGGTATTACCAATGGAACTTAAATTGCCAGTACCGTCAGGTGCTTCAATCATCATCGTTTCTGCAACGTTTTTCCTAGCAGCAACGTTATACCGAATTGTAAGAAAGGAGTAATCATGACTTGTTTAATGAATCGTATCACTAGCTCAGTAAAACGTATCGCTAGTTCAGTAAAAACAGCGGCTCAAGTAGGTGTGCTTGGTAGTGTGTTAATGGCTGGTTCTGTGATGTCACTGAACGTGAATGCAGAAGATATTCTAACGAGTACACCTGTAACCTATGCACTAGCGACAGAGCTAACTAAAGGCACTGACATCACGACGGAGTACCTGCCACCAAAGCGCTGATATGACCCCCACTGTCAATTAAAAACGTAGAAGTTTCTCTCCTGTATTATCA
>NZ_JBGONY010000042.1:0-46467 GCF_041439375.1 Vibrio crassostreae | reverse complement strand
TCCCAGCCAAATATCCGTTCAGGTTCAAGCAATAATGCTTATCCGAACGGCATTAGACGAATGTCGTCAGCCTTTGAAATTTTCGGTTATTGCTAGAGCTGTTTAGTTAGAACAGCTTACTCGACCAGCCTAGTTTGTTACGTAGAACGTGGTAGTAATTGTAGTCCTTAGGATGGATCAGTTTGAGTACATTTGGGCTTTGGTAAATGTGGATCTCATCGCCAGGGGAAACAGGCAGCGAGATTTGACCATCACAGCTGACTTCCTGAGTTCCGCGGTTATCAGGCGATACGATCAGCTTGATACGACGCTTGCCATCCACCACAAGTGGGCGACTTGAAAGGGTGTGTGGGAACATTGGTACTAGTGAGATCGCATTTAGGCTTGATGACAGGATAGGGCCGCCGCCAGAAAGCGAGTAAGCGGTAGAACCTGTTGGCGTAGAAACGATCAAGCCATCAGAACGCTGCGAGAAAGCGAAGCTGTCGTCGATATAGACTTCAAACTCGATCATGTGTGCAACTTGACCTGGGTGAAGTACAGCCTCATTAAGTGCCGCATTGTGGCTTTTTATCTGGCCGTGACGATGAATTTCCGTTTCAAGTAAGAAGCGCTCTTCTTCCATGAACTCGCCTTTGAGTACATCAGTAAGCGCACTCTGGAAGTTTTCGGGGTTGAGATCGGTTAGGAAACCAAGGTTGCCTCGGTTAACACCAATCACTGAAATGTCGAAACGTGACAAGATTCTAGCGGCACCGAGCATATTTCCATCACCGCCGACCACAATGGCGAGATCGGCGCGTTTACCTAATTCAATCAGGCTAGAAAAATGTTCTTTTGGGATGTCGTCTAAAATAGTGGCGAGTCTGTCATCAACAAACACTTGATAACCCTCAGCACTTAACCACTGATAGAGCTCTCTATGAGTCTGAATTGCTTGCTGATCTCGAGGTTTACCGATAATGGCGATGACTTCAAATGGCTTTTTCATAACGTTTCCAAACGAATTAGGCTTGAATCAAAATTCTTCATCCCCATAATAAAGGCAAGTTGAACGTCTATGCGAGTGTTTTATATCAATTTGGGGCGCAAACACGCCTGTCACTTGCATTGAAAACGAATTCTGGAGATATCATGAGCAACGAAGAAAACAAAGTAACCGAAGCAGAGCTAGATCAGATCATCGCTGAAGCTGAGAAAGTTGAAGAAGCTGAACTGAATGAAGACGCTGCTGATGAGCAGGAAGCAAAAATCGCTCAACTGGAAGCTGCACTGCTTTCTAGTGAATCTAAAGTGAAAGAGCAGCAAGATTCTGTTCTTCGCGCGAAAGCTGAAGTTGAAAACATGCGTCGCCGTAGCGAACAAGAAATTGATAAAGCGCGTAAATTCGCTTTGAACAAATTTGCTGAAGGTCTGCTTCCTGTCATCGACAACCTAGAGCGTGCAATGCAAGCGGCAGACGCTGAAAACGAAGTGGTTAAGCCACTGTATGAAGGTGTTGAGCTAACGCACAAAACGTTTGTAGACACAGTTGCTAAGTTTGGTCTTAAAGAGATCAACCCTGAAGGTGAAGCGTTCAACCCTGAATTCCACCAAGCAATGTCTATTCAAGAAAGCCCAGATCACGAATCAAACACAGTTATGTTTGTGATGCAAAAAGGCTACGAACTAAACGGTCGTGTGGTTCGCCCAGCGATGGTTATGGTTGCTAAGTAATGACGAATTACGTTGCCAAGTGATTGACTGGCGCATTAACTGAGTCAGCCGAGGCGACAAAATAAATCACTGGTTTGCGTAAAATAAAAAGAGAGGCATAGGCCTCTCTTTTTTTGTGCCTATAACTTGAGAGTCCACGTAAATAAGCATCAAAACCGCATTAAGAATGTCGTTCTTTTTATTTCATTCAGATCAGCGATTTAGAGTTTTGTGTTATGAAACTTGTTGTGATTGAGTAAATGTTTTGATGTCACATTTGTGATGTTTTTGTAAATAAATACTTTTAATTGTTATCTTTGTATGTAAAATCCACTGCCATATAGCGATTTTGGTCGCATATATAACTATAAAAGTACAAATTTTAAACACAACAAACTGGAGAAGAACGATGGATAAATCGCTCTCAAGTAAAATTTTTGTAGGCTTGTTCGCCGGTCTACTTATTGGTACTGCTATTCAGTACCTATTCAGCGGTATTGCTATTTTTGATACGTATCTACTTGGCGCTGCCGAAGGTGCAGGTGGTATGTTCGTATCACTTATCAAATTGCTTGTAGTTCCTCTTGTATACGTATCTATTGTTTGCGGTATTGTTGAGCTAAAAGATATTCGTTCATTTGGTCGTCTTGGTGGTAAAACCTTTGGTCTTTACATTATTAACACCATCATTGCGATTTCAGCAGCGCTAACGATTGGTCTTATTTTCCAACCAGGTGCAGGTGCGAATCTGGCGGGTACGGTTTCTGAGACAATTGCGCTTACAACAACTGAAACACCAGACATCTTCTCTCTTGTTGTTAACATCGTTCCTAGCAACCCTGTAGAAGCGTTTGCAAGCGGCGACATGCTACAAATCATCTTCATGGCAATTTTGACAGGTCTTGCTATTCAAGCGCTTGATTCTCGTGGTGGCCCAGCTATCAAGACATTCAAGATGGCTAACGAAATCATGATGAAGCTTATCGGCCTAGTAATGAGCTTGGCGCCTTACGGTGTATTTGCTCTGATGATTCAACTGGGCGCAACACTGGATGCAGACACGCTAATGTCAGTTGCTGGCTATGTGGCGCTTGTGGTTGCAATGCTAGTGTTCTGGATTTTCTTCTTCTACCCAATGATGGTTGGTTCATTCACTGGTATTTCTCCAAAGCAGTTCCTACGTGCAACGCGTGAGCAAGTTCTATTCTCACTATCTACAGCAAGTTCGAATGCAACAATCCCAGTAACTATGCGTACTCTTACTGACAAACTAAACGTATCTAAGTCAGTAGCAGGTTTCGGTGTACCACTAGGTGCAACAATGAACATGTCTGGTGTATCTATCTACATCGCACTGGCAACTATGTTCGTAGCAAACGCATTTGGTCAGCCAATCAACACTGCTGATATCTTCACTCTAGGTCTAACTATCCTGCTTCTTTCTATCGGTGCTGGTGGTGTTCCAGGTGGCGGTGTAGTAATGGTAGGTGTTCTATTGCACCAACTAGGTCTACCACCAGAAGGTCTAGCGATTGTTGCTGCTGTTGACCGTATCTGTGACATGTTCTGTACTTCTTCAAACGTAGTAGGTGATACAGCGGTGAACACTATCGTTGCTAAATCTGAAAACGAAATTGGCGTTGAAGCTAATGAAGAAGCTGAGCTACAGAAAGCAGAAGCTTAATTCAGAGACTCTTTCCGCTATAGATTTAATCTGAGCTGAAACCCTGAGTAGATAAACGGAGCCCAAGTGGCTCCGTTTTTTATTGGGTGAGAAGGTCACTTTATCTACTTTTACTCAACAAACGATAGTGCGGCCTTAATTGTTGTGTGAGGGAGCCTCTTTGAGAGCCCGTTTACAGAAACAAGACTTTGCTACAAGAAAGGATAGTCGAGGGTGAATAAACCCAGTTATGGGACTTATATAGGCGGTAATGATATGTATTCGTGCCTAATCATTCCTTTTATTAAAATAAATGTAAAAAAATCCATTTTCACCCTTGAAAAGGCTTCGTGAGCCCTTATCTATGGTGCATACGAAAGCAAATTACATTTGCACTTAAATTTTGTGTATTAGGGTTGAATCCCTGATTACCGCCCCCCACATATGTGGGTATAGCAAAAAACTAATATAGATTATATTTCGGAGATAGCCTGATGGGTCGAATCATTGGTATTGATTTAGGTACTACTAACTCTTGTGTTGCTGTTTTAGACGGCGACAAACCACGCGTACTAGAAAATGCTGAAGGCGAACGCACAACAGCATCGGTAATCGCATACACTGACGGCGAGACGCTAGTTGGTCAACCTGCGAAACGTCAAGCAGTTACTAACCCTCAAAACACGCTATACGCAATTAAGCGTCTAATCGGTCGTCGTTTTGAAGATGAAGAAGTTCAACGCGATATCGAAATCATGCCTTTTAACATTGTTAAAGCTGATAACGGTGATGCATGGGTTGAAGCGCAAGGCCAAAAAATGGCTGCTCCTCAAGTATCTGCTGAAGTTCTTAAGAAAATGAAGAAAACAGCTGAAGACTTCCTAGGCGAAGAAGTAACTGGCGCAGTTGTTACTGTTCCTGCTTACTTCAACGATGCTCAACGTCAAGCAACTAAAGATGCTGGCCGTATCGCTGGTCTAGATGTTAAACGTATCATCAACGAACCAACTGCTGCTGCTCTAGCTTATGGCCTAGACAAGCAAGGTGGTGACCGCACTATCGCTGTATACGACCTTGGTGGTGGTACATTCGATATCTCTATCATCGAAATCGATGAAGTAGAAGGCGAGAAAACTTTCGAAGTTCTTTCAACTAACGGTGACACTCACCTTGGTGGTGAAGATTTCGATAACCGCATGATCAACTACCTAGTAGATGAGTTCAAGAAAGAGCAAGGTATCGACCTTAAAGCTGATCCACTAGCAATGCAGCGTGTTAAAGAAGCAGCAGAAAAAGCGAAAATCGAGCTTTCTTCTACTACTCAAACTGACGTAAACCTACCTTACGTTACTGCTGATGCGACTGGTCCTAAGCACATGAACATCAAAGTGACTCGTGCGAAGCTTGAGTCTCTAGTTGAAGACCTAGTTCAACGTTCTCTTGAACCACTAAAAGTAGCTCTAGCAGATGCTGACCTATCTGTAGGCGAAATCACTGACGTTATCCTAGTTGGTGGTCAAACTCGTATGCCTATGGTTCAAGCTAAAGTAACTGAATTCTTCGGTAAAGAGCCACGTAAAGACGTGAACCCTGACGAAGCTGTTGCAATGGGTGCTGCTGTTCAAGGTGGTGTACTAGCTGGTGACGTTAAAGACGTTCTACTACTAGACGTTACTCCTCTATCTTTCGGTATCGAAACGATGGGTGGCGTGATGACTAAGCTTATCGAGAAAAACACAACTATCCCTACTAAAGCGGATCAAGTGTTCTCTACAGCTGAAGACAACCAAAACGCAGTAACTATCCACGTTCTTCAAGGTGAGCGTAAGCAAGCGACTTACAACAAGTCTCTTGGTCAGTTCAACCTAGAAGGTATCCAACCAGCACCACGTGGCATGCCACAAATCGAAGTAACATTCGACCTAGATGCTGATGGTATCCTGAACGTATCAGCTAAAGATAAAGCAACAGGTAAAGAGCAGAAGATCACTATCCAAGCATCAGGCGGCCTGTCTGAGGAAGAGATCGAAGCAATGGTACAAGAAGCAGAAGCTAACAAAGAAGCGGACAAAAAGTTCGAAGAGCTAGTAACTGCACGTAACCAAGCTGACCAAATGATTCACGGCACTAAGAAGCAAGTAGAAGAAGCTGGTGAAGCTCTACCTGCAGACGAGAAAGCTAAAATCGAAGCGGCTATCACGGCACTAGAAGAAGTTAAGTCTGGTAACGACAAAGAAGCTATCGACGCTAAAGTTCAAGAACTTATGCAAGCAGCTCAGAAGCTAATGGAAATTGCTCAACAGAAAGCTCAAGCTGAACAAGCTGGTGCTGACGCTGGTGAACAACCTAAGCAAGACGACGATGTGGTAGACGCAGAGTTTGAAGAAGTTAAAGACGACAAAAAATAATTTCGTCGCAGAGTAGCCTGATTTCGTTGTCGGAAGTGCTCACCTACTAGCGTAGGCTCCGCGCTTCCTCCTAGAACTCAAGCTATCTGCTTAGAAATTTGTCTCGAAGACTTATTAATACGGGCGTCAGAGGTAACTCTCACGCCCGTAAATTTGTATTTAGACTTGTCGATCTAGATAATAGCTTTATTCGGCATTTCAGCCGGCAGAACTTTTATCTAGATTGATACACAGACTACTGAAGTGATCATTCGGTAGTAGCAATTATTTTGGTGACCTAGAACATGTCAAAACGTGATTTTTACGAAGTATTAGGCGTAAGCCGCGATGCATCAGAGCGCGATATTAAAAAAGCGTACAAACGCTTAGCGATGAAATTCCACCCGGACCGTAACCAGGGTGACGAGACCGCAGCAGATAAGTTTAAAGAAGTAAAAGTAGCGTACGAGATCCTAACTGACTCTCAAAAGAAAGCAGCTTACGACCAATACGGCCACGCAGCTTTTGAACAAGGCGGCATGGGCGGCGGCGGCGGTTTCGGCGGCGGTGGCCAAGGTGACTTCGGCGATATCTTCGGTGACGTATTTGGTGACATCTTCGGCGGCGGTCGTCGTGGTGGCGGTCAACAGCGTGCACAACGTGGTTCAGATCTACGTTACAACATGGAACTTTCTTTAGAAGAAGCGGTTCGTGGTGTTTCTAAAGAAATTGAAGTACCAACACTTGTAGAGTGTGATACTTGTGACGGCAGCGGCGCGAAAGCGGGCTCTTCTGCACAAACATGTGGCACTTGTCATGGCCACGGCCAAGTACAAATGCGCCAAGGTTTCTTTGCGGTTCAACAGACTTGTCCTACGTGTAACGGTAAAGGCAAGATCATCAAAGACCCATGTAACTCATGTCATGGTCAAGGTCGCAAACAGAAGACGAAAACACTTAACGTTAAGATCCCTGCTGGTGTTGATACTGGCGATCGTATTCGCCTATCTGGCGAAGGCGAAGCGGGAGAGCAAGGTGCTCCAGCTGGCGACCTGTACGTACAAGTACACGTAAAAGAGCACAACATCTTTGAGCGTGACGGCAACAACCTTTACTGTGAAGTTCCAGTAAGCTTCTCTATGGCTGCTCTAGGCGGTGAAGTTGAAGTTCCAACACTGGATGGTCGTGTAAACCTTAAAGTGCCAGAAGAAACACAAACGGGCCGTATGTTCCGTATGCGTGGCAAAGGCGTGAAAGGTGTTCGTGGCGGCGGTGTGGGTGACCTAATCGTTAAGCTAGTGGTAGAAACGCCAGTTAAGCTAAGCTCTCGTCAGAAAGAACTACTGCGTGAATTCGAAGAAACATGTTGTGGCGAAGCGGCAAGCAAGCACAAGCCAAAATCTGAAGGTTTCTTCAGCGGCGTTAAAAACTTCTTCGATGACCTAACTAAGTAATCAATTCATTGATGTATTAGATTATTGATACTTTAGGTTGTTGATACTTTAAGTTTTTGATAACAGTAGAAAAGCCTGCTCATGTAGCAGGCTTTTTTGTGTTTGTAGGTTAGAGAAAAGAAGCTCATAGAGGAAAGAATTGAGGTTGCACAGATAAATTCTAGAGCCCTTTGGTGGTTGCTCTTGTTACTTCCAACACGCTTCTGGCTCTGAAACGCCAGAATGGTGTAGCTCCAAAATATCGGTCGTCGAATCTAAGCAATCATCGTTTGTTTGTGGTGAGAGTGGTTCAGCTTGAATTGAATAGGTGGAGCTACTCGCAGATATCGCTAGCGTGTACCGGTTAGTATCGGTATCACAAAACAAGCATGTCCCTCCTGAAATTATACTCTCTGCTGCCGATGCATAGTTCCCCGTGTACAAGGTCTCCATCTCCAGTTGCATCTTGGTCATATCGGCCATTGCTGTGACTCGATGCGCTTTGATGACATGGTTTGTATAACTTGGGTAAGCAATTGCACCGAGTATCCCCACGATAGCGACAGCGAGCAATAACTCGATCAATGTCATCCCTCTCATGCTTAAGTTGTTGCTGTTGCATATATTTTTTCGAATCATCGCGAGTAGTTTCCTTTCATAGCTCAGCCCATTCTTCTCCGGTGGTAGCATCGCTGCAAGATTAAATGCGGTTACGCATTGAGTTACATAGGAATTTGGGAAATGACTCGCGGGTTTACTTTGTTAGAGCTGTTAATAACGGTATCGGTACTGTCGATACTGATAGCGACGGCTGCCCCGAGTTTTAGTTCGGTGCTAGCTTCAACGAAAATCAAGAGGCTTGCACCTGAGGTTCATGGCTTATTAATTGCTGCGAGGTCAGAAGCCATTACTCGGAATCAAGACGTTTATTTGTTCTTTTTAGTATCCGGCAACTCAGGGGCTGTTAATAACTCTGATGGTGATTGGGATTTGGTACTAAGTAGTTCTGCATCTTATGACCCTACAAATGTTCTTATGCTGTTGGATGGCTCTCCCTATCAGGATATAGAAGTGTCCTTTAACTTCTTCAATCAAAATTCAATATCGATCGAGGGTGTAAGAGGTCGCTTCAGCAATGGCAATATTTCGATAGCATCTACAAGTAAATTAACGGAGGTGTTGTCAATAAAAGCATCGAATGTTTCGGGGAGGATTAGGGTTTGTAGTAGCGATCCCAATGACAATGGACGTAACAGTATAGGTCACCACGGTTATGAGATCTGTTAACTCGTATGTTAAGGGAAGCACACTAGTCGAAATGATGGTGGCTTCAGTTATTGGAATCATCGCAATTGGGACTATAGGTTCGGTATTCATTACTAATCAACGAATCGCTTCAGAAAATAGCTTAGAGCTTTTGTTATCACAAAACTTATTTTCCGCAACTCAAATGATGAAAGAGGAAGTTTGGCGCGCTGGTTATGACTCAGATTCGGGAATATCGGTTAAGTTATCGGGAGCTACAAATACAATTTATGTTAATCAGGTAAGTATTGATGAGGTGTATATTGGTTTTGCTTATTTGCGGGATGGTGGATCGTCGGCGTATCGAAACATTGTCTATCAATTCAAAGAAAACAAACTCAATTATTGCTTAGGAGAGTCCGGTCAGCTCTTGGCAATTAATGAAAAACCATTTGGGACGGCTAGTGGCGCAGTTTCAATGAAGTGTGAAAACGTGTTCTTTGATCGTCAAATTCAAGTTGATGCTTTATTTGTTGCGGTTGCAGAGCTTTCAACAGGATCTTCGGCTTCTCAAAAAGTAGATATTGAGTTAGAGGCGTCTTTAGTAAATGCGGATGTTAGTCATAAAGTGAGAACTTCCGTCGTTCAGAGGAACTGGCAATGAAGCGGTGTAAGCAAGGAGGCTTTATCACTCTGTTGTTGGTTAGTGTTCTTCTTATAGGGACATTAATCGCTTCGTTTGGAAATTTTAAGGTTCTCTTCTATCAAATCAAGCGAGCACAAAATGAAGTTCTGGCACGTAAAGAACATTGGCGTTCGGAAGGCGGCTTAGAATGTACCTACTCCTACTTACTTGAATTAGATAAAACCATTGCTGATATCAAAGACGCGGGTGCCCGTCCTACAGATTTTTCTGATTGGTGTTCCCCATACGAAAATCAACCGCAAATTGAAATCTCTGATAGTGCGATTTCTAGCGCTTACGTTGTGGCGTCATCCTCGAATGCGCAGTCTCTTTTTAAGACAATAAGAGAAAGCTCCCAACTTGGAAGTGGCGCGATTCAATCAACAGGGCCGATTGAGATCATTGGTACATTAAGCCTGAAGCCGACAGTAAAAGAAGAACCAATCAGCGGTAATGAATATGAGTGTGTTAGTGTTACTTTTGCCGACCTTTTTACTTACCAATACGATTCAACACATGGTGATTCAGGACAAACGTTAGGCTTAGAAGTGCTTGACCCAAGTGCGGATGGTCCGTTTTCTGGTTTTGATAGCGTGTGTGATAGCGACTATAAGACGGAGATCCCTAAAGGCAGTTCGGGAAGTAGTTATTCAATCTATGCGCCTGATTCCTATCAAGGAACGAATCCGCTTCCCTTCAAAAAAGATTTTAATCCTGATCCTAATATGAACCCGTTTTATACCTTTTTTGGTATTGTTAAAACCGAGCAAAATATTGTCGACTTATCTCAAGACACTGACCTTTTTAAGCACGTACAGATACTGAATGCGACAGAGTGTGGCACCGAAATCATGGACCATTTTACTCCTGGGCAAACCAAGGGATTGTGGGTTGAGGGAAATTGCTATATCAATTCAGCGGTTGCCGCCGCCAACAATCAATCTCAACTTCTAGTGATTCAAGATGGTGTGCTCGCGTTAAATGGTGCCATGACTTACAACGGTGTGATTTATCATTTGGTCGATTATCAAAAGAGTCATGTTAAAACTCGTATAGATGACTTCTGGGAAGCGCTTGTTACTCCTAATGTATTTGCACCTTTTATCAAAGACATAGATAACGCCAGTGTCGTCAAAAAAAGTGTCGGGATTCAGTTTGCATCTGGTTTGCCTTCTGGTGGCCTTATTTTTGATTCACCTGCAGGTGTGACGACCATTGTTGGTGACATGGACTTAGATTTTCGTGCGGATTCTAATCCGATTGATCTGCCTTCAACTTATCAGTGGAAGCGAGGATCATGGAATGATTTCTAAGAACTCAGGTTTTAGCTTGATAGAGGTTCTTATCTCTTTTCTGTTGATTGGCGTTGCCTCGTTAGGTCTGGTTAAATTGCAGGTCTACGCTGAACAAAAATCGGATTTTGCGCTCCACAGCGTAGAGGCGCTGCATTTTGCTGAAAGTCAGATGGAGTATTATCGAACTCGGGTATCTAATGCGAGTGGGGCGGTAGGTTTAATTCCTTTTTCGGAACTAAATCAGGCGAGTCACTGTCTCAATAGAGGCAGTTCAGATCCTTTATCCGGTTTGTCGGGTTCTGCCTATGCCATGACCTGTGAAGTGACTAATGCAGGAGGTGCTTTGTCCGATGCGTTAAAAAATATTACTGTCACAATTGCATGGCGAGATCGTATGAACCATGCGCAAAGTATTTACCTCGAAACTATGCTCTCCAAATACAGTGAGTTTGATTGACCTTCAAGCAAACGTTTACTGCATGCCAAGGCTCATGCTACTTCTTTTACTGATAATTTTCACTCCTCGGACATTGTTTGCGTGCTAGTTAAAACTCTGTATATGGAATGGTGTTTTTTGTGTTTTTATATTGTTGTGGTTGTATGGTATTTTTGCAAAATATGTCTCCATTTATGGAAAATTAGGTGGAATCTTGTGCTTTTTAACAACGACTTTAATAGAATATGTGCTGTACCAATAGGCCGTGGTCAAAACTTATATTAGGCCTAAACAAAACAACATCACATATGGAGTTACAATGAGTAACCAAGCCGTAAAAAAAGCACCATCGACTGAGAAGATCAGTGGTATGGACCGCTTTCTAAACTTCATTGAACGCGCCGGCAACAAAATTCCAGATCCTGCAATTCTGTTCTTCTGGGCTCTAGTTATTGTATGGGTAGCATCTGCACTTTTATCGAATCTTTCATTCGACTTAATCAACCCTCAAACGGGTGCTGCTCTTGAAGTAAACAACCTACTAACTGGTGAAGCACTTGCTAGCTTCCTAGCGAATATGGTTACCACGTTCACAGGCTTCGCACCTCTAGGTATCGTACTTGTTGCTATGCTAGGTGTAGGCGTTGCTGACTCTTCAGGCTTCATTACGACTGGCCTTAAGAAGATGCTTAACTTCACGCCAGCTAAGCTACTAACGCCAATGCTAATCCTTGTTGCTATCGTGTCTCACACAGCAGCAGATGCAGGTTACGTTCTAGTCATCCCTCTTGGCGGTATCATCTTCCACGCTGCGGGTCGTCACCCTCTAGCGGGTATTGCAGCAGCGTTTGCTGGTGTATCAGGTGGTTTCTCTGCGAACTTCATCCCTTCAGGTATTGACCCGCTACTAGCTGGTTTCACTCAAACAGCGGCAAACGTTCTTGACCCTGAATACGTGATTAACCCTCTAGCGAACATCTTCTTTACTGGCCTATCTTCAGTTCTTATTGTTGCTATCGGTTGGTACGTAACTGAGAAAATTATCGAGCCTCGTCTTGCTAATACGCCAGTTGATGAAGATGCAGAAGCGGCACCTGATCTTGGTACGTTCACTGCAATCGAATCTAAAGCATTCCGTTACGCTGGTTGGGCAATGGTTGCGGGTATTGGTCTGCTTATCGCGGCTCTAGTTCCTGAAAACTCAGCGCTTCGTTCACCTGAAGGTGAGCTAACAGCGTTCTCTGCTCCAGTTATGAAGTCTATCGTTCCTCTGATCTTCATCCTGTTCATCATTCCAGGTATCGTCTACGGCCGTGTAGCGGGTACTTTCAAGAACAGCAATGACGTAATCAAAGCAATGTCAGAGACAATGGCTACGATGGGCGCATACATTGTAATGTCGTTCTTCTGTGCACAGTTCCTATCTGCATTCGGTCAATCGAACATCGGTACTATGCTTGCGCTTTACGGTGCTGAAGGCCTGAAAGCGATGGACCTTCCTGGTGAAGCAACGGTTGTTGGTATGATTCTACTAACGGCTTCAGTTAACCTGCTTGTAGGTTCGGCTTCAGCTAAGTGGGCTCTTATCGGTCCAATCCTAGTTCCAATGCTAATGGTTGTGGGTATCTCTCCTGAGCTATCTCAAGCGGCTTACCGTGTAGGAGACTCAGTGTCTAACATTATCTCTCCACTAATGGTGTTCTTCCCACTGGTTGTTGTTTACTGTCAGCGCTACGTTAAGTCGACAGGTATCGGTACTCTAGCTTCTCTAATGATGCCATTCTCGATTGCTATGCTAATCGGTTGGTCTATCTTCTTGCTAGCTTACTGGGCTCTTGGTATCCCACTAGGTATCCAAGCTCCTTACACTTACACAATGTAAGCTAAGTACTTAAAGCAAAAGTCAGTAAGATTAAATCATCGAAGCCCGCACCGAAATGTGCGGGCTTTTTTTTGCTATCTTTTTCTACTTCTGTTTATGTCCAAGATTTCTTATATCCAAAACTTTTTATATCCCAAATAAAGGCACTCAGCTTATACTCCGGATTACGGCTAATTGTTGGCCGGTAAATTTAGGAAATCCAAGCCACATGAAAATTCTGCTTTTAGTAGGGTTAATTGTTTTAAATGGTCTGTTTGCCATGTCAGAGATTGCATTGGTAGCAGCAAAAAATAGTCGGCTGAAACGCTTAGCCGAAAAACACCGTTCCGCTCAGATTGCTCTTGAGCTCAAAGAAAACCCAACCCGCTTCCTCTCGACTATTCAAATCGGTATCACAGTAATCGGCCTGCTCAGCGGTATTGTGGGCGAGGCAACGCTATCGGCTCCACTGGCCGTTCAACTTGAACTATGGGGACTCGATCCAACACAAGCGAATATCTTGTCTACTGCGGTTGTGGTGGTGGGTATTACTTATTTCGCCATCGTTGTCGGTGAGTTGGTACCAAAGCGTTTTGCTCAATCTCAAGCTGAAAACATTGCTGTGTTAGTCGCGCTGCCAATCTTCTGGTTATCTAAAATCGCGACGCCGTTTGTGTTTGCGCTGTCGGCTTCTACGGAAGGCATTCTCAAGTTGATGGGGCGAGGTGGTGAAGGAGATAGCGTAACTGAAGATGATATCCATGCACTTGTGAAAGAGGGTTCTGAATCGGGTGTGATTGAACGCGGCGAACAAGAGATGATTCGTAATATCTTGCAGCTTGATGATCGCCTTGTGAGCTCTTTAATGACTCCGCGTCGAGACATCGACTTTTTGGATGTCGACCAACCAGTAGAGCAAATCTTAAAGAAACTACGTTCATCAAAGCACAGTGTGTTTCCATTGTGCCAAGACCACCTCAATAAAGTGGTGGGTACGGTGTCAGCCAAAGCCTTGCTGAATCAGGCAGGCAATCTAAGCATTCAAGTGATCATGGGGCTGTCTCGCTCACCGATCTATGTTCCAGAATCGATGAAAGCTCTGCGTTTACTTGGCTACTTTAAAGAGTCGGGTACTGAGATGGCATTCATTGTCGACGAGTATGGCGATGTTCAAGGTCTTGTGACTCATTACGATATTCTTGAGGCGATTGCTGGCGAACTATCGAATAACCCGAAAGATCTTTGGACTGAGCAAGTGGGAGACGGTTTGCTGGTGGATGGACTGATTCCGATCAGTGAACTGAAAAACCGTTTAGAGCTGTCGGATTCTGAGGGTGAAAGCGAGAGCTTCCAAACGTTGAATGGCCTTGTGACTTGGCTAATAGGACGATTACCTGATGCAGGCGAGGTTGTTCAATACCAACAGTGGCAGTTTGAAATTATCTCTGTTGAGAACAATCGCATTGTGAGCATCAAAGCGACGCCAATAGCCGATAGCATAGAAGACGTTAATAGCTAACAGTTCGACCAACTAGCAAGCGGCAATCGTTCATTGTCTCTTGTTGTCTATTATCTCTTTATTGTTCATTATCACGAAGATTAGGTATGCTTCACCGCATACCTAATTTCGTTTTAATCCTTTGTTTTCTGGAGTTTCCTTTGTCAGACCATCAATTCACCCCTCAAGATGAAATCTTCATGCGACGCGCCATCGAGGTAGCTAAGCAAGCAGAGAGTGAGGGAGAGGTTCCTGTGGGTGCTATATTAGTGAAAGATGGGGAGATTATCTCTGAAGGGTGGAACCGTTCGATTGGCAGCCATGATGCAACGGCACACGCAGAAATTGAAACTTTGCGTAAAGCTGGCCAAACCTTAGAAAACTATCGCCTGCTCGATACCACTTTATACGTCACGCTCGAGCCTTGCCCAATGTGTGCAGGTGCTTTGCTACACAGCCGAGTAAAGCGCATTGTGTTTGGCGCTCCAGACTTAAAAGCGGGCGCTGCAGGTACAGTGTTGAATTTGTTTGAAAGTCAGGCCTCATACCACTATGCCGACGTTGAACATGGCTTGTTAGAGGAAGAGTGCCGTGAGCAATTACAATCGTTTTTCAAGCGTCGTAGAAAAGAGATAAAAGAGAAGCGCAAGCAAGAACGTCTGCTGGAAGAGCAGCGTGTAGAAGCAGATATGAAGGCTGGTAACAAGAAGTAGCAGTGAGCTATCGGCACTCTCAATCGCACGAGTGCCAAGCAAACTGACTTGGTAATTACATTTACTCAGCAATCATCTGCATGAAAGCGCGATTTCGCCAAATGATCTTCTTCTTATTATTTGAAAGCATACGCTTACGACGGTTTGCAGCAACGGTCTTATCAAGGCGTTTCGATTTCAGTTTCTTCATCATTTCAATGATTTCCTATGTGTCGTCTGACTTTTTAGTTTGGACTAACGATTTAATTATAGTGTTATTCGTTTGTTTGGCCTGTCGCACACTTGGCTTACTTAGAATAGCTGTTCTAGTCTAAAGCTAGCATCGCAGTGCAGCAGAGCTTAATCTTGATTGTGGTGTGCCGTTATAAGGTTCGATTGTTACTGCAATATGACACTCGAGATCTCACCATTATTTTCCTGCTTGCGTCCCTTATCCCGTAGCGACGAAAGAAGAGTCGAAAAAAGCAATAAAAAAGAGCAATGCTAGATGGCATTGCTCTTTTGGTTTTTACTGCGAAGGCTCAGAACTGCTTACTGTCGATTGAGCTGCGCTGATACTTGATTCAGCACCTGAGGTTTCTAAAGGTGGGATCACCACCAAACCTTCAAGGCTTGCTTCTTGTTCTTTATTACGCTGATTTACATGGCCAATAATGCTCTGGTAATAGCGGCGAATGTTCTCAACGTAATTCCTTGCTTCATCACCACGCGCATAGCCGTATCGAGTTTGGCCGTAGTACTTCTTCTGTCTCAACAGAGGAAGTCGATCTTTTACATCACCCCAAGCGTCAGGGTTGCCGCCTTGTGCTTTGGTTAAGCGGCGAGCATCCATCATGTGACCGTAACCTACGTTATATGACGCGAGGGCAAACCAGATCTTTTCATGTTGAGTAATAGAGTCTGGAACTCGGTTAACGATACGGCGCAGGTACTCGACCCCGCCTTGTACTGACTGTTTCGGGTCAAGACGATTGGTAACACCTACGCTCTTCGCAGTTGGCAGCGTCAACATCATCATGCCTCGAACACCAGTAGGAGAACGCGCGACTGGGTTCCAGTGTGACTCTTGGTATGCCAAAGCAGCAATCAAGCGCCAATCAAATTCTTGCGAGTATTGCTGAAATAGTGGTGACCATTTAGGTAGCTTGCTATCCAATGCGCGGATAAAGGCACGAGTATCAACGTAGTCAAAGGTACCAATGTGGCCGATGTATTTCTCTTCCAGTGAAGCCAGTTCACCAGACTGTTTAAGGTTACCGAAGAACTCAATCAGCAATGCATACAGACTCTCATCTTCTGAACGCTCTAAGTACCAAGAGATAGGTTGGTCTTCTGTTAGTTCAAAAGCCAAAGCTACATCAGGGTATAAACGCTGCGCCAACGAGAGCTCAATGGAGTCTGCAACGGTAAACAGTCGCTCTCCGGTTGATACTTCTTTTAGCAGGTCATTGATGTCCGCATTACCGACCGCATCGTAGATAAAGTCATCGTGTATGTTCTGAAGCTGTTTTAGTGTTGGTTCAAAGTGTGAGTCTTTCACCACAACTAAAGATGGCGTCAGTGTTTCATTTGATGCCGTTTCTTCTGATTCAGATTGTTCTTTTACAAATTCGGCCTGACGCTCGTTCTCAAACTTGATCAGTTGATCGAGGTTTCTTGGTCGCCATTGACCTTTCTTGTACACGACTTGTTGGCTTACATAGTAATAAGCAGGTGCGGCGCGATAAGCGCGTGTCAGGTTGTTATTTTGCGTTAAGCCAGTCGCGATAAGATCGATCTCACCTTTCTGCAGTGCAGGGAACAAGCCAGACAAACGGTAAGCGGGTTTAACCTCAAGCTTTACACCAAGCTCTTGCGCAAACTCACGAGCTAATTCGTAATCTAAGCCGGCAGGGCCATCAGGACCGATGTAATAAGAGAGTTGGTTATTTAGGGTGCCGACACGAAGAACGCCACGATCTCGTATCTGCTCAAGGACACTTTTAGGTTCAGATTCAATCTGACATCCAGCCAACCCAAATAGGGCGATGGTGAGCAGAAGGAACTTAGACGAAAAGATGAGCGTAAATTTAGGCATCAAAATGAAATCTCGAAAAGTGGAAGCCCCTTTATACCAAACCCCGCAAGGCTGGCAAAGCAGGTTTAATTAAACAGTTGTAAAAGTGGTGATAAATGCAGCAAAAGTACCATTTACGGAGAAAGATAAAAAAAATCACGCAAACGGTTGCTTTTGGTGTTACGTCACAAAAAGAAATGCTTTATAATGCGCTCGCATTGAAGAGGTGGAATCGGCATAGGTTTGGCAACCTTCGGGAATAGCTTCGAAGAAAACAGTTAGGTTGCTCCTATAACCCACTGAATTTATTCCAATACTACCTTAATCAACTGCATAAGAGACGTAAGCACATGAGAATTTTGCGTGGCTCCCCAGCTCTATCTGAGTTTCGTGTTAACAAGCTTTTAGAGCTTTGTCGTGAATTAAGCTTACCTGTAACAGGTATTTACGCTGAGTTTGCCCACTTTGCTGATCTAACGGCAGACCTAGATGAGTCTGAAGTTGAGAAGCTAGAAAAGCTACTGACTTACGGTCCAACGATTGAAGAGCATGAACCTGAAGGTTTACTGCTGCTTGCAACGCCACGCCCGGGCACTATCTCGCCTTGGTCTTCAAAATCAACAGATATCGCACATAACTGTGGACTGGCTAAAGTGTCACGTCTAGAGCGCGGTACTGCTTTCTACATTGAAACCTCTGCTGAACTTTCTGAGCTTCAACTTGTTGAGCTGAAAGCAATCCTGCACGACCGTATGATGGAAGTCGTTTTCACTGACTTCGAATCAGCGGCGGCGCTTTTCACTGTTGCTGAGCCTGCTCCTTATGCGGAAGTTGACCTATTAGCTGGCGGACGTAAAGCGCTTGAAAAAGCAAACGTTACCCTAGGTCTTGCTCTTGCAGAAGATGAGATTGATTACCTTCTTGAAAGCTTCACTGAGAAGCTAGGTCGTAACCCGACTGACATCGAGCTAATGATGTTTGCACAAGCGAACTCAGAGCACTGTCGTCACAAGATCTTCAACGCTGACTGGACTATCGACGGCGTTAAACAAGAAAAATCACTGTTTAAAATGATCAAAAATACGTTTGAAGTTACTCCTGATAACGTACTTTCTGCATATAAAGATAACGCAGCAGTTATGACTGGCTCTGAAGTTGGTCGTTTCTTCCCTGATCCAGAAACTCGCCAGTACAACTACCACCAAGAGAAAACACACATCTTGATGAAAGTTGAAACGCACAACCACCCAACGGCAATCTCTCCGTGGCCGGGCGCATCTACAGGTTCAGGCGGTGAAATCCGTGATGAAGGCGCAACAGGTATTGGTGGTAAACCAAAAGCTGGTCTGGTGGCGTTCTCTGTATCTAACCTTAAGATCCCGAACTTCGTTCAACCTTGGGAAACTGACTTTGGCAAGCCAAGCCGTATCGTTACTGCTTTGGATATCATGCTTGAAGGTCCTCTTGGTGGCGCGGCATTCAACAACGAATTTGGTCGTCCAAACCTACTAGGTTACTTCCGTACTTACGAAGAGAAAGTAAATTCTCACGCGGGTGAAGAAATACGTGGTTACCACAAGCCAATCATGCTGGCTGGTGGTCTTGGTAACATCCGTGACGAGCATGTTCAGAAGAAAGAGATCCCAGTAGGTGCAAGCCTAATCGTTCTTGGTGGCCCTGCAATGAACATCGGCCTTGGTGGCGGGGCGGCATCTTCAATGGACTCTGGTTCTTCTTCTGAAGATCTTGATTTCGCTTCTGTTCAACGTGAAAACCCAGAGATGGAACGCCGTTGTCAGGAAGTTATCGACCGTTGTTGGCAGCTAGGTGATGCGAACCCAATCGCATTCATCCACGATGTGGGCGCGGGCGGTATCTCGAACGCACTTCCTGAGTTAGTAGACGACGGTGAGCGTGGCGGTATCTTCAACCTACGTGACGTGCCAAACGATGAGCCGGGCATGAGCCCACTTGAGATCTGGTGTAACGAATCTCAAGAGCGTTACGTAATGGCGGTTGCTGACAAAGACATGGCAACGTTCGACGCTATTTGTAAGCGTGAACGCGCACCTTACGCTGTGGTTGGTAAAGCAACGGAAGAGCGTGAACTTAAACTAGAAGATTCACACTTCGACAACACGCCAATCGATATGCCTATGGACATCCTATTAGGTAAAACACCTAAGATGCACCGTGACGCGAAAACGCTAAAAGCGAACAACCCAGCGATTGACCGCTCTGGTATCGAAATGAACGAAGCGGTTGACCGTGTTCTTCGCCTACCAACTGTCGCAGAGAAAACATTCCTAATCACGATCGGTGACCGCTCGGTAACTGGCCTTGTTGCTCGTGACCAAATGGTTGGCCCATGGCAGGTTCCTGTTGCTAACTGTGCGGTAACGGCAGCAAGTTACGACTCTTACCACGGTGAAGCGATGTCTCTTGGTGAGCGTACGCCAGTAGCTCTACTAGACTTCGGCGCATCGGCTCGTCTAGCAGTTGGTGAAGCAATCACAAACATTGCAGCGACTAACATCGGCGATATCAAATACATTAAACTGTCGGCTAACTGGATGTCACCTGCGGGTCACCCAGGTGAAGATGCAGGTCTTTACGAAGCGGTGAAAGCAGTGGGTGAAGAACTATGTCCAGCACTGGGTCTAACTATCCCTGTGGGTAAAGACTCAATGTCGATGAAGACGAAGTGGGAAGAGAATGGCGAGCAGAAAGAAGTAACGTCTCCGCTATCTCTTGTTATCACTGCGTTTGCACGTGTTGAAGATGTTCGTAAGACGATTACGCCTCAACTGCGCACTGACAAAGGTGATACTTCACTAGCTCTTATCGACCTAGGTAATGGCAAAAACCGTTTAGGTGCAACGGCACTAGCACAGGTTTACAAGCAGCTTGGTGATAAGCCAGCTGACGTAGACAACGCAGCACAGCTAAAAGGTTTCTATGAAGGCGTTCAAGCACTTGTAGCGAATGACCAAGTTGTCGCTTACCACGATAAAGGCGATGGCGGTCTATTCGTAACGCTAGCTGAAATGGCGTTCGCAGGTCACTGTGGTGTTAGCGCAAACATTGAAGCGCTTTTATCTGCATCAGAGAACAGTGAAGACACGCTAGCAGCACTATTCAACGAAGAGCTAGGTGCGGTAATCCAAGTTCGCAACGATGACCTAGACGCAGTACTTTCTACTCTTGCAGCAAACGGCCTAGAAGCATGTTCTCATGTGATTGGCAGCGTTGTTGGTGAAGGGGAAGCATCAGACGAAGTAGTGATTAAGTCAGGCGCAGATGTTGTAATCCAACGTAATCGTACTGAACTACGTACTATCTGGGCTGAGACGACGCACAAGATGCAAGGTCTACGTGATAACCCAATCTGTGCAGATCAAGAACATGAAGCGAAGAAAGACAACTCAGACCCTGGTCTGAACGTGAAACTAAGCTTTGACGTAAACGAAGACATTGCAGCACCATTCATCAATGCTCCTATGATAAATACAGGCGCTAAGCCTAAGATGGCAATTCTACGTGAACAGGGTGTTAACTCTCACGTTGAAATGGCAGCAGCATTCGACCGCGCAGGCTTCGAAGCAACCGATATTCACATGAGCGACATCCTAACGGGTCAAGCGGTACTAGAAGAGTACAATGGCCTTGTGGCATGTGGTGGCTTCTCTTACGGTGATGTACTGGGCGCTGGTGAAGGTTGGGCTAAGTCGGTTCTATTTAACGACTCTACTCGTGACCAATTTGAAAACTTCTTCAAGCGTGAAGATACTTTCTCTCTAGGTGTGTGTAACGGTTGTCAGATGTTGTCTAACCTGCGTGAACTTATCCCTGGTGCAGAGTACTGGCCACGTTTCGTTCGTAACGAATCAGAACGTTTTGAAGCTCGTTTCAGCCTAGTTGAAGTTCAGAAGTCTGATTCTGTATTCTTCAACGGCATGGAAGGTTCTCGTATGCCAATCGCTGTTTCTCACGGTGAAGGCCGCGTAGAAGTGCGTGACAACGACCACCTAAACGCGATTGAAAACTCAGGTACGGTTGCTCTACGTTACGTTGATAACAACGGTAACCAAACGCAGCAATACCCGAACAACCCGAACGGTTCGCCAAACGCTATCACAGGTCTAACAACGACCGATGGCCGCGTGACTATCATGATGCCGCACCCAGAGCGTGTATTCCGCACGGTTGCAAACTCTTGGTCTCCAGAAGGTTGGGGCGAGAACGGCGCTTGGATGCGTATGTTCCAAAACGCACGTAAGAATGTGGGTTAATCACTTACTTACATGCCGCGTTAATCTAGATTGGATTAACTAAAAGCTAAAAAGCTAAAAGCGCAGATCGAAAGGTCTGCGCTTTTTTATTGCACAAAATTTTAGGAACTAAGGCTAAATAATTTGGTTTGCAGTTTGCTGTTCTAAAAATCTCCACTACGCTAAATGTTATGGAATCAATTTGTTAGGCCATCATTTCTTGTATTCATACAAGAACAATTCAATTTGGCCGTTCAAAAACTGAATCAATCATCGTGGCATAAGAGGGATCTATGAAAACAACAATCACAAAAGCAGTTGCAGTGGCAGCGATTGTCATGTCGTTAGCTGGGTGTGTCGGTAGTAATGCCGTTACTGGTAAATTAATGAAGTTCAACGTCGAGGTTGTAGATAACCGTTACGCTCGTGCAGGGGTCAACTTCTTGCTTGCTCCAGTTTACGCTTTAACATTCGCAGCCGATTACATCGTATTTAACTCGATCGAATTCTGGGCAGGAAAAAACCCACTGACTGGCGCGCCTCATATATTCGATAGTAAAGTCGATACTATGATTGATGTGAACGATAGCCTTGACGACTCATTGAAAGATGCCCCACTTGGGTTCAATAATCGCCATATTGAATGGGGTGAGATGCAGCAGATCGATGAGAACACCATTCAAATGGACATCACCTATAACGATGGCCAGAAGGCTGTTCTGACGGGGGTTCGTGATGGTGACAAGGTCAGTTACTACATGGATGGAACATTGGTTTCAGAGACTTCGATTCAAGCTCTTGAACAGCTAGCCGCAGAGAAAGCGTAATCCTTCTAGTAATATACCAATAAAATAAAAGCCGCTGGATTCAACTCCAGCGGCTTCGTATTTTCTAGCATCTAGCATCTAGCATCTAGCATCTAGCATCTAGCATCTAGCATCTAGCGCATAGATTAGTTGTTGCTGTGTAGCTCGCTGTTCAGTTCAACAGCAGACTTGTTCGCTAGGCACTCAATTTGACCAGTGATCGAGTTGCGACGGAACAGAAGATCAGAAACACCAGCAAGGTCACGAGCTTTAATGATTTCTACTTCGTTGCCTTCTTTATCTAACATGCGAACCTTAGTACCCGCAGTCACGTAAAGACCAGACTCAACCGTACAACGGTCGCCCATTGGGAAACCAAGACCAGCGTTTGCGCCTAGTAGGCAGTTTTCGCCGATAGAGATAACCATAGTACCGCCACCTGACAGAGTACCCATGATAGAAGCGCCGCCGCCGATGTCTGAACCGTTACCCACAACAACACCCGCAGAGATACGACCTTCAACCATGCTCACGCCGGTAGTACCTGCATTGAAGTTGATGAAACCTTCGTGCATTACTGTTGTGCCTTCGCCTACGTGTGCGCCAAGACGAACACGAGAAGTATCAGCAATACGAATACCTGTTGGTACCACGTAATCTACCATTTTAGGGAACTTGTCTACGCAATCTACAGACAGAGCGCGACCCGCAAGGCGAGCTTCGATTTGGCGCTCAGCCAGCTCAGGAAGGTCGATTGGGCCTTCGTTAGTCCATGCGATGTTGTGCAGTAGGCCGAAGATGCCGTCCAGTACCGTACCGTGTGGTTGTACTAGGCGGTTAGAGATAAGTTGTAGTTTTAGGAAGCCTTCAGCAACTGATGCTGGCTTCTCGTCAGTAGCAAGAACAACAAGAACAAGTGGCTGTTCAGATGCTGCTGCTTTTTCTGCTAAAGATGCGTTTGCTGAATCGTCGTTTGCTGCGAATGCTTTCGCTAGTTCCGCGCTCTGTGCAGCAGAGATTTCGATAGCTTGGTTGCCTTCAGTGTAACCTGCAACTTCACCAACAGCCGCAACAAGAGCGTCACTTGGGTTTAGAAGTGGGTTAGGGAAGAACGCTTCAATGATTTTATTGTCGCGGTTTTTGGTTGCCGTACCGAAGGCTAGTGAAAAGTAAGCCATGTTGAATCTCCATGTGTTGAGTCTTGATTTTGCTATTTCATAACAGCGGCTCGAATAACAAGCGCTGCCGTTAGCAAAGTTAATTTAATTGCGTTCATCATAAAGAGAGCGCTCTCGTTATGAAAGGGCGTATCGGGATAAAGTCTGTAAAATGATATTGCTTGTCTTTCTGGCGATAGTTTTCATTATCCGGATATTACTCTCTGAGCTTATTGTATTGATCATTGCTTAAGCTGCTTTGCACCGCTCCATTCTCATCCCAAATCTGCACTTAGAAAGAAGTCTCTTGTTCGCTATATCAATAGAGCTAGTCACAAATTCTTTATAAATATCTGTTTAGTATCGGAATTAATCGAGTTCTGTTGATTAATCGCTTGTGCCTACAGTCTGAGTAATTACTCAGTTTTTCCGCTGTGTAATTAAGAAAGCGATCACTAAAACACTTAAGGATATAAGTATATTTCCAGCCATAACGACATTAAAACGATTAATAAAGGATCTTCTATGAATTTTACTAAGTCTTTACTGGTGCTCTCTATCGGCGTAGCGATGGTTGGTTGTGGCTCGGACAGTGACGATATTATTGTTCCCGATATGACATTGCGCATAGCACATGTGAATGACACTCACTCAAATTTTGATCCTGTAAAATCCAGTTTTACTATGGGTGCTGATGGCAAGAAGGTTTATAACGAATTTGGCGGCTATCCTCGCCTATTGAAAGCCGCTGACGATATCAAAGCAGGGGCTAAAGCAGACAAAGAACCTTTGTTATTCTTGCATGGTGGTGATGCATGGCAAGGTACCGCTTACTTTAAGCTAAATGAAGGTGCTGCAAACGCAGACTTATTGTCCCAGATGGGGTTAGATGCAATGGTACTTGGGAACCATGAATTCGACTTAGATACCGACAAGCTCGCATCGTTCATCAATACGGTTAGTTTTCCGATATTAGCAAATAATATGGATGCATCAAAAGATCAGTCTTTAAGTAATGTAGATAATTTATACCCTTATCAACTGTTTGCATTTGAAGGCTCAGAAAAAAGAGCAATTACCTCTGTTTCTGATGCAAGTGATGATGAGAAAGTTGTTGCGGTAATCGGTGTTGTTTTGGGGGATATGCCAACGATAGCTACCGGGACTGGTGATGTGACATTTAGTGACCAAATTACAGCAACTCAAGCCACTATAAATGATTTAAAAACCAAGGGTGTGAATAAAATCATTGTTCTATCACATATAGGAAATGCTGCCGATAAGGATCTAGCTGCCAATACAACGGGTATCGATATTATTGTTGGCGGTCATTCTCATACTTTACTTGGTGATTTTACCGACCTTGACCAAGGTAATAATGGTATTTACGCCGAAATGATCCCGCAAAAAGATAAGGCACAAAATACTTGTGTGGTTCAAGCTGGTCAGTATGCCGAAGCTATCGGAGACGTTGATGTAGCATTTGATATAAATGGCAACCTCCTATCATGTGTTGGGAATAATACTTTATTATCAAATGATGAGTTTTATCATGATTCTCATCGAGAACATCAAATGGTTAGCTCTGATAAAGATGATGTAACTTCGTTTATTGATGATAACGATAAAATCACGATTAAAAATGAAGATGTTGATTTAAGAACCCGTATCGACGCGACTTATAAGCCTGCTCTTGAAGCTGCATATGGTGATGTTGTTGCAGCCGCACCGACTGAAATCAGTCATGAGCGTCGTCCTGGTGATGCTGGAACAGATGTGCACGGTTCTGATGTTGCACCTATGATAGCTCAAGGTATGATTTATTGGGCAAATCAAGCGTCGGTAGCAACTGTTACCGGTAAAAATGTCCAGATTGGTTTGGTGGGAGCTGGTGGTGTTCGAACGGATATCGCGTCAGGTGATTTCAGGGAAGGTAACGCTACGCTAGAATTATTACCATTCTCGAACTACCTGTCGATTTTAACAGTGAAAGGCGAGGTGATTCGAAACCTTATTGACAGCACAATTGAGCCGACGCTTGCTGAAGGTGCTCATGCTGGTAAGTTCCCGTATGTATCGGGTATGCGTTACACGTTTACAGAAGATGTGAAAGGTGTATCAGGTACAGTTACGAATCTAGAGGTAAATACTGGAACAGAAGTAAACCCAGTATGGGCGACAATGAACGATGCCGCTGACTACACTGTTATCGTTAATAACTATAATGCAAGCGGTAGTGATGGTTGGAATGTATTAGGCGATGCTCAATTAACATCAACAGATCGTCAAGACATAGTTATTTCAGGCGATAGTTTTAAAACTTACAAAGTTAACAACTTGTCATACGATGGAAGTACCGAGAAGTATAGCGTCATCTATGACGGTGGTATTAAACCATGTGCGGAAGGCTCAGGTGACATATGTAATACTGATGCTGAATCATTTATCTCTTGGGCTGAGCATAAGAAAGTACTAGAACCACTAGGGTTTGAAACAACAACGATGGAATATAAATAGTACTGATACCGCACTTGTCGGAGCGTTATTTATTGTTATTCAAAGCCTTAAAAGACAAGGGTATAGATTAACAGTAAAAGAAAATAGCCAGCGAATCGCTGGCTATTTTTGTTTTAGATTTTTGTAGTCTGAGCTTAAACAAACAGCGCCTTATGAGCTTGTTCAATACCTTCAATCAACATCTGCATACCGATTACCGCTAGTATCAAACCCATCATTCGAGTAATCACATTCAGTGCACTTGGCCCAACGGCTTTCACGAAGCGTTCGCCGAATACAAATAATACATAGGTTAAAGTACACAGTAGACCAAAGGCGACGATGGTGATGATGGTCTCGTAAATCCCCTCGGTACTGGCAAAGTTCATCGCAGTGGCAATGGTGCCCGGGCCGGCCAGTATTGGCATAGCTAAAGGTGAAACTGCGATACTTAGCGCCGCGTCTCGTTGGGCATCTGAGTTGACCTTCTCTTTCGCTTTGGCGTGTGTTGAGTCGCCTTGTAGCATGTGAAAGCCAATCAAAAAGACCAGAATACCGCCCGTGATACGCAGTGCGTAAAGCGTGATACCAAAGAGGTCAAAGATCAGTTTGCCAGAGAGTGCAAACGTACTGACGATGACGAATGCGATAAACACTGAACGGAAGGCGATGGACTTGACCGTTTCCCTGTCATTGTCACCGGTTAATCCAAGAAAGATTGGCGTATTAGCGATTGGGTTCATGATGGCAAAAAAGCCCATGAACACGGTAATGGTATGAATGATGAGCTCTTTCATATTATTCCTTTGAAAAGATGCAGTTAAATACTAATGGCTAGTGTATTTAATCTTAGATACAAATAATTATTAGAAATAGATAGTAGAGCAAGTGTGAATAAAAAACAGCCAGCATAAGGCTGGCTGTTTGATTTTAGTGATAGGTGTAGAGTTTTGGTCGCGCGTTATTGCGAGTTTCTCAATTATTAAGCTCGACACAACTGCCTCTATACAACAGGCCGACGGTGGAGATCGTTTTGGCGCTATGCGTTTTGAGATTCACTCACAGCGACAGCCAATGCAACTGTAGCACCGACCATTGGATTGTTACCCATGCCGATGAAGCCCATCATGGCGACGTGAGCTGGAACAGAAGAGCTACCTGCAAATTGAGCGTCAGCGTGCATTCTGCCCATGGTATCTGTCATGCCGTAAGACGCTGGGCCTGCTGCTACGTTATCTGGGTGTAATGTTCGACCTGTACCGCCGCCTGAAGCTACTGAGAAGTATGGCAAACCTTGGCGAGTACGTTCTGCTTTGTAGATACCCGCTACAGGGTGTTGGAAGCGAGTAGGGTTGGTTGAGTTACCCGTAATACTGACATCCACTTCTTCTCTGTGCATGATAGCCACACCTTCACGTACATCATCAGCGCCGTAACACAAGATGTCGCCGCGAGGGCCTTGTGAGAAACGGCGACGTTCAGTTTCAACAAGTTCACCTGTTTGGTAATCGTATTGAGTGCGCACGTAAGTGAAGCCGTTGATGCGCGAGATAAGATAAGCCGCATCTTTACCTAGGCCATTTAAGATCACTTTCAATGGTGTTTTGCGTGATTTATTGACGTTCAGTACAATCTTGATTGCTCCCTCTGCAGCAGCAAAAGACTCATGGCCAGCAAGGAAAGCAAAGCAGTGGCTCTCTTCATTTAGTAGACGTGCAGCCAGTGCGCCATGGCCGATACCGACTTGACGTTGCTCCGCAACACTACCGGGTTTTGTGAATGCTTGAAGACCTTCACCAATAATATTCGCTGCTTGTTCAGCGTTGTTCGCTTTACGGAACAGAGCCAATGCTGCACCAAGAGTGTAGGCGTCAGCGGCGCTTTCAAAAGCGATAGGTTGAGTGTCCATCACCAGCGCTTTTGGATCGACATTGTGTGATAGACAGTATTGGTTTGCTTGCTCTAAAGAGTCGAAGTTCATTTCTGCCAATACGCGAGTTACTGATTCATTAAATTGAGTGTTCATCATATCTTTCCTCTAAATTGGCAAAAATTATTGTTGGCGTGGGTTAATCGTGGTCACGGCTTCGTCGAAGCGACCATAAGTCCCAGTCGCAAGGTCAGCAGCTTCGTTCGCAGGTACGCCTTGGTTAATCGCCTTCATCATTTTGCCGAGGTTGAGATATTCATAGCCAATCACTTCGCTGTGATCATCAAGTGCAAGCTTAGTCACGTAACCTTCTGCAAGCTCTAGGTAACGAACACCTTTTGCTGAGGTTGAGTAGCTGGTGCCGACTTGGCTGCGTTGTGTTTGACCTAAGTCTTCTAACGCTGCGCCAATTTCTAGACCACCTTCAGAGAAAGCAGACTGAGTTCGACCGTAAACAAACTGCAGGAAGATTTCGCGCATCGCTACGTTGATAGCATCACATACTAAGTCAGTATTAAGCGCTTCAAGAATGGTTTTTCCTGTGAGGATTTCAGCAGCCATTGCGGCAGATTGCGTCATACCTGAACAACCAATCGTTTCGATTAATGCTTCTTCGATGATGCCATTTTTTACGTTAAGAGTCAGTTTTGCAGCACCTTGTTGTGGTGCACAAGTGCCAACACCGTGGCTTAAGCCAGAAATAGCGATGACATCTTTTGGGCTAACCATTGCGCCTTCAACTGGAATTGGAGCTGAATTGTGAAGGTCACCCCTTTGAATAGGGCACATTGATTGAATTTCTGAAGAGTAGTGCATAATGTTTTCTCACTTGTAGAGCCATTTAAGACCTAGGGCGTTGAGAAAACAGGACGTGTTGGAAGAGGTGCGGCTAATTCACTACAGATCTTGAGTATCGATAATCCAAAGGTGTTTTGGATCTTGGTCTTAATAGACTAAGTCCATTTCAAAATGGAAGAATAGCGATACGTCCAACAGTATTACCTGTTTTCGATTCTGTAGGAGTCATTAGCACTGTTCGAAAAGAACGGGCGGTTGAAGCAAAAGCTTAGGTGGAACCCCATCACCTGATGGCTATAGATTAGATCTTTATCACACTTTCATGCAAGCGAATGTTTAGAGCAATTTCGACTATAAACAAGCTTCATTATATTTCGATAAGTATAAAAAAAACGCCAATAACGAACTCTGATTAGAGGCGTTATTGACGTTTTCTAGAAAGCGATCAGCTAGTTATGCTGCATCTTCTTCTGCGTCTTCAACAGCTTCAAGCTTCTTAGCTTTTTTCGGAGCTGGCTTACGCTTAGCACCTAATGCGTAAAGAACTTCTTCTTTGTTCTTCGCTAGGTACATTGCAAGTTCTTCTTGCTTGCCTTCATCTTCAACTAAATCGCTTTTGCCTAACAGTTCAAAAAGCTCATCAGCCATATCCAGCATTTTGTCGTATGCGTCAGCTTCGGCTTTAGAGGTAAAAGTCATTTTCTCTTCTCCGTTGCGTTCCACCACGTACTTGACGATAACAGCCATGGTTAATCCTCTAAGTTTGATAAATTTTACTGGCTTTTTATACAGTTTCTGATGTTAAAAGTCCAGTTGGAGCCCCAACTATGCGGCCTCAATCTTGATGTGTAGCCCAGTCTTCACAATAACTCATGAAAGATTTCAGCAGCGGGCTCTGGTATTTGTCTTTATGTACCAGCATCCAGAAACGTCGTTTCATGTCGAGTGGCACATCGAGCGCTTTCACCCGGCCTGAATCAATCGCTCGTTGCGCCGCCAATCGTGATAAACACGCGAATCCAAGATTGGCAGAAACCGAATTGATGATCGCCTCTGTCGTGTTGAGTTCAAAAGATTCATACCAGTGTTCGATACGTGGTGCGACGGCACGAAGGAAAAACTCGCGAGTCCCTGAGCCTGATTCACGTAGAATCCAATGGCTGCCTTCTAAATCGCTTAAAGTTACTTTTTCTTTTGAAACGAGAGGATGTTGATTACTAACAATAATACACATTTCATCGCTGCTAAACTGACTCGAAATGAGTTCAGGGTGTAATGTTTTTCCTTCAATTAGCGCGATATCAAGTTCATAATCCACCAACTTTTGACAGATCAGTGCACTGTTTGAAATGAACAAGCTTTGATCCTGGTGCTGAGTTCGTTTACGAAAACCTGACAAAATAAACGGTGCGACCTGATTACCAATCGTGTCACTCGCGCCGACCTTTAAATTGCCACTTAAAGGCTGGTCGTCACGGAACAAAACATCAATACCCGCAGCTCGGTGAAGTATTTCATCAGCCAAAGGAAGTAACTTATGTCCCTCTTGGTTGAGAATTAATCGGTTGTTGACCCGGTCAAATAGAGAGTGGCCGAGTTGTTTCTCCATTTCGCCTAGTGCCATGCTGACCGCAGCTTTAGACAAAAATAGCGCTTCTGATGCTGCGGTAAGCGTCGAATGCTGGGTAATAGTGACAAACACTTTGAGTTGTTTAATTGAAATATTAGCCATCAGATTCCTAGTTTTGCTCTGCTGGTGAAAACGGGTTCTGTTCAGTATTAATGAACACTTGTTATATATAATTGGATATTGTTTAACGAAGCGCAAGCGTATTATGGCTTCAACAAGCTGATGAGTTCACAAGTTTAGTGAATTAAGTTTAAGAGAGGCTGACATGATTCAACGTATTAAATATAGATTAACAGGAGCTCCAACACCCATGGCAGGGTTAGCGCTAGCAATCGCAAGCTTAGGCTGGTGCTGGGATGGCGTTTTAGTCGCACAAGGTATTTTGCACACCCCAGGCTTAGTGCAGTGGATCAGTGCAGCTATTGCAGCGGTATTGCTTCTTGTTTTAGCTGTGAAATTTTTGATTCATGGTCATCTATTGCGTGAAGATCTTGCTCACCCTGTTGTCGGCAGTGTGGTACCAACATTTGCAATGGGGTGCATGGTGGTGTCAGCGTCTTTGGCGCCAATCTCTCAATTCTTACAAGAAGCTATGTGGTTGGCTTCTGTGGCTTTGCACGTTGTGTTTCTAATGAGCTTTTTGTACCACAGAGCTAAAAACTTTGAGATTCACCACATGGTGCCAAGCTGGTTTGTGCCACCGATCGGTATTATCGTCGCTGACGTCTCTTTCTCTGGTAATCCAGTTTTAGAGCCAGTAGCTAACGCGACTTTGGTATTCGGCTTATTGGTTTACGCAGTAATGCTACCAATCATGGTTTACCGTTTGATCTTCTCTCACGAAGTGCCAGATGCTGCAAAACCAACGATTGCGATTATGGCAGCACCGGCAAGCCTATCTTTGGCGGGTTACTTAACCGTTACTGCTAGCCCTTCACCTGTGATCATTGGTTTACTATTTGGTATTGCAGTGTTGATGACGTTCATTATCTATATGGCGTTTTTCAAACTACTTCGTCTTCCATTTAGCCCTGGTTATGCAGCGTTTACCTTCCCAATCGTGATTGGTGCAACAGCCTTGTTTAAACTGGCTGCGTGGATGCAAGCACAAGGTATTGAAGCGCATTACATCAATCAAGTGTTTGGCCTAGCGTATCTTGAATTGATTGTGGCTACGTTGGTTGTGGGTTATGTCGCTGTTCGTTACTACATGAACTACAAACCTCATCGTGTTTTAGGCGCGGTAGCGGGTAGATTGTAAGAGGCAATAGTTCAAAAGATAAACGAAGCTTAAGCTTTCGGTATTTCATAAGCTTATATTCCTCATCCAAACTCAGCACTTATGCTAATCTGGCTGTATATTGTGGCAAGATTAGCGTGAGTGCACTTTGTTTACTGTTTATCATTCCAATAAAGTTGATACTTTAAAAATCCTTCTCGTTCACTTAATCAAAAGTGACCCTTTAGCCAATCCTTTCGAAAAAGAGCAGATCTTGGTTCAGAGCCCTGGTATGTCTCAATGGCTTAAGATGGAACTCGCCAAAGAGTTTGGTGTAGCAGCAAATATCGATTTTCCTCTCCCAGCAACCTTTATTTGGGATATGTTTACCCAAGTGCTTCCTGATGTACCGAAACGCAGTGCTTTTAATAAAGAAGCGATGACGTGGAAGCTAATGAATTTGCTACCCGCGAAGCTTGACCATCCTGATTTCTTACCCCTACAGCGCTATCTTGAAAACGACGAAGATGGCTCTAAGCTGTATCAATTGGCAGAGAAAATTGCCGATATCTTCGATGGTTACTTGGTGTATCGACCTGAGTGGATGGCGATGTGGGAAGCGGGAGAACCCGTTGCAGAATTGATTGATAGTGAAGGGCAACAAGAGCACCCTTGGCAGCCAATTTTGTGGAAGGCACTCTACGAGCAAACGCTCTCTCAAGGCCAATCAAAGTATCACCGTGGCAACTTGTATCACGACTTCATTGAAGCGTTAGCTAATCAACAAGGCCAGTTACAACACCTGCCGAAACGTTTGTTTGTGTTTGGTATTTCGTCACTGCCTCCTCGCTACATGGATGCTTTGAAAGCACTTGGCGAACAGATTGATGTCCACCTGATGTTTACCAACCCTTGCCAACATTACTGGGGCGATATTCGTGACCGTAAATACTTGGCGAGAGTGGAAGCGCAGCGTCGTAAGCAGTTTGCTTTGGTTGATGGTTTACCTCAGCTAGAAGGCGAAGTCTCACCATTAAAAGATGGCATTGAAGCCAATATTGAAGACGAACTGCATACCAGCCAAGCGGTCGGTAATAGCTTACTTGCGTCTATGGGTAAACTGGGCAGAGATAACCTGTTCTTGCTGTCTCAATCAGACAGCGAAGAGCATGAGTTCTTTATTGATGTCGAGAGAGACAGCCTGCTGCATCAACTGCAAGCTGATATTCTTGAGTTAGAAGAGCACCAAGACGATCACATCTTAGACTCCAGCAACCATAAACAAGTGGTTGAGCTGGGCGATCGCTCGTTGACTGTACATGCTTGTCACAGCCCAATGCGTGAGGTTGAAGTTCTTCATGATCAGCTGTTAGCAATGTTTGACGCTGACCCGACACTAAAGCCACGCGATATCATCGTGATGGTGGCAGATATCAATGCCTACAGCCCTGCGATTCAGGCGGTATTTGGCAATGCTCCGGGTGAGCGTTACATCCCTTACTCGATCTCGGATAGAACCGCAGATCAAGAGAGCCCAATTTTGACGGCGTTCATGCAGCTAGTCGCGCTACCAAACACGCGCTGTTTAGCTTCTGAACTTCTAGAGTTATTAGAAATCCCAGCGATGATGGCACGCTTCGGTATTGATGAATTTCAATTTGAACAAGCTAAGCAGTGGGTTGAAGAAGCGGGTATCCGTTGGGGTGTCGATTCTTCTACCGCAACTGAATTTGACTTACCTGCTACTGAACAAAATACCTGGCTATTTGGTATCCAGCGAATGCTACTGGGCTATGCGATGTCGGATTCTGCAGGTTTGTTTGAAACTGAACACTCTCCAATTGCCGCTTATAACGAAGTTCAGGGCATTAACGCCGAACTTGCAGGTAAGTTAGCGCATTTTATTGACCGCATTGCTCATTACCGTCAACGCCTTGCTGAGACGCAATCTATCGACATGTGGCGTGAAACCTTGCTGCAAATGATTGATGATTTCTTTGCGGTTGAGTTAGAAGGTGAGGTGGTGCTTAAGTCGATTCGCGATGCACTTTCTCAACTGAATGAACAGCTTGATGATGCCTTGTACGAACAAGAGCTATCGCCAAGCATTATCTATCAGTACTTGAATAATAAACTGTCGGGCGCGCGTATTAGTCAGCGTTTCTTAGCGGGACAAGTTAACTTCTGTACGCTGATGCCGATGCGTTCTATTCCGTTCAAAACGGTTTGTTTGTTAGGTATGAATGATGGTGTTTACCCGCGCTCAATGCCGCCAGAAGGTTTTGATTTGATGAACGGGCGCACTCGTCCCGGAGACCGTTCTCGTCGTGATGATGACCGCTACCTATTCTTAGAAGCAATGTTGTCGGCGCAAGAATGTTTATACATCAGTTATGTCGGTCGCTCGATTCAAGATAATACTGAGCGAGTGCCGTCGGTATTGGTTTCAGAGTTGATTGAATACTGCCAGCAGAACTACTGTTTAAGTGAAGACCAAGCGCTACCAAATGATGATTCAGGCATCAAGCTGACTCAAGCGATCAGCTTTGAACACACCATGACACCATTTAGCCCAACAGCCTTTACACAAGGTGACGCAAGCCATGTATTGAGCTACGCCAAAGAGTGGCTTCCTGCGGCTAACCGTTCTGGTGAACGCAGTGGTGAATTTAATCGTGCGTTGGGCGACTATTTGCTTGGTGCGACCTATCCACTGGAATTGGATTTGGTTGAGCTGCAGCGTTTCTGGCGCTTGCCGGTGCAATACTTCTTTAATCGCCGCCTAAAAGTGGTGTTTGAACCACCGCTTCCGGTAATGGAAGACGATGAACCGTTTGTGCTGAATGGATTGGAGAGCTTCCAGCTTAAAGATGCTTTGTTGCAAGTGTTGCTTGATCACCCTGAAGGGGCGGACGAAGCGGTTAGCTTGTTTGTTTCTGAACAAAAAGCCCAAGGTCGATTACCGGTTGGCGCTTTTGGTGACATTGAATTTGAAACCAACCGCGTTCAAGCGGAAGACTTAGCTAAAGAGATTCGATTTGTAAGTGGGCAGCCACAACAAGATCTTGAGGTAAATATTGAATTTGACGTGCTAGGCGAGGGCAAACCTGTTCGTTTGATGGGGTGGCTTACTCAAAACTATCAATCAGGGTTGGTGCGTTTCCGTAGCGGCAAAATACGCTCTCAAGATTACTTGGCTGCGTGGATTGATCATCTATCCTGCGCTGTTATGGGGCACGGAAAAACGACTCATATTATTGGCTACGACAGAAAAGAGGGCGTGGTTCACCAAACGTTACAACCGATTGCTGATGCGCAGCAGGCGAAGAGCTTATTGGCTGAGTTAGTGCGATTATTTTATCAGGGCATGACTGCACCGCTGCCTTACTTCCCGAAAACGGCATTAGCTGGTGTTGAAGCGGGCTTTAGCCGTGGTAAATGGGTCGATGATGAAGAGAAGTCACTCAAGAAAATGGCCGATACCTTTAACGACAGCTTCGCCTTTACGGGCGAGGGCAGAGATACCTACATCTCACGTATTTGGCCTAAGTGGGATGATGAACTAGCTGCTGAGTCACGCATGTATTCAACGCTTGTGTTACAGGCGGCAAGGTTGGCTGCTGCCGATCTGGAAGATCAGGAGTAACTGACTGTGATCGACAAGATCAATGGCGGATGCGCTGAATTAATGAAAGACCAAAGAGAGTCGCTGGTAAGCATTTGGGATGCTTATTTTCCTGGTGAAGGGAATCAAGGTGAAGAGAAGCTAGGTACAGGAAATAAAGTGGCCGCCAGTAAATCATTATTAGTGTAGGGCGTTCGCTGTACGGCCACAGGTCAGAGGGACCATTATTCTGTGGTTCTAAGTAGGCAATGAGTATAAGACTCGAATCGCTCTCCTGAACTCGTGGGCGCATAGTAGCGAGGCGATCCGAATTGATCCGTGAGAGAGATCGCACTAACTATTAACAAATCAGCGTAGGACGTAAATTGAATGACGTTTTCCACGCTAGGTCACATTTGTAACAACATATTTATCAGAAGGCAGTAAGGCATGACGACCACAAGCAGTGTTCAGGTAATTGCTCCACAGACACTCAATACCATGACGTTTCCACTTCATGGCGCGCGTTTAATTGAAGCATCGGCGGGTACAGGTAAAACATTTACCATCGCTGGCTTGTACTTACGCTTACTGCTCGGACACGGTACGGCAGTACCACAAGGTGAGCTGACGGAAGCTACCCGACACCATGAGCCGTTAACCGTAGATCAAATCTTGGTCGTGACCTTTACCGAAGCGGCAACCGCAGAATTGCGAGATCGCATCCGTGCACGAATCCATGATGCGCGCATTGCGTTTGCTCGCGGGCAAAGTGACGACCCAGTGATTGCGCCTTTGTTGCAAGAGATCGAAGACCACGCTGGCGCAGCTAAAACTCTGCTTAACGCTGAAAGACAAATGGATGAAGCCGCGGTCTACACCATTCACGGCTTCTGTCAGCGAATGTTGACTCAAAATGCCTTCGAGTCTGGCAGCCGCTTTGATAATGAATTTGTGACCGATGAAAGTCACCTAAAAGCGCAAGTGGTTGCTGACTATTGGCGTAAGCAGTTTTACCCGCTACCTATTCAATTGGCTGGTGAGGTTCGTAACATTTGGGGTTCCCCTGCTGCGTTATTAGCGGACGTAAATCGTTATCTGACGGGCTCTCCATTGAAGCTAACCGTCGACGCGATGTCGGGTGATTTGCAAACTCTACACAATCAGAACCTAGATAAAGTGAAGCAACTTAAAGCACTGTGGTGTGAGTCTGAAGCGGATTTTTTAGCTTTGATCTCTGGTTCGGATGTGAACAAACGTAGCTACACCAAGAAGTCTCTGCCGACATGGCTAGAGGCGGTGACGGCATGGGCGCAAAGCGACACCCATGATTATCAATACCCAGATAAATTAGAGAAGTTTTCACAAGCCACGTTAATCGAGAAAACACCGAAAGGCACCGCACCGCAGCACGCCGTTTTCGAAGCGATTGAAGATTTCTTAAATAACCCTGCCGACTTGAAAGCTCCGTTATTGGCGCATGCGATTACCCATTGTCGAACTATGCTAGCCAAGGCTAAACAGCAGAAGCAGTGGTTGTCGTTTGATGACTTGCTGACCCAGTTATCCGCGTCGATAGATGTCGATGAGCAATCCTTGCTGGTGGAAAGAATTCGCACACTCTACCCGGTGGCGATGATCGATGAATTCCAAGATACCGATCCGCTGCAATACAGTATTTTTAGCCGAATCTATCTCGATAATCCGCAGTGCGGCTTGTTTATGATCGGTGACCCGAAGCAGGCGATTTATGGCTTTCGTGGCGCAGATATCTTTACCTATATCAAGGCGAGAAACCAAGTTAGTGCTCACTACACCTTAGGCACTAACTGGCGTTCGAGTGCTGATATGGTCAGTGCAGTAAACCAAGTGTTTATGAATTCAGACAGTCCGTTTATCTATGATCAAGACATTCCATTTTTGCCTGTTGCAGCCAGTCCATCGGCTGATAAGCGCCAATGGGTGATGAACGGAGAAACTCAGCACGCACTCACCTTTTGGCTACAAGAGGCTGAAGACAAGCCGTTACCAAAGGGCGAATATCACAAGGCAATGGCTGAGGCGACGGCGAGTCAAATTCAAACTATTCTGACCGCTTCTCAAAACCAGCAAGCCTATTTTGATAACGGCAAAAAACAACATGCCGTGAATGCGGGTGATATTGCTGTCTTGGTTCGAACTGGTAGTGAAGGTCGTCTGATCAAGAATGCACTCTCTGAACAAGGCATTGCAAGTGTGTATTTGTCTAACCGAGACAGTGTGTTCATTAGCTTGGTCGCACAAGATATTCAACGCCTATTGCAAGCGGTGCTGACACCAGAAAACGATCGTGCATTGCGCGCGAGTTTAGCCTCTGAGTTGTTCGCTCTGGATGCGGCTTCATTGGATGAACTCAACAATGATGAAGTGGTTTGGGAAAATGTCGTTAACGAATTTCGTGAGTATCGTAAGTTGTGGCTACAGCGTGGCGTGCTACCAATGCTGCGCAGTGTGATCAGCAAGCGACATCTCGCGGAACGCTTATTGGAAGAAGAAAATGGTGAGCGCTCACTCACCGACTTGATGCACATAGGCGAATTGCTGCAACAGGCAAGGCAAGAGCTTGATAGCGACTATGGCTTGCTGCGTTGGCTAGCAGAAGCGATTTCCGATGCTCAAAATGGTTTAGGCGGGAGTGAAGATGACATTCAGCGTCTTGAATCGGAGAGAAACTTGGTTCAAATCGTTACCATTCACAAGTCGAAAGGTTTGGAATATGACTTAGTATTCCTGCCATTTGTTGCGAGTTATCGAGAAGCGAGCGAGGGCAAATTCTACGACCATGATTCAGACACCACGGTGTTGGATATTACAGGTAGTGATAGTGCCTTAGCTCAAGCCGATAAAGAGCGACTCGCGGAAGACTTGCGTTTGATTTATGTAGCGCTGACTCGTGCGGTTTATGGCTGTTTCATTGGCATGGCACCACTGCGTAAAGGGCGTTCAACCAAAGAGCCGACCGGCGTGCATTTGAGTGCGATGGGCTATTTGGTTCAAAACGGTCAAGAGCAAGGTATTGCCGAATTGCATCAGGCTCTTGCAGCCATTGAGGGCAAGAACTCAAGTGTGCTGCTAGCCGAAACTCCAACCGCGCACGAGCAAGTGTTTGTACAGACAGAGCAAGTGAGCGAAGACTTACATGCGAACGAGCTAAAGGCTTCAATCGACAGGGCTTGGCGTATCACCAGTTACTCGGGGCTTGTAAAGCAAGGCAGTCACGGTGCGAGTCATGACGCGACCATTGAGGTATCTGGCTTTGATATTGACTCGGCTGATGAGCAGGATGAATCTGAGTTGATTGAACCTGAACGATCTATCTTTACGTTCCCACGTGGTGCTCGCCCAGGTACTTTCTTGCACACCTTGTTTGAGGAGGTTGAATTTACCGAACCAGCAACCAGTGAGCATAACACGCAAGTAATCACTCACTTATTAGAATCAGAGCAATATGAATTAGAGTGGCTACCTGTGCTTCAGCAACTGGTCGACACGGTGCTGAACACCGCGTTGGATGGCAAAAATCTAAAGCTAAGTGAGAAAGACTCGACTCAACGATTAGTCGAAATGGAGTTCTTGTTGCCTATCGAAGTGTTGGCCGCATCTGAACTGAATCAAACCATTCAATATCACGACCCGTTATCGGCTAAAGCCGGCGACCTAGGTTTCCAAACCGTGCAAGGTATGCTGAAAGGCTTCATCGATTTGGTGTTTGAGCACCAAGGTAAATACTATGTACTCGACTGGAAATCGAACCATTTAGGTGATGATGTTGCTGTCTACCATGGCGAAGCATTGAAATCAGCGATGGCCGACCACCGCTATGATCTGCAATATCAAATCTATGCATTGGCTCTGCACCGCTTTTTACGTAGTCGTGTTGCCAATTACAGCTACGAACAACATTTTGGTGGTGTTTATTACTTGTTCTTACGAGGCATGGACGGCCAATCTCAGCAAGGGATTTTCTCGGCGAAACCAACATTGGCTTTACTTGATGAAATGGATCAATTGATTGACGGTAAAGTGATAGACCGACGTTCAGCACAATTGAATGACGATGAAACTGGACAGATGGGGCTCTTATAATGACAACAACGACCACTAATACCAGCATAGAGACTGCGAACACAGCAAAGCCAGTTTCACTTATCCCTGAGCAACTTGTGGATGTACTCCAGTTTCTTGCGGACAAGGGTTCTATTCGTCAGTTGGATTATCAATTTGCTCGTTTTATTGCTCAGCAAGCGACAAGTCACCCTCAAGAGGTCGGCTTTCTCGCTGGGGTGGTGAGTCATGAATTAGGCAAGGGGCATATCTGTACTCAGCTTATACAGATACATACGGTAGACCTTGAGCAAACGGTAGATCTAGCCCAATTACTTGGGTTGTATGGTGAAACGGCACTGCAACTGAACCAGAAATTGTTAGGTATTGACTGGGCGACTGTTCTGCAATCATCTAACCTAGTTGGAACAACTAATGACTGCGTTAAGCCGCTGATGTTTGATGGACAGCGTGTCTACTTACAGCGTTATTGGAACTACGAGGTGGTACTGGCAAACACGTTAAACCGTTTAAGTAAGCCGGTAGAGTTTAATACTGAACAGAAAAAGGCGCTGACGGAAACACTCAATCAGCTCTTTGCACGTAGTTATCACTTTCTGTTTAACGCTTTAGCCAAGGCTGAAGCAAACCAACAAACGTCTCAGGTACTGCGTCAACAGCTGGTATGTGATCATCTTGATATCGTCGATGATCAATCTCTGAATTGGGGCGCAATCGATCAAGCGATCGTCCAAGCTAAGCAGGTAGCGGACTTAGGTGTTCTAGACAGTTTGGTACCGCTATCGGCATGTTTGAACTGGCAAAAAGTGGCAGCAGCAGTAGCTCTGAGTCGTCGCTTTGCGGTGATTTCTGGTGGACCGGGTACTGGTAAAACAACCACGGTAACCAAGTTATTGTCGGCGATGGTCGAGCAATCACTCAGCCAAGGTAAAACCCCAACGATTAAGCTAGTGGCACCAACGGGTAAAGCGGCGGCGCGTTTAACTGAGTCGATTGGTAAAGCGATTGAGCAACTGCCTTTAGCGCCTGAAGTAAAAGCCAACATACCAACGGAATCGAGCACTTTGCACCGATTGCTTGGTGCGATTCCTAACCGGGCTGAGTTTAGACACAACCGACGCAATCCACTTCACCTTGATATCTTGGTGGTGGATGAAGCATCGATGGTCGATCTGTCGATGATGTATAAGCTGGTGGATGCGCTTCCTGAGCATGCAAGGCTTATCTTGCTGGGGGATAAAGACCAACTCGCTTCCGTTGAAGCCGGTGCGGTGTTAGGTGATATCTGTTCATTCAACTCTGCGGGTTACAGCAGTGCACAAGGCAACTTGATTGCGGAGATGACGGGTTTTGATGCGATAGCCAATACACAGCAGGCAAAAGCGGGAGCCGTTAATTCTCCGGCGATTGCAGATAGTCTGTGTATGCTGCAGAAGAGTTACCGTTTCGATGCGCGTTCTGGTATTGGGCAGTTGGCAAAAGCAATCAATAACGGCTCTGCAAATCAAGTCGACCAAGTGTTCGGCAAAGGATTTGGCGATATTGAGAACCATCCTCTATCGAGCGACAGCTATAACTTGATGCTACGTACCTTGGTTAATGAGTATGGTGCGTATCTCAACCGAATGAATGTGCCATTGGAAGAGTTAGAGACTCAAGACGCGAGAGCCAAATCGGTACTCGATTTGTTCAGTCAATGCCGACTGTTGTGTTCTATTCGTGAAGGTGATTTTGGTGTTAAAGGCCTCAACCACCGAATTGAAAGAGCGCTTGCCGCAAGACGTTTAGTGAACCCACACAACGACGAGCTGTGGTATCACGGGCGACCTGTCATGGTGACGCGAAATGATCATGGCTTGGGATTATACAATGGTGATATTGGTATTTGTATGCTTGAGGCGGATTCAAGCCAACCTGATTCAACTCCTCGCTTGAAGGTCTATTTTGAGTTGCCCGATGGCAGCGTGAAAGCTGTGCTACCAAGCCGAGTGCCCGATCATGAAACAGCTTATGCGATGACGATACATAAATCTCAGGGTAGTGAATTTGATCTGACCTTAATGATCTTGCCGCCGGATTTCAGCCCTATTTTAACGCGAGAGCTTATCTATACCGGTATTACACGTGCCAAGAAACGACTGATGATGTTCAGCGACACAAATGTGTTGAAGCGTGGGATTAAGGTGAAAACAGAGCGAGTGAGTGGTTTAGGCAGTCGCTTAACGAATTAGTTGTTAATTACTGTTAGAAAGGACTTGAACTTAAGCTAGATAAACACAAAGCAACCATCCCTGGTTGCTTTGAACGTTATTAAGACTCTTTGCTTAAAAACGCTCGAGTAAACGATATGTGGTTTATCTTGTATTTTGCTTGGCAATTCAAAATAAACTCTTTTAGATTCTCGCTCACAGGGAACACGCAGTGTACGTCTAGCCCTTCTAAGAATTGGTTATCAGCCATATCCCAAAAACTTTGCAGCGAGTTACAAACAATGGTTCTCATATCAATGTTGCTCTTTTTGCTGTTTATATTAACGAGCAGAGCTAATGTTAGCGTGCTGACCGTCAACGGGTATAGCAATCCGTGCAGTGACCACCTCAATGCATGTGATATGACAACCGAGATGGTAATTCCAATAAAAACATTTGTTATTTTGTTAAAGCGACCAAATTCTATACAATTTTACGTGTGAGTTAAAGTGCATAGTTAATAAATCTCATATAGAAAACGATTACGTTTACAATTATTTTTATGTTGAAGTGAGATTTTGCTCCAAAACTTTATTTATACGTTAAGTGCTAGGATCTTTGAGTTACGTTGATAGTTGTATAGCCCTTGTTTTTCCATCGGTAATTCATCAACTGCTATCTCGTAAAAACCTTGTTCACGGAACCAATGAAGGCTGTGTGTCGTTAGGACAAATATTTGGTCGATATCGCGAGATTTTGATTGGTGGCGCATGTAATCCAGCAGTAATTGTCCACGATTTCCATCACGATAATCAGGATGAATTGCAACACATGCCATCTCTGCCATGTGATCTTCCGGGTAGGCGTATAGCGCTGCGCAACCAATAATTAGCCCGTCTTTTTCGATAATGGTAAATCGATGGATCTCTTGCTCTAATTGTTCTCTTGATCGGCGAACCAAGATGCCTTGTTCTTCTAAAGGGCGAATGAGATCAAAGATACCACCGATATCATCAATCTGAGCTTGTCTGACTTGCTCGGCACTCGCCATGACCACTTGCGTGCCAATACCATCAAAAGAGAACAGCTCTTGGATTAATGCGCCATCGACTTTGTAGCTGATGAGGTGACAACGAGGCACTCCGGCACGACAAGCAGAGATCGCTCCTTTCAAGAAGCGCAGTGTTCCTGTGCTCATGTCTTCGGCAGGCTTTTGAGATTCCGTTAAGCGTTCTAGAATTTGCTTGGCGTCTTTAGGGAAGAGTTCGGCGAGTACAGTGCCGCTTTCATCTGTTACCCCTTGTTCGGAGCAAAAACCAATCAGTTTGTCGGCTTTTAAACGAATCGCAACTTGGGTGGCGACTTCTTCAGAAAGCAGATTAAAGCTTTCGCCTGTCACGGAACTAGCGATAGGGCCCAGCAGTACGATGGATCCTTGGTCGAGTGTGCGATTTATTCCTTCGATATCGATTCGACGAATACGCCCGCTGTGGCAATAATCCGTACCGTCATCCACACCTAGCGGCTGAGCCGTAATGAAGTTACCACTCATCACATTGAGTTGAGTACCTGCCATCGGAGTGTTGTTCAAACTCATCGAAAGGCGCGCGGTGATAGCAAGTTGCAGCTGTCCAGCAGCTTGCATTGCTACACCCAGAGAATATTCATCAGTGACCCTAATGTTCTTATGATAAGGCGTATGGCAATCTTGTTTTGCTAGCAGTTGGTTGATCTGTGGCCTTGCCCCGTGAACGAGAACAATCTTCACGCCAAGGCTGTGGAGTAGGGCAATGTCGCTAATAATGTTACCAAAGTTTCTATCGGCAACAGCTTCGCCTCCCAGCATAATGACCATGGTTTTGCCACGGTGAGCATTCACGTAAGGGGTTGATTGTCTGAAACCTTTTACTAGCGCTGTACTTCTTAATTTCACAGAACAAGTCCATTTGCGTTTATTTATTCGTTAATTTAGCATTTAAATTCAAATCTAAACAACACCTTTTTGGAATAAAGCGCAAACTATTCTTATGTAGGCTTCAATATATAAACTGTCTCAGTGTAGAATGCGCATAGCATCCTTATGAGTCGTAAACGAATGCAGCAAGCTCCAGCTACAAAGAACAAGATCGATGAGATCACTAAAGGCCTCTATAGTGAAGCAGATCAGCGCAATCAATCTAAGTTGAAGCGTAAGATCATTGAGCGCTGCTTAATGGTTTTAGCCTTGGTGGGTTCATTTGCTGTGGTTTCTTTATTTGGTGATGTGCTTTCCCGAGTGCAAGATGCGGCGACGTCTGATCATCTAATATATGGCACTTGGATAGAGCAGGATGTTGCACATTATGCGACAGATGAGTTTGTACTGAATGCTAATGGTGTGTCAGTTCGTGGATCTGTTGTTTCGACGACCTTTGATTTTGACGGTAACTACTTTGAATACAAGGCGGGTGATAAAACCTATCGCTTCCGCATGACCAACTCTGACAATACAGAAATGGTGCTCGATTCTGACAGTCATTACAATCCCATCTTCCGTCTTAAAGGTCACATCGATAACTCCGTCCGATAGGTTATCTTATTGTAAACTCTTACAATCTACGATTGTGTTATCTGACTGTTTTTGTCATCCTCGATGCATAGAATTTTTAGGATGACTCTTGTGATTAAAAAATGGCTTCCCCTAGTCGCGGCCTCTTTGTTATTTGGCTGTGCCCAACCCACTGATCTTGCTCAACAACACCTTGATGACGAATTTCCTCGTACCTTGAATAAGGTCGATCAGGTTGAATCCAATAAACCAAGAGACTATACCGCATTTGCAGAACAAGCTGAGATGGTGGTTTCTAAATCCCCTTCAATGGCTAAAATCTATGAGCCGCTTTATCAACAACTCAATGAGTGGGCGATGCTGAGTGGAGATCCAAGCGAGCTCGCTAATTTTGGCGTTCAAACTGCTCAACTAGGTGGTGGTGATAAACAAGGCAATGTTTTGTTTACGGGCTACTTTTCTCCTGTTATGGAACTGCGCCACGAAGCGAATGAAGAATACCGTTACCCAGTTTACGGGCTTCCTGAGTGTGGAAAAGAGTGTCCAACACGCGAAGAGATTTACAACGGCGCATTAGAAGGTCAAGGCCTTGAGTTAGGTTACTCAGCAAACCGTATAGACCCATTTATGATGGAAGTGCAGGGCAGTGGGTTCGTGCACTTCGGTGATGATGATACGCTGCAGTATTTCGCTTACGCAGGTAAGAACAATAAAGCTTATGTGAGCATTGGCCGTGTTTTGATTGAGCGAGGCTTAGTTCCACGCGAAAAAATGTCACTAAAAGCAATCAAAGAGTGGGTGTTGGCAAACGATCCTGAAGTGGTCAAAGAGTTGCTTGAGCAAAATCCATCTTTCGTGTTTTTTGAAGCGAGAGACGACTTGTCAGTAATGGGCAGTGCTGGGATTCCGCTATTGCCAATGGCTGCAGTAGCAGGCGATCGCTCTATCTTGCCTATGGGAACTCCAATTTTGGCTGAGGTTCCTTTATTGAATGCGGATGGTACTTGGAGCGGTGCGCACCAATTAAGATTGTTATTGGTTTTGGATACGGGCGGCGCGGTTAAGCAGAACCATTTGGATCTCTACCATGGTATGGGGCCGCGAGCAGGCACTGAAGCGGGTCACTACAAGCATTTTGGTCGCGTGTGGAAGCTCGGCTTAGATGGCAGCGCAACCGAAGCGCCTTGGGCTTTGCCTCCTGAAAAGGTTGAGTAAGCGACAATAAAATAGGGCATTGAAAGCGAATCGCTAATCCCCTAGACTTTTTATTCAAGAGTGCGTATAAAACGCACTCTTTTCTTTTTCTCAGAAATAAATTGGCGGCAACAATGCGTGAATTGACCACTCCAGCTTCAGAAAACTATGACCAACGATTTGGTGGCACTCGTCGTCTGTATGGCAATAGTGAAGTCGACATACTTAGAGCTGCACACGTGTGTGTTATCGGTATTGGCGGTGTAGGTTCATGGGCTGTTGAAGCACTTGCTCGTACTGGTTTAGGTGAGCTTACTTTGATCGATATGGATGATGTGTGTGTGACTAACATCAACCGTCAAATTCATGCAATGTCGGGCACGGTTGGTAAGAGCAAAATCGAAGTGATGGCTGAGCGTGTTAAGCTGATTAACCCTGAGTGTAAAGTTAACCTGATTGACGATTTCATCGGTCCTGATAATCAGGCGGAATACTTATCGAAAGAGTTCGATTTTGTGTTGGATGCGATCGATAGCATGAAAGCTAAAGCTTCGTTGTTGGCGTATTGCCGCAGTAACAAAATCAAAGTAATCACCATTGGTGGTGCGGGGGGGCAAATCGACCCAACGCAAATCAAAGTGGCCGATTTGACCAAGACGATTCAAGATCCGCTAGCGAAGAAGCTAAAAGATACCCTTCGTCGTCATCATAATTTCCCTAAGAATCCAGCGCGTAAGTTTGGTATCGATTGTGTGTTCTCGACTGAACAGCTGAAATACCCTCAAGCTGACGGCAGTGTATGTGCTGCGAAAGCAACAGCTGAAGGTCCAAAGCGCATGGATTGTGCTACGGGCTTTGGTGCGGCAACCGTAGTAACGGCGACTTTTGGTTTTGTGGCTGTTTCGCGTATTGTAGAAAAGCTGATTCAAAAGCACGCTAAGTAACGTCTTCTATTCAATTAATAATCGACTGGATATTAAAATGACCACATTCCCAAGCTCTCCATTCGGCACTGAAATTACCAGTGATGATATCGTCGCGAAGATGCAGACATTCAGCGGCTGGGAAGACCGTTATCGCCAAGTCATTCAATGGGGTAAGAAACTGCCAACTATGCCTGATGAACTGAAAAGTGAACAGGTGATTGTCTCTGGCTGTGAAAGCCAAGTGTGGTTGGTTTCTCAGAATATCGATGGTGTTTGGCACTTTTGTGCTGATTCTGATGCTCGTATCGTGCGCGGTCTGATTGCATTAGTGATGGCTGCGTATGACGGCAAAACATCAGAGCAGATTCAAGCGTTCGATATTGACGGCTACTTTGAAAAAATCGGTCTAATCACACACCTAAGCCCATCTCGCGGTAATGGATTAAAAGCGATCGTTGAGCAAATCAAGAACCTCGCTAAATCGTAATTGTCTCCACACATTTTTATCGTAGTGCTTTAGAGAGATTCCAGATACTTCGTTCCTTAGTTCTGGAATGACGATTTCTAACTGTATTTCGTCATATATGGACCCACCCAGTTTGCAAGTAATTTTACACGTTTGGTAATA
>NZ_JBGONY010000041.1:0-46616 GCF_041439375.1 Vibrio crassostreae | reverse complement strand
AGATGATCTGATCGTAGCTTTAAGCATTAGTTCCCTGATTTAGGAAACAAAGCCGCAAGGATGTTGTTCAATTGTATGTTGAAGCGCCTCAAGGTCATCTTGGTAAGCCAACACGAGCACTGATCGGGTTTGTGAAAACACCGACCTTGGACCCGCAAGAAACGGTGTGTTTGACAATTTCATGTCCTCTATCTTCCTTCGCATCATTTGATGACTCCGGTAAAACGGGACACCCAAATAGTTACGTACTTGAAGCTGGAGAATATCACTTTTATCTAGGAGGAAGTGTTCGCCAAGCAAAGCTTGTTAGTGAGAGCGTTAAAATAGAAGAGCTGTTGGTTGTTGAGCAATTAACGGAAGCACTTGCTCCTGTCACCGGATTTAAGAGATTGATCCCCAAAGGCAACGTGGAAAATGGTGTTTACAGTTACGATTACGAATCTGTGCCGCTACGAACTATAGATTTGAGTAAACGTATTCTGAGTGAGCTTCCAAGTTCTATTCCTCTTAGTGAAGATACGGGCATTCGTTTACTGGATGTTAAGCAGGGGCGAGCGGACATTGACGAATTTATCTCGCAAATGACCGTAAAGCAGTTAGCGACAATTGTTCGTGGTGAAGGTATGTGCAGTCCTAAGGTGACGCCTGGTACTGCTGCTGCTTTTGGTGGTGTTTCGCCGAGCTTGTTTGATTTAGGCATCCCTGTCGTTGCTGCTGCAGATGGTCCGTCTGGTATCCGAATGGACAGCGGACATAAAGCATCTCAAGTCCCAATTGGTACATTATTAGGCTGTACATGGAACCCGGAGCTGAATGAGAAACTATTTCATTTAGTGGGGAAAGAGATGCAAGCCAATCATATTGATACGTTGCTTGGTCCTGGGATTAACATCCATCGCCACCCTTTGAATGGTCGAAATTTTGAGTATTTCTCAGAAGATCCATTTCTCTCAGGGGTAATGGCTGCATCTCAAACTCTTGGTCTCAAAGCTGCAGGAGTATCTGGCACAATCAAGCATTTAGTGGCGAATGATCAAGAAACGTCACGGTTTGATGTTGATAGTGTTGTATCACAGAGAGCGCTTCGTGAGATTCATCTGAAGCCTTTTGAAATAGCGGTAAAACAAGGAGGAGCTTCAAGTGTTATGACCTCCTACAATCCTATTAATAGTCACTGGGCTGCATCCAATTACGACCTCAATACCACGATTCTTCGTGGGGAGTGGGGTTATAAGGGGATAGTGATGACGGACTGGTGGGCAAAAATGAATGACCCAATCAAAGGTGGTTCTGAAAGTCGAAGTTACACATCCTTTATGATTCGCTCTCAAAATGATCTGTATATGGTTGTTGAGCATGATGGTGCGGAAAATAACGTGTCGAATGACGATACGTTACAGGCGCTTGAAAACGGAACGTTGAGCTTAGGGGAGTTGCAACGAAGCGCGATGAATATTTGTCGTTTTATTATGGACTCTCCAGCAATGGGGCGCCCATTAGTCGCTTTTGATCCAGTTAAGAGCTTTGAGGCGACCCAAAATCTTAATAAACAACAGAGTAAAGCTGATGGAGACTTTTGCTCTCTGACGGCAGAGCAACGTGCAATAGTATTACCACTTAATATCAGAGAAAACCGTAGCATTGTTTTGGAAGTTAAACAGGCTGGTGTGTATCGATGTGCAGGTATTGTTAATTACGATAGCGGCACTTTGGCTCAATCTGCGTGTAGTTTAAGTCTCAATAACGTGTACGCGATGTCTCTATCAGTGAATGGTACTAATGGTGAGACAGTTTCAGTTGAGGGGCTCTCCGTTAAGCTTGATAAAGGCTTTTATTCTTTGGATATTGAATTTATCAAATTAGGCTTAGAATTGGAGCAATTAGAATTTTCGTTTATGCCTGAATAGGACTGAGGGGTAACAGTCGTTTATTTAACTCTCATTGCTCAAAAAAGAGGTAAAGTGAGAGAAAATAAACGACTATTTTGAGACTGAGTTATTGTGCTTTTTGATATTGCTTCATCGCGTCAACAAAGGAGTTTCGCATCCCTTCGATTCCTAATCGCTCAGATTCTTCAACGTAAGTCAGTGCTGCACTAAAATCTCCAGATGAAACCGAGTTTTCTATAAGAGTTTGATAAACCTCTTTCTTATTCAGTGTATTTTCCGTTAATAAATCTGATTGGGCTACGGTTGATTCTGGAATAATTTGTTGAACTCGATTTTGACGGTTTTGTTCTTCAACAACGGTGGTTACCGCTGTGAATTTAAAATCAAAGGAGACTTTCCCGATTGCAGCGTGGGGGATGGCGTAGTCCGTGTTATGAGCGATGTTTGCCTGGATATCGCCAGAGCGTATCGCCATATCACTTGGTTTTTCGACAGGAGTTGTTTCCGCGAGTGCTTCGCTGGTTGTGAATACGACCAAGTAAGTAGGAGCCTCGCCGTTTAAGTAACGTTCTTGCAGTTCTATTTGTGCGCCATATTGTGCACCATCAAGCAGGCTAAGTGGCTGGTATGTGATGCTTTCTTTACCAATAACATCTAGCGGCTGGTAATTTTTGTCTAAGACCAAAAGTGACGGAACGAATGCTGAATAATTAGCATTTGAAGTCACTGAAAAACGAATAGCATCTAGTGTTGTAGGAAGCTTTAGCCCTCCAGCAAAGGATCGGCCAGATTTGAACTCGATTTTAGGGCTTGCTGTGGTGATCGAAACAGATATTTCTTCTGGGTTCGTAATGCTTTGATATTGAATGGTACTCAGATTTTCGCAGCAGTTTTCGTTATTTCTTAGTGACTCTAGCCCCGGAGAAGTTTTGTGGTAGCTAACCGGTGACTCTGTCACTGTTGAACAGGCGCTGAGTGCGAATACCGCTGGTAGTATTGCTAAATATTTCATAATTTCTCACAGTTAAAAAAGCATATCTGATTCAGAGTGCCTAATTGATAATAGATACACATTACAAGAAAGCGCTTTCTTTTTGAGTGACGAACGCCAAATTTAAAGAAATAGTCGCTAATAATTAGTACGAGTTAGGTAACAGGCTTCCGTTGAGCTGTTACTTAGATTGAAAGTTAACGAGATACCGAACTTAACAACTGAGTAAAGCGTTCCCACGATTTTTGGTCAGCTTCTTGTTGATAGTTGTTTGAGTCGAATACAGTAAAGGCATGCGGTGCACCACTGTAGGTGATCATTTCATGCGGAACTTTGGCCGTTTCAAGTTCAGCGGCGAGGTTGCCAAAATCTTGCATTGAGATCATAGCGTCTGCCGTTCCATGGAGCACGACAACAGGTGCTTTGGTTTGTGAGTAGTCTTGTCCTTTCGGTGTCGATAGACCACCGTGGAAGGTGACATAAGCTTTGGATGGAATTCCTGCTCTCGCGGCTTCCAATACGGCAGCACCACCAAAACAGTAACCCATCATCACATTGTTATCTAAGTTACCGCCAAGCCTTTGTGCTTCCAAGGCTCCTGCATTGAGGAGCGCGCGCATTTTTTCTCTGTCTCTATACAGCTCGCCTGTGTGTTGTTTTTTGTCTTTCACCTCGGTTGGGCGGATGCCTTTACCAAACAGGTCGATGGCGAATACGTTGTAACCGAGTTCATTAAGCATCTCAGAGCGCTTCTTCTCGTAGTCGGTCAAACCATCCCAATCGTGTATTAAAAGTACTAAGGGCGCTTGATCGATGGCTTCACTCCAATAACCTTCATATTCCATGCCATCAACCTGGTAGATGACGTTTTCTCCAGACAGTGCTGAAAAGGGAAGTAAAACCGAAAACAGACCTAGCGTAGTGAGTGTTCGCATACGTTATTCCTTTCGATGACAATGACGTTCCAATCGAAAGTATAGATAACACGACGATTCTCGCCAGATTGCTAGGTTGGCTTTGATAGATGAAGTAATGAAAGGGTCGCTAGGCTAATTTGAGCATAAACAACCACAGTGGCAGAGCATTGTGGTTGTTCGGGGGGGCAAGGTTAGGGCATCAGAGAAATTACCAAGTTGTACTGGTGTTATCACTGTTGGAATTGCTGGTTTTGATATCGGGATACTTACGCTGATAGCGTGGCAACATGGATTCATTACCTAAGATGCCACCTTGATGGATATAGATGATGGTTTGGGTCGGGTTATCTGCTTGCCATTGTTCTAAGCATTGCCACATTAATGGGTCGTAAAGCAGGTCAAACTCGATGTCGGTTTGCTCTTGTAGATCCAACCAAGTTTGATAATCCTGTTGATACAATTTTCCAAAGTGGTGCTTGGTTTTGAGCGGTAAGATCTGCGGGTGATCGGTTTCACCAAGTTCATTGAATTGCTGTGTTAAGTATTCACTGCCACCGACACACGCACAGGTTAACACCGGGATGTTGTGCACTTTTAAATGCTTATGTAGATACAGTGCAGTGCTGCCTGTGCCTGCTGGTAGTGCAACGACGAAATCGTGTTTGTTTTCGAAGCGAGTCCAGCTGAGTATTTCCATCGCCAGTTGTTTCACACCGTACTCAGCAAGCTGAGAACGTCCACCTTCTGGTAACACAATGCACTGAGAGTCAGGCTGTCTTAGTTGCTCAATATACTCTTGTGGATGAAGCTCAGAGCCTGTTTCTTTGACTGAAATAACCTTAGCCTCAAGATCGATAGCGCCACGGTAGTTACCTAGCGGGCGTTCTTGTAGCCATTGAGGAATGTGGTCGACATAAAATTCAAGCGTCCAGCCTTTAATTTTAGCAAGTGCAGCGAGCGAAAACAGAGAATTAGCTTGAGCAGAACCGTAGCTGATTAAAGTGGTGACGTTTGGGTGCTCGTCTTCGAGTAGTTTCATGAACTTTCGGGCTTTATTGCCACAAAAATGGGAGTGAAGTTGATCGTCACGCTTTAAGAAAAAGGTGTGCTCATTGTATTGATGCTGAGTTACAGGGCTATTATTTAGTTTCATCGCACTTAGATAAAATGCTGACTAAAGAGCCAGCATTTTTATATCAAATAGGATTAGTAAGTATCTAGTAGCGAGCGAGTGCTGTAAACCAACTAAATCAAGTTTTCATTGGATATTGAGCTCTGCGTTACGAGTTTGTTCGCTCGATAATTGGTGAGGTTGAATCGGTTTGCAAGCTGATTCTGGCAGTGCACCCTCCAGAGTTGCGATTGACCAACTCAAAACCCCAATGGAAGCGTTGGCACAAGTCGTCGACAATCAATAAACCTAATCCATGACCATTCGGATTGTATTGTTCCTGAAGGCCTTCACCTTGGTCTTCAATCACAATACTCTGTTCAGACAGGGTAACCGTGACAGTGCCACTATTGGTCGCTGCAATGGCATTCCTCAATAAGTTGCCGACCAACATATTCATGATCGCGCTGGTGGCTTGAATGGTCGGCTCTGATTGAATGTGTAGGGATATCTCGACTAGCTTTTCATCCGCCTGTAATGAATTCTTGGAAACGATAGCTTCTAACTCTTGCTGACTAAACAAGCGCAGCGGTGCATCGTCACTGTTTCTTTCATAACGAACTAAACCGAGCAGGGCATCGACCATTTCTGACATCTGGATAATGGCTTCATCAATGCGCTCAACCTGACGAGATTGAAATTCCGTTGTTTCGCTTCTTAATAGCAATTTATTCGCACCACGAGCGACCGTTAGTGGGGTTCTTAATTCATGACTTGAATAACGAGCAAACGCCTGTTCACGTTTGATCAAGGAATTGATTTCTCTACGGTATTGATTGAGTTGGTCTGTTAACTGACGAAACTCAACAGCGGCACCTTCACTGACATCAAACTCTTCATTAAGGTTGAGCTTATTCGACTCAAGCTGTTCAGAAAGAGAGTTGAAGGGCTCAATCAGTCTCTTAGATAGGCGATAGAGCAACGCACCAAAGCCAAAAATCAAGATAGAAAGCAGTGTGAGTACAAAGGTGGTCGCGTACATGAGTTCAGAAACATCCAACTCAACAAGGTCTATCTCGGAAAGCAGGATAATTGGAAAGGTTTCTCCTTCGTCAGTGTATTCTCCCACATACACCATACGAGATTCTGGTTCTTCGCCGACTTCACCAATGAAGCTCTCTTTATCTTTAATAAACTTGTAATATTCGGCAGGAATGAATGAAGGATCGTTATAGGCGATTGTCAAATCATCTATTCTTAACTCACCACTTTCTCCTGCTTGAAATAACCTTACCGCATAATCTCGGTCAATCAGGATGCGTCTTTCACCGACCCGATCTTCTGACATGTAAAGCGCGGCAACAAAAACGACATAGACGAATGCAGATACAATCACGGCCATCAACCCAAAGAAAAGCGCTAGGCGGCCTGTGAGGGTTTTGGTGCTTGTCAGAACATTTGAAATCAATTCGATGGCTCCAGACGGAATCCAACTTTAGGAACGGTAATCAACATCGGGGTGTCAAAAGGTTTGTCGAGTTGATTACGCAGTTGATAGATATGGCTACGTAACACATCGTTGTTGGGCTCGTCTTCTTGCCATAGCTTGTAGGAAATATCTTCACGAGTCACTACTTCAGGTGCTTTTTGGCACAGCATCTCAAGTATGGTGTAAGTGGTTGGGTTAAGCGCGAGCAGTTTGTCTTTACGGTAGGCTTTACGGGTTTTTTGATCAATGGTGAGTTCATCAAACTGAAGCTTAGAAGAAGCCACTTTTCCTCGGTAACGACGAACAAGCGCTTTCATTCTGGCTTCCAAAATATCCAAATCAAAAGGTTTGGTTAGATAGTCATCGGCACCATGCTCAAACCCTTTCAACATATCATCGCGGCTATCTAACGCGGTAAGCATTAGAATAGGCGTTGCGTTGCCTTGGTCTCGCAGTTTATTACAAACGGTTAGGCCGTCCATTCTCGGCAGCATTAGATCTAATATGATGATATCAAATGAGTTTTCCATTGCGAGTTGCAGGCCCAGTTCGCCGTTGTCCGCATAATCGAGTTCCATACCAATACACTCAAAGTAATCAAACAAGACACCTGCAATTTCACGGTTATCTTCGACTAATAGAACTCGTTTCATTTTGATTCTCATACAGAAATAGACAGTAACATTATCCTGAGTGAGCGTGAAAAATATGTCAATAACATAACTTTCACTTATGGGAGGGTAGATTGACTCCAGATTAGAAAATAGAAGATTGTATTATGTCTGAACTTCATATTAGCCGCCCTAAGATATCTACTTCGCAGATTAACCCTGCGGTATCTCTGTCTATCATTGTGCCTTTTTACGATGAACAAGAGGTGTTGGAAGAGTTCCACTCTCGCCTAACTAAAGTTCTCGATAGCTTACCCATCACCAGCGAGATCGTTTATGTCGATGATGGTAGCAAAGACAACAGCTTGGACTTAGTGAGCTCATTCACTTCAATCAATAGCTCAATCTCTGTGATTGGTTTAAGTCGAAATTTTGGTAAAGAGTCAGCCATGAGTGCTGGCCTTGATCATTGCCGCGGACAAGCGGTGATCCTGTTAGATGCAGACCTGCAAGATCCGCCGGAGCTTATTCCACAAATGGTTGCCAAATGGCGAGAAGGTTATGACGTCGTCAACATGCAGCGCAGCCAACGTGACGGTGAAACGTGGTTCAAGAAGTTTTCAGCGGCAAGCTTTTACAAAGTCATGAATGTGGCAGCAAAGATCGATGTTCCTGAAAATGTGGGCGACTTCAGACTGTTGAGTCGTGAAGTCGTCGATCATATCAACCAGCTTCCTGAACGTAATCGTTACATGAAAGGCATTTTCTCATGGCCGGGGTTCAGACAAGCGACGATTCAGTTTAAGCGTGATGCTCGCTTTTGTGGCGAGACTAAGTGGAACTACTTGAAGCTGATTGGCTTGGCGATGGATGGCATCACCTCGTTCTCAATTCGACCACTGCGCATTGCGACAGCAGTTGGTGGCCTCGTTGCCTTAACGGCTTTTGTGTATGGGATGGTCATTGTGTTCAAAACCATGATGTTTGGTGAGCCTATCACGGGCTACCCATCCATGATGGTTGTACAACTTGCCCTCGGCGGCATTCAACTTCTGAGTATTGGTTTAATGGGGGAATACATAGGTCGTATTTTTATCGAAACCAAGAATCGCCCTTTGTATCTGATCCAGTCTGTGGTTGATACACCCGCGTTAAAAACACATTTTAAATTAGAGGAGTCAGCATGAGCCTGAACAGAACGCACCTATGGTATTTGTTGGCTTTTGCATTGGTTTTAAGGCTTTTATCTTTGGCAACCTACCCATTAATGGACACCACCGAAGCACGCTACGGTGAAATGGCTCGTCTAATGGTGGAAACGGGTAATTGGCTAACGCCGCAGTTTGATTATGGCATTCCTTTCTGGGGTAAGCCGCCGCTGTTTACATGGATGAGTGCTGCCGGTATTGAGTTGTTCGGCCTAAGTGAATTTGCTGTTCGAGCTCCTCATTGGTTAGCGGGTGTAGTAACAATTTTGCTGACGGCTTACATGGCGAAGCGAACTGGGCAAAGTGCGTTGGTTGCCGCGGTAGTGTTGGCGACATGCGGTATTTTCTCTATTGCCGCGGGCGCTGTGATGACAGACATAGCATTAACCTTAGCTATGACTATTGCAATGCTAGGTTTCTACTTGTGTTGGCTAGGAGGAGAGGGTTGGAAAGGTGAAGGCAGTGCGAAGACTAATCGATCTTGGGGTTATGTTGGTTTCATTGGTTTAGCACTAGGCTTGCTTGCAAAAGGGCCAGTAGCGATTGTCATTATGGGCATCGCCGTGTTCCCTTGGTTAGTATTACAACATGGCTTCTTTGGCGCTTTCAAAGTGCTTTGGCAACGCTTTCCATTGTTGTCTGGCTTGGGTGTGATGCTAGCGATTGCTTTGCCTTGGTACATCATGGCTGAAATGGCAACGCCGGGCTTCATTGATTACTTTATTGTTGGCGAGCACTTTAAGCGCTTTGTTGTGAGTGGCTGGGAGGGCGATTTATACGGTTCTGCCCATGACCAAGCAAGAGGCATGATCTGGCTGTTTTGGCTTCAAGCGGCTGCGCCGTGGTCGATTGTATTACCTATATTGGCATTTGCTCGACGTAAGAAAATTGCAGAAATTAATATTGAAAATCGCGGCTTGTTTTCATTTCTTGTCTGTTGGTTGATTTCACCCCTGATTCTTTTCACTATGGCGGGCAATATTCTCCCAGCTTACGTCCTACCAGGTATTCCAGCCCTTGGTTTGTTGGTTGCTATACTCGTAGTGGAAAAAGATAAGAAGTGGTTCTCCAGCGTGGCCTTAGTTCTGCCAGTGTTGCTGATGATTGCGATGGTTTACCTAAACCTAGGTAAGGCGAACGAGAAGAGTGACCGTATCATCTTTGAACAGATTACGGATTCTGCGCCAAGCTTCTATGTGGGTAAGCGACCATTCTCAGGCCAATTTTATAGCCATGGGCAAGCAAAGAAACTGCTCGATATCGAGCAACTAGATGGCATCGACAAGTTCTACTTGATTGGTAAAAGAGCAGAAGTAGAAACCAAGATTAAAGACAACGCGTTAACTTGTATTTTGGAACCAACGGTGAAAATAAAGCGTGCTTTGTTTAGCTGTCATAGCCAAAACATCAAACCAAATTTGTCGTTGAGCCACATTCGAAGTGAAAGTGATGTTCAGCGTTAACTCAGGACTGCAAATGCTCAACAACAAGCTTCAGGCACACAGTCAAAAGCTCCAATCCCATCACAAGATGGTTCGATTTGCTGTGGTTGGTGCTGGTGGGTTTGTTGTTGATTGTGCGGTATTCGCCTTGCTGCATTACATTGTAGGTTTGCCTTTAATGACGGCGAGAATAGGCTCGTTCATTGCTGCTGCAACGACAACGTGGTTTGGTAATCGCGTGCTGACTTTTGGGTTCAAGGGGAAGGGGAGTTGGTCTGATAAACTGATTCAGTGGCAAAAATTCATGTTCTCCGCATCGATATCAGCGGTACCTAATCTACTGTGCTTTAAGTTGATGACAGAACTACTGCCAGTGTTTACTGGCGCTGTGTTTATCGCAATGGCAGTTGGTATCTTGGTCGGTATGGTGACTAACTACCTGTTTAGTCAATACTGGGTCTTCACTCGTTAGATTCTTTGTAATCACATAGCCAAGTGACAGCTGGTACAAACACAAAAAAGCGCAGCTAAATAGCTGCGCTTTGTATTTCATTACTATTAAGTTATTGGCTCACAATATTAGCGTTGTGTCGCGCGTTGGCGATTCTTTCCGTTGCCAGCAGGTTTGCCACCTTGACCATTGCCCGCTTTGTTGCGGTTTCCGCCGCTATTGCCTTGTGATTGACCACCAGGAGCTTTCTTAATGAAGCCTGTCGCTGGTTTACGAGCGTTGCCATTGCCGCTACCGTTTTGCTTTCCGTTTCCTTGGTTAGCATTGCCTTGGCTGTTGCCGTTAGCATTCGGCTTTTTACCACCAGGTTTGGAATGGTTGCGTGGCTTCTCGCCGCCTAAACCCGGTTGAGATTTGCTGTGCTTCGTTGCAAAACGCTGTGAGCCGTGACGACCAGACTTACGACGTTGTGCTGGTGTTTGTGCATCAAAATCTTCTGCTGGTACTAGGCAGTTTGCTTTATCACCGATCAAGTGCTGTTTACCCATGCTGATCAGAGCTTCACGGATGATCTTCCAGTTTTCTGGATCGTGGTAACGAAGCAGTGCTTTATGCAGACGACGTTGACGGTCACCTTTAGGCACTGGCACATCTTCACGCTTCTTATATTTCACACGCTTCAGAGGGTTCGTCTCTGAGTAGTACATCGACGTTGCATTACACATTGGTGATGGGTAGAAGTTCTGTACTTGGTCACACTCGTAGTTGTGCTTTTTAAGCCACATTGCAAGGTTAAGCATGTCTTCATCTTCTGTGCCCGGGTGAGCGGAGATGAAGTAAGGAATTAGGTACTGTTTCTTACCGGCTTCAGCGCTGTACTTTTCGAACATCTCTTTGAAACGATCGTAAGTGCCCATTCCCGGTTTCATCATCAGATCCAGTGGGCCTTTTTCAGTATGCTCTGGAGCAATCTTCAAGTAACCGCCTACGTGGTGAGTCACAAGCTCACGTACGTATTCTGGAGATTCAATCGCTAAGTCGTAACGAACACCAGAAGCGATCATGATTTTCTTAACACCCGGTACTTTTCTTGCTGAGCGGTATAGGTCAATCGTGTGTTGGTGGTCTGTGTTTAGCTTTTCACAGATTTTTGGGAACACACATGAAGGGCGACGACAGTTAATTTCTGCTTTCGGATCTGAACACCCCAAACGGTACATGTTCGCCGTTGGACCACCCAAGTCAGAAATAGTACCGGTAAAGCCAGGTACTTTATCTTTAATGTCTTCGATCTCATCCAAGATAGATTCTTTCGAACGGTTCTGGATGATACGACCTTCGTGCTCTGTGATTGAACAGAAAGAACAACCACCAAAACAACCACGCATGATGTTCACCGAGGTTTTGATCATGTCGTAAGCAGGAATCTTCGCTTTGCCGTACATAGGGTGAGGAACACGCTTGTAAGCAAGGCCAAACACGTAATCCATCTCTTCAGTCGTCAATGGAATTGGTGCTTGGTTAACCCAAAGTTCACGGTCACCATGACGTTGAATCAAAGCACGACCTGAATACGGGTTTGTCTCTAGGTGCAAGATACGGCTAGCGTGAGCGTAAAGAATACGGTCGTTGTTTAGCTTTTCGTATGCAGGGATACGAACGGCTGTTGTTTTTGCATCGTGACGAGAAGGGCGAATCGTAATCGGCTGCGCTTTTACTTCTTCTTTCTCATCTTTCTTAGTATCACATTGCGTTTCCACTTCGTACGGGTTCACCGGTACGTAAGCTTTGTTCGGCTTTTCGATACGAGAAGAGTCGATGATTTTGAAGCCTTCAGGCGCTGCAGCAAGATTGATTGCTGTACCACGAATGTCTGTTAGCGTTGACATGTCTTCGCCATCAGCAATGCGGTGTGCCACTTCAACCAGTGCGCGCTCGGCGTTACCAAAAAGAAGGATGTCTGCTTTTGCATCAAACAATACAGAGCGACGAACTTTATCCGACCAGTAGTCGTAGTGCGCAACACGTCGCAAGCTCGCTTCAATACCACCAAGAACGATTGGCGTGCCTTTGTAGGCTTCACGACAACGCTGAGAGTAAACCAGAGTTGCACGGTCAGGACGCTTACCACCTTCGTTATTTGGCGTGTAAGCATCATCGTGACGTAATTTGCGATCAGAGGTGTAGCGGTTGATCATGGAGTCCATGTTACCCGCTGTAATGCCGAAGAATAGGTTAGGTTTACCTAGCTTCATAAAGGCATCTTTATTGTTCCACTTTGGTTGAGCAATAATGCCCACGCGGAAACCTTGAGCTTCAAGGAGACGGCCGATGATAGCCATACCAAAGCTCGGGTGATCGACATACGCATCACCAGTTACAATAATAATGTCACAGCTATCCCATCCAAGAGCATCCATCTCCTTTCTACTGGTAGGCAAAAAGGGTGCAGTTCCGTAGCACTCGGCCCAGTATTTTTTGTGTTCGTGAATAGGAGTGATATCGCTGTACATATTTCAACCTCTGATTTTTGAGGCGGGAATTATAGCGGCATGAGCCTAGACTAGCCAGTAGAACATGCCCCTGTTAGTTCTGGTGTCTTTCGTCTTTTTACGGTAAATGGCGACAAAAGAGCCATACAACAGCATAGTAGAAGCCTTGAATAACGTCGCTAATTTGTGATTTTGATTAGTGTTCGCAGCAGTTTTTGATATTATTCGCGAAAATAAGTCTGAAGAAGTAGATCCACAATGGTCGAAACGTTACTAGTACAATTTGCTCCGATGCTTTTAGGAGCCCAACTGATCTTAACCCTTATCTTGGTGAAAGGGGATATATGTCCAGGGCAGCGTGGCCGTATCCACAAGATGTTACCTGCGATTGGCGTGCTTTGGCTTGCCGTTGCTTCGGTTAAAATTGAAGCATTCCTTGTCGTATTCGCAATCTTTTATTTCTACTCACAAGTTCAAACTAAGAAGACTCGTGATTCTGGCCCTATCTGGGTGATGTATCTTGCTTGCGGTTTAGCGCTGTCATACGTTGCAATTCAAGCGACTGAGCAAGCAACCACTGTCGGTATCATTACAAATTTGTTGTTGGTGGTATTGTTAGGTGCAGCGTTTGGTCATTTATTGCTGACGATCGCAAGAACGCGTTTGCAAGCATTCCACCGTGTTTTGCCAGTGGTGGGTGTATTGACGGGTATGTTGGTGGTTTTGGCGACGGTGGTGAGTGTTTATTCCCTTTCTGAAGCTCAACTAGAGCCTGTGATTTCAACTTTGTTGTTCAGCTTTGCTTTGCTAATCTCATCTATTGTGGTGTGGTGTTGGCATCTGCTGTTTGTTAAAACCCCTGAAAAGCTGCAACTGACGGTTTCATTGCTGATGTTATTAGCGGCTGCTGTTGGTTTAACGCCAGTTTGGGCATTGTAACTTTGAGCATTGTAACCACGTATCTGATTTAAGAAGTGTGATCTGTTTTTTAGCGTGACCTTGGTAAGCGTTCTAAACTTAACTCTAGTCAGTGTGTTCGTAAGGAGTACGAGATGGATTTAAGCAACGTCAAAAGTCTGGATAGCATTATCTTGCTGGGAATCGTGAACGAGAAACTGCGCTTAGAGTGCGACAGTTTTGAAGAGCTCATTAGCATGTATGAGATGGATATAGAAAGTGTCGTAGGCAAGCTAGACATGCTTGGCTATCAATACGATCCGCTGACTAATCAGTTTAAGTCATACGCAAGATAGTCTATTTTTCGCGAATCAACAGATAACGCAAAACAAGCGCTACTAAACCTAAAAAGTCACAGATAATCTGTGACTTTTTTGTTTATGATTTGCGTGTCTGGCGTTTGCTTTTTGTCTTAGCGAACACAATCAGAAATACTGTTAAACGACCTTTATTCCATCCAGGTGGCTCTTACTCTGCTGCCTTGCAGTGCTGAAGAATGCTTGCAGATAACGCTTGTCTTTCTCTGAGTTTCGAACGGCAGCGAATAGCCTTCTTGAAAGTCCTTTGCCCAATGGTTTACTGGCGATTAAGCCTTGTCGTGAAAACTCACTGATCGCCCAGTTTGGCAATGCTGCGACACCTAATCCTGCCGATACCATTTGCACCAACATCAAGGTGTTGTCTGCCTGTTTCCATTTCTTTGGTTCTATGCCAGCAGGTTGTAAAAAGTGCTTCACAACATCCAAACGCTGCTTTTGAACAGGGTAGGAGAGCATGGTGAGATCGCTAAGATCTTGCGGAGCAATGCTTGGCTTATCAGCCAAAGGCGAGTTAATTGCAGTGATCAAACGCATCTCGAAATCGAAAAGTGGCTCATAGTGAACCTCTGAACGTGGCTGAATATCTGAGGTGATCACCAAGTCTAATTCACCAGCCATTAACGCGGGTAGAGGTTCAAAGCCAAAGCCTGATGAAAAATCTAATGTCACGCTTGGCCAAGCAACTTGGTACTCCTTCAAAGCGGGCATTAACCATTGGAAGCATGAGTGACACTCGATCGCCATGTGCAAACGACCATTCACATCCTCTTTCAGGCTTGCGAGTTCGTTCTCTGCTTTAGCGATTCTTGGCTGTATCTCATCGGCGAGCTTAAGCAAAATCTCACCTTCAGAGGTGAACTTAACTGGCCTCGTTTTACGTAGGAAAAGCTGACCGCCAATACGGGCCTCAAGGTCTTTCAACTGGTGAGAAAGCGCCGACTGAGTCAGATGAAGAGAGGTTGCAGTGGCAGTAAGCGAGCCGCTGTCTCTCAAGGTGGTCAATGTTCGAAGGTGTTTAAGCTCTATCATGAGTATTCCTCATATTCCCTAAGCCAATTCAATATTTCTTAATAATCACCCTACGGTGTTTTTGATCTTTTGTAAACGTCTAGATGTCCAGACGGATTTAAACTGTTCATCTTTGGACGATTCAAGATGAATATTATTAATAAACAAGATGAATATTTGGACGTTGTCCATAGATCGGATTAAGGCGATAGTTTAGCCATCCAGACGCCTTTTTGAAAAAGTGAAATCATCAAAGGCAGTCTGACCGGAAATTGAAATTATTGAATAAGGAACAGGTTCATGACTACGACAACGCATATTCTTGGCTACCCACGCATCGGTGAAAAACGCGAACTCAAATTCACATTAGAGAAATACTGGCGCGGTGAGATTGGCCAATCAGATCTCAAGCAGCTCGGCAGCGAACTGAGAAATCGTAACTGGAATGTACAAGCCGACGCGAATCTAAGCTTTGCAACTGCGGGTGACTTCGCATGGTACGACCATGTGTTAACAACGACTTTGCTCTTGGGCCATGTACCAAAACGTCACGCTGGTGGCTCAAAAGAAGAGAAAGCCTTCCCAGACTTAGATACCTTGTTCCGCGTTGGTCGCGGGCAATCTCAAACTCAAATACAATCTCAAAAACAGCCAACTTGTTGTGGCGGAAAACATGGTTCAGAAAGTGCCAAAGATGGTACAGCAGCATCTGACATGACCAAGTGGTTCAACACGAATTATCACTACATTGTTCCAGAGTTCAGTAAAGATGATTCGTTTGAAGTGAGCTGGCCACAACTGTTTGATGAAGTGAATGAAGCCATTCAAGCTGGACATAAGGTGAAGCCAGTTCTTCTAGGTCCGCTGTCTTACTTATATCTAGGCAAAGAAGTGGAAGAGGGATTTGACCGTTTAACCTTGCTTCCACGTCTACTTACTGCCTACCAAGCGATTTTAGCTAAGCTTGCCAAGTTGGGCGTTGAGTGGGTGCAAATCGATGAGCCTATACTATCCCTGGAACTTGAAACTAAGTGGGCTGACTCATTCAAACTGGCTTATCAAGTGATTCAAGGCGATGTGAAACTATTGCTTACTACTTACTTTGATTCGGTGACTGATACGTTAGATAAAATCGTAAAACTGCCAGTGAATGGTTTACATATCGACTTGGCTGCCGCACCGCAGCAACTTGATGAAGTGGTGAATAAACTACCTGAAGATTGGGTGCTCTCTGCAGGTGCAATCAATGGCCGTAATATTTGGCGAGCAGACTTAGCTTCTCAGTTTGAGTTACTGCAACCTGTGAAAGAAAAGCTAGGCGATAAACTATGGGTCGCAAGTTCATGTTCACTGCTGCATAGCCCGGTTGACCTTGAGTTAGAAGAGACGCTTAGCGAAGAAGTGAAGAGTTGGTTTGCCTTTGCAAAACAGAAAGTGACCGAGGTGAGCTTATTGGGTGCGGCGTTAGACGGCGATCAAAATGCCATTTTGGCGTGTGAGACTTACAGCCAACCTATCGTTGCACGTAAGAGCGCGACTCATGTGAACAAGCCTCAGGTACGAGAGCGCCTTAATACCATCACGAAAGCACTAGCAGATCGAAGTGCGCCTTATGCAGAACGTGCGGCACATCAGTCTGAAGTTCTCGGCTTACCGTTATTACCAACTACAACCATTGGTTCGTTCCCACAAACCGGAGAAATCCGTGTTCAACGCAGTGCCTACCGCACCGGCAAACTAAGTGAAGCGGAATATAACTCTGCACTGAAAGGTCACATCGCGGATGCGGTTAAACGTCAAGAAGCGTTAGATTTGGATGTGCTTGTTCATGGTGAAGCCGAGCGTAATGACATGGTGGAGTACTTTGCGGAAAATCTAGCAGGCTTTCAAACCACCAAGTTTGGTTGGGTACAAAGCTATGGCTCTCGCTGCGTGAAGCCAGCGATTGTGGTCGCGGATATAGAACGTGAGAAACCGATGACGGTGGAATGGTCGACCTATGCACAATCTCTGACTTCGAAGCAGATGAAAGGCATGCTGACAGGACCCGTCACTATTCTATGTTGGACATTCCCACGTGAAGACATCTCACGAAAAGAGATCACTAACCAACTGGCGTTTGCTCTGCGCGATGAGGTGTCGGATTTACAAGATGCAGGCATCAACATCATTCAAATCGATGAACCTGCTATTCGCGAAGGTTTGCCTTTGAAAAAACGCGACCACGCAGAATACCTAGAGTGGGCGGTCGATGCCTTTAAGATCTCAGCGGCGAGTGCTAAACCAGAAACTCAGATCCATACCCATATGTGTTACAGCGAGTTCAACGAGATCATTGATTCAGTAGCCGCGCTAGATGCCGATGTGATTACCATTGAGACTTCTCGCTCGAACATGGAGCTACTGAAAGCGTTTGAAGAGTTTAACTACCCGAATGCGATTGGACCGGGTGTTTATGACATTCACTCGCCAAACATTCCTTCAGAGGAGTGGATTGTGGATTTACTTAAGAAAGCGGCAGAAAGAATCCCAGCAGAACGTCTGTGGGCGAACCCAGATTGTGGATTGAAGACGCGTAACTGGGCAGAAACAGAAGCCGCACTGACAAACCTTGTGTCGGCGACTAAGACACTGCGTAAAGAGTGGGAATCAGCTGAGGCATAATTCAGTCTAAGATTTTGATTGATCCGTTAATCCACGATGAACCACAACAAAGGCCTCGCATTTGCGAGGCCTTCTGTTTTTATACTTGTTCGAATCTCGAGCTAGAAACTAGCTGCTACTTTGACACGTATCTTTACTGATCAGCTTCTCAACGATCAGTTGTCCGCGAGTGTTGCGAATCTTGATGCTGTAAGCCAAGCCCATGTCGAGGTTTGCTCTTACTTCAGAGTTGGTGCAGTAGCTATTCACACTCATGTCTACAACTTGGTTTAAAGGTTTAGCACCTTTTGCATCTTGGTTGTAGATCATCATGATTTCGATAACCGTGTTCTTTGCCAGCACGCGCATGACCGACAGCGGGCCATACTCAATCGGAAGGCCTGCGGATAAAACGCCAGCGCGATGCTGCGCCATCATTTCTAGCTGTCTTTGTTTGTCTTGTTCACTTGATGAGCTGCAGCCTGCAAGCAGAACAGCGGCCAGTGAACCGATAATCCATTTTTTCACGTTAAAATACTTTCTTGAATGGTTTAACAATCACATTTTGGTAGACACCTGCAGCAATGTACGGGTCTGCGTCTGCCCATGCCTGTGCATCGTCTAAAGAATTAAACTCAGCAATCACAGTAGAACCTGTGAAGCCCGCTTCACCAGGGTTATCTGAATCAATCGCTGGCATTGGACCTGCTGTCAAAAGGCGGCCTTCATCGTGAAGTGTTTGTAGGCGTTCTAGATGTTGTGGGCGAACACTTAGGCGTTTTTCTAATGAATTTTCGACGTCTTGAGAAAAAATCACGTACCACATATTGAGATATCCTTATTTTACTTCACTAAATTGAGGGCGTTTAAATTCGCTATCTTGCTAATTTACGCGAACTAATGGGTATTGGAAGAGCTAATGATAAGAAATTGTGAAATGGTGCGGGAGAGTGAGAAGGTCTTTAGCATTTTTAATCGAAATGGCTAAAGACCTTACAGTGCGATAGGGCCGTCGAAAGTACTATTTATTAATTGGGCGGGGTTTACCGCTTTCGTCTACAGCAACGTAGTTGAATGTCGCGCCACATACCTTGTAACGATCGCCGATGCCGTGATCAAGTACCGGCTTAACCCATACTTCTAGGTCGATATTCATCGAGCTACGACCAATCTTGGTGCAGTCACCATAAACACATACCACATCACCCACTGAAACTGGTTGTTTGAACTCGATACTCGATACTGAAACCGTGACTATCTTGCCGTTAGAGATCTCTTTCGCCAGTATCCCGCCAGCAAGGTCGAGCTGAGACATTATCCAACCACCGAAAATCTGGCCTGCTGCATTGGTATCAGAAGGCATCGCCAAAGTGCGAAGAAGTAAAGAACCAATCGGGTTCAAAGTTGATTGAATAGTCATTGTTGTACTCTTAATGGTATTGATTGTTTTAAATTTAAATAGATGTGTTTGCGGGACTCGCGGTGGTCGTATTTTTAACGTATTCACCGAACACAAACAATCAGTGGCCAATGATCACGAGTATCATTGGCCACTGTTAAATAGCATATTGATAATAATTGTATCAAAAAGGGGATGAGGACTCATCCCTTAGGGTTACTTCTCGTCGGTATTTTTATCCGTTAACTCTTTCTGCTGGTCTTTTTGTAGATGCTGTTCTTTTGGCAAATGCTTATAAATATAGACACCCGTTAGCAAGGTAAATGCAAAAGTAGCGATCAGTAAGCCAAACACTTTGAAGTTTACCCAAACATCCAAGGGTAGGCTGAAAGCAACGTAAACGTTGAGAATGGCACATAGAGTAAAGAACAGAGTCCAAGCCCAGTTGATCTTGCTCCATACCGCTTCAGGAAGTGTGATCTCTTTACCCAGCATGCCTTTAATTGCTGATTTGCCCATCAAGTGACTGACGGTCAGGCCGATAGCGAACAATGCATAAACGATGGTTACTTTCCATTTAATGAAGTTGTCATCGTGCAAGAAAATGGTCATGCCACCAAATACGGCAACCATCAGAAATGTGATGATCTGCATTTTCTCTACTTTCTTGTAGATGACGTATGTCAAAACGATTTGTACTGCGGAAGCAACAATCAATGCACCTGTAGCCGTGTAGATGTCATACATCTTATACAGCGCAAAGAAAATAATGAGAGGAATGAAATCAAGGATTTGCTTCATGTGGCACTGACTGTCCAGTTAGTTGAGTTGCAGACAGTCTAACCAAAACTGTCTCGATGCTAAATAGCCCGAGACAATTGGGTGCTAATTAATTCCATGTAAATGCTTTATCTAGTCGGATCTTTTCATCATCGAGTTGGATAACGTTATCGCATTGATGTGGTTTGGTAGCGAGGTATTAGCTTCTTGATATCTTCAAGGTAACCTTCGCTCTTTAAGCTGTCTAAGGTGTTTTCGAGCTCTTGCTCACTCATGGCAAAACACGTCGATTTGCCTGTCGTTAGGTCGAGATACTCGTGATATTCACGCTCTGTGAAGTGGCCAATTCTGTCCATTAATAAGGTTTTAATTCCATGGTGAATCAAGCCGTAATACGTATGTCTTTGTAAGGTCATAGCCTATCCTCCGTGACAAGCTGCAGTGAAACTGTTGCAACCTGCTGTATATTGGTTGGGTTATCTATGACAAAGCAATTCGAATGCCATTTTCTCTAGTTGAACGGAACATTTTCCCTACCAGATAGAATTGAACTTCTTTTCAAATAGTTAAGGCGAGGTACGTTCTATTCTCTGACAACCAATACGTAACAGACATAAAATAGTTTCATTTTGAGAACGATGAAATTCTCATTATGACGCTCTACTGCCGTTTATAGTGTGCTTCTATCTACGGTGATTGCCGCTAATCGACAAGCCAATCAACAAGCGTAGATAAAAATGTATTTTGTCGATTCTTAGGCTGCAGCAAAAAGTAACCATTTCCAGAAAAGACACTGCCTTCACTCACTTTCACCAACCTGCCCAAATCGATATCTTGCTTGGCCAGCGTGATATCGCCTATGGCAATGCCAAACCCTTGAATGGCTGCATTCATCGCTTGATCAAGTGTCGCGAATTGTTGGTTGTTTTTACTTGAAAGGTCATGACTTCCTATGTGATCTAACCAAAGTCGCCAATCACTTTGCTCATTGTTGGCGTGTAACCAAGTGTATTGAGCGAGCTTGTGTGGCTTGATGATAGTAGAAGCGTTACTTACAAGATGGCCCTGAGTAATGCTTTGCGCCTGGCAGACCGGAGCCAGCTGCTCGTTGAACAATAACTGACTCACAATCGATTGTTGGTTTGGCTTCTTTCCATAGGTGATTACGGCGTCAAACGGGTCAAAGCTTGGTTCAAAAACGTGCTTGATGGTCGACGTGAGCTCGACATCAATTTCAGGGTAGGCTTGCTGAAAAGACATCAACTTGGGTAGCAGCCAAGAGGTAATACAGCTGGGGGCGTTGAGTTTGATCTTAGAGGGAGAACTTGCCACTTGATTGAGAGCCGATTGCAGTTGATGAATCGTTCCTTGTATCAGGGGAACCAGTTCTTCTCCTTTCGGCGTTAAAGACAATCCTCGAGCATGGCGATAGAAGAGATCACAGCCAAGGCTTTCTTCAAACGACAATATCTGACGACTTACTGCACCTTGCGTAACGTTGAGCTCATGTGCCGCGCGCGTAAAGTTGAGATGCCTTGCCGTCGACAAGAACGCGAGCAAGGTTTTAGTTGAAGGAAGTGTGCGATTCATATCTTTACCTATGATTTTTTATCATGGCTATTATGTGATTATTTCGATTCATTTATCAATAGTGTTCTGTTTGAATGTAAATACTTAATCATCATTTGTGATTCAATATGTGTATAAGTTACATTTTTTGAATATGAAGGCAGTGGTGAAGACATTGTGATTTTGTGAAAGGGATAGCTTCTTGACATCTTTTATCGATAGTTTAGTACCTCAGGCTGTAAAAAAATTAATACCTTACCAATCGGCAAGAAGAATTGGTGGTGATGGACGAGTCTGGCTAAACGCCAATGAATTGGAAAGCTCGCTGTTTCCAGGAGAAGCAAGCCACAATAGATACCCAGATTTTTTACCGCAAGATATTGCTAAGGCTTATCAAGCGTATTGCGGAACTGATGCTGCAACGGTTGCCGTTCGTGGCGCCGATGAAGCGATTGATTTGCTGATCAGAACATTCTGTAAGCCAGCGAGTGACAATATACTTATTTGTTCACCAACGTATGCAATGTATGAGTTTTGCGCCGATGCATTGGCGATCGATACCTTGGACTCTCCGTTGCAGGAAGATTTCAGTCTTGATGTCGCTGATATCGTGAACAAAGCGAAGTTGGCTAACATCGTGTTTCTTTGCTCACCAAATAACCCAACGGGCAATGTGATTCCCAAATCGGATTTGATTCAGGTACTGGAAGGTACGATTGGAAAATCTCTAGTGGTAGTCGATGAAGCGTATATCGAGTTTGAACCACAAACGTCAGCGGTGAGCCTTATTGAGCGTTATCCGCATTTGGTAGTGATTCGCACCTTGTCTAAGGCGTTTGGACTGGCTGCGGTTCGTTGTGGCTTTATCTTAGCGAGTCAAAATGTGATGCAGTATGTCGCGAAGCTGATTCCACCTTATCCAATGCCAGATTGCTCATCTCAAATCGTGTTAGACGCATTGTCTGATGAGCGAGTCTCAGTGATGCAAGACGCGACACAAAAGCTGGTCGAACTACGTAACTGGTTTGCTTGTGAGTTAACGCAGTTTGATTTCATCGAGTCTGTTTACCCTTCATCGACGAACTTTATTTTGCTGCGTCAAAAACCTGGGCATCAAGTGTTCAGTGTATTGGCGAAAGATGGCATTGTGACAAGGAATCAAAACCACGAACCTGCTTTGCGTAACTGTGTTCGAATCAGTATTGGTAGCCAAGAGAGCATGCTAGAAGTGATGACGTCACTAACAAGTTACCAAACCGAATTAGAAAAGAATCAACAAGGCAAACAAATTCAACAATCTCAACATAAAGAAACTCAATCTCAACTCGATAAAGATCATATCTAGGATGGCAATGATGAAAAAGATAATACTAGGACTCGCTTGTGCGGCCGCTTTACTTGGTACAACGGTACAGGCGAAAGAAATCCGTTTGGCGTCAGACTTTACCTATCCGCCATTCAACTACAAAAATAGTGATGGTGTGCCTGTCGGGTTTGATATTGAGATAGCTGATGCCTTGTGTGAACAAGCCAAACTCGATTGTACTTGGGTTTCACAAAGTTGGGACTCGTTGATTCCAAGTTTATTGGCAAGAAAGTCAGATGTGATTATGGCTTCAATGCGTATCACTGAAGAGCGTAAGCGCAAAATTTTGTTTACTGATAAGTACTACCAAACACCAGCCGTATTTGTTGCTGCTAAAAGCGCGGAATTCAGCGTCGATGAGGCCGGCTTAGCGGGCAAAACCATCGGTGTTCAACAAGGCACGATCCACGACCGTTACGTAACAGATAAGTTTGGTGATGTGGCAAACATTAAACGTTATACCGGCCAAGATGAAGTGTATCTGGATCTGCAAAATGGCCGTCTAGATCTTACCTTCGGCAATTCCGATCAACTGTCGCTCGCTTTTTTAGATAAGAAAGAAGGTGAGGGTTTTGAATTTAAAGGCAAAGCAGTAACTGACAAAGCCTACATTGGTGAAGGTACGGCTTTAGCACTAAGAAAACAGGATTCAAAACTGGCGAAACAATTCAATGCCGCGATTGAAGAGATCAGAGCAAACGGTACTTACGACAAGATTGCTTCTAAGTACTTCACGTTTGATATCTATGGCGCTGATTTGTAGTTCGCGTAACGCTTAAAACTAGAACACTAAAAACAAAAAAATCCGAGTGCTGTGAGGCTCTCGGATTTTTTAGTTTAAGCTGGTGGTATCAATTCAATCACTACCAACTTAGCGTTTATTGATTACGCTTGCTGTTTTTGTAGCTCAGCTTCTTTCGCTTCGTCTTTAATTAGAGAATCAACGATTACTGCACATGCTGCATCACCAGTGATGTTCAGAGCAGTGCGGATCATATCGAAGATACGGTCTAGAGCGAACAACAGAGGTAGACCTTCGATAGGGATACCAGCTGCTAGAAGAACGGCAACCACTAGGAAAGAAGGACCTGGAACACCTGCTTGACCAACTGCGCCTAGCGTAGAGGTTACGATGATAGCAACGTAAGCACCCATAGACAGGTCGATGTTGAACAGCTGTGCAAAGAAGATAGCAACTAGGCCGTAGTAAATTGCATTACCAGACATGTTGATCGTCGCCCCAAGTGGTAGAACGAATGAAGCCGTAGAGTTACGAACGCCAAGTTCTTTCTCTACCGTTTCCATTGTTACTGGCAGTGTCGCCATTGAAGAGGCTGTTGATAGTGCAACCGCTTGAGGCTTCTTCATTGCCACTAGGAACTTCTTAGCTGAAGTCTTAGTGAAGATCTGAATCATCAGTGGGTAAGCAACAAAACCGAAGATCAGGATCGCAGCGATGTAAACAACGAACAGTTTGAACACAACCATAAGTGCGCCAAAACCGAATGTACCAACTGCTTCTGCCATTAGGCCGAATACGCCAAGTGGTGCAATGATCATAACTTTGTTGATCATCCAAACCATAGCGTCAACGATAGCATTTACACCGTTGATGATAGGGTCACGTTTCTCTTTTGCTTGTTTAGAAATCGCAATACCAAAGAATAAGCAGAAAACGAGAATTTGCAGAATGTTTGCTTCATTCAGTGATTGGAAAACGTTGGTAGGGATCATGCCAGTGATGGTTGCCCAGAACGTTGGAAGTTCGCCTTTCGCAGCGTATTCTGAAGAGAACATACCTTCAACGCCAGAAACATCGATACCACGACCGGGTTCGAACACTTCACCCATTACAAGCGCTAGCGCTACAGCAAGTGCAGACGTTAGTGCAAAGTAACCCAATGTAGTTACGCCGACTTTACCTGCAGATGAACTGTTGCCTAAACCAGCAGCACCTGAAATCAGTGCAACTGCGACTAGAGGGATAACCAACATCTTGATCAAGTTGATGAAGATAGCACCCAGTGGAGCGAACATAGTTGCGCTGTCACCCATCATCGCACCAACTACAGTGCCGACGATCATTGCAATAACGACTTGAACGCCGATGTTGCTTAGTAAACTCTTTTCTTTTAACACTTCCATAACCTCTGTGCTACTAAATATAAAAATCCCAGAACTACTCACCAATGTACGATGTACCATTGGATTAATATTTCGCGAAGAGTTTTACACGTATCCTTTACATTTATCAATATGAGCAGAGGTGAAAGTCTTCCAAAAATAGGTGGTCTAATGTCATTTGTTGATTTCGCACAACAATGCAATCGTTTGCCTTGGTTTTTTATTGCGATGTTATTTGTTGGATTTATAAAAGTCTTTTTGCTTGGGGCTTTATGAATGATTTCGAGGCGTTGGTATTAGAACAGTCTTGTTAACATTTGGTTTTCATTTTTGGGTGTTTTTTAGTCTGGGGATTTGAGTGAATTGAAAGATGCGTGTTGTGTGAAATTTAGCCTGAACTATGCTTAAGGTATCTATTTATTACCAAGATGTTACCTCTGCGCTTTAAATAAAACGTCTATCTAGCATCTCAGTTGTAAGGAGAGGGGCTATGACTTTTATATTAAAGTACTTGTTTGCGTTTCTTCTGTTGCTCAGCTCAGTGTTTGCTCAGGCCGATGATGTCTGGGTGATTGAGGTGAACGGAGGGATAGGTCCGGCGACCAGTGATTACCTCACTAGAGAAATAGAACAAGCTCACGATGAGCAAGCAAAGCTCATTATTTTGAAAATGAACACGCCTGGCGGGTTAGACTCATCGATGCGTGACATTATTCGATCCATCACCACCTCACCGATTCCAGTCGCTACTTGGGTTGGGCCTGCGGGTTCACGAGCAGCGAGCGCCGGTACCTATATTTTACTTGCCAGCCACGTTGCTTCCATGGCGCCCGGAACCAATTTAGGCGCAGCCACGCCAGTGTCTCTTGGTGGTGGCAAAGCACCGACTAATCCCTTGTCGCCTCAAGACGATACCAATAAAGACGACAACACTTCTGCGAGTGAACAAGACGCAACGAAACAAGAGAACTCAGATCAGGTAAAAGCCACCACTGCGATGGAAAAGAAAGTCATCAATGATGCAGCGGCTTACATTGTCAGTTTGGCTAAGCTGCACAAACGTAACGAAGAATGGGCAGAAAAAGCGGTAAGAGAAGCGGCGAGTTTGGACTCAGAGAATGCACTTTCGCTTAACGTGATTGATTTTATTGCCAGCGACCTTCAGCAGTTGGTTGAACTGAGCAACGGACGCATCATCACCATCAACGGGGTCAGTCAGGAAGTCCAACTTAGTGATGTTGCTTTTGTCGAGCGAGAACAAGACTGGCGCTTTAGTTTGCTTTCGGTGATTACGAATCCAAATGTCGCTTACATCCTCATGCTCATCGGTATCTATGGTTTGTTGCTGGAGTTTTATAACCCAGGGGTCGGCTTACCAGGTGTATTGGGCGGTATCTGTCTGTTATTGGCGATGTACTCGTTACAAATGCTGCCTGTGAGTTACGCGGGTCTTGCTTTGATCTTGTTGGGTATAGCTTTAATGGTTGCGGAAGCCTTTAGTCCGAGCTTTGGTATTTTCGGTTTGGGTGGCGTTGCTGCATTTACATTGGGCTCAATCATGCTGATGGACACTGAAGTACCGGGTTACCAAATCGCATTGCCGTTAATTATCGGAATCAGTTTGTTCTCTGTAGCGTTTATTGTCGTAACAATATCAATGCTAGTCCGAGTCAGAAATAAGCCAGTGACGACTGGGATGGAAGCGGTGGTTGGCGAGACGGGTAAAGTTGTAAGCGGTTTTCCTGGCGCGGGTCGAGTGCTGGTTGAAGGTGAAATCTGGCAAGCTAAATGCGTCAATGAACTGAAAGCAGGACAGAGTATCAGAGTCACCAAGCTCACCGGGCTTTCTTTGGATGTTGAAGTGCTGCCCGATGAGACACCATCGAACTCTGGTTAGCACGGGCTGTTAGCGCGGAATGCTAGGACAAACTTGATTGAATTATTTATTGCTTAACCATCGTTACCATTAGGGGGCGGTTATGTTTATACACACTATAGGTATTGTTATCGTGCTTGTTATCTTGTTGATAGCTAGTATGTTCAGAGTTCTGCGCGAGTACGAGCGTGCAGTAGTGTTCTTCTTAGGGCGCTTTTACGGTGTGAAAGGGCCAGGGTTAATTATCATCATTCCCTTCATTCAACAAATCGTGCGAGTCGACTTGCGAACCATCGTTTTAGATGTACCAACACAAGATTTGATCACCAGAGATAATGTGTCGGTTAAGGTTAACGCTGTGGTCTATTTCCGAGTGCTTGATCCTAAGATGGCAATCAACAACGTGGAGAACTATCTCGAAGCCACTAGCCAACTCTCACAAACCACGTTGCGGTCTGTTCTAGGTCAGCATGAATTGGATGAGCTGTTGTCTGAGCGAGAAGAGCTCAACAGAGATTTACAATCAATTCTTGATCAGCACACCGATAACTGGGGGATTAAGATTGCCAATGTCGAGATTAAGCATGTTGATCTTGATGACAGTATGGTGCGAGCTCTTGCGAAACAAGCAGAGGCAGAGCGTTCTCGTCGAGCTAAGGTGATACATGCAACAGGTGAGCTAGAGGCATCCACTAAGCTAAGAGAAGCCGCAGAAGTGCTGAACAAAGCGCCTAACGCCATTCAGTTACGTTATATGCAGACATTAACCGAGGTCGCGAATGAACGCACCACGACCATCGTATTCCCAATGCCTGTCGACTTAGTGGATAAAATCACTGATCCCATTAAAGCGACACTCAATGAGGCTGCGATTAAGAAGGCGATGAAAGTTGATGATTAGTGAGTTTTTCTGACAACAATAAAAAAGGCACCACATCTGTGGTGCCTTTTAGAATCTACAGTCGTGTTTAGCGAATGCTAAAGATTACTTCTGTGTTGAAGCTTTCATTGGCGTTACAAACTCAGCCAATGCTTTAAGCATTGCTTCTGGCTGTTCAACGTTGTTCTCAATGATTTTTACAACCGCTGAGCCAGAGATAGCACCAGCAGCGCCAGCTACAATCGCTTCTTTCACTTGTTCAGGAGTAGAGATACCGAAACCAAGCAGTGCTGGTGGTGCATCAAATTTGTTCAAACGATCAAGTAGAGCCGTTACTGGCATGTTTGCCTTGGTTTCTGCACCCGTTACGCCAGCACGAGAAAGTAGGTAAGTGTAGCCGCCACCTAGCTCAGAAACCGATTGAAGCGTCTCATCACTTGCTGTTGGTGGAGCGATAAAGATTGGGTGAACGCCAAACTTCTTCGCTGCAGCAACAAACTCGCCACTCTCGTTGGTTGGTACATCTGCAATCAATACTGAATCGATACCTGCATTTGCGCAGCGTTCGTAGAAGTTTTCAATGCCACGTGCGTATACCAAGTTTGCGTACATCAGTAGGCCGATTGGTAGCTCTGGGTATTTAGCGCGAATTTGACCAATAAGCTCGAAACACACATCAGGCGTTACTTTAGAATCTAACGCGCGAATATTTGCGCCTTGGATAGTTGGGCCATCTGCAAGCGGATCTGAGAACGGAATACCAAGTTCAAGCGCATCAGCACCTGCTTCAACCAAAGTTTCCATGATCTTAAGAGACTGTTCAGGGTTAGGATCGCCAACTGTTACGAATGGTACAAATGCACCCTGATTTTTTTCAGCTAAGCGAGTGAAGAGTGATTGATAGCGATCCATTATAATGCTCCTTTCTCTTTAAGAATGTCGTGTACGGAGAAAATGTCTTTGTCACCACGACCAGATAAGTTAACCACTAACAGCTGTTCTTTTTCAGGTTCGTCGTGAGCCATTTTGATTGCATGAGCCAAAGCATGAGATGACTCTAGCGCAGCGATAATACCTTCTTTACGTGCAATCAATTGGAATGCTTCGAGTGCTTCGTCATCGGTTACGTTGTCGTATTCAGCACGGCCAATAGCATTTAGGTGCGCGTGTTGAGGGCCAACCGATGGGAAATCTAAACCCGCAGAAACAGAGTAAGACTCTTCTACTTGGCCGTTCTCATCTTGCATCAGTGGTGCTTTCATACCGAAGAAGATACCTGTTTTACCGTGCTTAAGCGGCGCGCCGTGTTGGTCGGTATCAATACCTTTACCAGCCGGCTCTACACCGATTAGGCGAACAGACTCTTCTTCAATGAAATCCGCGAACATACCGATAGCGTTTGAACCACCGCCGACACAAGCGATAACCGCATCAGGAAGGCGACCTTCACGAGCTAGGATTTGGTTCTTCGTTTCTTCACCAATCATGCGTTGGAAATCACGAACGATTGTTGGGAATGGGTGAGGACCCGCAGCAGTACCCAGTAGGTAGTGCGCGTCTTCATAAGTTGCAGACCAGTCACGTAGCGCTTCGTTACATGCATCTTTTAGCGTTGAAGAGCCAGAATGAACAGGGATAACCTCTGCGCCCATTAGCTTCATACGGAACACGTTCGGGCTTTGACGTTCAACGTCTTTTGCACCCATATATACACGACACTTAAGGCCTAATAGAGCACAAGCTAGAGCCGTTGCCACGCCGTGTTGGCCTGCGCCAGTTTCAGCGATGATTTCCTGTTTACCCATGCGTTTTGCTAGCAATGCTTGACCAAGTACTTGGTTTGTCTTGTGTGCGCCGCCGTGAAGTAGATCTTCACGCTTAAGGTACAGTTTGGTTTTTGTACCTTTAGTCAGGTTACGAGTTAGCGTTAGTGCCGTTGGACGACCAGCGTATTCTTGAAGAAGCGTCATGAATTCGCTGCGGAACTCAGGATCGGCTTGTGCATCGATAAATGCTTGTTCAAGTTGGTCTAGTGCTGGCACTAGGATCTGCGGTACGTATTGACCACCGTATTCACCAAAGTAGGCATCGAGTTTAGCCATTATGTTATTCCTTCAATTCTATTGGTGTGTCTTCACACCAAATCATTTAGTCTTGTTTGAGCTTCGCAAAGGCAAAGCTCACAAATATGTTTTTAGTTTCTGCTTCCTAATTTCTAGCGCCGAGCTTGGACTAGTAATTACGAATCGCTGCAAAAGCACGTTGCAGCTTGTCTGCGTCTTTTTTACCTGGTGCCGATTCAACACCAGAGTTTAGGTCTAACCCTAAGCAGCCCAACTTAGCGGCTTGGTTAGCATTGTCTGGATTTAGACCACCTGCCAACATGATTGCGCTTTGGTTGTTGATTAGGCTCCAATCGAACGCTTGGCCTGTACCGCCAGTTTGAGAACCCACTTTAGTATCTAGTAGGTGACGAGTCACGTTGCTTTCCAGTAATTCTGGTAGTGAGCTTTTAGCACCGGAAGCAGCACCAGAAGCAACACCGTAGGCTTTCCAAATCTCAACGCTTTCAGGCAGTGATTGCTTTAGTTCATCGACAAACGCTTGAGACTCGTCACCGTGCAGCTGCACAGCGAACAGGCCTAGCTCAGAAACCGTTTTTGCCACGTCAGTAACGCTATGGTTTTGGAACACGCCGACATAGTTCAAAGGAGCGCCACTCATGGTTAAACGAGCCCCTTCGATATCCACATGACGTTTAGACGCTTCAACGAAAATCAAACCACCGAAGACTGCACCTGCTTGATACGCTTTTGCTGCATCATCGGAGTGGGTTAAACCACATACCTTGTTTTCGCCAAGCGTTACTTTGCGCACCGCAAGTTCAAGGTTCTTCTCTGCCATTAGAGAGCTACCGATTAGGAAGCCATCTGCAAACGTTGAAAGGTCACGGACTTGTTGGTGTGTGTAGATGCCAGATTCTGAAATCACGATGGCGTTTGGAGCCAGTTCGCGAATCAGCGGAGCCAATTCTTTGGTACGGTTCAAGTCAGTCGAAAGGTCACGTAGGTTACGGTTATTAATACCGATCACTTTTGCTTTTAAAGCGACAGCGCGATGAAGTTCTTCTTCATTACTGACTTCGGTTAGTACACCCATATTGAGTGAGTGAGCGACTTCAGCAAGTGCTTTGTACTCTTCGTCATCTAATACCGATAGCATCAGCAAGATTGCGTCAGCAGAGTAGTGACGAGCTAGGTACACTTGGTAGGTATCAACCATGAAGTCTTTACACAGAATAGGTTGCTTAGCAATGCTGCGAACCTTCGGCAAAAACTCAAAGTTACCTTGGAAGTATTTCTCGTCTGTTAGCACTGAAATCGCATTAGCGTGGTTGTTGTAAACCGATGCAATGTAGTCCAGGTCAAACTCGTCACGGATCAAACCTTTTGACGGAGATGCCTTTTTACATTCAGTGATGAAAACGGTTTGTTCACTGCTCAGTGCATCATAAAAGCTGCGGTCTGTTGCGGTTAACGCTGCTTTAAACTCGTCTAGTGGTTGAGCCTGCTTACGCGCTTCAACCCATTGGTATTTATCACGAACGATTTTTGCTAATACTTCCGCCATTTCAGCTTCTTTGACTGAAACGTGGGTCGACAGTTTATCGGTAGTCTGTGTCATGTTCTTTGTCTCAATTCGTCGTTCGTTAGGCGTGAGCAGCAAGCTTTTGCACAAGCTCGTAAGCTTTACCTGAGTTCATCGCGTCAATTGCTTGTTGTGCGTTGGCTTTTAGATCTTCATGACCAAATAGACGCATCAGTAGAGCAACGTTGACTGCCACTGCGCCAACTTGAGCATCAGTGCCTTTACCCGTCAGTATATCGGTTGTGATGGCTTTGTTTTCTTCTGGCTCGCCGCCCTTGATTGCTTCAAGAGGGTGAGTGTTCAAACCAAAGTCAGCCGGAGTTACGGTGTACTCGTTAATCTCGCCATCTTTAATTTCAGCAACGATAGTCTCGCCATGAATCGCCACTTCATCTAGGCCACTACCGTGAACAACCGCAGCACGCTTCATGCCCATTTGCAGCATGGTTTCTGCGATCGGGCGAACCAACTCTTTGCTGTAAACACCCATTAGCTCGATGTTAGGGCGAGCAGGGTTAATCAGTGGGCCAAGAATATTGAAGATAGTGCGCGTTTTCATTGTTTGACGAACCGGCATCGCGTGACGTACACCAACGTGATACTGCGGAGCAAATAGGAATGCTACGCCAAGTTCATCAACAGCAGTACGTGTGTCTTCTGCTGTCATCGCTAGGTTGATACCGAATGAATCCAGTAGGTCGGAAGAGCCTGATTTGCTCGATACACTACGGTTACCGTGTTTCGCGACTTTTAAGCCACACGCTGCGGCAACAAATGCAGAAGTCGTCGAGATATTAATGGTGTTGTGACCGTCGCCACCTGTACCTACGATGTCTGCGAAATCGTAATCAGGGCGCGGAAACGGGTTTGCATTCGCAAGCAGTGCTTTCGCTGCACCTGCGATCTCATCGGGCGTTTCGCCTTTGATTTTCAGTGCCGTTAGCGCAGAAGCCATCAAGATTGGGTCAAGTTCGCCCTTGATGATCACATCAAACAATTGTTGGCTTTCTTCTTGAGTAAGAGACTGCTGTTCGTAAAGTTTATTAATCTGTTCCATGATCGTTTCCTATTTTCCAGTCTTTTCAAGGCGAAGAGGTTTCTCAAGAGCCCATTCGATAGCGTTTGCTAGAAGCGTTGCACCGTAGGTCGTCATAATTGATTCAGGGTGGAATTGGAATCCACAAACCTTGTCTTGTTCTTGAATTACAGACATCACCAAATCATCGACTTCAGCGGTCACCGTTAGGCTATCGGATACATGCGTTGCCACTAAAGAGTGGTAGCGAGCAATAGCCAGTGGCGAAGGTAAGCCTTGGTAAGTCGCATGGTTTTGGTGTTCCATCATTGACACCTTACCATGAATGATTTCGCCTGCGCCTGCAACGGTACCGCCATAAGCTTCAACGATCGCTTGGTGGCCTAAGCAAATGCCAATCATTGGCACTTTGCCTTTTAGCAGCTGAATCAGCTCAGGCATGCAGCCCGCGTCTGCTGGAGCGCCGGGGCCAGGTGAAAGTAGGGCAACAGGGTTGTCTAATTCGTTGATCGCCGCTTCAACCACCTTTGCGGGAATGTTGTTACGGTAAATCTTAACGCTGTGACCTAATGAACGAAATTGGTCTACAAGGTTGTAAGTGAACGAGTCGAAGTTATCGATGAATACAATATCAGCCATGATTACGACTCCTTCTTATTTGATGAGTGTTGGTTTGTAGCAGAGCTCTTAGTATGCGCTGCTTGAATCGCAGAGATGACCGCTTGAGCTTTGCCGCGAGTCTCATCAGCTTCTGCTTGTGGGTCTGAGTCGAATACTACACCAGCGCCAGCTTGTACTTGTGCTACACCATCTTCAACGTAAGCAGAACGAATCACGATACACGTATCTAACGTGCCTTCACCTGTTAGGTAACCTACTGCACCGCCATAGCTACCACGACGCGTTTTTTCTACATCACGAATAAGCTGCATTGCGCGGATTTTTGGTGCGCCTGTTAGCGTACCCATGTTCATACAAGCTTGGTAAGCGTGCAGCGCATCTAAGTCTTCACGCAGTTGACCAACAACACGAGAAACCAAATGCATCACATGGCTGTAGCGATCAACTTTCAGTAGGTCTGCTACGTGGCGAGTGCCAGCTTCGGCAATACGTGCCACATCGTTACGCGCTAGGTCGACAAGCATCATGTGCTCGGCGTTTTCTTTCTTGTCGGTGCGCAGTTCAAGCTCGATACGGCTGTCTAGGTCGAAATCAATTTGACCATCAGGACGCTTGCCGCGACGACGAGTACCCGCAATTGGGTAGATCTCGATTTGATTGGTTTCGGTCTCGTACTTAAGCGCACTTTCTGGAGATGCACCGAATAGAGTAAACAGCTCGTCTTGCATGTAGAACATGTAAGGGCTTGGGTTACTTTGCTTAAGTTCTTTATAAGCCGCCAGTGGAGCAGGGCAAGGTAAAGTAAAGCGGCGTGAAGGCACCACTTGGAATACGTCGCCTTTAACTACGTACTCTTTTAAATCACGAACCGTTTGGCAGAAGTCTTCATCTGAAACGCTCGGTACCGCTTCAACGTTGTCGAGCGGCGTTACTTCAGTGATTGCTTTCAGTGACTGGCACTGAGTTTGAATGTCGGCTAAACGGTCAGTTAATTGCGCTTTGATGCTGTCATCTTGAGCGAACAAGCTCGCATGAAGTAGGCCTTCGTTCTCTTGGTGGTCGAAACGCAATAGTGTTTCCGCAACGTAGAATACAAAGTCAGGACAATTGTTGGTTGCTTCAGCATCACCTAGCGGTTCAAAGTTAGCCACGATGTCGTAAGCGAATAAGCCCGCCATGAATAGCGCGTGTTTGTTATCTGCGTCTTGCTCAAAGCTGTGCTGAACCAAACGCAGTGCATCGAATGAAGAGGCTTCTCTTAAACGTGAGTCTTCGTCTAATTCGTTGCTTGGTTCGACAAAAGTCAGCGTCAAAACGTTATCAGTAAGGTCAGATTTTATTTCTGCTTTCACGTTTTGAGTGAGATTTTTGATAAGCGCTTGACCGTTTTCAGTCAATGCTTGAAAGGTTACTTCATGTCCGCGACATACGATACGAACAGCAGAGTCGATAAGGAGCAGGCTTGTTAGGTTCTGTTTGGATTCAATCTCAGCCGATTCCAACAGCAAACTGTCTGTTTTGTTTTCACACAGAGTATGAAAAACGCTGGTTGGATCTTGCGAGTAAGGAACTGATGAATTGATGACCTCAATGGTTCCCAGCTTTTTGATTTCAATGGCCTTGTTCACAAGACCTCCTTTATGATTCTTTAAATTTCCTGCCGTACATAGTCGCATAAAGATACCTTTCACCCAATCTAGAATATGGTCAATTCGATGATTTGTTAGTCAGTTGAATGTGAGATGTTCGACAAATTAAAAAGCCCGCTATTAAAGCGGGCTTAGTGATAACTTTTTTATAAACAAACTGTTTAACTAGAAGTACACGTTAGCCCACCAAGAACTTGTCCAAGTGCGCCACCAATTAAGCTCTGAACTTGCTTCTACTGAAGAAAGTTCTAAAACTTTATCTTTATGGTTTTGGTTAAATTCTTGTAACATGGTGAACCTATCAAATGTGATACTTCGTATTTGTGTACTAGTTAACTAGTTTTCCGCTTGCGGGTCAAGTGTGTTGACACAAATATAACGATAAAAATTGAAAACAATGAAAAAGAATATATGAGAATTGATCTACATAGTCATACAACAGCCTCAGATGGCCGACTTACTCCACCTGAGCTAATTGACCGAGCGCTTGGCTTTAATATCGAAGCGCTAGCGATTACAGATCATGACACGACTGATGGGCTTGCTGAAGCACGCAGCTATATTGCTGATAACAACCTTCCTATTCAGCTGATCAACGGCATTGAGATTTCGACCGTTTGGCAAAACAAAGATATTCATATTGTTGGGTTAAACGTTGATCCTGAGTCACCAGAACTCAAAGCGCTCATTGAGCAACAGAAGCAACACCGTATTGGACGCGCAGAGATGATTGCTCAACGTCTTGAGAAAGCGACTCGTGAAGGGGTGCTAGAAGAAGTTAAATTGATTGCAGGTGATGCGCCTATTACTCGCGCTCACTTTGCTAAGTGGTTAGTCGACAACGGCTACGCAAAAACCATGCAGCAGGTGTTTAAAAAGTTTCTTACTCGCAATAACCCAGGTTATGTGCCGCCGACGTGGTGCTCAATGAGTGATGCTGTCACGGCCATTCATGCTGCTGGTGGCCAAGCCGTACTCGCTCACCCTGGGCGATATGGCCTTACAGCCAAGTGGGTTAAGCGCTTGCTAGCTGCATTTGTTGAAGCGAAAGGGGATGCGATGGAAGTCGCTCAACCTCAGCAAGCGCAACAAGAAAGACGCACACTCGCGGATTATGCTATACAATACAAACTATTAGCCTCCCAAGGCAGTGATTTCCATTACCCATCTCCGTGGATGGAACTTGGACGTAATCTCTGGCTACCTTCTGGGGTCGAAGAAGTATGGAAAGATTGGGAGTTTCAAACGGTTTCACCATCTGAATAGTCTTTAGGTGAACCAGCTCCTTCTGATGATAGAGTCGAGAGATTCGATAACGAGGATCAACAATGAGCCAGTTTTTTTATGTACACCCAGATAACCCACAAGCACGCTTAATTACTCAAGCGGTTGCGATTATTCGTAATGGCGGCGTAGTGGTTTATCCAACAGATTCCGGTTATGCGCTGGGCTGTCAGCTTGAAAACAAACAAGCACTTGAACGTATCTGTAAAATTCGTCGCATCGATGACAAGCACAACTTCACGTTGTTATGCCGTGATCTTTCTGAATTATCACTGTATGCACGCGTCGATAACGTGGCTTTCCGTCTACTGAAAGCACACACGCCAGGTGCTTACACGTTTATCTTTAAAGCAACCAAAGAAGTACCAAAGCGTTTGATGAACGCCAAGCGTAAAACGATTGGTATTCGTGTCCCAGACAACAAGATTGCACTCGACTTGTTGGAAGCGATGGGCGAACCACTGATGTCGACGTCATTGATTCTTCCGGGTAACGAGACAACTGAGTCGGATCCAGAAGAAATTCGTGACAGCCTAGAGCATGCGGTTGATGTCATTTTGAATGGTGGTTACTTAGGTGAGCAACCGACGACGGTTATTGACTTTAGTGATGATGATGCCGTGGTTCTACGTCGTGGTGCTGGCGATCCTGCGCCGTTTGAATAATCGCTTTACTGATTAACAGTCTGTAACGATACAGCAAACCTGCCAGAGTAAATAACAAGTGCTTTTTGTCAGGTTATTTGCGATAATACGCGACCGCGATTTGGTCGCGAAAAATTCATTCGACGTCTGTGAAGACGACAATTAGGTAGAAAAGAGTAAATGAGCGAAAAATTACAGAAGGTTTTAGCGCGAGCTGGTCACGGTTCTCGTCGTGAACTAGAAGGTTTAATCAAATCTGGTCGTGTAAGTGTTAACGGTCAAGTTGCGAAACTGGGCGAGCGTCTTGAAGACGAGAACTCAGTGATCCGTATCGATGGCCATACTGTTTCAGGCAAGGCTTCTGAAGAAGTGGTTTGTCGTGTACTTGCTTACTACAAACCTGAAGGTGAGCTTTGTACTCGTCACGATCCTGAAGGCCGCCGTACTGTTTTCGATCGTCTACCTAAGATCCGTGGTTCTCGTTGGATTTCAGTTGGTCGTCTTGATGCAAACACATCGGGTCTTTTGCTTTTCACTACTGATGGTGAACTTGCAAACCGTCTAATGCACCCAAGCCGTCAGGTTGAACGTGAGTACTTAGTACGTGTGTTTGGTGAAGTGACTGAGCAAAAAGTAAAAAACGTTACTCGTGGCGTACAACTTGAAGACGGCATGGCTCGTTTTGAAGATGTGGTTTACGCTGGCGGTGAAGGTATGAATCATACTTTCTACGTAGCGATTAACGAAGGTCGTAACCGTGAGGTTCGTCGTCTTTGGGAATCTCAAGAAACAACAGTAAGCCGCCTGAAACGTGTACGTTACGGTGATATCTACCTTGATAAGAAACTGCCTCGTGGCGGTTGGAAAGAGCTAGATCTTCAAGAAGTTAACTACCTGCGTGAGCTTGTTGAGCTTAAGCCAGAGAAAGAGACTTTGTTGGATCTTGATCCTTCAAACACTTCTCGTAAGCGTGAGCGTTCTCGTAGCCAAAAAATTCGTCGTGCTGTTAAGCGTCACGAAGAGCGTGCAAACGCACCAAAAGGCCGTAGCAACCAAACTAAACGCAAGAAGCCTGCAACTCGCGGTACTACAACACCTGATTCAGGTCGTAGTGCTCCAGCTGCAAACAAAGGCAAACCTCAGGCTAACAAAAGTAAGCCTAAGCTGAACAACGGTCGTCCGGCTAAACCAGCTAAGCCAAGAACACGTCAGTAATTACGTAAGTTCTTACGCGTAAGCTTCATTAGCTGAAAGCACTGAATACTAAAAACCTGCTCATTGAGCAGGTTTTTTTACGTCTGAAGCAATAGAAGATGAGGGATGCGAATAACCGAGTATCGAAAACATGCTGCTATAAACGACAGTAAGCGTGTCTTTCGTGTACGCGCATCTATAATCTGCTCGTATTTCGTATTTCGTATTTCGTATTTCGTATTTCGTATTTCGTATTTCGTATTTCGTATTTCGCATCTTTGACTATTTATGATTCGAGAAGTTATCGCCTTTCGCCAGTCGGTCGTAAAGCACAACATTCACTGATGCCGCTAGATTCATGCAGCCGTTGGTTGGAACGTAAATCGTCTCACGACAGAAGTCGGTGATCTCTTTCTTTAGCGTGCCATCTTCTGGGCCAAAAATGTAAAACGCACGTGGTGGGTGCTTGTAATCAGGTAGTGGCTTAGCACCTTCAATCAGATCAACAGCAACCGGCACGCAGCCTACTGGAATAATATCTTTCAGCTCTTCAACACCAATTAAAGGCAGGGCTAGGTGCTTTTCTTTGGTGTCGGTATGGAATTTTCGCGCATGGTCGTAGCGTGTACCAGTGTAAAACACAGAGTTGGCGCCGTAGCAGCCAGCTGCTCGCATTACAGAGCCTACGTTTTCAGGCGTCTTTGGGTTAACTAGGCCAATGCAGGCATAGCCTTTTGATTGTGTGTCTGTTTTTGCTTTGGTCATAATCAGTGAATCTAAAGTTGATGATGAAAGTGAGTAATCACGATGAGAAATGGCGTGATAAAAATAGCCGAGCAATCGGCTCGGCTAACTTTTAACTCGCTTACATGAATACTTGTTTACTCATGCAGATGAGCGTCAACAGCGGTATTAGTCGCGTTTCCACAGCATGTGACAGAACTTATGTTCTGGGTCACGGCTGATCAGCATGCGAGCAAATACGTCGTCTAGAACGTCATCAGCTTCATTCACAAGACCAATGCGCACTTCAGCGTAGATTTCTTTGTCGACTTCAAAGCCAACATGTTCAACCCAATCATCGCCAGTTTCAACAAGCTCTGCTGCGCCACGATCTTCAAACTGAGCCGTGAAAAGAATCACGTCTGCAGGTTCTAGGTTGTCAGGTGCCATCTCTAGAAAGATGTCGTATGCAGTGTCAATTGCGTCGTCATAAGACATTAGGTCGTTAGCTTCGGTCATAATAAGTATCTTAGCTTGCGCGGTTCATGTATTTACGTTCAGCAGTGTTTACTACTACTTTGTCGCCAGTCGCGATGTATTCAGGTACTTGAATAGTAAGACCTGTAGAAAGACGAGCAGGCTTAGTACGAGCAGACGCTGATGCACCTTTGATTGAAGGGTCAGTCTCTTCGATAACTAGCTCAACAGATGTTGGAAGCTCAAGCGTTGCAGCGTTGCCATCGATAAGGATCGCGTACATGCCTTGAGTTTCTTCGTTGATGAACAGTAGTTCGTCTTCGATTGTTTCACCGTTGAAGATGAATTGTGTGTAATCTTCGTTGTCCATGAAGATGTACTCGTTGCCATCAACGTAAGAGAACATTACTGCACGCTTGGTTACGTCGATAGTTTCAACGATTTCGTCAGCCTTGTGGCGAACTTCAGTTTTAACGCCAGTTGCTACATCGTTACCACGGAAGCGGTAAATTTTTTGGCCGCCGCGGCCGCCTGGTGTTGTTACTTCGATATCTTTAACGATCACTGTTTTGCTTTCTACTGTGATAGCAAAACCTTTTTTAATTTCACTTGCTCTAGGCATTTTGTGTTTGTCCTTATTGGGTCTATCCGCTGATTATATCTCGGAGATGCTATAAATAGGAATAGCTTGAATCATAAAGTCACCTAAGCGATCATAGAGTCACAGTTAAATCATGATTTTATTTGCCGAAACGACCTATGCAGCTACCTGTTATTGACCCAACACAGCCTTTTCAACCTGAATTCCAACCTGTGGTTAACGATCTGATTACCTTCTTAAAAGGTGGGTTAGGTTCTAATCTACACAGTGTCTATATTTATGGCAGTGTCGCTCGCAAGCAAGCCGTTGTCGGTCGCTCAAATCTTGATGTGGTTGTGGTGACACACCGCCCGTTTCCTGATCAGCGAACCACGCTGTTGAATACCATTAAATGGCGCTTCCAAAAAAGCTTCCCGCAGGTTACTCAAGTCGCAATTAAAACCACCTTAGTGAGCGAGATAGTCGATTTCGACAATATCTTCACTTGGGGCTTTATGCTGAAGCATTTGGCCGTGTGTGTGCACGGTGAAGATCTATCGGATTGCTATGGCGATTTTGAAACGAGTTGGGAAATTGCCAAGCATTGGAACATGGATGCGGAAAACTGGTTAGCGGTGTATCGCAACAAAATTGCCCGAGCAACAACACCAGAACAACAAGTGGCCGCGCAAGTGATCATTGCCAAGAAGCTGCTAAGAGCGAGCTACTCTTTGGTGATGTATCGCGATAAGTATTGGTTTGATGATCCTGTCGAATGTGGCCAACAGTTCTTGAAGTATCACCCAGATAGAGAAGTTGAAATTCAACGATTGGGCATTTTACTTTCTGGAAGAGCGATTCCGAAACGTTCGGTTATCGGCATTCTGGATGGTTTTGGAGAGTGGCTAGTTAAGCAGTACCAGAAAACAGAGTTTCGAATCGGATAGAGCTTCGTAATCTATCGATATAAAAAAGCAGAGCGAATTGAACACTCCTCTGCTTTTTTGTTTCTATTACAGCTCAAAGTAGTTTTAGAATAGACCTAACTGCTGCCCGCTGACTCTCTCAAAATCTAAACCGATGAAGGGCAAAATAGCCTCTGCGACCGGTTTAATCTGTTTGTCGATGTAATGCTGATAATCGATACCGCTCTTTAAATACTCTTTCGGCTCAGGGCCACTCAGAGTAATCAAATACTCAATACGCCCTTTGTTCTGGTATTGAAGCGGACGACCAAGCTGAGCGTTGATCTCGTCGGCTAATCTTGCGGCGCGAACTTGTGGCGGAATGTTCTTCTGGTACTCATGCAGTTTACGACGTAGACGCTTCTGATAAACCAATAAATCATCGTGTTTACCTGCTGAAGTCTCATCAACAAACTGTCTCACGTAGTCAGTTGGGTCTTGGTCGTGAAATACCATCTCATACAGGGTTTGTTGGAATTGCTGTGCGAGAGGTGTCCAATCGGTGCGCGCACTCTCTAGTCCTTTAAAGATGATCTTCTCTTTATCACCTTGAGTGATTAAGCCCGCATAACGTTTCTTCGAGCCTGTTTCTGAGCCTCTAATGGTTGGCATTAGAAACTTGCGATAGTGAGTCTCGTATTCCAATTCGAGTATAGAAGTCAGGTTGTAGGTTTCTTTTAAGTGGTTCGTCCACCAATCGTTGATGTAAGCGACCAGTGCGTTTCCGATCTCGTCTGCTTTTTCCTGATCATAGCTGTCATTCAGAGACACGAAGGTTGAATCTGTGTCCCCATAAATCACTTGATAGCCTTTATCTTCGATCAGAACTTTAGTTTGCTTCATGATCTCATGCCCACGCATGGTGATAGAGGAGGCCAAGCGCGTATCAAAGAAACGGCAGCCAGACGAACCTAACACCCCATAGAATGAGTTCATGATGATCTTAATCGCCTGAGAGAATGCTTTTTCGTTGTTCTTCTTCGCAACATCACGTGCTGCCCAGAGGTTTTCAATCATCTCAGGCAGAAAGTGTTTAGAGCGGTGGAATTGCCCACCGCGAAAACCATCAACCGCTTGGTTTTCGTCTGGACCTAGTTCCAGTTTCAATCCTTCAATAAGCCCCATAGGGTCAATCAAAAACGAACGAATGATGGACGGGTATAGGCTTTTAAAATCGAGTACCAGAACTGAGTCATACAGGTTAGGAATAGAATCCATTACGTAGCCACCGGGGCTGGCAATCCAGTTCTCCGGCTCTAAGTTAGGTGCGACATAACCCGCTCTGTGGATTTGAGGAAGATATAAATTAGTAAAGGCAGCAACAGAGCCACCAACGCGATCCAGCTCTACACCGGTTAATCGAGAGCGCTCAATGGCGAAGTCGAGTAGGTGAGTGTGCTCGAAGATGCGGTTTACTAGCACACAGTCTTGAAGGTTGTACTTGGCGAGTGAAGGCTTATCGAACTTAAACATCCGGTTGATCTCATCCATGCGGTCATGAACGTTGTGGATGTCTTTGCCTTCACCAAGTAGCTCTTGCGATACCGACTCCAGCGACCATGAGCGGAAGTGATAGGTCGCCGTTTTAAGCATATCGATACCATCCAAGACAACGCGCCCGGGAATAGTGATAAAACCTTGTTGATTTTGTGCCGAACTACGGAAAAAGCTCGGTTGATTGTCTCTGCCGATGTTGAGCTTCACTTCGTTCCATTCTGAACGTTTGTGCAGCAGCCTAAAATCGAAGTCAATAACGTTCCAACCAATGATGATGTCAGGATCAAATTCAGAGAACCAAGCTATCATTGCTTCGAGTAGCGCTTTTTCGTTGGCTACCCATTGGATATTGGTTTCAGCTCGTTGTGGTTCGCCGACCATGATCACTCGACTGTCCATCGGGCTGTCTAGGCCAATTGAATAAAGCACGCCTTTTTCTGAACACTCAATATCAAGTGAGACCACTGATAGGTTGGGTAAGTAATCACCTGCTCGGCATTTTGCGCTTGAGACTCGACGATACTTATTTTTTTGCGTACCAGATCCGGTGAACTCAATACTTCCCTTGATAAATCGTTCCATCAGATATCGATCGGCGAGTCGAATATCGCTTTCAAAGGTTTGGATTTCTTCGTTGTGAAAGGCTTGCGCTAAGCCAAAACTACTTCTCGACAGAGATGTATAACACGCGGCTAGAGGCGTTTGCTCGAATGTGGCTAGCCCTAGAGGCTTGAATTTGCAATTGATTGACTCTTTCGCTGCGATAGCCTGACATGCTTCTACATCAGCTTGCGCGACGAAAAATACAGGCTTTTCATTTTGAATTGTCAGTAGAGTAGGGCCTTGAGGGGTGCTTAACCACAAGTCGATTTGCGTGCGCCCTGAAAAGTCTCTTGCTTGTCTTGTGAGCACAAAGCCTTGCTGAATATCCAATGTAGTAACCTATTGAAATTGGGAATCGAATATTACCACCTAGCGACCCTCAGCGCACAACAGGCAGCAAAAATACTAACTAAATTCTAGTTAACAGAGCGAAATAACGGGACTCTATAAGCAAATAAGTGAAATTGTCGAGAATGGTTATTCAATGGTATTGAAAATATCTTTATCTTGTGTAATTTTATTGGGTGTTGTTTTAACTGATTGATTTTTAGAAAAAGCTTGTTGTTTTAGTTGGTTTATTTGTTAATAAGTACTTGCTAAAGTTCGTGTTTCAGCACATATTCAACAGAGCTTTTTTTTAGTAATTAAGTTAAGATGTACTCAATGCTGCGATCCACTGTTCCTTTGTTTAATTGTTTCAAACAGATGAAACGACACAGTGGTTGCAGAGCCAATTAATAGTGTGGAGATACAAGTTTGATAAATGTTTTCCTTGTAGATGATCACGAGCTGGTTCGCACAGGGATACGACGTATTATTGAAGACGTCCGTGGAATGAACGTAGCAGGGGAAGCTGAAAGCGGTGAAGATGCTGCAAAATGGTGTCGTACTAACAATACTGACGTTATTTTGATGGATATGAATATGCCTGGTATTGGTGGCTTAGAAGCAACCAAGAAAATCTTGCGTTTCAACCCTGATGTTAAAATCATCGTTTTAACTGTTCATACGGAAAATCCGTTTCCAACTAAAGTGATGCAAGCTGGGGCTGCTGGTTACCTTACTAAAGGAGCAGGTCCGGATGAAATGGTAAATGCAATTCGAGTGGTTAATAGTGGCCAACGATACATTTCACCAGAAATTGCGCAGCAGATGGCTTTGAGCCAATTCTCGCCTGCGTCTGAAAATCCATTCGCAGACTTATCTGAACGTGAACTTCAAATCATGATGATGATTACCAAAGGTCAGAAAGTGACGGATATTTCAGAACAACTCAATCTAAGTCCTAAAACAGTCAACAGTTACCGCTACCGTTTGTTCAGCAAGCTGGATATCAGTGGCGATGTAGAGCTGACGCACTTAGCGATTAGACATGGAATGTTAGACACTGAGACCCTTTAACACTGAGATCGTATAGTGACCAACTTGTTTGACTCAGTCTCATTCCTCAAGACAGTAACAGAACAGCCCGGCGTTTATCGAATGTATAACGCCGAGGCTGTTGTTATTTACGTCGGTAAAGCTAAGAACCTCAAAAAACGCCTTTCCAGTTATTTCCGTAAAAAAGTCGACAGTGAAAAAACACGCGCTCTAGTCAGCAACATCGACAAGATTGATGTGACTGTAACGCACACGGAAACCGAAGCTCTTATTCTTGAGCACAACTACATCAAGCAGTATCTGCCGAAATACAACGTACTTCTGCGTGATGATAAGTCGTACCCTTATATTTTCATTAGCGGTCACAAGCATCCTCGTTTGTCGATGCACCGCGGTGCTAAAAAGAAAAAGGGTGAATACTTTGGTCCTTATCCTGACTCCGGCGCTGTGCGTGAGACGCTACACTTAATACAAAAAATCTTTCCTGCTCGTCAGTGTGAAGACACGGTTTATGCAAACCGAACCCGCCCATGCTTGATGTATCAAATTGGTCGTTGTGCTGCGCCATGTGTTAGCTCGATTATCTCTGATGAAGAGTACAGTGAGCTTATCGACTATGTTCGTCTATTCCTGCAAGGGAAAGATAAGTTGGTGCTAGAGACGCTCATCGAGAAGATGGACACGGCCAGCCGAGAGCTTCGCTTTGAACAAGCCGCCGCTTTCCGCGATCAAATCCAAGCGATTCGACGTGTGCAAGAACAACAGTATGTATCTGACGACTCTATGGAAGATATGGATGTGTTGGGCTTTGCTCAAGAGAATGGTGTGGCGTGTATTCATATCTTGATGATTCGCCAAGGTAAAGTCTTAGGTAGCCGAAGCCACTTTCCTAAGATTCCAAACAATACGGTGCGAGAAGAGGTCTTTTCGAGCTTTTTAAGTCAGTATTACTTAGCGCATAATGAAGCGAGAACCATTCCAACCCGTTTGATTCTGAACGCGGACCTGATGGAAGACGTCACACCAATCCAAGAAGCTTTGTGTGAAGTTGCAGGTCGTAAGATCCATTTCAACACAAACCCTTCTGGTACTCGTGGTCGTTACCTTAAATTGTCGAACACCAATGCGTTAACGGCGATTACGACCAAGATTAATCACAAGATGACCATCAATCAGCGCTTCAAAGAGCTACAAGAAGTGCTGTCGATGGATGCGATTAAGCGCATGGAATGTTTCGATATCAGTCATACCATGGGTGAAAGCACGATTGCGTCTTGTGTGGTGTTCAATCAGGAAGGCCCGGTGAAACCGGAGTACCGTCGTTACAACATCACGGGTATTACCGGTGGTGATGACTACGCTGCGATGGCTCAGGCGCTTGAGAGACGTTACTCGAAGCAACTCGATGTCGACAAGATCCCAGACATCATCTTTATCGATGGTGGTAAAGGTCAGCTAAACCGCGCGCATGAGATCATTTCTCAATATTGGGGTGATTGGCCGTTTAGACCAAGAATGATGGGTATTGCGAAAGGCGTGACTCGTAAACCGGGTTTAGAGACTCTAGTGACTTTAGAAGGGGAAGAGTTCAATTTACCCAGTGATGCTCCAGCACTGCACCTTATCCAACACATCCGTGACGAAAGCCATAATCACGCGATTGCAGGGCATAGGGCGAAACGTGGTAAAACGCGAAGAACCAGTGCTTTGGAAGGAATTGAAAGTGTTGGACCTAAGCGTCGTCAAGCTTTGCTGAAATATATGGGTGGCTTACAAGAACTTAAGCGTGCAACTGTCGAAGAAATAGCCAAAGTGCCGGGCATTAGTCATTCTTTGGCAGAAAACATTTATCAAGCATTGAAACAATAGTAAAAATCCCGCACCATTAAAGCGCAATTAATAAGAGCCCAATAATATGCGTTTGAATATACCTAATATTTTGTCATTACTGAGACTATTTTTGATCCCAGTATTCGTTGTCGTTTTCTATCTACCTTATCAATGGGCTCCTTTTGCTGCTGCGATGGTGTTTTGGGTAGCAGGTTTCACTGATTGGCTAGATGGCATGCTAGCTCGTAAGTTAGGGCAAACGTCTCGCTTCGGTGCCTTCATTGATCCGGTGGCTGACAAAGTGTTGGTTGCTACGGCTCTTATCCTGATTACTGAGCATTACCACTCGATTTGGGTGACTATCCCAGCAGTGACCATGATAGCTCGTGAGATCATCATTTCAGCGCTTCGTGAATGGATGGCTGAAATCGGTAAACGTGCAAGTGTTGCTGTATCTTGGGTCGGTAAGGTTAAAACGGTTTCTCAGATGTTCGCGTTGTGGGTGCTTATTTGGCGTTATGACGATTGGATGGTTTGGGTTGGTTACATCGCGCTCTACGTTGCAACGATTCTAACCTACTGGTCGATGGCGCAATACTTGATGGCCGCCAAAGACGACTTGTTAGACGAAAAACATCATTGATGAAGAAGCGAGCTGAGGCTCGCTTTTTTGATCTTTAACCTAACGTTAAGTTATCAATAGTGGATATCTAATGTGATATAGATCTCCTTTGAATAACCTGCTCACAGTGTGCTTTGAACATAAAGTCAGCTATTTGGCCTGTTTCGTATGAAATCTATTCAAACGAATTAAAAATACAAAAATAATATTGACTCAATCGTCTGAATCCGTAGAATGCATCCCGTACCCAAGAGGATGGCAATGAGCTATTCGATTGGAGTTACTAAGGCGCCTTGGCAGAGTGGCTATGCAGCGGATTGCAAATCCGTGGACCTCGGTT
>NZ_JBGONY010000040.1:0-47421 GCF_041439375.1 Vibrio crassostreae | reverse complement strand
TCTTGGCGCATTGCGACGCCGTTTAGAAGGGTGGGTCCATTTCATTATTCCCTAAAGCGACGAAGGAGCGTAGTAGGGAATCTCGTTTGGATTGCGTTACTGCTTCTAACTGTGCTTCATTATTCCCTAAAGCATATCAACGGCTTTTTCTATCGCCGCTACGAGCTTTTCAACATCATCTAGATTGTTATAAATACCAAATGAAATACGAACAGTTCCTTTCACATTAAGTGCATCCATTAATGGGTGAGCGCAGTGGTGACCAGCGCGAACTGCGATACCTTGCTGATCCAACAGCGTAGCAATATCTTGATGGTGAACACCGTCCATTACAAAAGTAATCACACTTGCGTTGGGTTGATAACCCAATACCTGAATATCACCCAGTTTACTGAGTGCAAGGTAGGTCTTGTGCTGTAGCTGGTGGACATGATTCTTGACATCTTGTTGGTCAAATTGATGCAACCACTCTATTGCAGTGCTCAAAGCAATAGCTCCAGCTACATTAGGTGTGCCAGCTTCAAACTTACCCGGCAGTTCAGAAAAAGTGGTGCCAGAGAAAGATACGCGCTCAACCATCTTGCCACCACCATGCCAAGGTGGCATCGCTTCTAACAATTCAAGCTTACCGTAAAGCACGCCAATACCTGCTGGAGCATAGAGTTTATGCCCTGAGAAAACGTAGAAATCAGCGCCTAAAGCAGCAACATCAACGGGCTCATGAACGATGCCTTGTGCGCCATCGACCACAACAATCGCATTCATTTTGTGTGCTTTCTCGATGACGACTTCAATCGGCTGACGAGAACCTGTTACGTTGGTTATCTGAGCTAATGCAACAATTTTGGTTTGTTCATTTAAAAGCGCATCAAACGCAGTGAGGTCAAATTCGCAATCCGATGTCATTGGTACTTTAACGACTTTAGCGCCGGTTTGTTCTGCAACAATTTGCCAAGGCACTATGTTGGCGTGATGTTCCATTTCACTCACTAAGATCTCATCGCCAGGTTGAAGGGTACTTCTTGCGTAAGTTTGAGCAATTAAATTGAGTGCTTCGGTGGCACCACGAGTCCAGATGATCTCTTTTGATGAGGCTGCGCCAATGAACTGAGCGACCTTATCTCTAGCAGCTTCAAACTGACTGGTCGCGTTCGCTGTTAAGCTATGACTACCACGGTGAACATTGGCATTTTGTTTGGAGTAATATTGGCTAATGGCATCAATAACTACCTGAGGTTTTTGTGTTGTTGCCGCGCTGTCTAAGTAAATCAATGGTTGTTGATTGATGGTTTGTGATAGCGCAGGAAACTGCTCTCGGATGTGATTGATATCAAACATCTATTCTTACCTAAAATCTTGGAAATTGGTGCTAGCGTTGTGCTTAGCGGTATTGTTATTTTATCGCGACTTGTTAACCGTTGCTGACTAATCTTGATGATTCCAGCTATTTTCTTGCTCTTTGACCTGATCGAACAGCTTTTGGTTAACGGGAACTTTTATCTGATGCTTAAGCGCTGTTTTTATTAGGTGCCCAGTGATGAAGTCGATCTCTGTCTTGCGTTGGTAAAACATATCCTGCTTCATGGATGAGTTGTTCTGCGCTGTGGCTTGGATTACCTGTTTGACGCTGGCTTCTAATTCGTCGAATGAACAAGCGATCTCTTCGGCTTGCATAACTTTTGTGAGCTCTTCAACGATAGAGCTTAAAGTATCCCCAAACTTTTGGTCTGCAAGTTCGCCATTCTTGATTTGTTCCAACCCAGTCAGTGGATTGATAGCACAATTGATGGCGAGTTTGGTCCAAAGCGCGGTTTTTATTTGTGGGTTCCAACTCACAGCGGGGAGAGCATGTTCCAATACATCAACTAAAAACGTGCACTGCTGACCCGTTTGATTAAAAGCACCCAGTTGAGTTTGTCCTAACCCTGTGTGACAAACATTATTCTTGTCGGGCTTGAATGCGGCTTGGGTGGTGGTTGCTAGTACTACCGGGTGATCATTAATTTGAGCCGCTATCTGATCAACTGCGCCCATTCCGTTATGCATGAACATGAGAATGGTATCAGAGTCGAGATATTGAAGTAACGGAGTGGTAGCTTCTTCTACTTGCCAAGCTTTGACTGTGGAGATCACTAAGTCACTCGCAGATAGCTTTTCGATATTGTTATTACTGAAGGAAAGTGAAGCTTGCTCATCAAGTGATAGGTCCATTGAGGTTTCTGGGGAGCGGCTCCACAAAGAGACATTATGACCAGCTTGAAGTAGTTTTATTGCCCATAAAGAGCCAATTGCTCCAGGTCCAACAATAGTGATGTTCACAGCAATACCGAGATAAGAAAGTGATGCTGCAAGGATAGCGAGGCATTAAATGAAAGCAATAAAAAATGGCACCCGAGGGTGCCATTTAGGAAACTTTCTTAGAAGTTTGACTAGAACTTGTAAGTTACTGCAACGTAGTGACCTACGCCAGAAGATTCAGCTTGTGTAGATGCATCCCATGGAAGGTTTGCGCCATCTTTAAAGCCGTATACATCGCTGTATAGTTTCAAGCCGTAACCAACTGCAAAGCGATCTGAGTGCCAGTAAAGACCGTTAAACATCGCGCCGCCGTTGCTTACTTGAGAGTACTCATCTTGCATACCGAATTGGTAATCGATGTAACCTTGGTAAGAGATGAATGAACCGTTCTCGAAGAAGTAGAATGGCTTGAACCAGTTAGTCGAGATTTGGAAACCGTTCCAGTCTTTGTTGTTTGAGTCGTATGTACCGTAAAGGTTTAGACCCATTTTGCCAAACCATGGAACCATTACATCAGAACCAAGACCAACTTTTTGAGTGTTAACGCCAGAGTTACCACCCCATTCCATAAGCGTAGATACGTAAAGCTCTTGAACTGGACCGAAAGAAAGATCTTTACCTGTTAGCCCGTCAAGAGACATACGAGGAGCAAACTTCATGAAGATTTTTTCTTGGCCATTTTTATCACTACCTGGATCAGAAGTTAGGTTGAATACGTCAACGTAACCGTAAAGATCAAAGATTCCAGAGCGACCACCAAATTCCATCTCTAGGTAATCATGAGTAGACTCAGTAACGCCTTTCTCATTGAATGCACCCATAAGGTTGAACTGCATCCATTTGTAATCGTTCTTATGGATGTCGCCGTCAGAATAATCAGCTGCCATTACTGGAGCAGAAGTTGCTGCAAGTAGGCCAAGAGTTAAAAGTGATTTACGCATAATGGAACTCTCTATGTTTGAAATAAGTAACCCGCTAATCCGTGCGTGTTTATGATGTCCGAATGCCGAGCATAATAGCGATTTTGTTCTCAAATAAAAGTGAGACAGAGTGAAAACTACAATTATTAAGGTGAGATCGATCACACTACTGATCTAAATGATGGAACTTTAAGATAGCAATGCATCTCGATGCACCTCTAATTCTATTGATTTTGTGAAATTCGATTATTTTATGGATAAATAGGTGAAATACTGCTCTAAGCAAACGATTCTACTAATTAGAGTGATATGCATATCAAAATCAACAGTATTCTTTTCTAAGCGTTTTCTCTTAAAAAATGACTCATTCAAATCACCTCTCAATCTTGTCTTTGATCTATTTTTGAACAACTGCGTAATGATGTTGGAATCAATTGATGACTAACTCATGTGATGACTGACTAGGGATTAAAACTAGCTACTTTTTGAATCACGGAGAACCAACGACAGTTCACTGCACTAGATTTTGAAACAATTTTTAAAGGTTAGTTATTGGACTAATCATTTGTGTGACGAACTGGTCTAACTTTTTTGGAGAGAAGACCATGAAATATTCACCATTATTAGCGGTAGCAATATCAACTCTGTTCATTGTTGGGTGTGACGATGACGATGAACCTACTACACAACTACAAGCTGTTCATGCATCCCCCGATGCTCCTTTAGCTAATGTTATCGTTAACAGTCAGGCTCGTTGGACTGGCGTCGATTATGCTCAAGCGTCTGGGTACGCTTCAGTAAATCAAGGCCAGACAACTCTTCAAGTCGATGTCCAACTCCCAGGTGACGCAGTTGCCACTGTAATTTCGCCAAGCCAATTCGATTTGAGCGGTGAATTAGATTACACCGTGATGGTGGTCGGTGACGCTGACGGTTCTAATAACCCGGTTGAGGCTTTAGTTGTGACGCGACCTTCTGAGGGAACGGCAACGAGTTCAAGTTTAGATGTGCAAGTTGTTCACGCGGCAACAGGGGTTGGAGATGTGAACTTATACGTAACGGCGCCGAATGATCCATTGGGTGCTCCGCTTGGCACTCTCGGTTATAAAGACTTTACTGACGTACTCAATATTCCAGCAGGGCAATACCGAGTGAGATTAGAAACCGTGAGCGGCAATGCTATTGCTTTTGACTCCGGAGAAATAACTCTGTCTGGCGGTAGCGAGCTAACGATCGCGGCTGTGCCAAGAGCTGACTCCAATAGCACTTCTCCAGTAAAATTGATGGTAATGGACGGTTCGGGCTCATCTTTAATCTACGACATGGCAGAAACTGCAGAAGTAAGAGTCGGTCATCTCGTTGATGGCGCCCCAGATGTAGATGTTTTTGTCAACGGAGCTGCATTTGCACCTCTTGCTGATTTGATGTTTAAAGAGATCCGCGGTTTTATCGATTTAGCCGCAGGAAGTTATGACATTGACATCTTTGCTGATGGCACTACAACCAATGCACTGATTGATGCAGATGGAGTCGCGGTATTTGCTGGTATGGATTACAGCATCTATGCAGTAGGGACGGTAACTCCACTGAGTTTGGAACCATTGGTTATTCCTGAAAACCGTCGTCCGGTTGCGACCAGCGCGGTGCTAAACATTACCCACGCCGCTGCTAACCCAATAGCGGCTTCGGTGGATATTTACTTAACAGAAAACGCGGGGATCTCTGGTAGCACTCCAGCGCTAAGTGATGTGAAGTTCAAAGATTATGCGAATGGCATTTATGTTGCGGCGGGGTCTTATTTTGTGACGATTACTGTAGCGGGTCAGCCGTCGGTTGTGGCTATCGACTCTGCGCCCGCAACCTTAGCTGATGGTGTAGTGTATCAAGTGGTGGCGATCGATGACTCGGCTGGCACAGGCTTCAACCTTATTGTGAGTGATACAACAGACTAGTTCTTACAGGTTACTAGTGACAAAGAAAAAGAGGGTAGCGTGATGCTACCTTCTTTTCTTTTGCTTTTTTGTTCAACTACTCTTGGTTGGTTTTTGCTTTTTCCAGTAAATCTGTGAAAAAGTGGCGCAACGAATAGAGCATGATCAAACTTGGAATCACCATAAGTGCGGTTAGTATAAAGAAGGTTGACCAATCATTGAGGTAATCAACCAACTCACCACTGAATGAAGCCAGCGTTGTTCGACCGAAATTCCCCAACGATGCTAACAAGGCATACTGTGTCGCTGAGAAAGCTTGCCCGGTTAATAGTGTTAAGAAAGAGACAAACGCTACGGTTGAAAACGCAGTTGTAAAGTTATCGACAATGATGGTTGCCAAGAACAAGGTTTCACTCGGGCCAGTGTGAGCGATCCACGCAAACATTAGATTACTGGCCGCCATTGCAACACCGCCGATCATCAGTCCGCGTACAATACCGAATTTCACATTGAAGACACTGCCTACCAAAGTGAAGAATATCGTCGCGCCCCAGCCAATTAACTTGGAGTAATGACCGATCTGTTCATTACTGAAACCTATCTCTTTATAGAAGGTGATCGACATGCGACCTAGGAAGGCTTCACCTATCTTAAATAGGAACACAAACAGCAATAGAGTAATGGCAACTTGAACTCCGTTTCTTTTGAAGAAATCATAAAATGGTTCAATTACCGTCACACTGAACCAAGCGACAAGCTTTGAGCCGACCACTTTATTGTGTCGCTGTTGTGCTTGTTCTTGTAGGGCTTCACGTTGTGTATTTGGCTCTCCGACAAAAAGAGTAAACAGCATTAATACAACAACGACACCTGCCATTCCGTAATACACGCCATTCCAACCGATTGAGTCTGCATTAATAAAGGCAAGGTAGCCTGGTAGTGAATAACCCGTCCACCACCCAATTACGGCCATTGCGGAAGCTTGCGGCAGTTTTGATGCTTCGGATTTTGGGAAGGTATCAATACGAAATGCATCAATCGCGATGTCTTGCGTGGCTGAGGCAATGGCAATAGCGAGCGCCAACATTGAGGTAAACGCCAAATTCTCTGCGGGATTGACGCCTGCGATGAATAAGGTGCCGATTAAAACAATGGTTTGGCAGAAAAAGATCCAACTGCGGCGCTGGCCGAGTATTGCGTGAAGCACCGGCAGTTTTACTCGGTCTACCAATGGTGCCCATAAAAAGTTAATCGCATACACGGCAAACACACTACCAAAGTAGCCAATGGCAGCACGCGTTAAACCTGCATCTTTTAGCCAGCCAGACATGTTGGATCCAATAAGAACCCATGGGAAGCCACTCGAACAGCCGAGCATAAACACCCAAAGTAGACGTTTATCTAGGTAGCTGCGAAAAGTCTGCATCCAAGAAAGAGAGGGAGTGCCTGATGACATAGGGCGTCCTTGTATAGAAAAACGCCCTTAAGAAATAAGGGCGCTACATTGGATTACTTAAGAAGGGTCACTTTAGTGATGACGATTGGGTCGACTGGAATGTCTGACATGCGGCCCATTCGCTTAGTTGGGATCGTTGCCATTTTTTGAACAACGTCAAAGCCTTCGGTTACTTTGCCGAATACAGCGTAACCAGGGTTGCCACCTTTAGCGTTTAAGAAGTCGTTATCTGAAAAGTTAATGAAGAACTGGCGAGTTGCAGAATCTGGCGCATTAGTACGAGCCATAGCGATTGTTGCTGTATCGTTCTTCAGGCCGTTGCTGCCTTCATTCTTGATAGGAGCATAAGTCGCTTGTTGATTCATGTCTTGATCGAAGCCGCCACCTTGTGCCATGAAACCAGGGATAACACGGTGGAAGATAGTGCCTTCGTAGCTGCCGTCTGCAACGTATTTTAGGAAGTTCTCCGCGCTAACCGGTGCTTGTTCTTGGTTTAGCTCAATTGTGAAGTCGCCTAATGTTGTTTCTACGTTCACTTTAGGACCAGCCCAAACGCTCACGCTCACCAACATTAATGCGATAGAAGATAAAATACGAACCATTAGAAACGTTCCTTCATGTAAGTTTGTAGCTCTTGGTCGTTAGCGATTTCCGTAAGAACCAAGTTAATCACGTCATTAAGAACCATAGAGATGTCGTCATTTGACGCACTCAAGGCACCAGTGCGCGTTGCAGTACCGTTGAATGTTTTCACTAACTTGCCTTCAGGCGTTTCAGCCGTAACTTCAAGCGTCACTTTACCGTCCATTTTGTTTTCCATAATGGTGTGTTCTACGGTAACAAGCGCTTCTTGAATCTCCAAAACAATTGAGTTTTCACTGTTTACGCTTGCACGAAAACCTTGAGACTCTAACTGCTGAGCAATAGCGTTTTCTAGAGAAATACGCATGTTTTGCTTAGCATGAATTGGTTGAATGTTTGAACGGCCACTATCAACCAATGCAACATATTGAGCGGCACGAACATCTTTACTGGTTAGTGTGTATGTTTTGCCTTGTACAAGGTTGCTTGAGCTTAGTGAAGCTTCTGGCATTACATTGATTTGTTCTTGCTGAGGGGCTGAACATGCTGTCAAAGCCATAATAGAAGCAGCCAAAATCAGTTTTTTCATTCCTTTATCCTTTCTAAATTCACACCAGAAGCTCGGTATCTTAAATTCTTGTGAAGTCGTTTCTGCTTATTTATTAAAATTCGCAGGCTCTCTTGTTGCTTGTAATATCTCAAATTTTTGGTTTAGTTCAAGCGTTTCAACGTTAGCTTCACCAAATAGTCTCGCTAGTTTGACATCGTATCCGAGGTGTCGGTTGCCAATAACAATTAATTTGCCTCCATTGCTAAGAACATGCTTTGCATCACAGAACATTTGCCATGCAATGTGATCAGTAATCGCTTGTTGCTGATGGAATGGAGGATTACACATCACTAAGTAGGTGCTGTTTTTCTTAAAGCCATCTAAACAGTTGTTGGCGATGAACTGGAAGTTGCCGTCTTCACCAAGGTTATCCTTGACGTTTTGGCGTGCTGACTCCACAGCCATAAAGCTTTCATCCACACAGGTAATACGAGCTTGTGGGTTCAATTGCCCTGCTTTTACGCTCAATACACCGTTGCCACAGCCTAGGTCGATGATATGACGCAGCTCTGGATCTTGAGGGATATGCTCTAGCATATAGCGAGCGCCTTGATCGAGTGCTTCCCCTGAGTAAACATTTGGTAAATTTTTCAGGCGGATATCTTCACCGTCTACATCCCACTCCACAAAAGGCTCTACCGTTTGAACAGGTTGGCAATTTGGAGAAGAGAAAACCAAGCGGTGCTTTTTCTTCGCTAACGAGGTTTTGGTCTCGCCTAGGTACTTCTCGAAAAGGTTAAGTGTAGAGGTGTGGATCTCTTTGACTTTGTTGACACCGATCACTTGGCAGCCTTCTGACAGTGCTTGGCGTAACTGACTTAACTGCCATACTAGGTGGCGGTTGGTCTTTGGTAGCTGCATGATCACAAGGTCGATACCGTGCGGGATATCATCCATGGTGTTTAAAAAGTTGACTCGATTACATTGATTACGCTGTAAGTTTTTTAGCGCACCGCGATGAGAAATAAATGAGTCGCTCATCATGGTGACATCATGATCTTTCGAGAACCAAGTGGATAGGGCACCAAAGCTGTCGTTCATGATCAGAATGTGTTTGCCAGGTTCAAGATTCATCTCTTCAACATGACTGATCAGGTATTCGTCGCCCGCATCCCAAGCTTGAAGGGTTTCATTTGAACGTTTTGGGAAACGATGTAAGGTCAAAGTTCTATCGTGAAAGGTAAGTTCGGTTTTCATTGCTTGAGATACTTATGTAAGAAATAACAAAGATATTGTCTCAAATGCGGCCTGAACAAGATAGATAAAACTCAACCAAACCTATGCCATTCGCTATTAAATACTCGGACACTCGACCTATTAGGGTTTATACTCACCCCACGGATAATGCCAATACGTTATAAAGGAATCACAATGATCCAAGAAGTTATCGAAACAAAATTGCACAATGAGTTTTCACCAAGTCATTTAAACGTGATCAATGAGAGCTATATGCACAATGTTCCGGCCGGTTCTGAGAGTCATTTTAAAGTGATTGTTGTCAGCGATGCGTTTGAAGGTTTACGCCTTATTGCTCGTCATCGAGCGGTAAATAAAGCTCTTTCAGAAGAGCTTGTGAACAATATTCACGCACTGTCCATTCACACTTATACAAAAGATGAATGGTTGAAGCAGCTAGATAACGTGCCAGATAGCCCAATGTGTATGGGCGGTGGGAAATAGTAGAGTAATCGAATATAGAAGAGGTGGCGATGCCACCTTTTTTGTTGCCAAATACATCTGTTTTTCGTTGTTATATCACTCAAACTGATGGTAAATCGAGCGGTTGAAAATACCCACAACGAGTAGTGTTTTTATTAACAGTGTTTCAACATAACTCGAAAAATATGAGTTTGTGACAGAGTATTAATCTCTTGTTTAAAACACGATTCAAAAGCCATTTTATCTGTGCGGCTCGTCAAATTTATACATATTTTAGAGTCCATATGCTTCAAATCTCACCAAATATAGGCCGTATTCAAGTTATTGGTCATGGCATCAAGTTGTCAAAAAATGCTAGAATACGGCACCTGATAAATCTCACATAATCTTTGTGGTGAATTTATTAATGTAATGTTGCGATTTTGGTATCTCAAATTTACCAAAACCGGACACTGTAATGTCGTGTCTAAGGGCGATTTTAAAACGTCCTGAATTTACGCAATTAAAAGAATCTTTTTCCCGATAAAGTAGTGCAAGTGCGTATGATTACAATAAAGAAGGGTTTGGATCTTCCTATCGCAGGAACTCCATCCCAGGTGATTAATGATGGTAAGTCCATCACTAAAGTCGCCTTGCTTGGCGAAGAGTACGTTGGTATGCGTCCTACGATGCATGCTCGCGTTGGTGATGAAGTGAAGAAAGGCCAAGTTCTTTTTGCAGATAAAAAGAACCCAGGTGTTGTATTTACTTCTCCAGCAAGCGGTAAAGTTATTGAAGTGAACCGTGGTGCTAAGCGTGTTCTTCAATCAGTAGTGATTGAAGTAGCAGGCAATGAGCAAATCACGTTCAATAGCTATGAAGCTAACCAACTAGCAAGTCTTGACCGTGAAACGGTTAAAGCTCAGTTAGTTGAGTCTGGCGCATGGACCGCTTTGCGAACTCGTCCGTTCAGCAAGGTTCCAGCAGTTGATTCTGAAACTCAGGCTATTTTCGTTACTGCTATGGATACTAATCCGCTAGCAGCTGAGCCAGAATTAATCATTAACGAGCAGTCTGATGCTTTCGTTGCTGGTTTAGATCTTCTTTCAACTCTGACTAACGGTAAAGTGTACGTTTGTAAAAAAGGTACTAGCTTACCTCGTTCAGCTCAGTCTAACGTTGAAGAACATGTTTTTGATGGCCCACACCCTGCAGGTCTTGCAGGCACGCATATGCATTACCTATACCCGGTAAATGCACAAAATGTAGCGTGGAGCATTAACTACCAAGACGTTATCGCATTCGGTAAGTTGTTCCTTACTGGTGAGATTTACTCTGAGCGTGTTGTTTCTCTGGCTGGTCCAGTAGTTAATAACCCACGCCTAGTTCGTACTCAAATTGGTGCTAGCCTTGAAGAGTTGACGGACAGCGAGTTGATGCCAGGTGAAGTTCGCCTGATCTCAGGTTCAGTATTATCTGGTGTTCACGCTTCAGGTCCACATGCGTACCTTGGCCGTTACCATCAACAGGTTTCGGTTCTTCGTGAAGGTCGTGATAAAGAGCTATTTGGCTGGGCTATGCCTGGTAAGAACAAGTTCTCTGTTACTCGTTCATTCCTTGGTCACGTGTTTAAAGGTCAGTTGTTCAACATGACAACGACAACAAACGGTAGTGATCGCTCTATGGTTCCAATTGGTAACTACGAGAAAGTAATGCCATTAGATATGGAGCCTACTTTGCTGCTTCGCGATCTATGTGCTGGCGACGTTGATAGTGCACAAGCACTTGGTGCGCTAGAGCTAGATGAAGAAGATTTAGCACTGTGTACCTTTGTATGTCCTGGTAAGTACGAGTACGGTCAGTTACTTCGTGAATGCCTAGATACAATTGTGAAGGAAGGGTAATTTTCATGGGCCTTAAAAAGTTTATTGAAGACATCGAGCATCATTTTGAACCAGGTGGTAAACACGAAACGTGGTTTGCGCTTTACGAAGCTGCAGCAACACTTTTCTACACACCAGGTACAGTTACAAAGAAAAGCTCGCATGTCCGTGATAGCGTTGACTTAAAACGTATCATGATCATGGTTTGGCTTGCGGTATTCCCAGCAATGTTCTGGGGTATGTACAACGCAGGTGGTCAAGCTATTGCAGCACTAAACCACATGTATTCAGGTGCAGAACTAGTTTCTATCATTGATGGTAACTGGCACTACTGGCTAACCGAAATGCTTGGAGCCTCCTTAGGAGCCGATGCAGGTTGGGGCAGTAAGATGCTCTTGGGTGCGACTTACTTCTTACCTATCTACGCGACGGTCTTTATCGTTGGTGGTTTCTGGGAAGTACTGTTCTGTATGGTGCGTAAGCACGAAGTTAACGAAGGTTTCTTTGTTACTTCTATCTTGTTCGCGCTTATTGTTCCGCCAACACTTCCTCTATGGCAAGCTGCACTAGGTATTACCTTCGGTGTTGTTGTTGCTAAAGAGATTTTTGGTGGTACGGGTCGTAATTTCCTAAACCCTGCACTTGCTGGCCGTGCGTTCCTATTCTTTGCATACCCTGCTCAGATTTCTGGTGACGTAGTTTGGACTGCAGCTGATGGTTTCTCTGGTGCAACAGCGCTTAGCCAATGGGCTCAAGGCGGTGGTAGTGCGCTAATGAACACGGTATCTGGTGAGACGATCACTTGGATGGACGCATTCATTGGTAACATTCCAGGTTCTATCGGTGAAGTATCAACGCTTGCACTTATGATCGGTGCTGCAATGATCGTATACATGGGCATTGCTTCATGGCGCATCATTGCTGGTGTTATGATCGGTATGATTGCTGTATCAACATTGTTTAATGTGATCGGTTCTGACACTAACGCAATGTTCAGCATGCCTTGGCACTGGCACCTAGTTCTAGGTGGCTTCGCATTTGGTATGTTCTTCATGGCAACAGACCCTGTATCAGCGTCATTTACCAATGGTGGTAAGTGGTGGTACGGCATCCTAATCGGCGCAATGTGTGTAATGATTCGTGTAGTTAACCCTGCATACCCAGAAGGCATGATGCTTGCGATCCTATTCGCAAACCTATTTGCTCCTCTGTTTGACCACGTTGTAATCGAGAAGAACATTAAGCGGAGACTAGCGCGCTATGGCAAGTAATAACGATAGCATTAAAAAGACGCTGTTTGTTGTTATCGCATTGAGCTTAGTGTGCTCAATCATCGTTTCAACAGCTGCAGTTGTTCTTAAACCTAAGCAACAAGCTAACGCAGTTCTGGATCAGCAAACTAAGATCCTTGAAGTTGCGGGCATTGAACTTGCGGGTAACATTCCAGCACTGTACGCAGAGAACATTGAACCTCGTCTAGTTGATTTCGCTACTGGTGATTTCGTTGACGGCGATGCTGCTGCATACGACCAACGTAAAGCGGCAAAAGATCCAGCTCAGTCAATTAAGCTTTCAGCTGAAGATGACATCGCTAAGATCATTCGTCGTGCTAACACAGGTACTGTATACCTTGTGAAAGATGGCGCTGAAACTTCTAAAGTTATCATCCCTGTTCACGGTAACGGTCTATGGTCAATGATGTACGCATTCGTTGCGGTAGAAACTGATGGCAACACAGTTTCTGGTATCACTTACTACGAGCAAGGTGAAACTCCTGGGCTTGGTGGTGAAGTTGAGAACCCAACTTGGCGCGCTCAATTCGTTGGTAAGAAATTATTCGACGAAAACCACAAACCTGCTATTCAGGTTGTTAAAGGTGGCGCTCCTCAAGGTTCTGAGCACGGTGTAGATGGCCTTTCTGGTGCAACACTGACTAGCGTTGGTGTTCAACATACATTTGACTTCTGGTTAGGTGATATGGGCTTTGGTCCGTTCCTAGCAAAAGTTCGTGACGGAGGTCTGAACTAATGTCTAGTGCAAAAGAAATTAAAAAGAGCATCTTAGCGCCGGTGTTGGACAACAACCCAATCGCGCTACAGGTTCTTGGTGTGTGTTCTGCTCTTGCGGTAACCACTAAGCTAGAAACAGCATTTGTTATGACTATCGCGGTAATGTTCGTTACTGCTCTGTCTAACTTCTTCGTTTCTTTGATCCGTAACCACATTCCTAACAGTGTGCGTATCATCGTTCAGATGGCAATCATCGCATCATTAGTAATCGTGGTAGACCAAGTGCTTAAAGCATACCTATACGATATCTCTAAGCAGCTATCTGTATTCGTAGGCCTAATCATTACTAACTGTATTGTAATGGGTCGTGCTGAAGCATTCGCAATGAAGTCTGCGCCAATCCCATCTCTAGTCGATGGTCTTGGTAACGGTCTTGGTTACGGTTTCGTTCTTATCACTGTTGGTTTCTTCCGTGAGCTTCTAGGCTCTGGCAAACTATTTGGTATGGAAGTACTACCTCTAGTGAGCAACGGTGGTTGGTATCAGCCAAACGGCTTGATGCTTCTAGCACCTTCTGCATTCTTCCTAATTGGTTTCTTGATTTGGGCAATTCGTGTGTTCAAACCAGAACAAGTAGAAGCGAAGGGGTAAGGTAGTCATGGAACATTATATTAGTCTGCTAGTTAAATCGATTTTCATCGAAAACATGGCGCTTTCTTTCTTCCTAGGTATGTGTACATTCCTAGCGGTATCTAAGAAAGTTAAAACTTCTTTTGGTCTTGGTGTTGCGGTAGTTGTAGTACTTACAATCGCTGTTCCTGTAAACAACCTTGTTTACACACACATCCTGAAAGAAAACGCGCTTGTTGAAGGTGTCGATTTAAGTTTCCTTAACTTCATCGCATTCATCGGTGTTATCGCGGCACTTGTACAAATCCTAGAGATGGTTCTAGACCGTTTCTTCCCACCTTTGTACAACGCACTAGGTATCTTCCTTCCACTGATCACAGTTAACTGTGCAATCTTTGGTGGTGTATCTTTCATGGTAACTCGTGACTACAACTTTGCGGAATCTGTTGTTTACGGCTTCGGTTCTGGTGTGGGTTGGATGTTAGCTATCGTTGCTCTTGCGGGTATCCGTGAGAAGATGAAGTACTCTGACGTACCTCCAGGTCTTCGTGGCCTTGGTATCACGTTCATTACTGTTGGTCTGATGGCGTTAGGCTTTATGTCTTTCTCTGGTGTTCAACTGTAGGGTAAGCACCCAGTAATAAGGAATAACAAATGCAAAGCATTATTCTTGGCGTAGCGATGTTTACCATTATTGTATTGGCTCTAGTACTAGTGATTCTTTTCGCTAAGTCTAAGCTAGTACCATCAGGTGACATCACTATTGCTGTAAACGGCGACCCTGAAAAGGCGATCGTTACTCAACCTGGTAGCAAGCTACTTGGTGCCCTAGCTGGCGCTGGTATCTTCGTATCTTCTGCTTGTGGTGGCGGTGGCTCTTGTGGTCAGTGTCGTGTAAAAGTTAAGTCTGGTGGTGGCGACATCCTTCCAACTGAACTTGATCACATCACAAAAGGTGAAGCTCGCGAAGGCGAACGTCTTGCATGTCAAGTTGCTATGAAAACTGACATGGAGATTGAACTAGACGAAGATATCTTTGGTGTTAAAAAGTGGGAATGTACTGTTATCTCGAATAACAACGAAGCTACTTTCATCAAAGAACTTGCTCTAGCGATCCCTGAAGGTGAAGAAGTTCCGTTCCGCGCGGGTGGTTACATTCAGATTGAAGCTGAACCACATCACGTGAAATACGCAGATTACGATATTCCTGAGGAATACCGTGGTGACTGGGATAAGTTCAACTTGTTCCGTTACGAGTCTATCGTTAAAGAGCACTCGATCCGTGCTTACTCTATGGCTTCATACCCAGAAGAGAAAGGCATCATCAAGCTTAACGTGCGTATCGCAACTCCGCCGCCAAACAACCCTGACGTAGCTCCTGGTGTGATGTCTTCATACATCTGGTCTCTTAAAGAAGGCGACAAATGTACTATTTCTGGTCCATTTGGTGAGTTCTTTGCTAAAGACACAGACAATGAAATGGTATTCATCGGTGGTGGTGCAGGTATGGCGCCAATGCGTTCACATATCTTCGACCAACTTAAGCGTCTTAACTCTACTCGTAAGATGTCTTACTGGTACGGTGCACGTTCTAAGCGTGAGATGTTCTACATTGAAGATTTCGATGGCCTAGCGGCTGCAAACGAGAACTTCGTGTGGCACTGTGCTCTGTCTGATCCTCAACCAGAGGACAACTGGGACGGTTACACAGGTTTCATCCATAACGTATTGTACGAAAACTACCTGAAGGATCACGAAGCTCCTGAAGACTGTGAGTACTACATGTGTGGTCCACCAATGATGAACGCGGCTGTTATCGGCATGCTGAAAGATCTTGGTGTAGAAGATGAAAACATCCTACTAGATGACTTCGGTGGTTAATCCATTTAAGTGATTGATATTATGGCTGACTCTCACGAGTCAGCCATTTGTTTTTCTAAGACTATTTTTGACAACATACTGGCTTATATAAGAAAGAGTAAGGCATTCAAAATACCTATTTTTTACTCTTATTTTTCCTTATATAAATCCTTAACATTAGACAGGAGTAAGCAAGTGAGAATTTGGCTTGTTGCATTAACTTCTTTGATTTTTCTTGCGGGCTGTGATCAGGCAAGAGAGCAAGTGCATTTAAGTGGCCCAACAATGGGTACCAGTTACAATATTAAATATATCAATGGTGATGAATTTCCTGAATCTAATGAAGTTCATACTGAGATCGATCGTCTACTTGAAGAAGTGAATGATCAAATGTCGACTTACCGTGAAGATTCAGAGCTGAGCCGTTTCAATCAACACAAAGGTGCGGACGCATTCGAAGTATCTGAACAAACTGCTATCGTTGTGAAAGAAGCCATTCGTTTGAACGGTCTTACTGAAGGTGCGTTGGATGTTACGGTTGGCCCATTAGTTAATCTTTGGGGTTTTGGTCCTGAAGCGCGTCCGGAAGTCGTTCCATCAGATGAAGAACTTGCTGCTCGTAAAGCTAAGGTTGGTATTCACCACTTGAGCGTTGAAGGCAACAAGCTAACTAAAGACTTGCCTAATTTGTATGTCGACCTGTCAACTATTGCAAAAGGTTGGGGCGTTGATGTTGTTGCTGATTACCTTGATTCAATTGGTATTCACAACTACATGGTAGAAGTAGGCGGTGAAATCCGTTTGAAAGGCCTAAACCGTGAAAGTGTAGGCTGGCGTATTGCCATCGAAAAGCCAAGTATTGACGAACGTAACATCCAAGAGATCATCGAGCCTGGTGATATGGCGATCGCAACGTCTGGTGACTACCGCAACTATTTTGAGCGTGATGGTGTTCGTTACTCACACATCATCAACCCAGAAACAGGAAAGCCTCTTCATCATAAAGTGGTTTCTGTGACTGTTTTAAACCCGTCTTCAATGACTGCAGACGGCTTATCTACTGGCCTTATGGTCTTAGGTGAGGAAAAAGGAATGGAAGTCGCAAACCAGCATAACATCCCAGTGTTCATGGTGGTAAAAACAGCAGATGGCTTTAAAGAAATTGCTTCTGAAGCATTTAAGCCATACTTAGGTAAATAAGGTAAGCGAGATAATTATGAATACATTTCTGATTACATTTGGTGTTTTTCTTGCAGTAATCGCAGCGATGTCAATTGGCTACATTATCCAAAAGAAAGTTGTGAAAGGTAGCTGTGGTGGCTTAGGTGCTGTTGGTATTGATAAAGTATGTAACTGCCCTGAACCTTGCGACGCGCGTAAGAAGCGTGAAGCACGTGAAGCTTACCGTGAAGAGAAGCTGGCTGAGCGCCAACAAAAAGAAGCGGCTTGGAGTAAAGACCGTATCGCTTAATGGGTGACAGTCATAAGGGGTAGAGTTATCTATGCCCTTAAATTGAAAAGCTCAAGATTATCATCTTGAGCTTTTTTGGTTTTGAGGCTTAGTCATTTATCTTGGCAGATTAACGATGGAAACAAAAACGAATGACTATTGTTCGATTTGCATGCTGTTACGCGCAAACACTAGCTGATTCCTACCTTGCTCTTTTGCCGTATAAAGAAGCTCATCAGCGGCTTTGATCTGCTCATCTAACTTGGCGTCTAAATCGGTTACGCCGATGCTAATACTGACCTTGATTCTTTGAGAGTCATGCTCAACAACATGGCTTTCAATGGCTTCTCTCATGGACTCTAAGTTGTCAACAAAGCTCTCAAATGCACCGCATGACTGAATACAAAACTCTTCACCACCGAAGCGCACAGCGACATCGTCTTTGAAATGATCTTTGATGATTTTCCCTACATCGATCAGCACGGCATCACCACCATCGTGGCCAAAGGTATCATTCACTTTCTTAAAGAAGTCGATATCCATCATAGCAATGTTTCGTTGATCGCAGCCTTTACAAGGATGATTGAACAGGTAGCGACGATTCCATAAGCCAGTAAGAGCATCCTCGTTGGCATGTCGAAATAGCTCATTGGCCGCTTCTTTCATATCAAGCAGTTGATGGATACGGCAGAAAAACTCTTCTTGGTTAAAAGGCTTGTAAAGGAAATCGTTAGCACCCGCTTTAAGGAATCGCGCTGTCATGGTGCGGTCATCGCTACCTGATAGCCCTAAAATAGCCAACTGGTTTCTATCGTGATCGCGTCGAATTTCACGGATCATCGCTATACCGTCTTTGTTCGGCATATCGTGGTCTGTAACAACGAATGTAATATCGGGATCGTTATGAAGAAGCTTTAATGCTTGTTCGCCGTCTTCGGCTTGGATAGTTTGGATATATTGGTGTTCTAGAAGTTGAGCTATGTAACGGCGAACAACCGCTGAATCATCGACAACCAATGCTTTGTGGTGGCGATTATTCGAAATTCTTTGAACCAGAGGGAGTAGGTAGCTTACTGATGACATACTGTCTTTAAGTATGTAGTCAATAACGCCTTTTGCTAGGACTTGCTCTCGCAGTTGATTGTCGAACATCCCGGTAAGAACAATTATTTTCTGTTGATAGCCTAATACGAGATCAATGATCTCACCGTCTTGCCCGTCAGGTAAGCAGTAATCTAATACGGCACACAAGAAATCCGTCTCTTGTTCCAAGATGTTTTTTGCTTCTGCAATAGATTCAGCAAGTGCGACCTCATAACCGCTATTTTTAAGCTGTTGGTACAGGTAGTTGCGGAATGCTCGACTATCTTCCACCACTAGTATTTTTTCACTCACAAGCGATCCCTACTTATAGACTAAATACTCGTTAACAATAGTATCAGAAGAGCTTATGACTATTGAAGCGAAACCTTTTTAGCTGGACTCGAGATCGTTTTAAATCTGATAAAATTTGGATTATACTGTTTATTGATACAGTTGTAAGGTCGAGTCATTCCTAGATGTGTAGCGCAGGCGAAGAGAAAATAAGAAAAATAATTCATGTCGATATGGATTGTTTTTATGCGGCTGTAGAAATGCGTGATAACCCTGCTTACCGAAATCGCCCGTTAGCTGTTGGTGGGCATGAGAAGCAACGCGGTGTTTTGAGCACATGTAATTATGAAGCCCGCAAGTTTGGTGTTCGCTCTGCAATGCCGACCGGAAAAGCGCTACAGCTTTGTCCTAATCTATTGGTTGTGCCGGGAAGAATGTCGGTCTATGTCGAGATATCTAAAAAGATTCGTGAAATCTTCTCTCGATACACGTCTGTCATAGAGCCTCTTTCCTTAGATGAAGCGTTTCTTGATGTCACCGATTCTACGCAGTGTCATGGTTCAGCAACACTTATTGCTGAGTCGATTCGCCGTGATATCTGGAATGAACTCAACCTGACCGCTTCGGCTGGCATTGCCCCGATCAAGTTCTTAGCCAAAGTTGCCTCGGATCTGAATAAGCCCAATGGTCAGTTTGTTATCCCTCCACAAGATGTGCAATCAGTGATCGATGAGCTACCACTTGAAAAGATTCCTGGTGTCGGCAAGGTGAGTATTGAAAAGTTGCATCAAGCAGGCTTTTTTACTTGTAAGGATATCAAGGAGTCTGACTATCGAGACCTGCTACTCAAGTTTGGCCGTCAAGGTGCATCACTCTGGAAGCGCAGTCATGGCATTGATGATCGAGAAGTTATCATCGAGCGCGAGCGAAAATCGGTAGGCGTAGAGCGCACCTTTACCCAAAATATTTCAACCTACGCCGAATGCTGGCAGGTAATCGAAGACAAGTTGTTTCCTGAACTCGAAACTCGTTTAGAAAAAGCCAGCCCAAGCAAAGCGATCATCAAACAGGGCATTAAGCTCAAGTTTGCCGACTTTCAACAAACTACTATTGAGCACATCCACGCCTCTTTAGATCGTGAACACTTCAAAGAACTGTTAAGTGAAATATTGAAAAGACAACAGGGGCGAGAAATACGCCTGCTTGGTTTAAGTGTGATGCTGCAACCCAAAGATCAAATGCGCCAGTTGAGTTTCTTTTAGGGTAAGGCGTTGGGAGTATAGATTTAGAAGTGTTGGTATTTGAATGCCGACTAGGTTTGATAACCTAGTCGGTTTTTTCTAATCAAGGAAATTAGCTTATCTAGGAAGTTGCTTAACTCGCGCTAAGGTATCACTGAATGGTTGCTGCTCTAGCTTACCGTAACCAACCATTTTACTGGCTTTAAGCTTGGTTGAAAGTGGGGTGGCGATTCCGCATAAGAAGCGAGTAATAGCTTCGTCGGTAATCAATTGTTGGCTAGCAGAAATAAATTCATGTATCCATGTCATCACCGTCTCATCATCGACAGGTTCAACATCAACGGTTGGTAAGATTGCCACTTCTCCTCTACATACAGAGCAGTGACCGCAGTTTGTTGGTGCTTTATCATCAGCAAAGTAACTCGCAAGGCGTGAGCTAAGGCAAGTATCCGCCTCAAAGAAATTCAGCATTTGGTCAAGACGGTTTATCTCGCTGTTCTCTTTTGCTTTAAACAACTCAGTTAGACGTTCGGACAGTTGCATCATATCTTCAGAAGTATTGTGGATCGTGTAGACATCCGTGATCTGCTTGCTCTCCAATTCAATCCAACCTTGTTCATTGAAGTAATCGATAGCTGCAATTACGCGCTGACGATCGGCTTGGAAGTGAGTCCAAAGTGCATCGAAGTCGACTTGGCACCACACTCTTGCTTGAGGAGAGCATTGGAAAACCGCTTCTACAAATTGACGACGTTCACTTTGAAATTGCTCTGTGATCTGCTGCTTTGGGCGAATGAACTTAAATTTGTAATCAGCAAAGTAGCTGTACTTCGGCTCAATCACACCTTCAATTTCGAGATACACCAGTAGTGTTTTAAGCGGTAATTGACGAATGTTGGATTCACGTGATAGCTGGTTAAGCATGATCTCCCATTGGTTCGAGCCAGAAGCGCCAATGTTTTGATTTTCGTAGATCTCTTTCAATACTGCCTGGATCGATATGTTGTCGGGCGTATCACCAAAAACGAAGTTCTCGAGTGTGCTTAAACCATGTTTGTTAGCGAGTAGAATACATTCAGACGCTTGACCATCTCGGCCAGCTCTGCCGATCTCTTGTGAGTAGTTCTCTATCGATTTTGGTAAATCAAAGTGAATTACTCGGCGGATGTTGGACTTATCCACGCCCATACCAAACGCAATGGTTGCGACGATACAGCTCACTTCATCATTCATGAATTGATGTTGAATAGCATCTCTATTTTCAGGCTTAAGACCCGCATGGTAAGCCACCGCATTAACGCCAGCATTGCGAAGTTGCTGAGCCACCATCTCTGCTGTTTGTTGAAGGGTGACATAAACAATAGTCGGAGCGAGAGAAGCTTGGTTAACGACATTACACAAGGTTTCTAGCTTGCTGGTTTGTTCGCAAGGTTGAATCGACAGGTCGAGGTTTTGACGATAGAACCCCGTAACCACAACGCGTTCCTCATCAATTTCAAACTTCGATTTCATATCTTGGATAACAGATGTCGTCGCGGTTGCTGTCAGTAGCAGCACTTGAGGAATATTGAGCTGTTTCTGATATTGAGGAAGCTTCAGGTAATCTGGTCTGAAGTTGTGTCCCCATTCTGAAATACAGTGCGCTTCATCGACCACAAGCAGTGAGAGCGGCACTTGAGAGATAAACTGACGAAAGCGCTCGTTCTTCAAGCGTTCAACGGAGATCATGAGGATCTTTGTATCACCGTTACGTACCGACTGCATGACCTGTTGGGTGATTTGTCTGTCTTGGCTTGATTCGATTGCTGCCGCGCTAATGCCTTTACTGTGCAGGAAAGCGAGTTGGTCTTTCATCAAGGCTAACAGCGGTGATATCACCAAGGTTAAGTGCGGCAATTCTAATGCTGGTAATTGATAACACAGAGATTTACCTGAGCCTGTAGGGAATATGGCCGCAGTTGAGTGACCAGATAGAACATTATTAATGACTTGCTTTTGTCCATTACGCAGTGAGTCGAATCCGAATACTTGTTTTAGCTTCTGCTCAATCATTTATGTTCTACCTGAGTTATTAAGTGTCGTATTGATGCTAAAGCGGGCGCCTATTCATGATAGCGTCGCTTGATGAATCAAATGTCTTGCACCTGATTGTACCTAATTCTATTCTGTAGCTCCTATAGAAAAGCACCCCAATAGTATGAATAAGTCTGAGCTTCGCCAAATAATTATAGAGCAACTCGAATCCCGATTACGTATCGCACAATCTGCCACTCAACGCGCGATTGACGCTGCGACAGATGAAGAGACAGTGCCTGAACATAAGTACGATACATTGGCGCTAGAAGCTTCATATCTTGCCCATGGTCAAGCGGTGAGGGTGCAAGAGTGTGAGGACGACATTCAGTGTTATCGTAACTTAGTGCTGCGTGATAGTGAGAAGATTACGGTGAGCAGCTATGTTGTGGTCATTGACGAGCGAGATAAATATAAACACTTCTTTATGGGGCCGAGAGTTGGGGGGCTGTCTGTCACGTGGAATTATAATGAAGTAGCTATCGTGACGGCAAATGCACCTTTTGGTCAGGCGTTAATGGGTAAAGAAGTCGGTGATGAAATTGAATTTAAAGTTGCTGATAAACAGTTTTGCTACGAAGTGATATCGGTTGACTGAATAATTGGCTAAGGAATATAAGACGTTGCTCTGACAAAGAAGTATAAACCCAAGGTATAGTAATTTGTCAGATTGATGAGAGGATGTTATGAAAAACAGTGTATTAATTGCATCACTAACAGCGGTTATTGCTGTTGTGAGCCTGCCAACGTTTGCAGCGCAGTGTCGAGTTGATTTGAAGAATGAATTACGAATCGATGACCAAAAAGTCGAAATTCATCAGGTGAATGGTGATACTGCGGTCTTCGATGAAAACAATGACCTCTATATCCATGGCGAAAAAGTTGAGCTCGATGCTAACCAACAAGCTGCAATAGAGAAGTATCGTGGCAGCATGAGTGAGTATTTACCTCGCGCAAAGCAAATGGCTAACGAGAGCTTAGCATTAGCCAATGACGTTATTGATGATATTGCTGCTAGCCTAGATTCGCCTGAGTCGTTTGATAACGTAAAAGAGTCAATGAAGACGTATTTTGCTGAACTTGAGGCTCGTTACTACAAAGATGGTGAGCTAGTACTACCAGCAGAAAGCTTTGATTCGATGGCCAATGGTTGGTCTGAAGATTTCGAGAAGGCTAAAGAGATCTTTAACCAAGAATTTATTTCTAGCGCTTTTAATGCGATGTCAGAAAAAATGAAACAAGACGGTGGTCTAAACCTTACCGAACTAGCTGACAGTATGGCTGAATTAAAGCTGAAAGTTGAAGAGCGAATGAAAGAACACTCTCAACAAGTACAAGAAGAAGCAAACGAGTTCTGTGATTCTCTTGATGAGATGGCGGAGCAAGAGCAAGAGTTGCATGAAATCATTCCGAACCTAAAAGACTATCAAGTCTTCACGATCTAATCTGGATCGACTTATGAATAGCAAGAGCATCGGTTGGTGCTCTTTTTGTTTGTACAAATGTAGCCACACGGCGAGTATTTATCTCAATTTAATCCATTTCCTTTTCAAGCCTGCCACCTCGCTTTATTGCTTTTAATTGAACGATAAGACTGGTCGTTTGTTAATTTTATGGTTCTAAATAGCGCATTGATTGTAAAAATTAGATAATTGTTCATTTATTGGTTGTACCTATCATTGCTTTTTATTACTGTACTTCTCAACTAGTTCACTGATTTTTAATGCGGGCGATATGGACCAACAATCTTCCTCTTCAAGAGAGCATTTTAGCTCTCGTTTAGGCTTTATTTTAGCAGCGGCTGGTGCAGCGGTTGGCTTAGGTAATATTTGGGGGTTCCCGACTCAAGTTGCCAGCAATGGTGGCGGTGCTTTCCTTTTGGTCTATTTGATCATGATCTTTGTGGTTGCTTTCCCAATGCTAGTGGTTGAGATGGCGATCGGTCGTCACGGCCAAGCAAATCCAGTTGATAGCATGCGCTCGTTGACGGCAAACCCTTTAGGTAAAAAAGTCGGTGAGTTTGTCGGTTGGATTGGCTTAAGTGTACCAAGTGCCGTATTGGCGTTTTACAGTATTGTTGGTGGTTGGTTAATCTGCTTCCTAATTGGCGCCGTCGCTGATCTGATTGGTTTAGAGGCTGCTGCTGATTGGTTTAAAGGCTTCAGCGTTGAGCGTAATGTATTTGGTACCGTCGCGTTCTATGTGCTGACGATTCTGATTGTACAGGGTGGTGTTAAGCAAGGCATCGAGAAGTGGTCGACGCGTTTGATGCCAGCACTGTTTGTGTTGTTCGGCCTATTGTTTGTCTACATCATGACGCAAGCTGGTGCGATGGAAGGCTTAAAACATTACCTAGTTCCAGACTTTGAGAAAGTGTGGGATAGAAAGCTGATTCTAGCGGCGATGGGGCAAGGCTTCTTCTCGCTAACGATTGGTGGCTGTTCAATGTTGGTTTATGGCTCTTACTTAAGTAAGAAAGAAAACCTGCCAAAAATGGCGATGAACGTGACGCTGGTAGATACTGCAGTGGCTTTTATTGCTGGTTTGGTAGTAATGCCTGCAATGTTTGTTGCGATGCAAAAAGGCGTTCAAATCTATGCGGAAGACGGTTCACTATTGAGCTCTGACACACTGGTATTCACTGTTCTGCCGTTGATGTTTGATAGCTTAGGTGTGCTTGGTCAGATCTTCGCAATTGTTTTCTTCTTGTTACTAACCATTGCCGCGCTGACTTCTTCTATCTCAATGTTAGAAGGCCCGGTAGCGTTAGTGAGTGAGCGCTTCAATACTAAACGTACGTCAACAAGTTGGGTGATTGGTGGTGCTATCGCGCTGTTTAGTGTGGTGATTGTTTACAACTTTGCTGCGATGTTTGGCATGGTAGCGATGATTGCAACTCAGTACCTTCAACCAGTCGCTGCACTGATGTTCTGTGTGTTTGGTGGTTGGGTATGGAGCCGAGCTTCAAAAGTGAAAGAGCTTGAGCAAGGTTGCTCTGATTTCCAATTGGGTTGGTTTGGTAAGGTTTGGCCTATGTATGTGAAGTTCGTGTGCCCAATCTTGGTAGCAACGGTTATCTGGGCTTCTTTCGGCTAATTAGCCATTATTGTCCATTTGTCCATTTGTCCATTTGTCCATTTGTCTATTGTTCACTCGTCTTCTTTGTTGTATCTGAATGATGGCGATGTAACGTGACAGTTTGTCGATACTAAAAAGGCGCATACCTGAGGGGATGCGCCTTTCAAATAGAGGGGAGTTAAGTAATGGCTTACTTAATTTCCATACCTTGAGCTTGTAAGTCTGCATGGTAAGAAGAACGTACAAATGGACCACAAGCTGCGTGAGTGAAGCCAAGCTCTAGAGCAATCTCTTTCAGCTCATCGAACTCAGAAGGCGGCACGTAGCGTTCTACTGGTAAGTGGTGGCGGCTTGGTGCTAGGTATTGGCCTAGTGTCAGCATAGTCACACCATGTTCGCGAAGGTCTTTCAGTACTTGAACGATCTCTTCTTTCGTCTCACCAAGACCCATCATCACACCTGATTTTGTTGGAATATCAGAGTGCTGCTCTTTGAATTTCTTCAGTAGATCAAGAGACCACTTGTAGTTCGCACCTGGACGCGCTTTACGGTATAGACGTGGCGCTGTCTCTAGGTTGTGGTTGAAAACATCTGGCGGGTTGTCTTTCATTAGATCAAGCGCAACATCCATACGACCGCGGAAGTCTGGAACCAGTGTTTCGATACGAATATGTGGGTTTAGTTCGCGAATCTCACGGTTACAGTCAGCAAAGTGCTGAGCACCGCCGTCACGCAAGTCATCACGGTCAACTGAAGTGATTACTACGTACTTCAGTTTCATGTCTTTAATCGTCTTAGCCAGTTTCTTCGGCTCTTCTGCTTCAGGAGCAACAGGACGACCATGGGCAACATCACAGAACGGGCAGCGACGAGTACAGATAGCGCCAAGAATCATAAACGTTGCCGTACCGTGATTGAAACACTCGGCTAGGTTAGGGCAAGACGCTTCTTCACAAACTGAGTGCAGGTTGTTTTTGCGCATTGCTGATTTGATTTCTTGAATACGATGGCTGTCTGAAGGAAGTTTAATCTTCATCCATTCAGGCTTACGTAGAACTTCTTTCTGTTCAGCAGGCATATTCTTTACGGGAATTAATGCCATTTTGTCAGCGTCACGATATTTAACGCCTTTTTCCATTTGGATTGGTTTGCTCATGATTTTATGCTTCTGCTGTAATGTTACTGGTGGCTTGAATGTCTACTTGGTCATAGCCGAGTAGCTCTACGAGCTCTTGTATTAACTGTTGTTCAACGTTTTCTAGTTCACTTGGTCCGCCAAGTTGGCTGACCTGTGCCATTTCCATACCTTGATAACCACATGGGTTAATACGTAGGAATGGAGACAGGTCCATATCGACGTTCAGTGCTAGCCCGTGGAACGAGCAGCCACGTCGAATACGTAATCCGAGTGAACAGATTTTCTTGCCATCGACATAAACACCAGGAGCGTCAGGTCGGGCAGCTGAATCTATATTGTAAGCTTTCAGAGTATTGATTACGAGGTTCTCGATATGAGTAACCAAATCACGCACTCCGAATTTCTTGCGGCGAATGTTAATCAGAAAGTAAGCAACTAACTGACCTGGGCCGTGATAAGTCACTTGGCCGCCGCGGTCACTTTGTATCACAGGGATATCACCGGCATTTAAAACATGCTCAGCTTTGCCTGCTTGTCCTTGAGTGAAGACAGGGTTGTGTTCAACCAACCAAACTTGGTCTACGTCTTCTTCCGTGCGTTCGTCTGTGAACTTATGCATGGCTTTCCATACAGGTTCATAATCCTGACGGCCTAATTTTTTTACGATTAGCTTATTTTGCAAAGCGGCACTCCCTCAAGGATTAATAAAGTGAACGCATTATAAACGCGAAACATGATTCTAACTACAGACGGACTGCAAGGTTTTTCAACTTTCTTTGTATTTATTTAAAATTAAGTTGAATGAATTTGGTGTCGATACTGTGCTTTAAACAAAAACAGCGGCAATAAGCCGCTGTTTTTCATGCGTAATCAAAGACTACAGAACCATACGAACGATTTCGATCTCGCCCAGTTCTTTATAAAGAGTTTCTACTTGTTCAATTGAAGTCGCAGTAATATTGATAGAAACAGAGTGGTAGTTACCTTTCGCACTCGGTTTTAGCGTTGGGCTGTAGTCACCAGGAGCGTGGCGCTGGATCACTTCTAGCACTAGCTCAGTCAGTTCTGGCTTAGCGTGGCCCATTACTTTGTAAGTGAATGAACAAGGGAACTCTAAGAGGTCTTTTAGTTTTGCATCAGAATTGATGTTCATGATTAGCTCCAAAAGGCTAGACTCTCGCAAATTGGCGAAATGTCGATAAAAAGCGTATTCGGTCAACAGACACGAGTAATAAGGCGGAATATTACGTGTAAATATCACCGAACTCAAGATCAACAAAAGCCGCACATGGCGGCTTTTGGTTCACTAATGAGTAAATCATGAACTTACTCATTAGGTTAGCTAGACAACAAGCTTAGGTTTTACTTAGAACAAACCTTTGGCTGGTTTAGAATAAACCCTTGAACAGAAGAACTAGGTAGTCCCATAGGCGGCTGAATAGGCTGCCTTGGTCTACATCTTCAAGTGCTAGTAGTGGGTATTCAGCAACGTCTTCACCGTCGACTTGGTAGAATAGTTTACCAACCACATCGCCTTTGCTGATTGGCGCTTCTAGCTCTTTCTCAAGAACGAAGCTTGCCTTCAGGTTCTTAGCTTGACCACGAGGTAGCGTAACGAAAGTATCTTCGTCGACACCCAGTGCAACGGTGTCTTTACTACCCATCCAGATCTTCTCTTCTACGAAGGTTTCACCCGCTGTGTGTGGTGCCACTGTTTCGAAGAAGCGGAAGCCGTAGCTAAGCAGCTTTTTACTTTCTGTCTTACGAGCATTAGCATTCTTGGTACCCATAACTACAGCAACTAGGCGCATTTTGCCTTCGGTCGCTGAGCTTACTAGGCTGTAACCTGCATTGCTTGTGTGGCCCGTTTTGATGCCATCAACGTTCATGCTCTTATCCCATAACAGACCGTTACGGTTGTACTGGGTGATGCCGTTGTAAGTGAATTTCTTCTGTGAGTAGATACGGTACTCGTCTGGTACGTCGCGAATCAGAGCCTGACCAAGTAGCGCCATATCGTAAGGCGTTGAGTATAGGTTCGGGTTGTCTAGACCGTGCACGTTAGCGAAGTGCGTGTCTTTCATACCGATAGAGCTTGCCCATGCGTTCATTAGGTCAACGAATGCATCTTCAGATCCGGCGATGTGTTCAGCCATCGCAACACAAGCATCGTTACCTGACTGAACAATGATACCGCGGTTCAGTTCTTCAACTTTAACCGTTGTACCTACTTCAACGAACATCTTAGATGAATCTGGGAAGTTTTTAGCCCAAGCATTTTCACTGATTACAACATCGTCGTTTAAGTTGATGTTGCCACGTTCTAGCTCTTGGCCAATTACGTAGCTCGTCATCATCTTGGTTAAACTTGCTGGAGAAAGTTGAGTATTCATCTCTTTCTCTGCTAGTACTTTGCCTGAATGGTAATCCATCAGAACAAAACCTTTAGCGGCGATTTGAGGTGCATCAGGAACAACAATAGGAGCGGCGAATGACGATGTAGCTATCGTTGCAGAAAGAGCAACAGAAGTAGCAAAAATCGATTTAACAAGTTTATTAGATTTAATCATTTTGAATGCAATTATTTGGTGAACTATTCATATATTAACAGAATCACTCTGTCACACCAGAGCGCTGATTACCAGAAGTAACTGTTAGATTAATTAGCGAGTTAGGGTGTGTTTTTTTATATAAGCTGACGGGTAACCCATTAGCTTAACTTGTTCTAATTTTTCTTGAGTCAGAGCATAGTCATGAAATGGCCCAATCATCAGACGGTAGTTGTCATCATTTGGCTGCAAGAACGTTGCTACTTCTAGCTTTTCGGCTAGATCTTTAGCTAACTTCTCGGTTCTATCTTCATGCGGAGATGTTGCGACTTGAATGATAAATTGCGGTAAAGCGGCCTTTTTATTTGCGTCGGTTGGCATAGCCACAGTAATGACTTCAATCTCAACATTTGCCGTGCCGGTTCTTAATACATCGAGCTTGTAAGCGGCCGCATAACTAAGGTCAATGATTCGGCCTTCATGGAATGGGCCACGGTCATTGATACGAACAATAGTGGTTTTGTTATTGTCGGTATTCGTCACTTTTACATAGCTTGGAATTGGCAATGTTTTGTGAGCTGCTGACATCGAATACATGTCGTAGATCTCGCCGTTAGACGTTAAGTGACCATGAAATTTCTTACCGTACCAAGAGGCCTTGCCTTTCTCAGTAAACCCTTCGGTCTTTTTTACGATCTTGTAGTCTTCGCCACGCAGAGTGTAATCCGTATTACCACCTAAACTATAAGGTTCATACTGAGGGTGAGCATCTTCTAAATGCTCTACCGAAATCGGTGCGTCTGGTGCAATATCTGAATCAATATCGTAGCGACCTGTTGGCTTTTGTGAAGAACACCCATTGATTAAAACCGCTAGCCCTAAGATAGAGACTATTTTTTTGATTGGCAGCTCATCAACTAAGGATGCTTTTTTTGGAAACGTTGTAATAGACATCGATTAGGTCGCCTTTGAGAATGCTTTTCTGTGTGTATGGATCGACATTAAAATACCAAAACCAGCCATAAGGGTAACCATTGAAGTACCGCCATAACTGACCAGAGGAAGAGGAACACCTACAACAGGTAGAATGCCACTTACCATGCCAATGTTTACAAAAATGTAGACGAAGAAGCTCAGTACAATGCTGCCGCCCATCATTCGGCCGAATGCTGTTTGAGCTTGGCTAGCGAGCACTAAGCCACGTCCAATAATAAACAGGTAGATGGCAAGCAAGAACAAGATACCAATCATGCCCCACTCTTCGGCAATTACCGCAAAAATGAAGTCGGTATGGCGCTCTGGAATGAACTCTAGTTGGGATTGAGTGCCTTGCAGCCAACCTTTTCCTGATATACCACCAGAACCTATCGCAATCTTACTTTGAATGATGTGGTAACCCGCACCTAATGGATCGGATTCAGGATCAAAAAGGGTTCTTACACGTACTTTTTGATATTCACGCATCAAGAAGAACCATAAGATTGGGATAAATGCCCCCAACGCTATTGCCGCACTAGCAATGATTTTCCAACTGATACCTGCTAGGAATATCACGAAGATACCGGATGCGGCGATAAGGATAGATGTGCCTAGGTCGGGTTGCTTTGCGATTAGAATCGTAGGTACAAACACCATCACTAGCGAGATCGCTAATGTTTGGAAGGTGGGTGGAAGTGAGCGCTTACCGATAAATCGCGCCAGCATCAAAGGTACCGCCAGCTTTAACAGCTCTGAGGGTTGGAATCGAACAAAGCCGAAGTTTAACCAACGCTGTGCACCTTTAGAGGCTTCACCAAAGAACAATACGCCTAATAGCAAGATGACACCACCTGCAAACAGTAGTGGTGCCAAGGTCTCATAAGTGCGAGGTGAGATTTGCGCTAGGAAGATCATCACACCTAAAGACAGAGCCATACGCATCGCCTGGCGATCCATCATCGCAAGGCTTTGTCCGCTTGCGCTGTACATGATCAGTAGGGCAAAGCCCATTAAAACCAGAATGCCAAGTAAAAGCGGCAGGTCGATATGCAGCCTTTCGAATAAGGCTCTATTTCGTCCAGTTGAAGGATCAAGTTTCATTATTTAATTGACTCACTTTGATAATCTTCTGCAAGGATAATATGGTCTAAAATCCTTCTTACTACTGGGCCGCCGTTAGAAGAGCCGCCACCTGCGTTTTCTAGAACGATAGTAACGACGGCTTCAGGATCTTCAAAAGGCGCGTAACCCGTAAAGAGGGCGTGATCGCGTAAGTGCTCTGCGATTTCATCCGCGTTGTACTCTTCATCTTCTTTTAAGCCGAACACCTGCGCGGTACCCGACTTACCAGCGGTTTGGTAAGACATCTTCTGGAATGAACGTCTTGCTGTGCCTTTCTTACCGTGGTTAGCCAGTCTCATGCCTTCCTGAGCGATATCCCAATACTTCTTCTTAACCCCGGTTAGTGGTGGGTAAGTTTCAATATCCGACATAATTTGTTCATCGAATGGGCGACCGTTATCAATGGTTGAACGCAGTAGGTGAGGGGCTGTTACTTCCCCTTCATTAACTAAAACTGATGTGGCTTTTGCAATCTGCATTGGTGTTGCTGTCCAGTAGCCTTGGCCAATGCCGACAGGGATAGTATCACCTTGGTACCAAGGCACACGGTGTCTTGCCATTTTCCAATCACGAGTTGGCATATTGGCTTTACTTTCTTCATAAATATCGATGCCGGTATAATCACCGAATCCGAACATCATCATCCATTTGGATATGCGATCAATACCAAGGTCATAAGCAATTTGGTAAAAGAAAGTATCCACTGACTCTTCTATCGCTTTCTCGATATCAACGACACCGTGTCCCCAACGCAACCAGTCACGGAATGGTCTTGTTTTTGAGTTAGGGATCTTCCAATAACCTGGGTCATTACGCGTTGTATTAGGTGTAATCACACCTTCTTGCAGAGCCGCAACAGCAATGAAAGGTTTGATCGTCGACGCTGGTGGATAAATACCTAGCGTTGCACGGTTAACCAAAGGTCGGTCTTTGTCTTGAAGTAGCGCGTTATAACCTTTAGAGGAGATACCATGCACAAATGCATTTGGGTCGTAGCTTGGGCTAGACACCATGGCTAACACGCCATTGTCTTTAGGGTCGAGAACGATGGCTGAGCCACGGCGACCATCAAGTAATTTATGTACGTATAGCTGTAGCTTGATGTCCAAGTTGAGCACGATATCTTTACCCGGAACCGAAGGCACAAACTTCAGAGTGCGGATCACTCGTCCGCGGCTGTTTACTTCGACTTCTTGATAACCAGCGGTACCGTGCAACATGTCTTCGTAGTAGCGCTCAATGCCAAGTTTACCGATGTCACGAGTCGCTTGGTAATTAGCGTCTTTCTCTTCTCGTGCTAGGCGCTGCATATCACGGTCATTGATACGCGAAACATAACCAATAACGTGAGTCAGCACATCACCATAAGGGTAGAAACGTTTTAATGTGCCTGTGACCTCAACACCAGGGAACTTATGTTGGTTTACAGAGAAGACCGCAACTTGTTCTTCTGTGAGTTGGTTCAGAATCGGTACTGACTTGAAGCGTCTTGAATTACGGCGATCACGATTAAAACGCTCGATGCGTTCTGGTGGGATCTCGATTAACTCTTGTAGACGGACAAGCGTGTCATCCATATCGTTGATTTTTTCTGGTGTGATTTCTAGGTTGAAAACGGGGCGGTTTTCGGCAAGAAGTACACCGTTGCGATCGTAAATCAAACCACGGTTAGGCGCGATTGGAACGACCTTGATACGGTTGTCGTTAGAGCGGGTTTTATAGTCCTGATATTGGTTGATTTGAATGTTGTAAAGGTTCATAACCAACATCGACATCATCACTATGATACCTGCAAACGCAACAAAAGCACGACTAGTAAATAGTCGTGCTTCTGCTTTGTAGTCTCGGATTTGGCTACGTTTACGTAACATTAACGCTTATTCTCGATGATAAGGGTGGTTAGCAGTGATGCTCCAAGCTCGATACAAGCTTTCAGCCATGATAACGCGTACTAATGGGTGAGGGAGAGTAAGCGCAGACAGAGACCAACTTTGGTCTGCTGCCGCTTTACATGCCGGTGCTAATCCTTCAGGCCCGCCAATCAGGATAGAAACGTCACGTCCATCCAACTTCCAGCTTTCCAGTTGCTCAGCCAGTTGTGGTGTATCCCATTTTTTACCTGGGATGTCGAGCGTGACAATTCTGTTGCCTTTTGGCACCGCTGCCAGCATCGCTTCACCTTCTTTCTGAAGAATGCGTGCAATATCGGCATTTTTACCGCGCTTTCCTGCAGTAATTTCAATGAGCTCTAACGGCATATCGTGAGGGAAGCGACGTTTGTATTCTTTAAACCCTTCTTCAACCCACTTTGGCATTTTTGTGCCAACTGCGATTAACTGGATCTTCAAAGCTTAGCCCCAAAGTTTTTCTAGTTGGTACAGCTCACGATGCTCTTCTTGCATAACGTGAAGCATGCTTGTGCCCATATCTAGAACAACCCATTCACCTTCTTGCTGACCGTCCATACCTAGAGGTTGCATACCCGCTTTACGCACTTCATCAGCAACATGCTGTGCAATAGAGGCAACATGGCGTTTAGAGGTGCCAGTACAAACAATCATGTAATCAGTAACGCTTGATTTGCCTTCTACATCGATAGTTACAATCGATTCTGCTTTCATGTCGTCGGCTTTGTCTGCAAGAAAATCTTTTAGTTCTTCACGTAACACTGGGTGTTCCTTTAATCTGAATTTAGCTTTGTTTAGGGCTTGTTGACCCTAGAATATAACACGCTTTTATGCGTGGAATGGTATTGAAGCTGAAGGGATACAAAACTCTACGCTTAACTGATGAATTAGTGGCCAAGGCGACTGCTCATATTGAGTTTTTGTCATCAATTCAGCTTGAGTGAGCAACGCGAACAAAGAGTGTAATTGAGAAATCGAAACTCTTGTTAGCGCGGCGTTATAAAGAGGCTTTTTAGATTGCCAGATACGGTGTTTTTCGAAGACCTGACCAATCGGCATCTGTTTCATTTGTTGCTGCATTTGTAATAGCAGAGCAAGCTCTCGTTGTATGCTACGTAATAAAATGACGGGTTCGACACCTTCAGCTTCTAGCTGACGCAGGATTCGTTGTGCTCGGTTACCTTTGCCTGCCAATAACGCATCACTCCAATGGAATGGAGTAAAATGGTTGTGTCGACTCAGCGATTCTTCTAAGCGTACTAACGTGAGTTTTCCATCTGGGTATTGGAGAGCCAGTTTTTCTAGGCTTTGGGTGAGAGCAAATAGATTACCCTCATGCCATTGCGCCAGCATTTGAATCGCTTCAGGGTCTGGCGTTAAACCGATTTGACGGCAACGCGCTTGGACAAACTGAGGTAACCGACTGACATCTGGCGTTAGGCAACTGACCCAGTGACCCTGATTCGAAAGAGCCTTAAACCACTTAGCGCTTTCTTGAGCTTTGGTGAGCTTAGTGCCCACCAAGATTAACAAGATATCACTGTGGATATGCTCGGAGATTGCGAGTAGCTCTTTCGCTATTGCGGCATTGACGCCTGACTCTGGCAGTTCAAGTTCGATGACTTGACGGCTAGAGAATAAGCTCAGTGCTTGAGTGCAGTCGTAGACTTGATTCCAGTCCAGACTGCTATCAATAGCAAAGCGGTGACGTTCTTCAAAACCTTGTTGTTTTGCAGCTTTTTGAATTGCTTCTCGGCTTTCTTGTAATAGCAGAGGCTCGTTACCAAAAATGAGGTAAACACTGCTTAGCTGTTTAGCAAGTTGCTCTGATAAGCGGTCAGCAAAAATACGCATCAAATAAACCTATTACTCAGTCGATTCGCTAAGTGTTGGTTGCTCTTCTGAAGCCGGTACGATCTCAACGTCTTCAACTTCGATGTTTTTAATGTTGTATTGCTTTTCAAGTTCTTTTACTTCAACGTGCTCTAGTTCTTCTAGGTTCATGTTACCAGCGGCAATAGTCGCTTTAAGGCGAGCCATTTGGCGAAGAATTTGGCTTGTTGCCAACTTGCGCATCTCATCTTCAATCATGTCTCGTTCAACCGACTTCGCAAGTGCTGTCAGTGGGTTGTCTAGGTAACTGCGGGTTACGCTGGTTGAGAATGTCTTTGAGCCTAGCTCTGGGATCGTTACGCGATATGAAGCGCGAAATGTCAGTTCTTTTTCTGCTGCACGAGTGTTTTGGTATAGAGAAAGGGTACGCTCACCAACGCTCTCACTAATAATGTGTAGGTTAGGGGTATTTTCAGCAGGTGGCACGATTTCTACATCATTCATGCGTAGCTGACCTTTCATCATACGTGTAAACGTACTGTATTGGTCATAACTGGTTACGGAGATCTTGTTGAGTTCTTCTGGTACGGAGTAATCACCACGCAGGTGGAAACCACACGCACTTAACAGGCTGACGGTTAAAACAACAATAGTAACTTTCAATGAAGATAGTGAAATCAGGCGCATTATTTGATGGCTCTCATGAAGGTAGAATACTTATTTAAAGGCTTTAGCTAGATTGAGTTGTTAGGCTCAAATCTAAAGCGCTTAAATAAGTAGACAGGGCAATTAGCTCCCCTGTCTACAGACTGCTTTTGATGAATTAAGTTCGTTAATTCTTTAGCAATTGCACTGTACTAACGAAATTAGTTAGCAACGATGTTTAGAAGCTTACCAGGAACGAAGATAACTTTACGAATCGTTAGGCCATCTAGGAACTTCTTAGCGTTCTCATCGTTTAGACCAAGTTCACGAACTTGCTCTTCTGTCGCGTCAGCAGCAACCGTTAGCTTCGCTCGTAGCTTACCGTTGATCATTACAACGATAGTCTTCTCGTCTTCAACTAGCGCTTTCTCATCGAAAGTTGGCCATGTTGCTGAGTCTACGTTTGATTCACCAAGTGCAATCCACATTTCGTAAGAGATGTGTGGAGTCATTGGGTAAAGCATACGAACTACTGCTTTTAGCGCTTCATCAAGAATTGCACGATCTTGTACAGACTCTTGAGGTGCTTTCGCTAGCTTGTTCATCAGTTCCATGATTGCAGCGATAGCTGTGTTGAACGTTTGGCGGCGGCCAATATCGTCCGTTACTTTCGCGATAGTCTTGTGGATATCACGACGAAGTGCTTTTTGGTCGCCAGATAGCGCAGAAGCGTCAACAGATTCAGCTGCACCTTTAGAAGAATGAGCGTGAACCAATTTCCAAACACGTTTAAGGAAGCGGTTAGCTCCTTCAACGCCAGACTCTTGCCACTCAAGCGTCATGTCTGCAGGTGATGCAAACATCATGAATAGACGTACTGTATCAGCGCCGTACTTGTCTACCATCTCTTGTGGATCGATACCGTTGTTCTTAGACTTAGACATTTTGATCATGCCTGAGTGTTCAACTTCGCGGCCTTGATCGTCGACTGCTTTTTCGATGCGACCTTTACCGTCACGTTCAACCGTTACGTCAGTCGGTGCAATCCACTCTTTGGTGCCTTTTTCGTTTTCGTGATAGAACGCGTCAGCCAGAACCATGCCTTGACATAGTAGTTGCTTGAACGGTTCGTCAGACGTCACGTAACCAGCATCACGTAGAAGCTTGTGGAAGAAACGAGAGTAAAGCAGGTGCATACAAGCGTGCTCGATACCACCAACGTATTGGTCAACTGGTAGCCAGTAGTTTGCTTTCTCTGGATCTAGAATGTCGTCTGCTTGTGGTGAACAGTAACGTGCGTAGTACCAAGAAGACTCCATAAACGTATCGAACGTGTCAGTCTCACGTAGAGCAGGTTCACCGTTGAACGTTGTCTCAGCCCAAGATTTGTCTGCCTTGATTGGGCTAGTTACGCCATCCATTACCACATCTTCAGGAAGAATTACTGGTAATTGGTCTGCTGGGACAGGGTGAACTTCACCGTCTTCAGTGGTTACCATTGGGATTGGAGCACCCCAGTAACGCTGACGAGATACACCCCAGTCACGTAGACGGAAGTTTACTGTCTTTTTACCTTTACCTTCAGCTTCAAGCTTCGCAGCAATTGCATCGAATGCTTCTTGGAACGCAAGACCATCGAACTCACCAGAATCGAACAATACGCCTTTCTCGGTGTAAGCCGCTTCAGACACATCTAGCTCAGAACCGTCTTCAGGTTTGATTACTGGGATAATGTCGATGCCGTACTTAGTTGCGAATTCGTAGTCACGTTGATCGTGAGCAGGAACCGCCATTACCGCACCTGTGCCGTAATCCATTAGAACGAAGTTTGCTACGTAAACAGGAACAACACGACCGTTAAGAGGGTGGATAGCCGTTAGGCCAGTATCCATACCTTTCTTTTCCATCGTTGCTAGTTCAGCTTCAGCAACTTTAGTGTTACGACACTCTTCAACGAATGCAGCAAGCTCTGGGTTGTTCTTCGATGCTTTCTCTGCAAGAGGGTGACCTGCAGCGATACCCACGTAAGAAACACCCATCAGTGTGTCTGGACGAGTTGTGTAAACTTCCAGTGGCGTTTCTTCGCCGTTGACAGCGAAAGACAGCTCAACACCTTCAGAGCGGCCGATCCAGTTGCGCTGCATGGTCTTAACCATTTCAGGCCAACCTTCAAGGTTGTCGAGATCGTCTAGTAGCTCTTGAGCGTACTCCGTGATTTTAATGAACCACTGTGGAATTTTCTTTTGCTCTACTGGAGTATCACAACGCCAGCAGCAACCGTCTTCTACTTGCTCGTTTGCTAGTACTGTTTGGTCGTTTGGACACCAGTTAACAGAAGATGTCTTCTTGTAAACCAGGCCTTTTTCGTAAAGCTTAGTGAAGAACTCTTGCTCCCAACGGTAGTACTCTGGAGTACATGTTGCGAATTCACGGTTCCAGTCGTAACCGAAGCCTAGAAGTTTAAGCTGGTTTTTCATGTACTCAATGTTTTCGTAAGTCCATGGTGCTGGCGCTGTGTTGTTTTTAACAGCTGCGTTTTCTGCAGGTAGGCCGAATGCATCCCAACCAATTGGCTGCATTACGTTTTTGCCTTGTAGACGTTGGAAACGAGATACCACATCACCGATGGTGTAGTTACGCACGTGACCCATGTGCAGTCGGCCACTTGGGTAAGGGAACATAGAAAGACAGTAGAATTTTTCTTTGTTTGGGTCTTCACTTACAACGAAAGTTTCGCTGTTATCCCAGTGTTGTTGAACCTTTTGTTCAATCTCTTGCGGGTTATATTGTTCTTGCATCGATGGTATCCGGTTATCTTGGAATTTGTGAGTTCGGTTAGAACAGAATCTTACAGATCGTCATAGAATACCTAAAGGAGCTGAGTACAACAATAGTTATACCCTTCATACTTGCAGTTGCTACCTAGTAGATTGTGTAATTTTCACTGAATTTCGCAGGGCAACTATACTTAAGAGTATGAATTGCATTTGTTTGTGAGCGGGAGTGCATTGCAGCGCCCCCGTTTGCTCACTAAAAGGTTGGTTATCTTAAGGAGGTTGTTATGCCGAAGAAAAAAGCGCTCTATGAAGAAGTCGTCGAAGAGGTGATTGAAACGCTGAAGCATAGTCCTGAAGAGCTCAACAACAAAATCGAAACGTCAGGCAAGTATGCGAAAGCAGCTAATGATATGACTAAAGACGAGCTTTCATTGATTTCTGCCTACGTGAAGTCGGACTTAAAAGAGTTTTCCGAAAGCTATGAAGAGAGTAAAAGCGGTCCATTCTATTTGATGATTGCAGACTCTATTTGGCAAGGACTGTTGGATATCACTGATCGTACTAAGGTGGAGTGGGTTGAACTGTTCCAAGATTTAGAGCATCAGGGGTTGTATCAAGCGGGTGAAGTCATAGGCTTAGGAACCTTGGTATGTGACGAGTGTGGTTACCAAACTGAATATAACCACCCAACCAATATCATTCCATGTATTAAATGTGGCTCTAAAGGGTTTAGTCGTAAGGCCCTTAAGCCGTAAGCTCCTGAACCGTACAGTATCAATGCAAAACCACAGTAATAAAAAGGGTTGACTCAATCAGTCAACCCTCCAATCACCTTTCGTCGAATCTCGAATCTCGAATCTCGAATCTCGAATCTCGAATCTCGAATCTCGAATCTAGCTTTTGGGCTTTCTTATTAGCCAACCAATCACCAAGCTGAGCATCGCCCATATATACAGCGGCCAAGTACCTACTGTGTGATAAGGCGTTTGACCATCCGTTGAAATGAGTTCAGCTTTTAATACGGCCGTTTCAAACTGAGGCACTTGTTTGATGATGTTGCCTTTGTAATCTGTCACCGCCGTCACACCATTGTTGGTAGAGCGAATAAGCGGCTTACCAAGCTCCAGAGCCCGCATTTGTGCGATTTCCATATGTTGCAATGGCCCAATCGAACGACCAAACCACGCATCGTTGGAGAGTGTGAGGATAAAGTCAGTCTCATCAGTCACATTCTGCCTAACTTGATCATTAAAGATGATCTCGTAACACAACGCAGGCGCAAGATGACGACCGTTGGCCACGATGTTTGGTTGGATGAAATCACCACGACTGAACGAAGACATTGGCAAGTTAAAGAATGGTGCCAATGGGCGCAATATGTCCTCAAACGGTACAAACTCACCAAATGGCAGTAGGTGATGTTTATGATAGCGCTCGTCTGGATCGTAGCTGTATTCACCGTATGGGTTTACACCAAGTGAGAGAACGCTGTTGTAGTACTTCTTGTCTTCAGACTGATTCAGTACACCTGTGATGATTGAGCTGTTATTCATCTTAGCAGCGCTGTCTATGTTGCGCAGAAAAGAGGGTATCTCGACTTCAAAAGCAGGAATAGCGGCTTCAGGCCAGATGATGATATCCGCATCCCAGTTTTCTCTGCTGAGGTCGGTGTATTTCATCATGGTCGGCCAGCGATGACTTGGTAGCCATTTACTGTCTTGATCGACGTTGCCTTGTATTAAAACGACTGACGTAGTTTTTTCCGGGTTCGGCGTGACCCAATCGATATTTCGAATACCAAAACCTGCACTAAATACGACGGCGGGAATGATAGCGATACTCCAAGCCCTGTTAACAATCGCATAAGCGAATGCAGAGGCTGAAACAATGATCGCTAGAGTTACTAGCTCTACGCCGCCAATCGGTGCAAATGAACCTAATGGCGAATCGATTTGGCTGTAGCCCAACCAAAGCCAAGGGAAGCCCGTCATTACCCAGCCACGTAGCCAATCACTGACTAACCACAATGCTGGAGCAGCGAGGAAACAGCGGCTTAGATTATTAACAGGGAAGAACTTGTTCAAACTCCAGGTAAACAGACCTGAATAAACAGCTAGGTAGCCAACGAGCAATGCCATCAAAAATAGATTAGCCGCCAGTGGCATGCCACCAAAACCATCAATGCTGACGTATACCCAGCTGATACCTGTCGTGAATTGGCCTAAACCCCATGCGTAGCCAATCCAAAGCGCGCTTTTAGGAGAGCGGTTGTGGATCAGTAACAGCAACAAAGCTGGGCTGAGAATAGCAAGAGGCCATATGGAGTATGGAGCGAATGAAAGGGTGGTTATAGCGCCAACAAAAACGGCCGCAAGCGGCCGTAATAGGCGATGAATAAAGGTCTTAGTCATCTAATTTCTGTCATCTCTTTAGAGAGAAGTTGTTATTCTTCGATAGTCGGAAGAGGCTGTTCGTCAGGAATGGTTACCTGTAGCTGAATTACACGACGGTTATCTGCTGATGTTATCTTGAAATGGTAGTTTTCAATTTCTACAATTTCGCCACGAACCGGCAGGTGACCGAGTGCTGTCATAACCATGCCGCCTACTGTATCTACTTCATCATCACTAAAGGCAGTGTTAAACGTATCGTTAAACTCTTCAATAGTGGTTAAAGCTTTTACAGAAAAGGTATGCTTACTCAGCTTACGAATATCTAACTCTTCTTCATCGTCGAACTCGTCTTCAATTTCACCAACGATTTCTTCGAGGATATCTTCAATGGTTACTAGGCCAGAAACTCCGCCAAACTCATCGACAACGATAGACATGTGGTAACGCTCTTCTTGGAACTCCTTAAGCAGGCGATCAACTCGCTTACTTTCAGGAACAACTACGACAGGGCGAATCACTTGTTCGATATCAAATGGGGCACTTTCTGAACCCAAATACTTAAGTAGGTCCTTCGCTAATAGAATGCCTTCAACATGGTCTTTATCTTCACTGATCACTGGGTAGCGAGAGTGTTGAGCATCAGTAATAAGCGCAATCAATGTATCTAAATCATCGGTGCGTTCAACTGTAACCATTTGAGAGCGAGGCAGCATGATATCGCGTACTCGCATCTCTGAAATTTCCATTACACCCTCGAGCATGTCGCGCGTGTCGTGGTCAATTAGGTCATTAATTTCTGAGTCGCGGATTACATCCACGAGCTCTTGGCGATCTTTTACTTCACCTTGAAATAGTTGGCCTAGGCGTTCAAAGAAGGACTTTCTACTCGGACCTTCAGATTTTTTACTTCCCTCAGAAGTGGGGGGGTTACCTTCGTTCATGATTTCTCAAAAAATAACGCTATCAGAAGTGTGATAGCACACGTTACAACTCAGATTCCTGCGGAAATCACAGGTTCGATGAGTTATTGTTTCTCTGCAACCTACTTTACTAGAATCAATTTACTTTTCTAGAATATACGGGTCTTCAAACCCCATAGTTTGCATGATTTCTGTCTCGAGTGATTCCATCTCTTCTGCTTCATCATCTTCGATATGATCATAACCTAGCAGATGCAGACTGCCATGTACAACCATATGAGCCCAGTGTGCTAGCAGAGGCTTACTTTGCTCTTCTGCTTCTTTTTCGACAACTTGACGGCAGATAATGAGGTCGCCTAGCAGATCTAGCTCGATCCCTGGAGGTGCCTCGAATGGAAAAGACAGCACGTTAGTTGGCTTGTCTTTGCCACGGTATTCATGATTGAGCTGGTGGCTTTCTTGCGTATCAACGATACGAACCGTCAACTCAGCGTTCTCTTGAAACTGAGAAATTGTCTTGTCCAACCAAAGCTGAATATCTTGCTCAGTTGGAAGACCTTGCTCATTTTCGACTGCTATTTGCAGGTCTAGTTCAATAGACATCTATTTATCACCTTGTTCTGTAATCACAGAACTATTTTGTGTTGCTAATTGTGTCGTAACTGCCTGCTGAGCCTCAAGAAGTTTGGCTTCGCGCTCTTCACGTTTACGCTTTTCAAACTCTTTGCGCTCTTTCTGGTCTTTCGCTTCCCATTTCTCGTAGGCGTTGACGATACGAGCAACAACAGGGTGACGAACCACATCTTCAGACATGAAGAAATTAAAGCTGATGTCATCCACTTCACTCAGCACTTCAGTTGCATGACGTAGACCAGACTTCGCTCCACGAGGTAAATCGATTTGCGTAATGTCACCTGTGATAACTGCACGCGAATTAAAACCGATACGGGTTAAGAACATTTTCATCTGTTCTACCGTGGTGTTTTGGCTCTCATCAAGAATGATAAATGCATCATTTAGTGTACGGCCACGCATGTAAGCCAGTGGAGCGACTTCAATCACGTTACGTTCAATCAGCTTTTCAACACGTTCAAAACCGAGCATCTCAAACAGTGCATCGTAAAGTGGGCGCAAATATGGGTCGACTTTCTGGCTTAAATCACCCGGTAGGAACCCAAGCTTCTCACCGGCTTCTACAGCAGGGCGAGTCAGTAGGATCCTGCGAACCTCTTGGCGTTCAAGTGCATCAACTGCTGCTGCAACGGCTAAATAGGTTTTACCTGTACCTGCTGGCCCAATACCAAAGGTGATGTCATGGGTGACCATGTTCATTAGGTACTGTGCTTGGTTTGGCGTACGAGGTTTGATGACGCCTTTTTTAGTCTTAATGGTCACTTCTTTGCCGTACTCGATTTCAGACTCGACGTGTTGTTCCAAAATGCCAGATTCGGTGACCGCCAGATGCACTTGCTCTGGTTCGATATCGATTATGTTGCCTTTAACTGGAGCCGTTTCAACATAGAGGTGTTTGATGATGTCTAAAGCAGCGGCTGCTGTGTGAGGCTTACCAACGATGGTGAAGAAGTTGCTTCGGTAATTAATCTCAACGCCAAGACGACGCTCAAGGTGTTTGATGTTGTCGTCGAATGGTCCGCATAAGCTAGCCAAGCGCTTGTTGTCGGCTGGCTCTAGATTTATCTCTAAGGTAACGATTTTATTGCTCAAATTAGCCTCTCATTTTGTGCCACTCGCTCTTAAATAAAACAAAGAGCAAAAAGCCCGATTTAGACCGGGCTTTTGATTGTGATATCCCTATTTCTAAGATGGTCACTTAGTTAGGTAATTTCAAGCTTTGTGTTTGCGCTTTGTGCTCAAACAGTTGTATTGCCTACGGTGTAAATGTCGCTACACCTAGCTCGTCTTCACGTTTTGTTTTTTCCATCATTTCTGCTGGAGTCATAACAACGCGTAGACCCATGTCTTTTTCTGTGCGAACTAGCTCACCACGTAGTGAGTTGGTGTAAACCTCAGTGATCTTCACATCTACGAACTGGCCGATTAGGTCTGCAGAACCTTCGAAGTTCACAACACGGCTGTTTTCTGTACGGCCGCGAAGTTCCATTAGGTTCTTTCTTGATGGACCTTCAACAAGGATACGTTGCTCTGTGCCTAGCATTAGACGAGAGAAGCGCATAGCTTGTGTGTTTACCGTTTGTTGCAGTTCGTATAGACGATCTTTCTTCTCTTGTGCTGGTACGTCACATGGGTAATCTGCCGCTGGCGTACCCGGACGAGGAGAGAAAACAAAGCTGAAGCTCATATCGAAATCAACTTCTTTAATTAACTTCATTGTATCTTGGAAGTCTTGTTTAGACTCACCAGGGAAACCAACGATAAAGTCAGAACTGATTTGAATATCAGGACGAGCTTTACGCAGTTTACGGATAATAGACTTGTACTCGATAGCCGTGTGTGGACGCTTCATCATCGTAAGAATACGGTCACTACCACTTTGTACTGGCAGGTGAAGGAAGCTCACTAGTTCAGGAGTATCTTTGTAAACTTCAATGATGTCGTCACCAAACTCAAGCGGGTGGCTAGTTGTGAAACGAATACGGTCGATACCATCGATAGAAGCAACAAGACGAAGCAGTTCTGCGAATGAACAGATATCGCCTTCGTGTGTTGGACCGCGGTATGCGTTTACGTTCTGACCTAGTAGGTTAACTTCACGTACGCCTTGCTCTGCAAGTTGAGCCACTTCGAACAGTACATCATCCATTGGGCGGCTAACTTCTTCACCACGTGTGTATGGTACAACGCAGTAAGTACAGTATTTAGAACAACCTTCCATGATAGAAACGAATGCCGTCGCACCTTCAGCTTTTGGCTCAGGCAGGTTATCGAACTTTTCGATCTCTGGGAAAGAGATGTCCATTACTGGCTTTTCGTTAGACAGTGATGATTTAATCATCTCTGGCAGACGGTGCAGTGTTTGTGGGCCAAAGATAACGTCTACGTAAGGTGCACGTTGACGAATGTGATCACCCTCTTGAGTCGCTACACAGCCACCCACACCGATCACCACACCTTCTTTCTTATCTTTAAGCGTTTTCCAACGACCAAGCTGGTGGAATACTTTTTCTTGTGCTTTTTCGCGGATAGAACAAGTATTCAATAGTAGTACGTCTGCTTCCTCAGGTACTTCAGTTAGCTCATAGCCATTTGCAGCGTTAAGCAGGTCGGCCATTTTTGATGAATCGTATTCATTCATCTGACAGCCCCAAGTTTTAATTAGCAGTTTCTTACTCATTATATGTTCGCTCGATCGTTAGTTTAATTTAAGGGAGCAAATCGCCCATTATTCATCCGCTAGCTCCATATGTCATAATTCAGTATTCAATTTTATGACAGGCTCTAGCGGCAAGCGGCGTATTGTACTGGTTTCAAAACCGACTGACTAGTAGTCTGAACAAATCTCTTATGTAGTGGTTTTTATTATCGTTAACGCCATATGCCATAAGGGATAACCCTTTTTTCGAATAAGGTTTTTGGTTACAAGTTAGTTATGAAAAAGTACAATCAAAAACAGTCAAAGAATCAAACTGATAAGTACAAAATATGAACAGTTACGATATTGTAGTAGTCGGTGGCGGCATGGTTGGCGCAGCAACAGCAATCGGTTTTGCAAAGCAAGGTCTGAGTGTTGCGGTGATCGAAGGTTTTGCCCCACAAGCTTTTGATGAATGGCAAGCGATGGACATTCGTGTGTCAGCGATTTCTCAAGCATCGGTCGATTTGCTTGAAAATCTTGGTGCATGGCAAAGTATTGCAGCAATGCGAGTGTGTTCTTATAAACGTTTAGAGACGTGGGAGCACCCAGAGTGTCGTACTCGATTTGATGCTGCCTCACTAGACCTTCCTCGTTTGGGCTATATCGTTGAGAACAGACTCATTCAATTAGGTTTATGGTCTCAATTTGATGCCTACGACAATCTCGAACTGTTATGCCCAGAAAAGCTCGATGTGATTGAGTTTGGTGAAATCAATATCGTAAAGCTTCAATCAGGGGCTGAGTTGTCTGCGAAGTGGGTGGTTGGTGCTGATGGCGCGAATTCAGCCGTTCGTCAACAAGCTTGTATCGGTATTACTGCTTGGGACTACCGCCAGCACTGTATGCTTATCAACGTAGAAACCGAGCAGCCTCAGCAAGATATTACTTGGCAGCAGTTTTTACCAAGTGGTCCTCGTTCATTTTTGCCTTTGTGTTCTCTAACCTCTGACGGTCAAGAAATCGGGCAGGGGTCATTAGTTTGGTATGATTCTCCACTGCGTATTAAGCAACTGTCAGCAATGACCCCTGAAAAACTACGTAACGAAGTACTTTCTCACTTTCCTAAAGAGTTAGGTGATATTAAAGTCTTGAATTCGGGTTCTTTTCCTCTGACACGACGTCATGCTCAATCATATTCGAAGAATAACTGTATTTTAGTCGGGGACTCTGCACATACGATCAACCCATTGGCAGGGCAGGGTGTTAACTTAGGCTTTAAAGATGTATCAGTACTGTTGGATGTCACCAACGAAAAGGGTGAATTGAATCAGTTTGTAGCAAAACGTTATGAAGTGATGAGAAGAGGCGACAACCTAATGATGCAGAGTGGCATGGATTTTTTCTACAAGACATTCAGCAACGACATTGGTCCGCTCAAGTTTGCACGTAATGCTGCGCTAAAATTAGCAGAGAACTCTGGGCCGATTAAAACCCAAGTATTGAAATACGCCTTAGGCCTTTAATTTATTAGTTCAGATTATCTATATAGAGAAGGAGAGCAGATGCTCTCCTTTTTTGTTTGGTGCTGAGTGCTATAACTGCTGTGTAACGCAAACCGGTGCGTCGATCTCTAAAGAGTATCCTGTATAAACCAAAGACCCATCCTCATTATTTCGTTTGAATGAGGTGATGTTATTGGAGTGTTGGTTTGCTGCGATAACCCATCGTCCGCAGTCAGTAATATGAAAATCGCGAGGGAAGTTGCCTTCAGTATTATAGCTATCAATAAAAATAGGCATTTTTATTGTAGGCTCGATTCTGAAGCAACTGATCCTTGATTGGTGTCGACAAGATACATAGAGGAATTGCTCATCTGGCGATAGTTTTATCGCAGCCGTAGCTTCTCCTTTCTCCATATTGGGAAGCGCATCAATTTCTTCTACGATATTCCATACACCCAAAGCCTTTTCCAACATAAGTATCGATTCAGAGAGCTCACAGATCACATAGGCTCTGTCTTCTGCTTTGTTAAAGATTAAATGGCGAGGTCCATTGCCGGCTGGCACTTTAATAGACTGCATAGGCTCGTCTAGAAACTCTTCCTGTTCTTCATCAAAGCAATAGAAGTTGATTCGATCAGCGCCAAGGTCGACGGTGACAAATTGTGGCGAGTTTTGTAAGAACAGGCATTGGTGGGCGTGCGGGCTAGTTTGTCTCTCTTTGTTCGGCCCTGAACCCACCATAGCAATCGTTTTGAGTCGCTTATCGATATTGCCATTAATACTTAAACTAAAAATATCGAATGTGCCTGATGAGTATTGCGACGTGATAGCAAACTTATTGTGTGGATCTATCGTGATGTGACAGGGGTGACCGCCAGCGATAGTACCGGAGTTCTTAACCGTCTTTGAGTTAGGGCTAGGAATATGAATCAGCTGCGGCTGTTTTGGCTGATCAATTTCAGACGCGGTATAGATGCCAAGTTTTGTCGCTACGACAAAAGACGGGTTAGTGCACTCTGCAACGAGCTCTAAAGGTAATAGCTTTCCGCTTTCCAAGTCTAATTGAGCCTGATATACGCCTTGGCTTTTACTGGGAGTGTCTGTGTAGCAACCGATCGTTAGGGTGAGGTTTTTCATAGGGCAGTCATACTCAATTAGAAAATGGAGCAGACATTGTCTTATAAAAAAGTCATGAAGTGATTAGATAGGGAGAAATACTTGGTGACGGAGTTATCAGATTTACATATTCCAGATAAAAAACAAAACCCAGCTAAAAAGCTGGGTTTCATTCAATGATGGTGCGGTCGGAGAGACTTGAACTCTCACACCTCTCGGCGCCAGAACCTAAAT
>NZ_JBGONY010000039.1:0-47745 GCF_041439375.1 Vibrio crassostreae | reverse complement strand
TAGATGATCTGATCGTAGCTTTAAGCATTAGTTCCCTGATTTAGGAAACAAAGCCCTGGAACTACGGCAGCTCCATTGCGTCTAAAAGAAAAGTCGATATCAAGATGAGGTGTGCCGTCCTCGCGAATCTGCCCCCATTCCAATTTAATGCCGTAGCTGTACATTATTTCTTTTAAAAGTCGTTCGTCTTTACTTTCGACGTTTCCTCTAATTAGGTAAGTAACAGTTGTGAACTCTCCAATGGTATTGCTGGGAGCTTCGTGAGTAGGTGTTTGGTTGCCTTGAAAGCGAGCGCATCCTGCTAAAATTACTGTAAGAAAGATTACAAGGTTTTTAATATGTTTAATCATTGGTCTAATAAAATATCGGTGTATATTCAATTTTAGTGAGCGTGCATCTTATTGATTTAAAATTAGAGTTCAAAAGTAACTTTTTGTCGTTTAGATAGAATTATTCTAACGAAGAACTTAAGTCGTGACTCCTAACGCTTAGCATCTGATATTCCATTACTGAGTTTCGTGTTTACGGCGCATTGGTTTAGGTTAGGTGGTAGCATTGTTCGCACCTAAATTGGTATTTATACGCTTTGAGGAACTAATGATTCAGAGTATTTATGACGAGATGTGGCAAAGGTTTGAGCTAGCATCAACTCACAACGATTATGAGCTAGACTCGAATCTATTAGATATTGCTAGTGATACCCGAAGGGGGATTACAGCTTTGGCATATTTAAAGCATGCTAATCGTTCTGTTCTTGATGAAATCATGAGCTTTCAGAAAGCAGTATGTGAAATAGAACCCAACCAATACTACCATCCGCTTGAAGAACTGCACCTAACCGTTCTGTCGGTAATTTCATGCGCACCAGAGTTTGAACTCAGCGAAATCAATATTCATTCTTATACCGAAATATTTCGTTCGGTCTTGAGTTCAAATCAACAGATAGAAATAAAATATCAAGGTGTTAGTGCGTCCCCCAATTGCATTCTACTGCAAGGTTTTCCTGTCAGTGATTCTTTGGAACAGTTTAGAAATGAACTTAGAACTCAATTAAGCGAAGCGGGGTTAAGGGTAACTTTTGACAGCCGTTATAAGTTGGTTACAGCGCACAGTTCATTAATTCGGTTCAGAGTTCCAATTAGTGATAGTCGGCAGCTTTTTAGGTTGTGTCAGCAGTATCGAAATTATGATTTCGGTAGCATCGTACTGAAAGACTTTGAACTGGTGTTTAACAACTGGTATCAAAACTTGGCAGTAACGAAGTCTTTGGCTAGAGGTTCTTTGTTAGACTAAACGCGCCTATAACAAGTACCTAAGAGTCAGCCTAAACCCCACATCATCAAATATCCAGTGCACGATTTCAAAAAAACAAACAACTAAATCAGAAACCCCAACGCTTGGCACTTTATGTCAATGTTGGGTTTGTTGTTTTGTAGAAAGTAAACCAAACAGGGCGCCAATAACGGCGCCCTTCGTATTAGTTGGCAACGCTGTAAGTGTCGTAGTCACGAAGTAAGAAGATTGCGATACAAGCTGCGAGCATTGGCCAAGAAGCGAAGAATAGAAGGTTGTTGAACGGGTCCATGTATTTTCCAAAAGAGGAAAAGGTTGAGCCTGCATGCAGGACTAAAATGGCTCCGTAGGTGTACTTTTTCCACATGCCTACAACGAATGCGCCTAAAAATCCGAGCTGCGCGACACCCAGAGCCATCATCGCATTGTTCGAGATGTCTATACCGTAAAAGCCAGACAGTACTTTTGTCGCGTGCTCAGGGACAAGGATCTTATCCAAGCCCCAGAATAAGAAGACGATAAAAATGCCGATTCTCAGCAGTAGTAGGCTAGTTGCCAGTTTGGTTTGAAGTGTCTTTTCCATGATATCCCTTGTGATGCATTCAATGATGCGATGATTTAAATGTTCATCAAAGGAGACCCATAGCCTTCGCGTTTTCTTTCGCAGTTTTTCAGTGGCTTATGTAACAGGAAATGTCTGGTTGGTTTGTTCCTCAACGTTATCGGACTCAAAATGCTGTTGCTTGAGTAAGCTGATAGTCAGGTTTATCGGCATCGGCTTATAAAAATAGAAGCCTTGAATATAATCGACGCCCAGTTTAGACAAGATGTTCACTTGGGATTCGTACTCGACACCTTCAACGATAACTTGCATGCCCAGAGTTTGAGAAAGTTGCAGCATGGATTCAAGCAAAGGGATACCAAGGCTGGACTCGTCTGAAATGTTTTTCACGAATACACGATCAATTTTGAGAATGCTGAACGGGAATTGCCTGACAAAGTCTAACCCTGCGTAACCAGTACCAAAGTCATCAATCGCGACTCTTACGCCCATGTTCGATAGTTTGGTTAGGTTGTCTCTAATTTTGACCATGTCGGCATCAGAACATTCACCATCCTCTGTTACTTCAAATACCACCTGTTTGAGAATCTCAGGGTGTCTTTTAAATATGCTAAGCACATTGTTAGAGAAGTTACTGTTAGACACGACGTTTCGGCTGATGTTGACGCTAATGTACTTTGACTCAAATACATCTTGATTGTTTTTCAATGTTATTAAGACTTTGCGTAATACGAAGTAGGTCAGTTCTTCAATCAAGCCTAAGCTTTCAGCAAGCGGTATGAAAATGGCAGGGGAGACGTTACCTTCAATGGGGTCGTTCCATCGTAATAGTGACTCACAGCCGACGATCTCGTTGGTGTTTTGGTTAACGATGGGTTGCATGTGTACATGTAGGTGTTTGTTTTTTAGCGCGCTTGAAAGTGAATACTCTAAGCTACGCTGGCTCTGCTTTTTGTGTTTAGCAGAGAGCAGGCAGATAGTGGTGATTCCCGCCATGAGAAATCCAAACCATGAAAAGCTCATGAGGAAGTGTATGTAGTACTGGTGTCCGATGTAGGAGGTAATGGCCAACGGGTAGGCATCTGATTGTATGCGTACTTCTGCGAAATATGAGCCGAGATCGGTAGGGTGGATATCTCTTTTAATCACTTCAACCTTAGAGTTTATACCATGGCTACTCAGGCTCGATTCTACAAGGTCGTAGATGAAGTGTGGCGGTATCATAAGGCTCACCCCGGCTTCTTCTTTGTTCGAGAAAATGAGCATGATGGATTGTACTTTAGTAATCGCTGCACTCGAGTAAGACAGAGTGGTTAAATTTGGATCTTCATTGAGCCTTTCTCGAATGGTGCTATATAAGCGAAACGACACATCACCATCCGTGGTTGAGCAATAAAAGCGGTTGTATTCATTGAATACGGCGGCTTCTTTTACCCAATCGGCATTGAATACATTTTGACGAAGCTCGGTCACGATGGTATCGCAAGATAGATCGGGTGTGATCCCTAAGAGAAAACGGTCAAACCTCACCTGGATTTCTTCAAGCCTTGTTTCCACTAGCTGTGAAGACTCTTCGGTTAACGCATTGTAGTGAGACGGTGTAAAAGGTATGAGTAATGCCATCGACAAAATGAAAGAAATGGCAAAGTAGAATGTGGTCTTGGCAAAATGTTGGTACTTAATATCCATAGTTGGAAAAGCGTTACCGATTGGATGAGCATTCGATTTAATTTATAAATTTAACGATTATGTAGCAAGAGTAATAATAAATATTGTGAATGCACGCATGTGTTATGCATTGAAATAGCGTATTTTATGCTCTTAGTATAAAAATCAGAGTGTTATACACCTCTAGAAAGTTTAGTAGGGCGCTGTGTTGCTAGAGCCTAAGTTTATGGAGTAGATGGGCTGAACGGCCTTTGGAGTGTGCGCTTGCTTCAAGTGTTGGGCTTCGAATAAGAAAGCAGTAGGGGATTGTCTTACTCTGCCTCCGATAAGTGTTACCGAGTAAGGATTCAATTTTGAATAATGTCAGCGTCACCCTTGTTCAGCTTGAAGTTGAATATAAAAACACACAAAAGAACATTGAGTCGGTATCTGATCTTTTGGAAGCGGAATCGACAGTCGGGGATATCACTCTGTTGCCTGAATTGTTCACTACTGGGTATATTTTTAACGATGCTGAAGAAATTCATGAACTGGCTGAAGACTTCAACGACAGTACTACTATTGATTCATTAACTCAGATGGCAGCGAAGCATCACACCTTGATTGTTGCTGGTATTGTAGAGAAAGATAGCGGGCAATATTACAATAGCGTCGTGGTGGTTGATGGTTCAGGTTTACTTCATAAATACAGAAAAATCAGTCAAACCAAATTCGACAAACAGTATTTTTCACGTGGGTGTGAGCTCCTTACATTTGAGCTCAAGGGCTTAAAGTTTGGTGTTGCGATTTGCTTTGATATTTGGTTCCCGGAGATCATGAGAGCGTATCAGTCGGTCGACGTTATTCTGCACCCGGCCAACTTTGGCGGTCACCACAGCTTTGCTATTGCTCAAGCGAGAGCTTTAGAAGAGGGGTGTCATGTCGTGACGTGTAATCGCGTTGGGCAGGATGTGGTTGATGCGTTTACCGCGACTTATTGTGGTAGCAGTAGAACCTATTCACCAAAGGGAGACTTAATGCTTCAGCTCAACGACAAGCAATCTGTAGAAACTGTGAGTATTCAAGATCTCTCGATTGCGCCGCAATACAATGGTATTGATGTCGAAGATGAGATCCAGCACATAACCGCCCTGTTAAACCGTTAGACCGTTAAATCGTTAGAACAAAGACTAGAGCGACATAAGATCGAAAAGCGCAAAGTGATTAAACCTTGCGCTTTGGTTTGAGAGTGAATTTTTTTAAGTTTTATCATTCATTTGAGTCTGGCGCTCAATCGAATTAACCGCTTTCATCCGCTGAGCTTGATGTATGTTGACCGTCAGTCGATTGAGCAGCTTTTGCAGCAGTTCAATATCAGGCAGTTGCTGATCTTTTGCCTGTACTTCTAGCTCTAATGCCTGCTTAGAAAGCATGTTGAGACCTAAGTTTAGCGACATACCTTTAATGGAGTGCAAGGTGCGACATAGTGGCTCTAACTCCTTCGATAAATAGTATTCGATGACTCGATCAACAGACTGTTCGAACTCAATAATGGTTGAATCGATAAGTAAGCTGAATCCTTCCGTGTCGTCTTTAAGTATGCGTATCACTTCTGACTGACTTATCTCTTCTTCTGTTAATCTCAGTGTTTCAATTGGCTTGCGATGAAGTTCGACGATGTTTTCGATGTCACTCGAGCCTTCGGTTTTTATTTGCTTAGGTAATCGATTCGAAAATTGTTGCAGGGCGTCGAAAAAGCTCTCTTGTTGCAGAGGTTTAGTCAGAATATGGTCGACACCGGCTTGAATGAAGTTGTCATGAGCTTCACGGAAAACATCGGCCGTGTAGGCGAATATCAAGGTGTCGAGTTTTAGTTTCTCGCGGATGTACTGAGTGGTCTCGATCCCGTTCATTTCCGGCATGTGATTGTCCATCAAGATCAGATCGTATTGATTGGTTTTGAGGCGTTCAATTGCCAATTTGCCATTCTCCGAAAGATCAACATGGTGGCCGAGCTTTTCACAGAAGCCTTGTGCCACGATCGCATTAATACGATTGTCTTCCACCAATAAAATACGCAATGAATCGCAAGTCAGGTTTTCTGTATTGATTACTGGTGTGACGACATCGCCTGTTTTTCCTTCTTGCCATGCGATAGGTAGAGAAACTTGGAATTTTGTGCCAAGCCCAACAGCGCTCGTCAGTGTTATTTCACCATTCATTAGGCTGACTAGATTCTTAACGATCGCGAGGCCAAGCCCCGTCCCGCCAAACTTTCTTGTGGTTGAAGTGTCAGCTTGTTCAAACGAATTAAAAATTTGCTCGTGTTTGTCTTTTGGAATGCCAATACCCGTGTCTGTTACCGTGAGAATAAGTTGGTTGTTTGGTCTGTTGAGATCCGCTTGAATGGATACGTGACCTTCTTTGGTAAATTTGGTCGCATTACCGCCCAAGTTGAACATGATCTGACGTAATCTTGCACAGTCTCCGATCAGCTGGATGCTTGTTGGTATATTATTTTCGATTAACAGGCGAATGCCTTTTTCATCGGCCAAAGGTTTAAGCGCGCTACGTACAGGTTGTATTACTTGGACAAAATTAAAGGGTGCAAAGTCTAACTCAAGTTTATTTTCTTCCACTTTCGAGAAATCTAATATGTCGTTGAGTATCGTCATTAAATGATGGCCAGAATCGAGAATGAGATCGATGTTCTCTTTTGTTTCCGGCTCTTGGGTTTGGCTGGCAATGATCTGGGAGATACCAAGTACTCCATTCATTGGCGTTCGAATCTCGTGGCTCATGGTCGACAGAAACTCGCTCTTAGCCTTTACCGCCGCTTCTGCTTTGGTTCTTTCTTCGACTAACTCCTGATTTTTCTCTCGCATTTCGCTGTCATTTTTTACGAGGTTTGTTGTCATTTTTTGAAAGCTTTGTGTGAGGAGAGCCACTTCGTCTTGGCTGTCGTTCTTTGAACCAAGTTCGAGAGTCGCAGCACCTTGTGTCAAATGGCCAGCGGCAACTTGGTTCGCTGCTTGAAGTAGAGTGTGTAATCTTCGTTTAATTCGCTTGGACGACCACGTAGCGACAAGGAGTGAGATAAACACCGAAAACAGTGTTCCCAGAATGAGTACATAACTGGTTTGATTGGCTGAGCTTTCGGACTTGGCGACTCTGACACTGATAAGTTGTTGTTCAATTTCAATAAATTGAGCAATCTCTTGACGGACCTCATCAATCAATTTTTTTCCGGTTTGCTGCTGAGTGAGGTCGATGACACTTTGTATTCCAGCTTCGCCTTTATTGACAAGGCTGCGTTGATTGATCTCTTTCTCTCCAGACTGTTTCAGCCATGTTTTATGAATATCCTCGATTCTATATAGGCGTTCTACTTGAGGTGGGTTATCACTCACTTGAGTCGCAAGGGTTTGGAGTTTTTGAGGCCATACATCAAGCGCTAAATGGTAGGGTTCTAAAAAAACAGGATCTCCCGTGATCAAGTAACCACGTTCAGCCGTTTCTATGTCGACCGTTAAGCTGAGAAGTTCTTGAGCCCGAGCGATGGCTTTATGTGTGTGTACAACCCAATTATTGTCTTTTACAACCGTTCGGGTGTTTTCATGGACAGAAAAAGCCACGATAAGCATCAAAGCGATAGGAATCAAAAAGCTGACTAATAGCTTTTTCTGTAGGGATATATTGTCAAACCAACCCGCGATCATAAAACAGCGCTCTCCATGTCGTTGTTATTCACTGTTAGTGTAGATGATAATCAGTCGTTAAGTGCGCAAATAGTTGCTGAGTGCGTAAATACATATTTTAGCGTGTAAGTTTCGTATATTAACGGCATTTTAGGGGCGATTAAGCGGCGTTATTATGTTTCAAAGACAAAAAAGCTAGCCCGAATAAGCTAGCTTTCAACTGTATCATGGGCGGGTTGAGCCCTAAATCGCTTTTACGCTGCTTCGCTCTACAAGAGTCGGTTCTAGTTCAACGACTTGCGGGTAGGCGTCTGGCGTTTGTAGTCGGCTTAACAGGGTATCGACCGCCGCTTTACCTAAACGGTGCTTTGGCTGGTGGATTGTGGTTAAAGCGGGTGTCATGTACTTAGATAAGTGGATGTCATCGTAGCCAATGATAGACAGGTCATTTGGAATCAATGTGCCATCTTGAGCTGCCGCATGAATCACACCCATCGCCATCATGTCGTTACTAACGAACAAGGCCGAAGGCATTTGACCACGAGCTTTCAATGTTTGGTAAGAATCAAAGCCACCATCGCATTCGAAGTTTGATTCAACAATCCACTTAGGGTTGATCTCTAAATTCGCTTCTTCCATTGCTTGTTTATAGCCTTGATAACGAGAAGAAGCTTGGTTGCGATGCAGTGGGCCAGTAATACAGCCAATATCCGAGTGACCATTATCGATCAGGTGTTTGGTTGCCATGTAGCCACCTTGATGCGAATTGTCTTGGATCTTATCACTTGCGAACAGCATTGGGCCCCAGTCCATTACCACGACAGGTAACTCTGGGTAGCGCTCGAATACATCGATATGTTGACCTTCAAGCGTTGAACACATCAGCATCAAGCCATCGACACGCTTTTGTAGCAAGGTATCGATAGAGGATTTCATGCGTTCGCTGTCGCCTTCGGTGTTACATAAGATGAGGTTGTAGCCTTTTTCGTAGCAACGACGCTCAACACCTTTCACCACTTCGCCAAAGAATGGGTTGGTAGAGGTAGTAACCAGCATGCCCAAGGTTTTGGTTTGCTTCATTTTCAAGCTGCGAGCTAATGCAGACGGCGCATAGTTGAGTTCTTTAGCCGCACTGTTAACACGCTCAGCAATCTCTTCACTGACAAAACGTGACTTGTTCATCACGTGGCTCACGGTAGACGTTGAAACCTTTGCAACCCGAGCGATGTCTTTCATTGTTGCCATAAAAAATCCTTGTGGGAGTAACTTGCCACGTTGCGCGATATTCTGCCTGAAAACAGGGGCTTATGCTTACTTATTTATAGTTTGAGAGCTAATTACTAAGCCGATAAACGTTCTGCTAAAAACGCGTCTGTTTCAGCTCGGCTTGGAATCGACGTTTGAGCGCCAAAGCGAGTCACAGAAATTGCAGCCGCTGCATGAGCAAACTTAATAGCGCGCTCTAGCGGCATGTCTTCAAGCAAACCGGTAACTAATGCGCCGTTAAAGGTGTCACCTGCAGCGGTGGTGTCAGTCGCTTCAACACGGAAGCCTGCGATCAACTCGCCTTCACCTGCTTCATTCCCTTGACCTTGATGACTTACCCAAACACCTTTAGCGCCAAGTGTGATCATCACAGTCTCGATGCCTTTAGCATGCAAAGCCAAAGACGCTTGGTGAGCAGATGCGCTGTCGGTTACGGTAATGCCCGTCAGTACTTCCGCTTCGGTTTCGTTTGGCGTAATTATATCAACACAAGCAAGCAGTGAATCTGACAAAGGGCGAGCAGGTGCAGGGTTTAGAATTACGTGAGTTCCGCTCTCTTTTGCGGTTTTTGCTGCGTATTCAATGCCTTCAATTGGCGTTTCGAGCTGAGTCAGCAGGTATTTAGCGCTGCGAATCTTCTCTAGATGCGGTTCGATTTGATCGCAAGTCAGCTTGTTGTTGGCTTCTGCAGAAAGACAAATGCTGTTTTCACCGGTTGCGGATACTTGGATCATTGCAATGCCAGTTGGTGTGTTGTCTGCAACGATAACACCGTCGATGTTGATGCCATCTTTAGCGAAGTCTTGACGGATGTTGATGCCAAATGGGTCGTCACCAACACAGGCGATAAAACCGATATCTGCGTTTAAGCGCGCAGCCGCGACCGCTTGGTTTGCGCCTTTACCGCCAGGAATGACCTGATAGTTACCGCCAATCAAGGTTTCACCCGGGCGAGGGAAAGAAGGAACTTGTAGTACGTGGTCTGCGTTAACGCTACCTAAAACAATCAGTTGAGTCATGATACGAGCCTTATGATATATCGTATTTGAAAATGCATGGGTCTTTCTCATTACGTTAATTCACATTACGTTAATTCTCGTTACGTAAATCGCTCGCCTTGTTAGACGGCGTATGAGAAACAGCGATGCACTGTCGGTATTTTTGTTTTTGGTCTTGAGCCAGCGAGCTAATGAGCAGGGAGATAGGGGACTCCCTGCTTAAATTAGATTCCAGCGCTAAACTGAGTGATTAAATAGAGTTACTTAGCGATGATTTTTAGAGGTACTGGTACGTACTCGTCTACTGTTTCGCCTTTAAGCACTTTGTCTGCCATCTCGATACCTAGAGAGCCGATTAGGTCTGGCTGTTGTGCAACGGTTGCGCCAAGTAGGCCACGGTTAACTGCTGCGATGCCGTCTTCAGTGCCGTCGAAGCCAACGATCATTACGTCTTTACCAGATGCTTGAACTGCGCGAAGTGCACCTAGTGCCATTTCATCGTTTTGAGCAAATACTGCTTGTACATCTGGGTTCGCTGCAAGTAGGTTTTCCATTACGTTCAGACCTTTAGTACGGTCAAAATCAGCAGGTTGGCTTGCTAGAAGCTCTAGGCCGCTGCCGTTTACCGCGTTCATGAAGCCTTCACCACGTTCACGAGCTGCAGAAGTACCTGCGATGCCTTCAAGTTGAATTACTTTCGCTTTTTCGCCCACTTTTTCCATAATGAAGTGACCCGCCATTTCACCACCGATTACGTTATCAGATGCGATGTGGCTCACTACGTCACCACGGCTTGCGCCACGGTCTAGTGTTAGTACTGGGATGTTAGAGCGGTTAGCCATGCGAATTGCGTTAGACACAGCGTCTGAATCCGTTGGGTTGATCAGGATTGCCTTAACACCACGAATGGTTAGATCTTCAATGTTCGAAAGCTCTTTGCTTGGGTCGTTTTGAGAATCAAGAACGATAAGCTTGTAGCCTAGCTCTTCAGCTTTCGCTTCTGCGCCATCTTTCATGGTTACGAAGAATGGGTTGTTCAATGTAGACAGAACGATTGCCATTGTATCTTGCGCCTGTGCAGACACAGATACTGTTGTAGAAAGAAGAGCAGCAGAAATAAGAGTCGCTAATTTTTTCATGGTGTAAGTCCTTTGTGTAGGGTGAGCTAGGAGGTGAGTCCTAGCTCGTAGTTACATTATTTATAGATTCTAATATTTAAAGGTAAAGCAGGGTGTTACTTGTATTAACCTAGAGTGTGGATAGGTTTTATTTGTTTTTGTTGTCGACCAATACCGCCAGAAGAATAACCACTGCTTTTGCAATCATCTGGTAGTAAGAAGATACGTCTAATAGGTTTAGGGCGTTGTTTAGGAAGCCGATAATCAATGCACCAATCAATGTGCCCATGATGCGGCCACGACCGCCGGCTAAGCTTGTGCCGCCAAGAACCACGGCTGCGATAGCGTCTAGCTCATAACCCATACCTGCGGTTGGTTGAGCAGATGACAAACGCGATGCCACGATGATGCCTGCCACTGCAGCTAGCAGACCACAGATTGCGTAAACACCGATTTTTACTTTGTCTACGTCGATGCCTGATAGGCGAGTTGCTGATTCGTTGCCACCCAGTGCGTAAACGTAGCGACCAAAGCGTGTGTGGTTAAGTAGGTACCATACTGCTGCGAATACCACGACCATGATCCATACTGGAACCGGTACACCCATTGCGTAGCCAGTACCGAACCAAGCGAATGCGTCTGCTGTGTCTGTGAAGCCTGTTGAAATAGGACGACCATCTGTGTAAACCATGGTTACGCCGCGAAGTAGTGTCATGGTGACAAGCGTTGCGATGAAGGCTTGAACCTTACCCTTAGCGATAATCACACCACTAATCGCACCTAATGCTGCACCTGCTACAAGAGCGGTTGGTACTGCGATCATCACAGGGATTTCCATGCCAATCATGCTGGCTGCGAACGCACCACAAAGCGCCAGTACAGAACCAACACTCAAGTCGATACCCGCGGTTAAGATAACCAGCGTCATACCTACAGCGATAATTGCGTTAACCGAGGTTTGGCGCAGAATGTTTAGGATGTTGTCGACAGTAAAGAAGTTCGGGTTTAAGAAAGAAACGACAACAATCAGGAAGAGCAAAGCAATCAATGACTTTTGATCAATCAGCCACTCTTTGCTGATTAACGGTTTTTTCTTTGGAGCTTCAGTTGTTTTGCTCATGGTTTTAGTACTCATGCTGCGTCCTCGTTGATCTTTTTACCGACCGCACACGCCAGTAATAATTCTTGGTTTGCTTCTTTAGCATCAAATTCACCGCTTACACGGCCTTCATGCATCACCATGATGCGGTCACTCATTCCTAACACTTCTGGCATTTCAGATGAGACTAAAATGATGCTCATGCCGTCGGCTTTAAATTTATTAATGAGTTGGTAAATCTCTTTCTTAGCACCGACATCGACACCACGGGTTGGCTCGTCGAGAATCAGTACTTTTGGTTTGGTCATCAAGCCCTTAGCGATAGCCACTTTCTGTTGGTTACCACCAGAAAGGTTGCCAATAATCTGTTCGCGCGTCGGGGTTTTGATGTTGAATAGCTTGATGAAGTCATCTACTGCAATCACTTCGTCTTTATGTTGGATTTGACCGCTCTTTGTTAGTAGGTCTAGTGAACATAACGACATGTTTTCTTTAACAGAAAGCCCTAGAACTAAGCCATCGCCTTTACGGTCTTCAGAGATGTAAGCAATGCCATTGGCCAAGCCGTCTTTCGGGCTTACAGGGTTGATGGTTTTATTTTCTAGGTTGATGACGCCGCGTTCACTTGGAAGGGCACCGTAAATCACTTTCATCAGTTCAGTTCGGCCAGCACCCATTAGGCCAGCTACACCCAGGATTTCACCGCGTTTTAGCGTAAAGCTCACATCGTGAACACCAGAACCCGTCAGGCCAATCACTTCAAGACAAGTTTCACCATGGCTCTGGCCGATACGTGGATATTGTTCGTCTAACTTACGACCAACCATCATTTCGATTAGGCCATCTTCGTCGGTGTCTTTTACTTCACACTGACCAATGAACTTACCGTCACGCAGCACGGTGATGTCATCACAAATCTCGAAGATCTCTTTCAAACGGTGAGAGATGTAAACAATGCCACAGCCTTCATCGCGCAGTTCGTTGATTACTTTGAACAGAGATTCGGTTTCAGTATCGGTTAGGGCATCTGTTGGTTCATCCATGATGATGACCTTAGACTCAAACGATAGGGCTTTCGCAATCTCTACCATTTGTTGCTCACCTAGGCTCAGTTCGCCTAGTGGTGTTTTGGAGCTGTGTTTTACGTTAAGGCGTTTAAGTAGTTTGTCGGCTTCTTGGTACATCTCGTTCCACAAGATGCGACCCATGGTGCTCGTGATTTCACGACCTAAGAAGATGTTCTCGGCGATGGTTAACTCAGGGATTAGATTCAGTTCTTGGTGAATGATGCTAATACCTGCTTGTTGAGAATCACGCGGCCCTTTAAATGCTGCAGGTTTTCCTTGGTAGGCGATAGTGCCGCCGTCCAAGTGATAGATACCCGTAAGCACTTTCATTAGTGTTGATTTACCCGCACCGTTTTCACCCATTAACGCCATTACGCGTCCTGGATAAACGTTGAGGCTTGCCTTATCCAGTGCTTTAACACCAGGGAAGGCTTTCTCAATTGAGCTAAGTTCTAAAATGGCTTGAGTCATGTCGGTTCCTTTACTCGGGGCCAGTTGTATTTGGTTGTGTCTGTGTTTGGTTTAGCTTTTTTTTAAAACGTTACGCCAGCTTGGAAAATAACATTTGCGTATGGTGTACACTCCCCAGTGCGAATCACTGCACGGCTATCATGGGTGCGCTGTTTAAATTCTTCATGAGTGATGTAAGTAATCGAAAGCGATTTGCCACAACGTACTTCTTCTGTCTTGATTAAATCAATCAGTGATGCGTGATGTTCTGGGCTTACTTTCGCAAACTCTTCTGCAATCACAACGCCTTCAATTTGAGATTCATCTAATAGGGTTTTTACTGTTTGTTGAAAGCTCGGTACACCATGAGTCAGTGCAAGATCAATGCGAGTTACGTGGTCTGGAATCGGCAAGCCTGCGTCACAAATCGTGATTTCATCTGTGTGGCCAAGAGTCGCCACTAGGTAAGAGAGTTCAGAGTTTATTAGAGTACTTTTTTTCATATCACGACCTATCGAAAAATAACGTTTGATGGGTTGAGAACAACTCAAGAAAAGCCATCGAAACGTTTCGATAGTGATAATAGTGTCTGATTTATCATTTGCACGTTTGATTGTTTTAGAGTGTGATAACGATCATCGAAACGTTTCGATGGGGCGTTTTTTAGTGATCTCAGTCAACGCCATTGATTGCATAAATTTGGCTACGTGGGTTCAATTGATAGCACATAGCCAAACTTACTGATGGTTATTATCTGGACATTTGGTGTTCTCAATCGCGCGAAGACATTGCGTAGGTTATAAACCACATTAGCCAGAGCATGAGGTGACGAGAGATGCCCGTCCCAACACACATCAACAATATGCTCTCTTGAAACCGGCCTTCCAATATTTTCTATCAGCAAACAGAGCACTGCCAAAAGGTGAGGGCGCAACGTTATTTTGTTTCCCTGTGAGTTAGTGATAGTTCGAGCGTCGATATCAAGGGTTAAGCCGTTGAGGTTTATGGTGTGGGTCATCGTGTTTCTATTCGTCTTCTTTTGAATGGTGGAGATTGATTGGGTAGTTCGTTAGGGGTGCTAGTAATTCAAAGCGCGCGGATTATGCGAAATAACACCACTCTTGAAAGTAAGCGTTCGTAAGTCTGCGCAAATAAAATCTAAAAATGGGATGGTTTGAAAATTGAGTTGAAGGTTTTATTTAGAAAAGACGTATTTTTATTTCTTTATTATTCATGTGTTTATTTGGGTATTACTGATTGTGTTGTTTGAAATGACAAAGTGATTACATTTTTATTTATTTTTTTGTTTTCTGTGAGCTTAACCTGCTTGCGAATTCGACGGGGTGTCGGATAACTCTAACAAGATTGTGCAGCAGAGGAAGGCGTAACAATCTTGATTTGCAATAAGTAAGGTCAAGCAGTAATGAACAACAAATTAATTTTAAGCATCGCGCTGATGTCAGCCGTGGCGGCAAGCAATGTAATGGCATCCGATAGTGGTTTTTATCTAGGTGGTGCAATCGGTACTTCTGGTATTGATGATGGAGGGTTAATTGATTCTCAAGCTCCTGTTACTTTTAAAGCAGAAGACAATACTTACCGATTAATTGCTGGTTACAAGTTTAACCGCATTGTGTCGATTGAGGCTCAATATACAGACTTTGGTGATATTGCTCTTAAAACCAATTCTGGAGACAAGGTTTTCACTTGGACACCTCAAATCTTTTCTGTAACGGCTAACCTTGGCTACACGTTTGATAATGGCGTGCGTCCATTTGGTACGATTGGTTTATCTACGATTGACTTAGATATGGAGCTTGCAGATGGATCGCGACCATCAGGTAATGGATTTGATGATACTGGTGATGGAATCCGCATGGGAGTTGGGGTTGAATACACGCCACCAACCATGTCTGCGTTGAGCTTCCGATTAGCGTATGAGGCTGATGCTTTTAATGTTGATAGTTATGACTATGGATATAAAACTGAAAAGACAGTTGTACTTGATTCGTTCTACCTTGGTGCGATGTACACCTTCTAAGTTTCACACTTTGTTAAACGGTAAATCGGTTTCTAAATGGGGCGTCGGTTGGCTCAACCCGTTTGGCTAAAGTGGAAAGCCGCAGTTTTGAACTGCGGCTTTTTTAATGCTTATCTTTGGTGAATCTTGAGTGAGAACGTCATCGAATCGCTAGGCTTCACGGATATGCGCAGTAGCAGAGACGACGGCATGATCAGTACTGAATTGGTCGTGTTCAAAGCTTGGATTGGTCAGGTGATGGTCTAACACTGTGTAGCTCGAGATCTCCATCAAGCTTGATGAGTTCTGGCAATCAAACTCGTTCGACATCAAAATGTAATCTAGTACAGACCCTGAAGCACCGTAGTAATGGGTTGGTTTACGCTGCTCAAGCAAGTCTTCCTCATGCAGTTGATGGTAAAGATCCCAACTGTCTCTTAATCGGAAATGTGATAGCCAATGTCTGCTCGCTTCATCTCGATTCAATGAATAGCTGAGTAACCCTTTGAACTCATCGTTGAATAGGGGCTTGTTAAAGTCGCCCATCAATACAACTGGTTGATCAGTTTGGTAGCGTTGATTGGTGATGTATTTATGCAGCATTTGAGCTTCTAGACCACGTTGAACACTCGATAACCACGATCCTAGTTGTTCCTGATGAAGCTTAACCAAGGCGTCGCTTTGCGGCTTTTTATCTGTTGAACTGCCACTGGAATCTAGCGGTTCAGATTTGGGTTCGGTCGGACGCTGAGATTTGAAGTGCACAACATAACAATCGGTCGCGCCTAAGTGAGGCAGAGTAATGGTCGCGTGGACAGGCGTTCGGTTGAATGAAAATTTGTCGCTAAGGTTGAAGGCTGAAAGTAGCTCTGAATCTGGTGCCACAGGCTCCACGTTTTCAATTGGGTAGCGCGATGCAATACCAACGACAGGAGAGGTGTACAGGTAATCATCTTCAACATGTGCGCTATCGACCACTGCAAAGTAAGGGTAACCCAGTTCTTTCACTAATTGCTCTAAAGACTCAGGGCTAAATATCTCTTGGAAGCCAATCACATCGCAATCTAATGAACGAATCGCTTCAGCCATCCAATGTTGCTTCTTTTGCCATTCTTCGAAGCTGTAGATGTTCTCAAAATCATAATAAGCATTCGGTGGCTCGAGATAGTTCAAAAGGTTGAACGTTGCGAATGTTATTTGGTTTGGTTTGTTCAAAGTGTCATTCCATTTAGACCTAGGCAGCAAGGATACTCCAGTAAAGTATAGTTTGTTGATTATTTAGAACCTAAATTTCACTTTAGAAGTGAATTAAAGAGAATCTAAGCCGTGGAGGCTTGTGTCATTCACGCTAGAGCAATCTCCGTGCTTCTGTACTTTCCAATGCCACTAAAGTAATCAACGCAATCAAAGCTAACGGCATCCAATAACTTCGAGCGGTGACGAGTAATTTGTAAATAAACCGTCAGAGATAGAGTGCTGATGGTTTTATTAGTTATTACATGATGTTAGATTTGAACCTATACTTGATTTAGCGGTGCGCATTCAAAGCCGATTAATCAACTTGAATATAGAATTCATGACATTTGAAGGGAGAGTCAAATGGGAACAGTTTTTCGACGCAAAGCCTCGCAACGCACTCAGTTTTTCAGGTTTAACTTGAAGTCATGTGCAATCATGTTGCCGCTTATTGCTTTACAACCCTCCGTTACTTACGCTTCTGATACCCAATCAACACCTGCTGTCACCGTAATTGAAACCACACAACTGGTTGGTTTTGGCGAAGCAAAATATCCAGCCGACTTCACTCACTTTGATTACGTTAATCCTGATGCGCCAAAGCAGGGCAAAGTGACTTATGGCAGCATAGGTACTTACGATAGCTTTAATCGATTCGGTTCTCGCGGCGTTGCTGCAAGTTATACTGGAGAGATCTACGATACCTTGATGTTTTCTCCGAGCGACGAGATTGATGCTTATTATCCATTGATCGCTTCAAAGGTTCGCTACGCCAGTGATTTCACTTGGATGGAAATCGATATCAACCCAAAAGCTAGATTCAATGATGGCGAGCCTATTACGGCTCATGATGTGGCATTTACCTTTAATAAGTTTTCAACAGAGGGTGTTCCTCAATACCGTGTGTATTACAAAGAAATTAAATCAGTTACCGCAGTTTCTGATTTAGTGGTTCGTATTGAGATGGAGAAGCCAAACCGCGAGAAGTTGTTTAGCTTTGCCCAAAGTACCCGCGTATTACCAGAGCATTATTGGAAAGACAGAAAACTGTCTGAGCCTCTAAGTGAACCGCCTGTGGGAAGTGGCCCATATAAGATCATCAGCTATAAATCGGGTCAAAGCGTGACTTACGGTTTAGATGAAAACTACTGGGCAGCCGATTTACCCGTTAACGTTGGTCGTAATAATTTCAAGCAAGTGCAATACGATTACTACCGTGACGACACCGTAATGCTGGAAGCCTTCAAAGCTGGGGAGTTCGACCTTCGAACTGAAAATTCCGCTAAGTTCTGGGCAAACTCTTATACAGGCGCGAACTTCGACAAAGGCTACATCATCAAAGAAGAGATTAACCATGAGAAGCCTGAAACGACTCAAGGTTTTGTCTTCAACATTCAATCTCCTGTGTTTTCTGATCCTAAGGTGCGCGAAGCATTAACCTACGCGATGGACTTTGAGTGGATGAACAAGAACATGTTCTACGGTCAATACAAACGTACTCGTAGTTACTTCCAAAACACAGACTATGAAGCGAAAGGCTTACCAAGCGAAGCTGAAGTAGAGTTGCTGTCTCAATACAAAGATCAGATTCCACCGAGAGTTTTCACAGAAGAATTCCAACCTCCGGTCACCGATGGTAGTGGCCGTATTCGTAGCCAAATGCGTACAGCTTTCAAACTCTTGAAGGAAGCGGGTTGGGTTCTGAAAGACAAAGTCATGACCAACGAAAAGACTGGCAAGCCGATGTCTTTCGAGTTGTTGATTTACAGCCCAACCACGGAGCGTATTGCAACGCCAGTTCAAAAGAACCTGAAGCGTATGGGTATTGAGATGAAGATCCGTACCATCGATACGACGCAATACATTAAGCGCTTGCGTGATCGTGATTTCGACATGGTTTCGTCGTCATTTTCTGCAAACCCTTATCCAAGCCCGAACTTAATGATCGTTTGGAACTCTAACTACATTGATTCTACTTACAATACGGCAGGTGTGATGGATCCTGTGGTTGATGCGTTAACAGAACAAATCGCACGTAACCAGCAGAACCCTGAAAAGCTACTTACGCTGGGTCGCTCGCTTGATCGTGTGTTGCAGTGGAATTTTTACAACATCCCTCAATGGCACGTTGGCGAATACCGCGTAGCGATGTGGGACAAGTTTGAGCGTCCGGATGTATTACCTAAATACGATTTAGGCATCGATACATGGTGGATTTCAGAAGAGAAGGCGGCTTTGCTTCCTGAAAAACGTCGCTAGGAGTTAGTTAGCATGGCCGCGTATATATTTCGGCGTTTACTGTTGGTGATCCCCACGCTGTGGGCGATCATCACCATCAACTTTTTTATTATTCAGATCGCGCCAGGTGGTCCGGTAGAGCAAGCCGTGGCTCAGTTAGAAGGGCACAACTCCGGTATCATGGAGCGCTTTTCTGGTGGTGGACAAGAAGTTGATTTAAGCGAAAGTGACCAAGCGTCTGCCAGTGGTTATAAAGGCTCTCGAGGGCTTGATCCGGAAGTGGTTGAAGAGATCAAAAAGCAGTTTGGTTTTGATAAGCCGATTCACGTTCGCTACTTTGATATGTTGAAAAACTACGCGACCTTTAACTTTGGTGAAAGCCTGTTTAAGGGCGGAAACGTGATTGATTTGATCATTGAGCGTTTACCTGTCTCCATTTCCTTAGGGTTGTGGAGTACGTTAATCATCTATGTGATTTCGATACCCTTAGGCATCATGAAGGCGATACATCACGGCTCGCGCTTTGATATTTGGTCGAGTGCGGTGGTGATTGTTGGTTATGCGGTGCCGGGATTCTTGTTTGCGATTATTCTGATTATCTTATTCGCGAGTGGTAACTACTTCAGTTGGTTCCCATTGCGCGGGTTAGTCTCGAGTAACTTCGACCAGCTTAACTGGTCTCAGCAAATTGGCGACTACTTCTGGCACTTAGCGTTGCCTATTTTCGCCATGGTCATCGGCGGCTTCGCCACGCTCAGCATGCTGACCAAAAACTCCTTCCTTGATGAAATCAATAAGCAATATGTGGTGACCGCGAGAGCGAAAGGTTTGGACGAGAGCAGCATTCTCTACAAGCACGTTTTCCGTAACGCGATGTTGATTATTATTGCCGGTTTCCCGAGCGCATTTATTAGTATTTTCTTCACGGGTTCTATGTTGATTGAGGTAATGTTTTCACTCGAAGGCATTGGTCTGCTTGGCTTTGAGTCCACTATTCAACGTGATTACCCAGTGGTATTTAGCTCTTTGTATATTATGACCTTACTTGGCTTGGTGCTGAGCATTATCTCCGACCTGACTTATACCTGGGTTGATCCTCGAATTGATTTTGAAGCGCGTTAATGGCGAATGAATAACAAGGTATTGATAATAAATGTTTAACAACCCTTTAGCTGAAGCTCGTTGGTTACGTTTTAAAGCAAACAAGCGTGGTTTTATCTCCCTTTGGATATTTACCATATTGTTTGGATTGAGCTTGTTCGCTGAGATCATTGCCAACGATAAACCATTATTGGTTTCGTATGATAATCAGTGGTTTGTGCCCGTCATCAATGAATACGCCGAGACGGAATTTGGTGGTGAGTTTGAAACCGAGGCCGACTACAAAGACCCGTATGTTATCGAACTCATTGAAGACAGTGGTTATATCGTGTGGCCAATCATTCCCTTTAGCTACGACACGATAAATTTCGATATTTCAGGCGCTGTGCCTTCGGAACCTGATTCAGTGAATTGGCTCGGAACTGATGATAAAGGGCGAGACGTATTGGCTCGCATCATTTATGGGTTCCGTATCTCTGTTTTGTTTGGTTTTATTCTGACGATTGTGTCGAGCGTGATAGGTGTGGTTGTCGGTGCAACACAAGGGTACTACGGTGGCTGGGTTGATCTATTCGGGCAGCGCTTCATTGAGGTGTGGTCTGGTATGCCGACCTTATTCTTGTTGATCATTCTGTCGAGTTTTATAGAGCCGAACTTCTGGTGGCTGCTTGGAATTATGGTGCTATTCAGTTGGATGAGTTTGGTTGGGATTGTTCGAGCTGAATTCTTACGCTGTAGAAACTTTGATTACGTACGAGCCGCGCAAGCGATGGGTGTTGATGACAAACGCATTATGCTTCGTCACATGCTACCCAACGCGATGGTCGCTTCGTTAACCATGATGCCGTTTATTCTTTCAGGTTCAGTGACCACGTTAACTTCGTTAGATTTCTTGGGCTTTGGTCTTCCTGCGGGTTCGCCTTCATTAGGTGAGCTATTGGCGCAAGGTAAAGCTAACTTGCAAGCGCCTTGGCTTGGCATTTCTGCTTTCGTCGTACTTTCACTGATGTTGACGTTACTTGTCTTCGTTGGTGAAGCAGTACGTGATGCCTTCGACCCACATCAACAGAAGTAAGGATAGGTTATGACTTCAAATACAGTTCCTGCTTCTCCAGTTTTGACGATAGACAAACTGTCTGTCGGTTTCGGACGGAAAAACTCGATAGAACAAGTGACGCAAGATGTCTCTTTAGAAATATACAAAGGTGAGACATTAGCGTTGGTGGGCGAGAGTGGTTCAGGCAAATCGGTTACCGCTAATTCAGTGTTAAAACTGCTGCCTAAAGGCTCGTCGCACTACTTAAACGGTAAGATTAACTTCTCTGGTACCGATATTCTGAGTTGTTCAGAAAGGCAACTGCGCGGGATTCGTGGTGGTCGCATCGGCATGATCTTCCAAGAACCCATGGTTTCGCTTAATCCGCTTCATCGAGTCGGTAAGCAGCTGGTTGAAACCTTAGCAATTCATCGTGGTATGCGAACCAACAAAGCACAAGCCTTGGCGATAGAGTGGCTTTCAAAGGTTGGCATTCGCTATCCTGAGCAAAAGATTTCAGCCTATCCGCACGAGCTATCTGGTGGAGAACGCCAGCGCGTGATGATCGCGATGGCACTGATCAATGAACCAGAGCTGCTTATTGCTGATGAGCCGACAACGGCTTTGGATGTATCGGTGCAAGCGCAGATCCTCGACCTTCTAAAAGACCTGCAGCAAGAGCTGGGTATGGCAATGCTTTTCATTACTCATGACTTGAGTATCGTTCGTAAGATTGCCGACAGAGTAGCAGTAATGAAAGATGGTCGCTTGGTCGAAAGTAACGACTGTCATACCCTGTTTAACGCGCCTGCTCACCCTTACACTCAAAAACTTATTAACTCTGATCCGAAAGGTTTGCCCGTTCCTGTGTCACCCGAAAGCAAACCGCTACTCGATGTAAATCAACTTCGTGTTTGGTTCCCGATCACGGGCGGTTTATTCAAGCGCACAATTTCTCATGTTAAAGCTGTGACCGACATGGAGTTCAATTTGAAGAAAGGGCACTCAATCGGTTTGGTTGGCGAAAGTGGTTCTGGTAAATCGACGACCGGTATGGCGATACTTAAGCTGGTAGATAGTGAAGGGTCAATCACCTACTCGAGTGAACAGCTTCAAGGTTTAGATCGAAAACAGATGCTTCCGTTTAGAAGCCGTATGCAAGTAGTCTTTCAAGACCCGTTTTCTGCGCTAAACCCGAGAATGTCGGTCGCTCAGGTGATTGGCGAAGGTTTGTTAGTGCATCAACAATTGGATGAGCACGAACTCGACCAACGTATCTGTGACGTAATGAAAGAGGTCGACTTAGACCCAGAAACTCGCCACCGTTACCCGAATGAGTTTTCTGGCGGGCAGAGGCAACGTATCGCCATTGCACGAGCTCTGATCCTTAAGCCAGAGTTTATCTTGCTAGATGAACCAACATCGTCATTAGACAGAACGGTACAAGCGCAAGTGTTAGATCTACTCAAGTCACTTCAAGAAAAGTATGGCCTGACCTATTTGTTTATCAGTCATGATTTGAATGTCGTGAAATCCTTGTGTCATTACACCATTGTCATGAAAGCTGGCGAGGTGATTGAGAAGGGTGACACTGAGACTTTGTTTGGTAATCCGCAACATGAATATACCAAGCAACTTGTCAGCCTCTCGAATGTTGGTGGTGCTCTATAGCGTAGGTGTTAGCACTAAAGTAAATGATGACCTGATCAATTCAACATGGTCATTTAGTTGTTTTAAGATTACACTGCGCCCAATATTTCAGAAGTACATATTTAGGTAGAGGTCACCATGGACCAAGAACATTACGAAGACGCTGATTACGAAGGCCAAGACCTGGGCGAAGAAGGCGAAGAGATTGAAATTGAAGCAATTGGTATTGATGTTTCATCACAGCCAATCGAGCTCTACAAAGTGTTTAAAATTGCTAACCTAGTGAGTGGTGGCGGTGAAGCTAAGCACATCATCTCTGAAGGCTACGTAGCGGTAAATGGTGAGCTGGAAACGCGTAAGCGTCGTAAAATGTACGATGGCGACTTCTTTGAATTCAACCAAGAATACTATGTAGTAGTGTGTGATCAGCCAGTACAAGAAGAATCAGAAAAGCCGAAAAAGAAAGAAGCGCCTAAACAAAATAACAAGGCGAAGAAAGGCCAGTCTAAAAAGGATTCTAAGAAGAAAGAGTCTAAGAAAAGCAAAGCTGAAATGCTAAGCGCAAAGGCTGAACCGAAGAAAGAGAAAAAAGAGAAGAAACCGAAAAAGAAAGCGGATACGCCAAAGCCAACTCGTGACGACAAAAGCGGCCGTAACTCGATTGAATTCTTTTAAACTACAGTTCTAAACGACTGCTCTAAACTGCTTTTCTAAAACGAATCTTTTAAAACTATTCGTTTGAACATCAAGCAACGTTAGACCTAGGTTTTACGTTACGCAGATATCAAAAGGCTCACTAGTTAGTGAGCCTTTTTTGTATTTGTTTGCTAGCACAGCTAACGGCCAATAACGCTTATTCTCAGTGTCGAGTGCGAGAAGACGTCAGTTCTGATGCGCGAAGCTGAGCAACGGCTTTCGCCAATTCAAGCTGAGCTTGTGCGAAGTTAATGTCTATGTTGCCCTTGTTGATGTTCTCTAGAGCCGCATATTTCGCCTCTTCTGCGCGAGCGCGGTCAATGTCTTTACCATGCAAGGCAGTATCGGCCAAAACCGTTACCACATCTGGCTGAACTTCCAGCATCCCACCCGAGACATAAAGCACTTGGCCTTCTGATTTAGGGTCCGTGACAAACACGGTTACGCCCGGTTTGATCTTACTGAGAAGCGGGGAGTGACCGGGGCGGATCCCCAGTTCACCATCAGCGCCAGAAACGGCTAGGGCATACGCTGGACCTGAAAACAGCGTACCTTCCGCACTTACAATATTAAGTTGAAATGTATTATCTGTGATTCCGATAGCCATTGTGCACCTACCTGTTAGAGTGATTTCGCTTTGTTAAGCACTTCGTCGATAGAACCACAGTACAAGAACGCTTGCTCTGGAATATCGTCATACTCACCGCTTAACAGACCTTTAAAGCCTCTTAGTGTTTCGCTTAGCGGTACAAAGACACCTTTCTGACCGGTAAACACTTCGGCTACGTGGTAAGGCTGAGTTAAGAAACGTTCAATCTTACGAGCGCGAGATACGGTCTGTTTGTCTTCAGTTGAAAGCTCATCCATACCAAGAATCGCGATGATGTCTTTTAGCTCTTTGTAGCGTTGCAGTGTTGTTTGTACTTTTTGTGCAATGTCGTAGTGCTCTTGGCCAACCACAAGTGGGTCTAACTGGCGAGAGGTTGAATCCAATGGATCAATCGCAGGGTAGAGGCCCAATGCCGCGATATTACGAGACAGTACAACGGTCGCATCTAAGTGAGCAAAGGTTGTTGCTGGCGATGGATCGGTCAAGTCATCCGCAGGTACGTATACTGCTTGGATAGACGTGATAGAGCCTTGTCTAGTCGAAGTGATACGCTCTTGAAGCACACCCATCTCTTCAGCCAGTGTTGGTTGGTAACCTACTGCAGAAGGCATACGACCTAGCAGAGCTGATACTTCAGTACCGGCAAGTGTGTAACGGTAAATGTTATCAATGAACAACAGTACGTCACGACCTTCATCACGGAAGCGCTCAGCCATAGTTAGGCCTGTAAGTGCTACACGTAGACGGTTTCCCGGTGGCTCGTTCATTTGGCCGTAAACCATGGCTACTTTGTCTAGTACACCGGCTTCTTTCATCTCGTAGTAGAAGTCATTACCTTCACGAGTACGTTCACCAACACCGGTAAATACTGAAAGACCTGAGTGAGCTTTAGCGATGTTGTTGATAAGCTCCATCATGTTGACGGTTTTACCTACGCCGGCACCACCGAACAGACCAATTTTACCACCCTTAGCAAATGGACAGATAAGGTCGATAACCTTCACGCCTGTTTCTAGAAGCTCAGTGCTGTTTGCTTGTTCTTCATAAGAAGGGGCTTCACGGTGAATCTCGTAGTTCTCTTTCTGACCGATTTCACCACACTCATCGATAGGTTGACCAAGCACGTTCATGATACGGCCCAATGTTTCTTCGCCGACAGGAACCGTGATTGGTGAGCCTGTGTTTTCAACCGTTAGGCCACGACGTAAGCCATCTGAAGTACCCATTGCAATACAACGAACGATATTGCTACCCAGTTGTTGCTGTACTTCCAATACTAACGAGCTTGCTTCGTCGCTGGTGACTTTCAATGCATCATAAACGCGAGGGCTGTTGCCGCCGCTGAATTCGACGTCAACCACAGCGCCGATTACTTTAACTATTTTTCCAACACTCATTCTTAAATCCTCAAATTCTGTTCTGACCCACTCTTTTCTGCCCCTATACAGCTTGGGCACCTGAGACTATTTCACTCAGCTCTTGGGTAATCGCAGCCTGTCTCGCTTTGTTATATACCAACTGCAAATCATCAATCAGTTGGCCTGCATTATCGGTTGCCGCTTTCATGGCGACCATTCGGGCTGCTTGCTCACAGGCTACATTCTCAACGATGCCTTGATACACTTGTGATTCGATGTATCGATGTAACAGTTCTGAGAGTATGTCTTTGGGCGCTTGCTCATAGATGTAGTCCCAACGACGCGCTTTTTTAGGCTCACTACCAGCCTCAGCTTCTGAAGGGTGGGGGAGCAATTGTAACGTCGTTGGCGCTTGAACCATGGTGTTGACGAATTGGTTGTAAACGAGATACAAGCTATCGATTTTGCCTTCGTCGTAATGCCCTAACATCGCATTTACCGTACCTAAAATGTCTTCTAGTTTAGGTGTATCGCCAAGGCCTGACGTTTGTGCGATGACATTGCCGCCGCGTTGGAAGAACGAGATAGCTTTCGAGCCAATTAAGGTTGTCTCTACCTCGACTCCTTTAGTGCGCCATTGCTCCATTTCCTCTAACACTTTCTTGAACAAGTTTGAGTTCAAGCCACCACACAAGCCTCGATCGGACGAGATAATGATGTAAGCAACACGCTTTGGTTCACGCTGTTGCAGGTATGGGTGCTGGTACTCCAGTGAACCCGATGCGACATGAGAGATAACTTGGCGCATGTTCTCGGCGTAAGGCCGCGTTTGCGTCATGTTGTCTTGAACTTTGCGCATCTTACTTGCTGCAACCATTTCCATTGCACTGGTGATTTTCTGAGTGTTACTAACACTGGCTATCTTGGTGCGAATTTCTTTAGTACTTGCCATAATCTGCTCCTATTTGTTTTGATTTCCAGCTAACAAACCGGAGCACTTACCAAGCTTTCATTCCAACAAAACCATCTAGAATCTCTTTAAGAGCACTCTCGATGTTGTCGTTGTAATCGCCAGTCGCGTTAATTTTGTCGAATAATGCTGGGTTTTGACCTTTGGCGTAAGCGATCAGCTCTTCTTCAAAACGGGCTATGTTGTTTAGTTCAACACCCGCGAGATAGCCTTTCTCTGCTGCGTAAATAACCGTTGCTTGCTCAGCGACCGACATAGGAGAGTATTGCTTTTGTTTCATTAATTCGGTTACACGCTCACCATGGTCGAGTTGTTTTCGGGTCATCTCATCTAAATCAGAAGAGAACTGAGCGAATGCCGCTAGCTCACGGTATTGAGCTAATGAAGTACGGATACCACCAGACAGTTTCTTGATGATCTTGCATTGCGCCGCACCACCCACACGAGATACCGAGATACCTGGATCTACTGCAGGACGTAAGCCTGAGTTAAACAATTGGGTTTGAAGGAAAACCTGACCGTCGGTGATTGAGATTACGTTGGTTGGTACAAACGCTGATACGTCACCCGCTTGAGTTTCAATGATCGGAAGCGCCGTTAATGAGCCTGTTTGGCCTTTCACTTCACCGTTAGTGAACTTCTCTACATACTCTGCATTCACTCGTGCTGCACGTTCTAGTAGGCGTGAGTGAAGGTAGAATACGTCGCCAGGGAAGGCTTCACGACCCGGTGGGCGTTTCAATAGCAATGAGATTTGACGGTAAGCAACGGCTTGTTTTGATAGGTCATCATAGATGATCAGTGCATCTTCACCGCGGTCACGGAAGTATTCACCCATGGTGCAACCCGCATAAGGGGCTAGGTATTGAAGCGCTGCAGACTCTGATGCTGATGCCACGACTACGATGGTGTTTTTAAGCGCATCGTGGTCTTCGAGTTTACGAACCACGTTAGCGATAGTGGAGGCTTTTTGGCCAATCGCTACATACACACATTTGATGCCAGAATCTTTCTGATTGATGATCGCATCGATAGCTAACGCTGTTTTACCCGTCTGACGGTCACCGATGATAAGTTCACGTTGACCACGACCGATTGGCACCATGGTATCAACCGCTTTGTAGCCAGTTTGAATAGGTTGATCAACAGACTTACGTTCGATTACACCGGGTGCAATCACTTCTACAGGGTCGAGTCGGTCACAACTCACTGGGCCTTTGCCATCGATTGGCTCGCCTAATGTGTTCACGACACGGCCAAGAAGTCCGTTACCTACAGGTACTTCTAAGATACGACCTGTACCTTTCACTTTCATACCTTCAGAGAGGTCAGTGTAGGGGCCCATAACCACCGCACCTACTGAATGGGTATCGAGGTTAAGTGCGAGTGCGTATTTGCCACCTGGTAGCTCAATCATCTCACCTTGCATAACATCAGCAAGGCCATTGATTGTGATGATGCCATCACGAACCGATACGATAGTGCCTTCGTTGCGAGCCTCGGTGCTCACATTAAATTTCGAGATGCGTTCTTTGATTAGATCGCTGATTTCATTTGAGTTTAATTGCATAATTGTTACCTATCTCGCGTGAAGTTGATGAGCCAATCGGTCAATTGATGTGTTTAAAGAACCATCGATAACGGTTTCACCCGCCTTGATGACCATTCCACCCACTAACGTGTCATCAATAACCTGCTTCATTTCAACCTGACGCTCTAATTTCTTCTCAAGTGCAGCTGTTAATGACGTAACTTGATCTTGTGTCAGCATTTCAGAACTGGTGACAGTGACAGGCACTACACGCTCATGTTCGTCCTTTAGCTCGCAGAACAATTCAAACAGGTCTCTTACAACAGAAAGACGGCCGTTCTCGGCCAAGACTCTAATAAGATTAATGACGTGGTCATCAACGAGTCCTTGGCAAATATGAATGATGAGGTTTGCCAGCTCTTCTGTTTGGTGTGTAGAAGCCCCTTCAGCTGAAGAAATCTGACTAGCGATCGTTTCTTCTTCCGCGACAGCCACAAGAATGGACAGCATTGAGTGCCACTCTTGTAACTGGTTTTCACCTAAAGCAAATTCAAACGATGCTTTGGCGTAGGGATGAGCAATATTGGTGTAATCTGACATATTGCCTCTCCTTAGAGTTCGCTAATCATTTGGTCAACTAGCGCTCGGTTCGTTGCGGAATCTAGGTTTTTGCTAATCAGTTTCTGTGCACTTTGAATCACTGCATCTGCCATATCCGCCTGAAGTTCACGGCGTATCTTTTGGCGTTCGCCTTCTAGCTCAGCTCTACCTTGTTCTAAGATGCGTGCCTTTTCTTGCTCGGCTTCTTGTTGCGCTAAGCTGATGATTTCGTTACGGCGTTTTCGGCCTTGCTCAACCAGTTCAGTCACATCTTTTCTTGCATCTTCGATGAGTTGCGCGCCATTTGATTTTGCTAGTTCTAGCTCTTTCGCAGCGTTCTCTGAGTGGCGTAAACCATCAGCGATTTCTTTTTGGCGCTCGTCTAACATCGCGGTGAGAGGGGGCCATACATATTTCATGCACAGCCAAACAAAAATCACGAATGAGATTGCTTGTCCAAACATGCTTGCATTTAAGTTCATACCTTCCTCACTAAATCTTGATTATGTATAAATCGATCTTTCAAAGCGGTTTGATTAAGCCACGGCGAAGATGATGTATAGACCGATACCAACACCGATCATCGGTACTGCATCCACAAGACCCATCATGATGAAGAATTGAGTACGAAGCATTGGAGTAAGGTCTGGTTGACGCGCAACACCTTCAAGGTATTTACCTGCTAAGTTACCAATACCAGATGCTGCACCTGCTGCACCTAAACCGATCAGTAATGCACCTGCTACATATAAAACTGCGCTTACGATATCCATTTGTATCTCCGAAAATAATTTGTTAGTTAATTTTTTAGTTATTAATTAGTGGTGTTCTTCTGTTGCCATTCCTAAATAAACAACGGTCAGTACCATAAATATAAATGCTTGTAAGAATACGATTAATATGTGGAATAAGGCCCAAGGTACACTCAGTGCCCACTGCATCCACCAAGGCATTAGTGCAATAAGGATGAATATCATCTCGCCTGCATACATATTTCCGAATAATCGTAAGCCTAGTGATATTGGCTTTGAAATTAATGTTATTAATTCAAGAACTAAGTTAACAGGATATAAAAGAGGGTTATCAAATGGCTGAGTAGTTAGCTCTTTGATAAAGCCTTTCAAACCTTTATTTTTAAATGTATAGGTTAACAGTAGAATAAACACACCGAGTGCCATCGACATTGGTATATTTACGTCTGCCGTTGGTAGGTCTCTAAAGTGCTCTAGACCCACAGCTCGAGTTAACCCCGGGATTAAATCAATGGGTAATAGGTCGACTGCATTCATTAACAGCACCCAAACAAAAGTGGTTAATGCCAGTGGTCCTATTAATTTATCTTCCGCTTGAAAAATCTCTTTGACGAGATTATTGACGAAGTCAAAGACAAGCTCGATAAAACATTGAAAACGACCTGGAACGCCGCTAGTGCCACGAGTGGCTACATACCGAAATGCACCGATGAAAAGTAAACCTGTAATCCAAGATACCAACATCGAGTCAATGTTAAACGCCCAGAAACCATCACCTGTAGTTAAGAAGGTTAAGTGATGCTCTATGTATTCGTGAGCGGTAGTTACTTGATCCATACTACGCGTACTCCGATCTATTAGAGGCGGTAATAAACGGTGTTAAGAGGTATCCAACCATAGTAAAGATGTACGCATATAATATTACTGGGTTATCCAATTTGAAAAACTGGAACGCCAAGATAAACATTAAAAACGTATATGTTATTTTTACGACACGACTCATTTGCATTAAGTCACGTAAACTATAATTAGGATTCTTACGCACCTTTAGGCTTGCATATATAAATCCAAACAGCGGTGGCAACATCGCAATTACGATGCCCAAAGCTGATGATTCCATATCTACTTTATTACCAAAAAACACTTCATATAAAACTACACCGATGGCTAATACTATTTGGCAGAGAACAACTCTTTTAGCGGCAACAAGGATGTCGCTACTAATCCCATTAAGCCTCATAATAAAACCTTATGTTAAACAGTGTAAGTTAATATAAAACACAGTTTAAATTTAACTTGTTACTACATTTCACTTGTTAATAACACTTGATTTGCTTTAAAGAAAAACCCTTGCTGGTTTTATATCTCCTGACGAAATTAAACGAATTAAGCTAATTCGCTATCGTTTCGACAAAATATAAATTACGCCTAAAATTATGTGATCAAAACGACAAATATTGATATCAATAATTCCATTTTTGAAATGAGAGTTTTTCATTTATGAAAGTAATCGTTTTATTACTTTATTCATGAATATTTAAGATGCTTTATCCATATGGAAAAGAGGGACTTTTGGGAAGGGTTCTGCGAGCGAAATTATCAACTTATGATCTTATCAATTAAGACTATTCAAACACTTAGGCTCATTTGTAAGCTGAATTGCCAAGTGTGGTTTGAGAGAGATTACGCTTGTTTGAGGCAAGGATGGAAGGTTTCGTTTGTCTGGGATATTAAACGTACGTCGCTCCTTATCAATAAATGAATATTTTTTATATTGTTGTCACTTTGTCATTATTTGCGTACGCGAGCGTGAAAATTCAGCGCCTAAATGTTGATGTTATAGGAGTGATGGTGATGATTGGGTGTGTGAGAAGCATGGTTGGGAGAAGAGACACCGAGTTTTGAGGAAGTAAATGGCAGCAAAGTGCTGCCTAATTTACTTAATCTAGGCTCTCTTATTACTCTTCATAACTGAGGTATTGAACACATAAGTCATGGAAAGCCTGTGCTTGTGGTGAGATCGTACGATCAGACAATCTGAAAATACCAATTTGTCGTTGCAAGGGCGGGTCAATTAATGGAATCCACACTAAGCGGGTTTCGTTGGTTGGGAAAGCCAGTTTAGGTAGCGTAGTTACGCCTATTCCGAGCTCTAACACCGAAAACAGCGAGGTAATGTTCTCTACTGAATACAAAGCTTGTTCGCTGAGCATGCGTGCGGGTGTTGGGTCAAGTAGGGTACAAGTCCCGTTACGAATGAAGGGTTGTTTTAACAATGTTTGCCATTCGATTCCTTCCCGTTGAGAGGCAATAGGATTGTCTTTTAGGCACACCACACCGATCGGATCAGAAAGCAAAGGCGTGAAGTCGATGTTCTCTTCTTCTAAATGGGAGCTATTACCGAGGGCAACATCCACCTCTCCAGAGAGTAATCTTGCTTCTACACCTGCCGCATTATCATCAATCAAACTCACTTCTACATTTGGGTACTGTTCACAAAAAGCCCCTAAAACACTAGGGATTAGTTTTGCGGCTACCGAAGGCACGCTTGCTATTCGAACTCTTCCTTGTTGTCCAGCCGCCGCTGCGCGTAGGTCATTGTCTAATGCTTTGTAAACATTCAAGAATTGAATGATTTTTGGCAAGCATATTTCTCCAAAAGGCGTCAGTGTCGATTTGTTGCCTGTTTCAAACAGAGGTTGGCCGAGTATTTTTTCCAGCTCTTTTATCGATGTAGAAAGTGCCGCTTGCGAGCGATTTGCTCGGTGAGATGCTGCTCGAAATCCCCCTTCTTCGACCACTAAAACAAAATGTTTTAACTGTTGTAGCTTAATACTCATGGCACTGATCCTTCTCTAGCTCTTGCTATACCTTACTTTTTGAAAGGTGATAGATTTTATTTATCAAATGCACAAAATTTACCGTTAGATTTATCAGGCGTCAAGGTGCAGTATTTAACCATCTTGAAACATAGTTGTTACAAAGTTGGATGAAATCGTGAACGCACAAACTAAAAAACACCCAGTAAAAACCTCTCTTTTTGCTTCAAAAGCACCACTAGAGTGGGCAATCGTTAATAACGGCACTCTATACACTGCGCAGATTCCAATCGATGAAACGGGCGCGGTAGTAGAAGGCGGTATTGAAGCGCAAACGCGTCAGACTTTTAACAACCTTGTTCATACCTTGGAGTGTGCAGGCGAATCGATGGATTCTGTGCTGCAGGTTCTGATTTACGTGACTGACCGTGAATACCTGAAAACGGTAAACAGCGTATACGGAGAATACTTCAACGCACCTTATCCAAATCGTGCAGCAGTCGTTGTTGCAGGGCTAGCAAGAGAAGAGATGTTAGTCGAGTTTGTGGTTTATGCATCGGCGTCTCAACCTGAATAATTCGACTGTGAACTAAGGCTATTTGCGGATCAAAACTCTTTTGAATTAAAGCGGTTTATTGATACAAGCGATCGGGTTTACTTTAGATACAAAATGTACGACTTATTTTAGCAATTAATTACCTGAATATTAACAGTTTATTAATTAACCAGATGGTTGCCAGACTCAACCGCAACCTAACCGTTACAAGGACAGAATGATGACTCAATTACAGAATGTTCAAGCAGAAAATGCACTTTACATCGGCGGCGAATGGCAAGCGGGTGTAAGTACCGTTGCGAACATTAACCCATCAGATATTTCTGAAAACATCGGTAACTTTGCACAAGCAAGTGCGGAACAAGTTCAACAAGCGATTTCAGCGGCGAAGCACGCTCAACCAGAGTGGGAAAAAACGCCGATTGAACGCAAGCAAGCGGTGCTTCAAGCGATTGGTGATGAGTTGATTGCACGTTGTGATGAGCTAGGCACGCTTCTTTCTCGTGAAGAAGGTAAGCCTTTTCCTGAAGGTCGTGGTGAGATTTACCGTGCTGGTCAGTTCTTCCAATACTTTGCGGCTGAAGTGCTTCGTCAAATTGGTGACAACGCGGATTCAGTACGCCCAGGCGTTTCTGTAGAAGTGACTCGTGAAGCGGTAGGCGTTATCGGCATCATCTCTCCTTGGAACTTCCCGACAGCAACGGCTGCTTGGAAAATTGCTCCTGCATTGGCTTTCGGTAACAGCGTTATCTGGAAACCAGCAAACCTAACACCAGCAAGTGCGGTTGCGCTTACTGAGATCATCCACCGCCAAGGTATCCCTGCAGGTACGTTTAACCTTGTACTAGGTAGCGGTTCAACGGTAGGTGATGCACTGATCAACTCTAAAGAAGTGAACGGTGTGAGCTTTACTGGTTCTGTTGATACAGGTCGTAAGGTTGCAGCTGCTACAGCGCCAAACTTCGTTCGTTGCCAACTAGAAATGGGCAGTAAGAACGCACTTGTGGTTGCTGATGATGCTGATATCCAAACAGCTGTTGATGCGACTATCGCAGGTTCGTTCTCTGGTGCGGGTCAAAAATGTACAGCATCTTCTCGTCTAGTGGTTATGGATGGCATTCACGACCAATACGTTGAAGCACTGATCAAACGTATGAGCGAACTGAAAGTCGGTCACGCACTAGAAGACGGCGTGTTCATGGGGCCTGTTGTTGACGGCAACCAACTTGAAGCAAACCTAGGTTGGGTTGAGAAAGCACGTCAAAGCGGCGGTGAGCTGGCATTTGGTGGTGAACGCTTGAGCATGCAACACGAAGGTTTTTACATGTCTCCAACGCTGTTCTTGAACACTAAGAACGATTGGGAAGTGAACCAAGAAGAAGTGTTTGCACCAATGGCAAGTGTGATTCGTGTTGCTGACCTAGAAGAGGCTATCGCGACAACCAACGATACTCGCTTTGGTCTAACGGGCGGCATCATCACTCAGAGCCTACGTACTAGCGCGATGTTCAAGCAACAAGCGCAAACCGGTTGTGTGATGGTGAACCTACCAACAGCAGGCACGGATTACCACGTACCGTTTGGTGGCCGTAAAGAGTCTAGCTTCGGTCCTCGTGAGCAAGGTCAATACGCGAAAGAGTTCTACACAGTAGTGAAGACAGCTTACCAGCGTCCTTACTAATCCACTTTCTAAATAAGAATTGGATAGCTGAAGATATTAACTTCCTAGCTATCCAGCTATCGAATTGGCCTGATTCACAGAGTCAGGCCAACATTAAAACCAAAGCAGCAACGAACTTATATAAGTGATTTAACCCATTTTTGAAAACATGTTATTTGAGCGTGTTTTCAAAACCGAGCTAGAACACTGAGCTTTCAATAGGAGTGGTTATGTACCAGCAACGGATTGTTATAGATGGATTGCAATACTGCAATTGGAACAGAGAATATTTCCAAACACTAAAGGCGAGCGGCATTACAGCAGTTCACGCTACCGCGGTTTACCACGAGACAGCTCGTGAAACCTTATCTCGCTTTGCAGAGTGGAACTTAAGATTCGAGCAGAACGCAGACCTTATCATGCCGATTCACTCAATGGCTGATGTAGAGGCTGCAAAAGCGACTGGCAAAGTCGGCATTTTCCTTGGTGCTCAAAACTGTTCTCCAATCGACGATGAGATCGGTCTTATCGAAGTGATGCGTAAGCAAGGTCTTTTGATCATGCAACTGACGTACAACAACCAGAGCTTATTGGCAACGGGTTGCTACGAAAAGAACGACACCGGTATTACTCGCTTTGGTAAACAAGCTATCGAAGAGATGAACCGAGTGGGCATGATCATCGATATGTCTCACAGTGCCGAGCGTTCAACGCTTGAGGCGATTGACTTGTCTTCTCGTCCTATTTGTATCAGCCATGCGAACCCAACGTTTGCTCATGATGCGCTACGAAACAAATCAAATGATGTGATTAAAGCCCTAACTGCACGCGGTGGCTTAATCGGATTCAGCTTATACCCATTTCACCTACCAAACGGCAGCCAATGTACGTTGGAAGACTTCTGCCAAATGGTTGCGACTACCGCTGACATGGTCGGCGTAGAGCACCTCGGTATTGGTAGTGACCTATGCTTAAACCAACCTCAAGCCGTTCTTGAATGGATGAGAAATGGTCGTTGGTCTAAAGCAATGGACTATGGCGAAGGCTCTGCGAACAACTCAGGTTGGCCAGATGCGTTGCCTTGGTTCTGCGGTAGTGCGGGTATGGAAAACATATATAACGGATTGATGCGTCATGGTTTCAGCGAGTCTGAAGCTGGGCAAGTCTTGGGAGAAAACTGGTTTAACTTCTTGAAAGATGGCCTAGAGCCTCAAACCAAGGGTTAATGGTTTCTCGCGAGCCATCATCGAATTAGCAGCCTTGTAACAAACGTTCAATGAGCAAGTGCTGCTTACACCAATTTCACTATTCAAAAGGAACAACGGTCTATTTCGCAACGCGGTAACCCAAACATGGATTAGCCTGCCCAACACAAAAAATAATAGGGCAGGTGTTAAATACACCCTTGTAGTCATCATTTAAATGACAGCTGCAAAGAAACCTCTGGAGTCAGAGTATGTCTGATTTAACCAATAGCGTGAAATCTTCTAGCTTAAATGCGGGTCAAGCACACACAGCAATTAATGCAAAAAGCAACACAAACGAGTCTGAGTCTACGTCAGACAAATTAGGACTATCCAACCCAGCACTTTGGTACAGCGGCGGTTTTATCGCTCTGTTCGTGGCACTTGCTCTATTTGATGGCGAGCTGTTATCAAGCCTAGTAAATGCGGGCTTTGCATGGTCTGTAAAAGTATTTGGTCCTTACTGGCAAATGCTTCTTCTTCTGACTTTTCTTATTGGTCTTGGCTTAGCTGCAGGGCGAACAGGCAAGGTTATCCTAGGCGGCATCGCTAAACCGGAAATGGATGGTTTCCGTTGGATGGCTATCATCTTCTGTACGCTACTTGCAGGCGGTGGTGTATTTTGGGCCGCAGCAGAGCCTATCGCTCACTACGTTAGCCCACCACCATTGTATGGCGCGCAAGAAAATGCGCAGCAAGGCGCGGTGAATGCTTTATCGCAATCATTCATGCACTGGGGTTTCCTAGCATGGGCTATTGTGGGTAGCTTAACGTCTATAGTGGTTATGCACCTTCACTACGACAAAGGCTTACCGCTTAAACCTCGTATTCTGCTTTACCCTGTATTAGGCGAAAGAGCACTGAAAGGCCACACCGGTGCACTGATTGATGCATGTTGTATTGTCGCAGTAGCGGCGGGCACCATTGGTCCTATCGGTTTCCTAGGCTTGCAAGTGAGTTATGCACTGAACGCGCTGTTTGATATTCCAGATGGCTTCTCAACGCAGTTGATCATCATCCTGTTCGCTATCGTTCTATACACATTATCGGCATTAAGTGGTCTTAACCGCGGAATGCAAATGCTAAGCCGTTACAACGTAATTTTGGCAATGGCATTGATGGTCTACATCCTGATCTTCGGCCCAACAAACTTCATCTTCAATGGCTACATCCAAGGTGTAGGCAGCATGATTGATAACTTCATCCCAATGGCAACATACCGTGGTGACGAAGGTTGGTTGAGCTGGTGGACAGTGTTCTTCTGGGGTTGGTTCTTAGGTTACGGCCCAATGATGGCTATCTTCATCGCTCGTATTTCACGCGGTCGTAGTATTCGCCAATTGGTATCAACCATTAGCCTTATCGCACCGTTTGTAACTTGTTTCTGGTTCACAATTGTTGGCGGCTCTGGCCTTGCGTTTGAGATTGCAGATCCGGGCAGCGTAAGTAAGGCGTTCGAAGGCTTTAACTTACCAGGTGCGCTACTGGCGGTAACTCAGCAGCTACCAATGCCAATGCTTATCTCAATTCTGTTCTTGATCTTAACCACGATCTTCATCGTAACGACTGGTGACTCAATGACTTACACCATCAGTGTGGTGATCAGTGGTGAGACAGAACCGAATGCAATTATTCGTACCTTTTGGGGGGTGATGATGGGGGTAACAGCGTTAATTCTGATTTCCCTAGGAGCCGGCGGTATTTCAGCGCTGCAATCGTTCATTGTTATCACCGCGGTACCGGTGTCCTTAATCTTGCTGCCATCACTTTGGAATGCGCCTCAAATCGCAATCAAGATGGCAAAAGAGCAGGGACTCTAAAGATAAGGCTCTGTAAAACAAGAAACTGATTAAATAAGAACAAATCAGCCTTTGAAAGAAGGCTGATGCAAGATTCCGAAAGGAACAGAAAAACCGTACTGGTGAAGATACACCGGGCGGCACGTATTTAGGTCAATCGATCTAGTCAGGACAAATAATAAGGGGTGAGTTCGCTTGCCTCAAAAAACGTGAAAGCTAACCAACATACTGTCGCAACAATGCTTCAAATGACGGCAACGATCGGTTCTGAATGGCTAGCAAAACCCTTATAACTACAAAGGTGGTGAGCAAAATGGATGCACATCGTTCTACCTACACTGAATCAGCACTACGTGACGCAACGGTCGTCATGGCACCGGAAAGGCTAGGTGCAATGCACCAAACACGCATCAGCTTCGTAAGAACTCTGATTCGTAAAATGGCACAACAGCAATGGAAAGTGACTAAGCATGAGTGGCAACTAGACACTCAAGGATTTGGTCATGTTATCTATAAGCTAGAGACGCCAAATCATGTTTATCATTTGGTTGTTTTCTGCGATGAGATTGCAGACGACGAACGAAATGACCGTGTAATTGCTGAAAAGTGGGACGTAACGTTTGCTCTTGTTCTTGGTGATGTTGATGTCACCCTACTTGAGAGACTTCGTGCGAATGTACCGCTACAAGAAGCCGGCCGTAATCCTAACAATGTGCTTGTTTTAGCGCGTGCAAACAAAAGTGTACGTGTGTTTGAACATATCGTTAGTCACTTGGCTAAAGGTGTTCAACCAACACCAAAAGAGCTGGCTGAAGTGGGTTACATCCTGCGAACGACAGCGGTATACGGCAATGGAAAATTTGGAATTGCTGACTTTAAAGTCTTAGAGAAAAATGAAGATTTTAATCAGTCGTTTAGTGCGCAAATGTGTGCGGTTTATATGCTGCGTGAGTTCAGCCTAGATTGGGTTCATTACCTAGCGGAGCAACAAGGCGGAGAACAGGCGATTACCTTGCACAGAGGTTTACAACGCTACCTAGGTGTGGGTAATGCTACTGGTTTAGGCATGGCGCCATATTTGATTAACCACCCAAGTATTGTCGATCAATGGATGACTACTCGTGAACATGCATTAGCTGACGTGTTAGCTAGTCACACGGAGAAGGCATTGATTGAACCACTACGTACATTAGTTAAAAAAGCGATTTGTCATTTAGAACAAGTCGTTACCATCAATGAAAACCAGCAAGATCTGAACAAAGAAGCTGTGGATGAGTTGAAACACGCAGAGCAATCGCTAGAAGAGTCTGTCAGCCAATGTGATACATGGGCGCAGCTAGTTGAACAATCTAAGCACATGAGTATGGAAGCCCAAGAAATCCTTATCTCATGCTTGATGGAATTGTACCCAGAATTAGTGGACGCCCATCAAGAGCATATGAATTGCAGCGAAACACTGTCGCTTCCTAGTGGCAAAAAGATTCAAGACCTTCTTGTTGTATTAGAAGAAAAGTACCGTTGGGCGATCACGACTGATTTTACCAAAGCACAGAACAACTACTGGTTTTGGTATCGCTCTCAAGACAAAGAAGAGCCAAGGCTTGGAGTGCGAGGTGAGGAGCTAGGTGAAGAGCGTGAACTGCCGTTGGATATAGGTCGTCAAGCTTACCGTTTGTACCATGCTTTATTGCAGTTTGCGCCAGAGCTTTCATTAGCTGAGTTCCTTGTTAAGCAACCTCAGCACCGTGCGATAGCTCGTCGTGTATGGACGCTAGGCAACAAGGCGATGGGCGACATTCAAATGAATGTGCTGCATCAAGATTCGCCACCAATGCATTTACTGCGTTGCAAGCTTGCGATGTTTGGCGCGACTAAGTTTGATCCTCGCTCAGACCGTTGGGTACGAGTGACGTTTTTCCAAGGTGCACCACTGCTTGATGAAATTCATCAGGACGAATGGGTGTTCCCAGTCTTACCAAGTGAAGCGGAGCTTGCTGACTCTCAAAAATCTACTACACACATCAACGCTCAACATGGAGGTAAATCGTTATGATCGTTTCTCACAATGAACTGGTAGCGGCCGTCAATAAAGCCTTTCTGGGTATGCGTCGTACATGTGGTGAAGCCGATGTGATAGCGAACATGGTGGCAGATTTACAAATGGTCGGTTTGGATGGTGTTCGTCATTTTAACAATGCGAGCAACTTCATTGGGCTAGAAGACGATTGCCCAGTGGACATTCAAGTGCTTAGTGATAACACGGTTGAAGTTGATCTGCACAAGGCAAGTTTGGCGTGCCACCTTCCAGTGGTGATGGATTACGCGATTGAAAAAATGGTCGGCAAGAAGACGTTGAAAATTGAGCTCAACAACTGTCATAACCGCTGGCTAGCGTATAGCGAGCTTGTGAAACTGGCCGCGAAAGGCATCGCGTGTACTGCACGTTGGGACAACGGATCCAACCCTAAGAGCACTTTGTATGTGCTCAACCGTGGTTGCGTTGCACCAGAACTGTTTTTATCAGATTTGCCTCTGGCATCGGACGATCATATCCACAATATGACCATCGAGCTTTCCGTCCAGGATTTCGATATCGAACGTTTGTCAGATGGCTACCAAACACACATTGAATCGGAAGCGCTTTTTAAAACTCAAGAGAAGGCGTGGAATGAAGGCATTGAAGTTGACGATGGAGAGTGGGGCGCGTTGAAAGAAACGGCGACGGCTATCCTTGTTGAAAACAGCCAACGTTCAATTCAAGGTGCAGGTGAACTAGAAGCTTCTTAGCTATAAGTTATAGAAACTAAGTTTATAGATATTTAGCTTATAGAAACTGAGCCTATAAAGCCTGAGCTTATTGAACTTAAAAGCATCATCTACAACAGATAAAACCAAAGAGCTTAACGTATCCTCACCTCGTTAAGCTCTTTTTATTTGTGCCGCATTTTTTATTCTTCCTCTCAATAGATCAAACCTTAAACTCTCTGTTTTGACACAAGTTGTTACGCGTTGAAGGTAAATTAAGCGATTAGATGTAGCACCTTCACATTCATGTTAAACAAACGGTTTCTTTTACAAGCCACTATGCGTATCTTGCTAACTAAAGGTGCCAATGGGCGCCGTTTTTATTCGTACCGATGACTTTAGAATCAGATAAAAAGGAATGAAGCGTGCAAGCTAACTTTATTGATGGAACCACCCTGTATCGTCAGCACTCTTTTGAGTTGCCACTCGATTACCAAGCAAAAGATGGACAACAGATCCAAGTCTTCGCACGCGAGCTGGTTGATCTCGCTAAAGATGCGCAAGAGCTGCCGTGGTTGATCTACTTTCAAGGCGGCCCGGGTTTTCCTTCTCCACGTGTTAGCGGCCAATCAGGTTGGCTAAAGCGTGCATTGCAAAACTACCGTGTTCTGCTTCTTGATCAACGTGGTACAGGCAACAGTACGGTGATCAGCCACGAAACATTGGCGCACCTGTCTCCAGAGCAGCAAGCTGAATACCTAACTCATTTCAGAGCCGATAACATCGTTCGTGACGCGGAAGCGATTCGTGAGCAGTTCGGTGTTAAACAGTGGTCGACGATTGGCCAGAGCTTTGGTGGCTTCTGCACATTGAGCTACTTGTCGCTGTTCCCACAAAGCCTAAAGTGCTGTTATGTCACGGGCGGTATACCTTCTATCGAACGCGAAGCTGACGATGTGTATCGTGCGACCTACAAGCGTGTAGAAGACAAAAACAGAGCCTTCTTTGCTCAGTTCCCACAAGCGCAAGCTATGTGTCGTGAGATCTCTGATTACCTGCTTAACAACGACGTGAGACTGCCAAACGGTCAGGTGTTTACGGTTGAACAGTTCCAATTGATTGGTATTAACCTTGGTGGCGGTGAAGCAAACCTTCCTATGTACTTCACACTAGAGAGTGCGTTTGTTGAAGTGAACGGTAACAAGCAGCTGAGCTACAGCTTCCTAAATCAAATGCAGCAAGAGCAGGGCTACCTAACAAACCCTATTTACGCGATTCTGCATGAATCGATTTACTGCCAAGGCACAGCGTCTAACTGGTCGGCACATCGCGTGCGTGAGCAGTATCCGCATTTCAACTATCAATCGGGCAGTGAATTCTGGTTTACTGGCGAAATGGTTTATCCATGGATGTTCGACCAATTAGAAACACTGAAGCCACTGCGTGAAGCGGCGAACATGCTGGCTGAAAAGTCGGACTGGGGCACTTTGTACAACGCAGAACAGCTAAGTAAGAATACGGTTCCAATGGCGTGTGCAGTTTACGCAGATGACATGTACGTAGAACTGGATTACAGCCGCGAAACACTGGCTAATATTCCAAACTCGAAAGCGTGGATTACCAACGAGTATGAGCACAATGGTTTGAGAGTGGATGGCGAACGAATCGTCGATAAGTTAATGACGATGGTTGATGCATTAGAAAACTTGCCAAAATAATTAATTTTTCCCTGCCAGAAACAAGAAAACGCTGCATCCGTGCAGCGTTTTTTTTATGTCATCGAACTATTCGATTTAAGGAACTAGGAGGGGTAGCCCTTGAAGCCATTAAGGTTGGATGACGATATCTTGATTTTCAGTGGTCGATAAGCTGGCGCGGTTCTGTTCGATAAGCTGAGCCGCATAAGAGGGAGTCACAGCTTGAATTTCGCCTTTTGAACGAATCGTTAATGCTTCCCACGCATGGTCACGATATTTGCCTGTTTGTGTATATTCAATTAGTACTCTCATGATTCTTCCATCGGATGTGTGGTTAACGTGCTACTAACATTAGCGCCATTATTGAGGTTGCACACCTGTTAAAAATGGAACATAAGATTAACCAAATGAGAATGCGAGTAACTTGAAAAAAAGGCCCTATTGCACTTATCGTAACCAACCGTCCTTATCGTAAATCGCGTCCATAAAAAAACGCTGCACAATGGCAGCGTTAAAGTAGAGATAGGTTGAAGATTGATTAGCTGTTTTCTAGGCCAACAATCTTGCGTGCAGACATCACTGCACTATCCAAGTCGGTCAATCTACCAGCACTTGCTGGACCAAGAACTGATGAATATAAAGCCAACTGCTTCTCAAATGATAAATCTAATTGGTTATATAGATTTTGGCGGATTTGAGCGTGTTGCTGTGGCTTTGCGCTCGACAGGCCTTCCAACGTATCGTAGATGAGTGTAGTTGTATCCATAACTGTCCTTAGTACATCTTTAGAAAATTTTGCATATTATGCACTTGGTGTCATCTTTGTTCTGCGAGATTGATCGCATTATGTGCAGCTCTGCTTAATTGTGTAATCAGTTAGTTACAATTGTGTTGTACGGCAAGGTATCGAAAACTCGGGTTATGGCAAAAAGAAAAGGAGACGCACTGGTCTCCTTTGGGTTTATTAATCAATATTTAAACTTACTTGCTACTTGCTACTTGCTACTTGCTACTTGCTACTTGCTACTTGCTACTTGCTGAGCTAATCGAATACGTCGAGAACCTAGCGAATGTTAATGTTCTTATCTCGATTTTCGTACATTTCAGGCGTGGTGTGTAATCCGCCCGCATAACCTGCTGCTTCAAGTGTTTCTCTTACCTCTCGAACATGCTCTGCGGTTACTGGTTCTTGCCTGTCTCCAAGGTACAATCGGACGAAGGTGATCAACTCAGCCAGTCTCTGATCCGATAGGACATCTTCAAAGCTTGCCATTGGCATGAAGTTTCTATCCTTGTCAAGGTAGGTCGGTTGTAAACCGCGAACAGTTACCGCAATGGTGTTGAATGGGTCGCTGTGCATGATGATACCGTTGTTCAACAGAGTAGGGGCGATAGGGTCGCGACCTTTACCATCGTCACCATGACACGCCCCACAGGTTTGACGATATGTGGCGTAGATTTCTCTGTTATACGCGGCCTCATCAAACCCTTTAGGTTGTAACGGTACTGCGTCACTAGCGATGGTGTTGTTGACGTCTCCGCTGAGAAGGTAATAAGACATCGATTCAACGTCTTCACGCGTCATCAAACTCAGACTGTTCTTTACTACGTCAGCCATACCCGCAAAAGCAGTTCCTTTGTCTGAATGACCTGTGTGTAAGAAGTCGGTGAGTATTGCTTCATCCCAACCATCGATATAGAGCTCATTGGCTGTGATATCAGGCGCATTCCAACCATCAATTAAGTTACCTTGGAAAATACGTTCTGGTATTAGAGCTTGGGCAATATTTCGTGGGGTATGGCACTCAGAACAGTGACCAAGACCTGCGACCCAATATTTGCCTTGTTGCCATTTATCGACATCATCAATTTCTCCCTTAAGTTCCTCTGGTACTTCGTAATCAATAGGGTCTGTATCCATAAAGACGATGTTCCAGCCAAGCAAACCTAAGCGAATATTGGATGGAAACATCATGCTGTTGTCATCATTGCGTCGCGGCACGGCGGTGATTGACTGCATGTATTCCCATAAATCAACCATGTCTTGGTCGGTGAGGTATTGATAAGAGGTGTAAGGCATTGCAGGGTACAGGTAACCATTCTTACCTTTACCTGCAACTAACGCGGCTCGGAAATCATCGAAGTCATAAGTCCCAATACCTTCGGTGGTGTGTGGCGTTATGTTGGTTGAATACACGGTGCCGAAAGGGGTAACAAAGGGCAGGCCGCCAGCAAAGGGTTCTCCACCTTCTGCACTATGACAAGCCACACAGTCACCGGCATAAGCGAGATATTCTCCGCGCTCAACAGATGATGCTTTCAAACTCGCGAGCCTTTGTTGCTCTACTTCACCAGCGTGTCGTATATAAGCCCCAAGCGCGAGTATTTCGTTCTCGGTGAGCTGCTTATCAAACGCAGGCATTAGGTTGTTCAAACCGTAATTGATGGTGTGCTGAATCTCTTCAATACTTCCGCCGTGAAGCCAGATATCATCGGAAAGATCAGGTACGCCAATCGCTGGATTAGCGACAGCACCATCGGCATGACAAGACGAACAGTATTTGACGAACAAGGTTTTACCGAGCTCGACTTTAATCTCCGGCACATCGGTATGACGTTGGTTGAGAGAGGCTAGATAGTAGGAGACTTTTGCCACCTCATCTGGGCGCATGATTTCACTCCAACCCGGCATAGCACCGTTCCGACCTTTAGCTATCGAATGAATCACAGCTTCATCACTGCCACCATAAAGCCATTCTTGGTCTATCAGATTGGGAAAGTGCTTTTGTCCCTGAGCATTATCTCGGTGACAAGCGGCGCAGTGAGTTTGGAACAGAATCCTACCGCTGTTCACAATCTCTGGGACCGCAGCTAATCCTTCTAACGTGGTGTCACTGGTTTGTGAAAATTGCTCATTGAGAGTGGTAGATGGTGAACTGAGCTTATCGTCGCTCTGCTCCCAATCGACCAAGCCTTCCCATTCACCAAGCCCCGGGTATAGCACCAAGTAACCGGCTGAGAGTAAGAACGCGACCGCATAACTGACAAACAGCAGTTTAGGTGGTGGTGCGTCTTTCTCTTCAATGCCATCAAAGGTGCCAATGGTGTGGTCGTGATCGGCCTTGTGATTGCTACGCCAGTATTTAACGACAACAGACACCATCAGAACAAAGAATATTAAGGTTAAGAGTACCGCCCATAGATTCCAGAATGTGCTCATTGTGATACCTCCTGTGACGTATCTTTACCCAGGCTTTGTAAATAGCGAATCAGCGCTTCACCTTTGGTTTTGCCTCTTACTTGCAAACGGGCTTCACCAATTTCTTGATCGGTATAAGGCACTCCTAAGGTACGTAACACTTCCATTTTGGCGCTGATATCATCGCCAGTCAGAGTCTGCTCAAACAGCCACGGGTAAGAGGGCATGATCGATGTCGGTACGACTTTTCGAGGATCAATTAAGTGAATAACATGCCATTGGTCAGAATACTTTCTACCTAAGTTAGTGAGGTCTGGGCCAGTACGTTTAGAGCCCCACAAGTTAGGAAACTCATAGATATCGTCTGCTTCTTGGTTCGGGCGACCATTTCGTTTCACTTCTGGCTCAAGAGGGCGAACCATTTGTGTGTGACAAACATGGCAGCCTTCACTGATGTAGATGTCTCGGCCTGCTAACTCAATAGGTGTGAGCGGCATCGCTAAACTGCCTTTGGCAATATCGTCTCCACGGACAATGCTTGGTACTACCCAAACTAATAAAGAGAAGGAGGCGACAACAACGGTGGTCAAAATTAAAATGACGATTGAATGTGTAAAGTCTTTACTCATCATTTAAGCCCCCTCATTAACGGTGTGTTTAGCGTCATGTACGGTTGGCATACGAACCGTTTTGTACAAGTTGAATGCCATTAAGAACAATCCAAGTACAAACAGCGCACCGCCAAAGAAACGCATGAATAGCCAAGGTGCTTTAAAGTCCATAGCTTCTACAAAACTGTAAATCAGTTCGCCATTTTCATTTTGAGCGAGCCACATATAACCCTCACCGATGCCTGCGATCCAAAGTGCTATTGCATAGATGGCGACGCCAGCATGAGCGAGCCAAAAGTGCCATTTAATCAGTCGTCGCGACCAAAGGTCGGTTTGGCCCCATAAGCGTGGAATGAAATAGTAAAAAACCGCTATCCCTGACATCCCAACCCATCCAAGAGCTGCGGAATGTACGTGTCCTATGATCCACTCGGTGTTGTGTGCCACCATGTTGAACCAACGAATGGCAAGCAGTGGACCTTCGAATGTCGCCAAACAGTAGTAAAGAATCGCTGAGAAAAAGAATAAAAGAATGTAGTCGGATTTCAGCTTTTCCTTGTTTTGTAAAAGGGTCATTGCGCTATTGAACGCACCGGCCCAAGAAGGGAGCCATAGGATTAATGACATCACGATACCGATGTTCTGAATCCATATAGGAACGGAAGAATAAACTAAATGGTGCGTTCCGGCCCATGTGTAGAAGCCAACCAAGCCCCAGAAATGGATCACAGACAAACGGTACGAATAGATAGGTCGATCCGCCGCTTTGGGTATGAAATAGTAATTCATACCAATCACACCAGCGGTCAGTAAGAAACCGACGGCATTATGTCCCCACCACCACTGAACAATTGCATCTTGAGCCCCAGCAAATACAGAGTAGGACTTCATCGCCAACACTGGTATCGCGAGGTTGTTGACGATGAAAATCATGGCAACGACGATAATGAAAGCAGCAAAGAACCAGTTTGCCACAAAGATATGGCTGACCTTCCGCTTAGCAAGGGTGCCAAAGAACAACACCGCATAAAGCACCCAAACCAGCACAATCATTAAGTCGATTGGCCATTCAAGCTCCGCATACTCTTTTGAAGTAGTGTGGCCTGCGGGTAAGGAAATGACTGCAAGCAACAGGATGAATTGCCAGCCCCAAAATACCATCCATGAAAGGCTTTTATTGAACAAGTCACAATGGCCCGTTCGTTGGGCAATGTACAATGAGGTCCCCATCAAGATATTCACGACGAAGCCGTAAATCACTCCTGATGTATGTAGCGGACGCAGTCGACCAAATTGGAAGTATTGAGAATCAAAGTTTAAGACTGGCCAATATAATTGCGCGGCGAGAATCACGCCGATGATCATACCTACAATCGCCCACACTAAGGATGCGACGATGAAGTACTTCACGACCTTAATGCTGTATTGCGTTGTCACTTGTTCCATAACAAGGCTCCTTGCCTAGGGGGTTTGAACCGCTGACTTAATTTGAATCGCCGATTTCGCTCGAATCGTTACCAAGCATTGAATAGAAATAGGAAATGTCGCGGATATCTTGGTCTGAGAGCGTGTCGGCTTGTTGCTGCATGAGAATCGCTAAACCACTGGTTCTTTCTCGAGTCTGGTAATCTTTCAGTGAAGAGATTAGGTAACCCACTTTTTGGCCGCGAAGGTTGGGGTAAGGGTCTTGTGTAGAAATACCATCAACGCCATGACAGGTCATACACACTTTGGCTTTTTGCTTACCCAATTCGAATTGCTCTTGATCAACTTCAGCAGAAACAGGAAACATGACCAGCGTCATTACTAAGGTAGAAAGTGTCGTCATGGGGTTAAATTTTCGCTTGTATAAACTCATTATCGATTCCCTTGATTATGAAGTGAGTTAGCTTTCTAAGAGCGACGCTCGATATCGGCTGGCGTAATATGAAGCGACAGATACCAGATAAACAGGCTCTTAAAACTGCTTACGTTCGATTAAAGGTTATGCAGCGACAGGCATTCTCGCTACTTGCTGACTCATTTTTATTGGTCACTACGTATTCAGTGGCTGGATTGGATTACTCAAGGTGTTTAAAAAGCAGAGATTTCTACTAGATAAACGTGAGCGAATGATTATCTGGGAAGGAGCAAAGGTTGTGTTCGCGCTGGATTATAAGGTGAAATGTTATTTAGTCAGGGTTGAGTTGTACGAATCAAAAATAAGGCAATGTCTAAGCAAGTCAAATGGCCAATATGGACTAAACTCAGGTTAGTGACCTTTTTAAAACGGAGTTTAAAATGAGAACTGCACTGTTGTTTGTACTTTCATTGTGTTCATTTTCTATTTTCGCTGCATCGCAACTCACTGTATTTGACCATCTAGGGGCTTTGTTTCCTAATTGGATCTCAGATAGAAACGGCCAGTATGGGTGATTAT
>NZ_JBGONY010000038.1:0-52476 GCF_041439375.1 Vibrio crassostreae | reverse complement strand
GAGCGCAACCTTGCCAAGGTTGAGGTCATCGGTTCGAACCCGATGTATCGCTCCAGCTTTCTTCTAAAAAGCTATTAAGACTCTTTAAACCACCGTGTTTTTCTTTAGATCACAGAGTTTAAAGGCGACCTTAAAGGTCACACTCTTTCTTTAATGCTGCGAAGCATAATCCCCCCAAAAAGCAAATAATCCTCCATCATGGTGGATATTTTTTTGTCTTAAATTTTTCTTAGCAACTGGAATGCTAGTAAACATCAGGTCTCTGAAGCAGATACTTGAGGTTTTTCATATCTATAAACAGACTTATCCACAAAATGTTAGGTGTGGATAACTTGGTTGATAAAGTTATTTCAGGCTTAATTCTTTACCTATCCCTAAAAGATCTTTCTTGTTTTCAATATATTAGATGAATTGCGCCGATCGTAACTTGTTGTTTTTTATCAAGTTGGATGCTTGTCTTAGGTTTGATAAAAGATCGTTAACTTGTTGTTTTTTGATCTTAATCATTTATCGGTACTGTGTTTAACTTTGTGCGAGTGTCGGAAGTTTACGAGAGTTCTGAATTTTTTCCACATTGCTAGAATTGAGAACAAGGTCAAACATTGTTCTAAAATTATGTGCAACGAGTTGTCTTAAATATTGGACTGTTAGTGGGGGCTCGCTTGCCATACATTGGTATATAAAGCGTTAAGCGTCTCTTGGCAGTCCTTTTTCTACAATACGTATTAGTCGGTGCTTTTTAGTCGCGACTTTACTGTTACCTTTTGGCACCTCAATGGCACTAGGTAATTGCTGTAGTTGTTTTTCTAAAGCCCACTCAATATGGACATCTAGCATTTCGTTTTTGCCTTGATGAGATTCCAGTGTTTCAACAATGCGTTGTTGAAATGGTGCATTGCCCATCGCAACAAAGATATTGCGCAACCATTGGGTGTGGCCGATACGTCTTATTGCGGAGCCTTCCATTTTCTTTAGGAAGGTTGCTTCATCCCAACCTGAAAGTGCAACCAGATCGGCTTCTTGGAAATCTTCTCTGCGGTGAAAGTCGGTTTGTTCTGTGAGTTCGGCATGACGGTTCCATGGGCAAACTAACTGACAATCGTCGCAGCCGTAGATACGGTTACCAATCGCTTCTCTATACTCTTCAGGGATCACACCATCATATTCAATGGTTAAGTACGAGATACATTTGCGCGCATCCACCACGCCATCATCAATAATGGCACCTGTTGGGCAAGAAGTGATACATGCGGTGCATTTACCACACTCATCGACACTGGGTTCATCGACTGGAAGAGGGATGTTAACTAACAGCTCCCCTAGAAAGAACCAAGAGCCCGCGTCTTTATCAAGAATTAATGAGTGTTTACCTGTCCAGCCCAACCCTGCTTTTTGAGCGAGCGGTCTTTCCAAAATAGGTGCTGAATCGACGAAAGGGCGTGAGTCTAAACCTTCGACCTCTTTTTCAATTCTTTGTCCCAGCTTTTTCAACTGGTTACGGAACAATTTGTGATAGTCGCGGCCTAAAGAATAACGGCTGATGTAGCCTTGAGTGGTATCGCTTAGGTTAGAGGCGAACTGAGCTTCTGGTGGTAGGTAATTCATTCGAGCGCTGATCACTCGAATTGTGCCTGGGTGAAGTTCATCAGGACGTGCACGCATCATCCCATGTCGAGCCATCCAATCCATTTCGCCGTGGTGACCCGCATCTAGCCATGCTTGAAGAGGGGCTTCGTGTTCGCTTAAATCAACATCGCAGATGCCAACTTTTTGAAAGCCTAACTCTTTTCCCCAAATTTTAATTTTTTCAGCAAGATGGTCTAGATTCATGGCTTCATACTTATCGATTAAAATTCGGTTAGGCAAAAATGGGGGCGGATCTTAACGGATCTTAGTGGTGTTGACCAGAACAGACGTGTTTTGAGCAGTATTTTTCATAGAACTTACACTTGAGTGCTTGTCTCCCAAAAGCATCACGGTTTACTATTCTTGTTCTTTTGATTTTTATATAGTCAACGATCGATTTTTAGAGAACGTATTCATGAGCACGAAACAATTTACTTTGAAAGATGAACAAGCAACGATTCAATTAGGAACGGAGCTTTCTAATCTTTGCTCACAGCAGACGACTATTTATCTGCATGGTGATCTTGGCGCAGGTAAAACGACCTTCAGTCGTGGCTTTGTAAAAGCACTTGGCCATCAAGGAAATGTAAAGAGCCCAACGTATACTCTAGTTGAACCTTATCAACTTGCCGATTGGCAGGTGTACCACTTTGACCTTTATCGCCTAGCCGATCCTGAAGAGTTAGAGTTCATGGGAATTCGTGACTACTTTACTCCAGATGCTATCTGTTTGGTTGAATGGCCTGAGAAAGGCTATGGGATGCTACCAGAAGCTGATTTGGATATTGATATTCGTTACCAAGACGATCACCGTATTGTTTCTTTAACCGCTAATAGTGAATACGGACAGCGCTTACTTAGTCAGTTGGAGTTATGTTGATTTCTAAACGCCTTATTTCAGCAGTGGCCATGATGGCTGCTGTTTTTTCTATACTGTTTTCTTCACTTGTTTCTGCAAACTCACTGAAAAGTTTAAGGGTTTGGCCTTCTCCAGAAGAAACTCGTGTGGTTATCGACTTAAAATCAGAAGCGGATTTTAGCTATTTCACACTGAGTAGCCCGAGTCGTTTAGTGGTCGATTTAAAAAATACCAACCTTGCAACTAAGCTACCGGTCGTGGTGAAAGATAGCCCTGTTCTATCTAAGATTCGTAAGAGTTCACCGCCAGACAAAAACACCTATCGCTTGGTTTTTGAGTTAAAGAAGTCGTCTAAAGCAGAGTTGTTCAAACTGAGCCCGACTCCGGGTGGTCAGTATGGACACCGTTTGGTGATCGACTTTCCTCATGGTGCGGCAAGTAAAGCGACATCGAAGCCAAGTAAACCAACGGTTAGCAAGAACATTAATCAGGTTAAACGTCAGAAAGACATTTTGATCGTGATTGACCCTGGCCACGGTGGTGAAGATCCTGGCTCAATCGGTCCATCTCGTAAATATGAGAAGAATGCGACGCTGAGTATCTCCCGCAAGCTGGCTGCACAATTAAATGCCGTACCGGGAATCAAAACGCGTTTAACGCGTAATGCTGACTACTTTGTGAACTTGAATCGACGTGTTGCGATTGCTCGAGAGAATGAAGCTCACCTGTTGATCTCTATTCACGCCGATGCATTTACCACTCCTCAACCAAGAGGTGGCTCGGTGTTTGTGCTGAATACTCGACGTGCGAATACCGAGATCTCACGCTGGATTGAGAATAAAGAGAAACAGTCAGAGCTACTTGGTGGTAGCGGTGCTGCTTTTACTGGCAATATTGATGATAAGAACGTAAATCAAACCTTGCTTGATTTGCAGTTTAGCCACTCTCAAAAAGAGGGCTACAAGCTGGCAACGGCGATTCTGTCTGAAATGGGTAAGGTTGCGAAACTGCATAACAGTAAGCCGATTAACACCAGTTTGGCGGTATTACGTTCACCACAGATCCCATCTGTATTGGTAGAGACGGGCTTTATTTCGAATCCGACGGAAGAGAAGCTGCTTTTCCAACGCTCGCATCAAGATAAATTGGCACGAGCAGTGACTAAAGCGGTCGTTAAGTATTTGAAGGCTAACCCGCCTGAAGGGATTATCTTGTCTAACGCGACGTCATCAACGGGTAGCGTGAGCCAACATAAAGTCTCTCGTGGTGAGTCTCTATCTGTTATTGCGAATAAATATGGCACGTCGACACAGGCCTTGATGAAATTCAACAACCTGAAATCGAGCAGCTTAGCGATTGGCCAAGTACTTAAGATTCCAGGCAGCGCTTCAAGCTCATCATCAAGCAGTGCTGTTAGAACTAAGACCATAACTCACACGGTTAAGTCTGGAGAGTATCTAGGCAAGATAGCCAGCCGTTATAAAGTTTCGGTGGCTGATATCAAACGTGAGAACCGCTTGAAATCAGAGACTGTGAGAGTAGGCCAAAAGTTACGTATTACAGTTGAAGTGAAAGATGTCCCTCTGCGCAAACACAAAGTCGCAAGAGGCGATTATCTTGGCAAGATAGCTTCGAAATACGGCGTGAGCGTTAACAGTATTCGCCAAGCGAACAAATTGCGCTCTGATGAATTAGCCATTGGCCAAGTGCTCATTATTCCACATAAGTAGTTGAGCCAATATTTAAGTCATGTTTAGAACATAGAAGTAATCTTTAACGCGAGAAGTACTTCTATAAGTGGCAGTAAGGTAGCTATATGACGATCAAAATACTGCCAGCTCGGTTAGCGAACCAAATCGCAGCGGGTGAAGTGGTAGAAAGACCAGCTTCTGTTGTGAAAGAGTTGGTTGAGAACAGTTTGGACTCAGGTGCGACGCGTATCGATATTGATATCGAGAAAGGTGGCGCTAAGATGATCCGCGTTCGTGACAACGGTAAGGGCATCGTCAAAGATGAGCTTGCCTTAGCGTTGAGCCGTCATGCTACTTCTAAGATCCATACTCTTGACGACCTTGAGGCGATCGTCAGCCTCGGTTTCCGTGGTGAAGCGCTGGCGAGTATTAGTTCAGTTGCGCGCTTAACCATGACTTCACGCCCTGCTACTCAAGATCAAGCTTGGGCGGCACACAGTGAAGGCCGTGATATGCAGGTGAAACTGCAGCCTGCAGCGCATCCAATTGGTACCTCGGTTGAGGTGTTGGATCTGTTCTTCAACACACCAGCACGCCGCAAGTTCTTACGCACCGAGAAAACCGAATTCACGCATATTGATGAGTTGCTTAAACGTATTGCATTGAGTCGCTTTGATGTGACGATCAACCTTCGTCATAACGGCAAAATGATTCGTCAGTACCGCGCAGCTAAAACACAAGTTCAAGCAGAAAAGCGCATCGCTGCGGTATGTGGCAACCCTTTTGTGCGCCATATGCTTAAGATCGAGCTTGAGCATCAAGGCCTAAAACTTCATGGCTGGATCACCACGCCAGAAGGAGCAAGACAACAAAGCGATCTGCAATACTGCTATGTGAATGGCCGTATGATGCGTGACAAACTGATCAATCACGCAATTCGCCAGAGCTATGAAACTAGCCTGCGTCCAGATCAATTCGCAACGTATGTGCTGTTCATTGAACTCGACCCACATCAAGTTGATGTGAATGTTCACCCTGCTAAACATGAAGTGCGTTTCCATCAAGCGCGCCTTGTGCATGACTTTATTTACCAAGCATTGAGTGATGGCTTAGCACAGAGTAAGCAGATCGATGCTGCGCCAATCAATCAATCAGCTTTTCATCAATCAGAAGTGATTCATCATCAGCAAGATAGTACGAGCTCTGTAGTTGATGGTGTTGCAAGTTTTACTGAGCCAGAAAACACGCTACCTAGTAATGCTGATCAAACCCAAGTTTCGGAGAGGGAGCGACACGCCATTGAGCAAACACCTTCCTACCCGAGAAAAGCCGAATCTGAGCAGGTTCATGATAAGCCTCAACACAGCGTTAATGACGGCGGGCGACACTATATTTCATCAACTAGCCCAAGCTCATCAACCAGCTCAAGTTCATCAACCAGCTCAATTTCATCTGCTGGCCGAAGCTCGTCTGCTAGTGAAAGCCGTTTTACCGGCTCTCCTCGCCAAGAGTGGATTGAGTCTCGACCTGCACCGAAGAAAGAAAAAGAACCACACCAACATCATGCTGAGCCAGCGCCCTCAAAGCGCGAAGTTAAGGCTTATAAAGAGCTTTTAAAAACGCCAGACTTTGATGAGCAGGTTGTACAGACTTCATATCCTCAAGAGCATGTGGCACCAGTAGAAACCAGAGACAACATAGAAAATATAGAAAATAAAGAAGCTAAGCCTGCTCAACAGAATCCTGTTCATTCAAAGCCAAGAGTACCTGTGACGGACTTAGGCAAAGCCGTCTCGGTAGTGGAACGTCAGTATCTGGTGATGGGTAATAAGAACGGCAGTGTGTTGGTTTCTTTGGCTAAGGCTGAATTATTGCGTGTTGTTGGTCAGCTTGATACTCGAGGTGGCGCGTTAAAAAGCCAGCCACTATTGGTGCCCTTATCGATTAAGCTGGGTAGTGAACTTGTCGAAGTTGCGAAGACGCTGAGCCAAACATTGGCATTACTGGGGATTGAGCTTAAGGCGCGAAACAGTGAGGCGGTAATGGTGATGGGCGTGCCTTCTCCTTTAAGGCAGCAAAACTTACAAATTTTGATCCCAGATCTGTTATCTTACGCGGCTTCATTAAACGCTCAGATTGCTGATAATCACACGGCTAATGTTTCCAACGACCTGTTGCCATCATTGGTTAACTGGATCGGGATTCAAACGGCACAAGTAAAAAGCGACTACACTTTATCTGAAGCGGTTCAACTAGTTGGGGAACTTGAACAACTTTGGCATGGTCTACTTCCATTAGATGATCCAGAGTTTGTTAATCCTATCGACTTTTCAGCGACTATAGCCGCGTTTACGGTTTAACTTTTTCGCGACGACATTTGTCTTTTTAGCTGAATACGTCGCGACACAAAGCCCTTTGCTAAAAAGCGCTAAAACAGAGAAGCAAATACAAAATATCATGACTGAAAAATTACCTTTAGCGTTGTTTTTAATGGGCCCAACGGCATCAGGAAAAACAGATTTAGCTATCCGCTTACGTCAGAAATACCCAGTAGAGATCATCAGCGTCGATTCGGCACTTATCTACAAAGACATGGATATTGGTACCGCTAAACCGGATGCGGAAGAGCTTGCGCTCGCGCCTCATCGCTTGATTGATATTCTGGATCCAAGCGAAGCGTATTCTGCGGCAGATTTTCGTCGTGATGCGATCAATGAAATGAATAAGATTGTAGCGGAAGGCAAAATTCCGCTACTTGTTGGTGGCACAATGCTTTACTACAAAGCATTGTTGGAAGGTTTATCGCCATTACCAGCAGCGGATCAAGAGATTCGTAAGCAGATTGAAGCGGAATCTATCGAACAAGGTTGGCAGGCATTGCACGATCAATTAAGAGAGATTGATCCCGTATCCGCTGAAAGAATACACCCAAATGATCCACAAAGGCTTTCAAGGGCATTGGAAGTTTACCGAATTTCGGGTAAAACATTAACAGAGCTAACTCAAACGAAAGGCGATAGCCTGCCATTTCGTGTAAAACAATTTGCAATAGCTCCCAAGGAAAGGAAAGAACTCCATCGCCGCATTGAGCTGCGTTTCGAGAAGATGATCGAAGCGGGATTTGAAGAGGAAATGAAGGCGTTGTACGCCAGAGAAGATCTTCATCCTGAACTGCCATCGATCCGATGCGTTGGTTATAGGCAGATGTGGGATTATTTAGACGGTAATTGTGATTTAGACGAAGCGGTTTTCCGTGGTGTCTGTGCAACCCGTCAGTTGGCCAAGCGACAAATCACCTGGTTGCGCAGTTGGGATGATTTAACTTGGTTAGATAGCGAAAACATTGATCAAGCGTTAGAAACTCTTTCAGATGCAATAGCATCTGATTAGTATTGCTGTGTATAATGTGATCGCTTTTGCGTGAATATACTCTGGAAAGGATCCGTTATTGAGGCTTTTAAAAAATCACAGCCTTTCAATAACAACGGAGTTTTTTTATTCATTTAGCTCAGATGCAAAGGCCGCACCTTTTTGTGCACCACTAGCTAAATAATTACAACAAAATACAAATAAGGAAAATAAAATGGCTAAGGGGCAATCGCTACAAGACCCATTCCTAAATGCACTCCGTCGTGAGCGCATTCCAGTCTCTATCTATCTTGTTAACGGCATTAAGCTGCAAGGTCAGATCGAGTCTTTCGATCAATTCGTGATCTTATTGAAGAACACAGTAAACCAAATGGTTTACAAGCATGCGATTTCTACTGTGGTACCTGCTCGCGCAGTTAGTCACCACAGCGGCGAGCAACGCACGCCATCTGATCGTCCAGAGAAGACTGAAGATTAATCGTTCAATTGATACAGCTTGCGCTGTAATAAGGAGTTGGTTGCTTGTTTGACCGTTATGAATCCGGCGAGCGAGCCGTACTTGTTCATATCAACTTCACGCAAGAGGGAGAATGGGAAGACCTAAGCGAATGTGAAATGCTGGTCTCCTCTGCGGGGGTAGAAACGCTACAAGTGATTACTGGTAGCCGACAATCCCCACTCCCTAAATACTACGTTGGAGAAGGTAAAGCCCTAGAAATCGCACAAGCTGTTCAGCTAACCGGTGCTGAAATTGTGATTTTTAACCACTCTCTCTCTCCTGCCCAAGAGCGAAATCTCGAGCAATTGTGTAAATGTCGTGTGATTGATCGCACGGGTTTGATCTTAGATATCTTTGCACAACGTGCGCGAACTCATGAAGGTAAGCTACAAGTTGAGCTCGCTCAGCTTCGTCATATCTCTACCCGATTGATTCGTGGTTGGACTCACCTTGAAAGGCAGAAAGGTGGTATTGGTCTTCGTGGTCCAGGTGAAACTCAACTGGAAACCGATCGCCGTTTGTTGCGTGACCGTATAAAGGCAATACTGCGTCGTTTAGCGAAAGTCGCTAAGCAGCGTGAACAAGGACGACGTGCTCGTAATCGAGCTGAAATCCCAACAATTTCTTTGGTTGGTTATACCAACGCAGGGAAATCAACACTTTTCAATCGCATCACAAGTGCTGGTGTTTATGCGGCAGACCAACTGTTTGCAACCCTAGACCCAACACTGCGTAAGATTGATTTGGCAGATGTCGGGCCTGCAATTCTCGCAGATACCGTAGGTTTTATCCGTCATCTACCACACGACTTGGTCGCTGCGTTCAAGGCAACATTACAAGAGACGCAGGAAGCTGACATTTTGTTACATGTTGTTGATGCCAGTGATGACCGTTTTCGTGAGAACATTCAGGCTGTTCATGAAGTATTAGAAGAAATCGATGCTCATGAAGTGCCAACCCTTGTAGTCATGAACAAAATTGACTGCATGGAAGACCAAAAACCTCGAATTGAAAGAGACGAAGAGGGCGCACCTCGCGCTGTTTGGGTTTCTGCAATGGAAGGAGAAGGCATTGAACTGCTGTTTGAAGCTTTAACTGAGCGTTTAGCTAGCCAGATGGTTCAATTCCGGTTGTGTATTCCACATCAACATCAGGGCCGTATTCGCAGCTTATTCTTCGAGATGAAATGTATTCAACAGGAAGAGTATGATGAAAATGGTAACTTGTTGATAGATATCCGAATGCAACAAATAGATTGGTCTAAACTTGAAAAAAGAGAAGGGGCGCTCTTAGGTGACTTTATCGTTACCAAAGAGACTGCTACAGTATAACGTCATATCAAATGATGGAGCTTTCTAATGGCGTGGAATGAGCCTGGAAATAACAACAACGGCGATAATAACGGCCGCGATAATGACCCTTGGGGTAAGAACAATAATCGCGGCGGCCGAGATCAAGGACCGCCAGACTTAGACGAAGTGTTTAGTAAACTAAGTCAAAAGTTAGGTGGCAAGTTTGGTAAAAAAGGTGGCAACGGTAACGGACCATCTATCGGTGGTGGCGGTGCGATTGGCTTTGGTGTCATTGCTGTCATTGCGATTGCTATCTGGTTCTTCGCTGGTTTCTACACCGTTGGCGAAGCAGAAAGAGCAGTAGTACTTCGATTAGGTCAGTTCGACCGTATCGAAGAGCCTGGTCTTAACTGGCACCCACGCTTCATCGATGAAATCAAAGATGAGCAACTAGTCAACGTTCAAGCGATTCGTTCTCTACGTGCTGCTGGCACGATGCTAACGAAAGATGAAAACGTTGTGACCGTTGAAATGGGTGTTCAATACCGTGTTTCTGACCCATACAAGTACTTGTATCGTGTAACGAATGCAGACGACAGTTTACGCCAAGCAACCGATTCTGCGCTTCGTGCAGTAATTGGTGACTCACTAATGGATAGTATCCTAACAAGTGGTCGTCAGCAGATTCGTCAAAGTACTCAAGAAACACTAAACCGCATTATCGATAGCTACGATATGGGTATTCTTATTGTTGACGTGAACTTCCAGTCAGCACGTCCACCAGAGCAAGTGAAAGATGCATTTGATGATGCTATCGCGGCTCGTGAGGATGAAGAGCGTTTCGAGCGTGAAGCTGAAGCTTACCGAAATGACATTCTTCCAAAAGCAACAGGTCGTGCTGAGCGTTTGAAGAAAGAAGCGGTGGGTTACTCAGAGCGCACAGTTAATGGTGCTCTAGGTCAAGTGGCTCAGTTCGAGAAACTGCTACCTGAATACCAAGCAGCTCCTGAAGTAACACGTAACCGTATGTATCTTGATACAATGGAAAAAGTGTACTCAAGCACATCGAAAGTCCTGATTGATTCTGAATCAAGCGGTAACTTGCTATACCTACCAATTGATAAGCTAGGCGCACAAGGTGGTTCTCAGTCGGGCACTCGCCCTGCAAAAGCATCATCAACTTACGATCAAATTGAGTTAGAAACTCAAGCTGATCCAAAGTCTAGCACTCAAACTCGTTCAGACAGTTCACGCCAAGGGAGATACTAATAATGCGTAAATTAATGATCCCTGTATTAGTTGTGACGATTGCCCTTCTATTGATGTCACTGTTTGTGATTCAAGAAGGCGAGCGTGGCATGGTAATTCGTTTTGGTCGAGTTCTCGACGACAACGGCGTATCACGAATCTATGAACCAGGCCTGCACTTTAAACTGCCACTGTTTGATCGCGTAAAAGTACTTGATGCTCGTATTCAAACGATGGATGGTCGTTCTGACCGTTTCGTAACATCAGAGAAAAAAGACGTTCTAATTGATACCTACGCAAAATGGCGTATTGCTGATTTTGGACGTTTTTATCTGAGTACTGGCGGCGGCAATATCATGACGGCAGAAGCACTTCTTGAGCGTAAAGTGACAGATGTTCTTCGTTCTGAAATTGGTTCCCGTGAAATTAAGCAGATCGTGTCAGGCCCTCGTAATAAGGACATCCTGCCAGACTCTGCTGATAGCGAAGTTGTCACAACGGTAGCGGCTGCAGAAGCACTAGAAGTTGATGGCGAACGCGATAAGATTATGGAAAACGTTTTGTCTGGAACGGCAGAAAGTGCGATGGCTGATTTAGGTGTTGAAGTTGTTGATTTCCGAATGAAGAAGATTAACCTTCCTGATGAAATCAGTGAATCTATCTACCGCCGTATGCGTGCAGAACGTGAGTCGGTTGCTCGTAGACACCGTTCACAAGGTCGTGAGAAAGCGGAAGTTATCCGTGCTCAAGCTGAGCTAGAAGTGGCAACAGTTCTTGCTGAAGCTGACCGTACAGCTCGAATCACTCGTGGTGATGCTGATGCAGAAGCTGCGAAGATCTACTCTGATGCGTTCAGCAAAGATCCTGAGTTCTACGGCTTCATGCGTTCATTGCAAGCTTATGAGACATCATTTAGCGATAAGAGCGACATTCTAGTACTGGATCCGAAGACTGACTTCTTCCAATACATGAATCAAGCAAGCGGCGCTCCAGCGAAATAAGCTGATGCGTTAGCGAATGCTTAGCTCAATAAGCAAAATGCGTTAAAACTTAAAAGGCTCCCATTATGGGAGCCTTTTTGTTTTCTATTGTTTTCAGGTCTACGATTGGGGGCGCGAGGGAAGGCGCTCAATAGCGTTCTACTTATAGAAACCTAAACCTAGCGGTAGGTCATGAAAGCGATAACCGCTCCTGCCACCACAAGACAGCCGCCAATGCGACGCAGTTGTGTGTCTGGTTGTTCGCTCAGTTGCGCGACCATGTTTCTCCAGCCATTGGGTGCAATTAAGGGGCCGAGCCCTTCAACAATAAGTACGAGCCCAATAGCGAGCCAAATTGATTGAGACATGGTTCTGCCTTTTGTCTGTAAAAAAGCAATGATATCAGTATCTTCATACATTCGCCCTCAGTTATCACTGGTTTATTTTCGTACAGCGTTAACGTTTATGGACAAAAAGTGACTGCAAGAAGTGTGATTCAGTGCTAGAATCCATTTTTAATTAGCAACAGAAATTGGAAAGATGGGAAATAACGTAGTCGTTCTAGGCACCCAATGGGGTGATGAAGGTAAAGGTAAAATCGTTGACCTTTTAACTGAAGATGCAAAATACGTGGTTCGCTACCAAGGCGGTCACAATGCAGGTCACACACTTGTAATTGACGGTGAAAAAACCGTTCTTCACTTAATTCCATCAGGTATCCTACGCAATAACGTTAAATGTGTTATTGGTAACGGTGTAGTATTATCGCCTGACGCACTTCTAAAAGAAATGAAGCCTCTTGAAGATCGCGGTATCCCAGTACGTGAGCGTCTTTTCATCTCTGAAGCTTGTCCTCTAATTCTTCCGTACCACATTGCAATCGACAACGCGCGTGAAATCGCTCGTGGCGCTAAAGCTATCGGTACAACGGGTCGTGGTATCGGTCCAGCTTACGAAGATAAAGTTGCTCGTCGCGGTCTACGCGTTGGCGACCTTTTCGATAAAGAAGCATTTGCTGAGAAGCTAAAAGAAGTTATGGAATTCCACAACTTCCAACTAGAGCACTTCTACAAAGCTGAAACAGTAAGCTACGAAGAAGTTCTTGAGCAAGCGATGAGCTACGCAGACATGTTAACTGCGATGGTTATCGACGTAACTGACGAACTAGACGCAGCACGTAAGCGCGGCGACAAGATCATGTTCGAAGGTGCTCAAGGTACGCTACTAGATATCGACCACGGTACTTACCCATACGTAACGTCTTCTAACACGACTGCTGGTGGTGTTGCTGCAGGTTCTGGTTTCGGTCCTCGTCACATCGGTTACATCCTTGGTATTACTAAGGCTTACTGTACTCGTGTTGGTTCAGGTCCATTCCCAACTGAGCTATACGATGGCCTTGAAAAACAAGACCCAGTTGGTAAGCACCTAGGCGATGTTGGTCACGAGTTTGGCGCAACAACTGGTCGTCTACGTCGTACTGGTTGGTTCGATGCTGTTGCTATGCGTCGTGCAATCCAAATCAACTCTCTATCTGGTATGTGTCTAACTAAACTAGACGTTCTAGATGGCCTAGAAGAACTAAAAATTTGTACTGGCTACAAGATGAAAGATGGTTCTATCCTAGAAGTTTCTCCAATGGCTGCTGAGTCATTCGAAGAAGCGACGCCAATCTACGAAACAATGCCTGGTTGGTCTGAAAACACATTTGGTGCTAAATCTATCGACGCGCTTCCACAAGCTGCTCTAGATTACATTAAGCGTATCGAAGACCTAACTGGTGTTCCAATTGATATCGTATCAACTGGCCCAGATCGTAACGAAACTATCATCAAGGTTCACCCATACGGCGCGTAATGCCCGCTGAGTGATTACCACAGCACAAACATTGCTTTGATAATTAAAGTGCTCTGATAATGAAATAGTTTTCTAAAAGCCGACTTTATTAAGTCGGCTTTTTAATACCTGCAATTTGAGAGTCGAATACCAATCACAGTAAGTAAGTGATCAAAAATAGCGCCGGAAAAATGCTTGAGAACAAGGCAGAATTTTTCGATAAGTAGTTATTCTACAATCAAAAATTCTAACGAAGTTATCGAGTATTTTAACAAGCTAGAGTGAGCCGTTATTTACTACGATTGGTATATAGCTTTGGGTGATGATATTTTGAACGCCATCTGGCAAAATATTGCCCATTAGCGGCAAGTTTTGTCTAAAGCCGTCAGGGTTATTGCCGATACAGATATTATGGAAAGTGAAGTTCACCCTGTTTTGTGCGTGTAGAAATCCTCTGCACCCCTCAATAGATAACTTTAGCGACAGATAATAGAGTGCAGGTATGAAGCTACGAATTGTGGCAGCTTCATTAATAATGGCGCTGAGCTCACCCTTGAGTCATGCAAATTTGGCTGATGTGGGAGAGCCCGTTCCAATATATACAGAAGCTGAATTGATTAATTTAATCGAAAATAATCAACATCTAGAGCGAGTGAAAGCTGATAAGTGCCAGTTAGTTGAAGATATCGTTGCTCGTGCGACGCGTATTAGCTTGCCTTCTTATGAGTTTTTATACGGCGATATGTTGGCTTGGGGTGTGTGTGTTCCACAAGATGTAGAGCTTGGCCTTTACTATATGGAAAACGCGGCACATCAAGGTTTACCCGCTGCATTAGAGCAGTTAGGTCGTTATTACTCTCGTGGTACTTTGGTACAACAAGACAAAGAGCGTGCGATTCCGTATCTACGTGAAGCGGCCTCTATGGGTAACTTAAGTGCGAGTATCCACTTAGCTGAACTCTTGTTACGTGACTACGGTAGCCCATTAGATTATGAAGACGCTTACCGCTGGTTATACAACTCGGTGACAGCGGATCAAAGGCAGCATAAGCGTATCACCGTGCTTCGTAGCGGTCTGGAACAGAGAATGCCAGACAACATCATTGCTCGAGCAAAACGTCGAGACGTGTTCTGGTAAGATCGATTATTGAATCAGAGTTGATGATTAATGACTGCACTCGTTAATCATCTATCTTGATATAGAAATATATTGAGGTAAAAAAAACTCGTATTAAAAAGGCCTCATAGATAAATTCCTATGAGGCCTTTTTTGATCTTAAGGGAAACCGTTTATCTCATTCAGTGACGTTATTGAACAACCTCACCAGACTCAATCACCGTTTCACGAACAACCTTGGTAAAATCGAGTGCTTCTTGACGAATCTTGTCTTCGTCTACCGTTAGCATGTCGCGGTCTTGCATAATGATCTTGCCATCAACGATCGTGTGGCGAACGTTACCCGAGTTAGCAGAGTAAACTAATGCTGAGTATGGGTTGTAGACCGGAACCATGTTTGGTGCCTTGGTATCGATCACTATGATGTCGGCAAGCTTACCAGCTTCAAGAGAGCCGATCTTATCTTCCATGTGGAGCGCTTTTGCTGCGCCCATGGTTGCCATGTCGATCACTTTGATCGGCGGCATCGCAGCACGATCTTTATTAACTAGCTTGTGAACCTTAGCGACTTGGTTGAACTCATCAATGGTGCTCAGTGTGTTACCAGACATTGGCCCGTCTGTACCTAAACCGATACGTACGTTCTCGTCATACATCTTAAGCGCTGGTGATACGCCTTTTGCTGACTTGATATTAGCACTCATATTATGAGCTACGCCCATATCCGATTTCTTCACTAATTCGATATCGTGATCGTCTACTAGGATCATGTGTGCACCCACCAAGTTTTTGTTGAGTGCGCCAATGCTGTCCATGTATTGAACCGGGGATAACCCATCAGAACGCTCTGCGATTTTTTCTTCTTCACGATGTGACTCTGCAAGGTGAATCATTACTGGTACATCTAACTCTAGAGATAGCTTAGATATTTTCTGCAGGATCTCTGTGGTGTTGGTGTAAGGAGCATGTGGTGCAAACGCTGGTGTGATTCGCGGGTGATCTTTATATTCTTCAATGAAGTTCAATGCGTACTTGATGCCTTCTTCGGCGTTGGCAGCATCCGCTACTGGAAACTTAATCACGGTTTCACCCAGAATGGCACGCATACCGATCTTATCGACAGTTTTCGCTACTTCATCTTCGAAGTAGTACATGTCGGCGTAAGTCGTGACACCGCCTTTTACCATTTCAACGTTACCTAGATTCGCACCAATGCGTACCATGTCTCGCGATACTAGCTTTTTCTCTAGTGGGAAGATGTAGCGGTGCAGGCGATCAGGCACATCATCGGCCAGCGAACGGAAAACCGTCATTGATACGTGAGTATGAGTATTGATGAGACCCGGCATAACGATATCGCCATCAACGTCTAACACTTGTTTCGCTTGGTACTGCTTCTCTAGTGAAGCATCACCTACCGCAATGATTTTGTTGTCTTTGACGACAACAGTACCGCTTTCATAAACCGTTTTGTCTTGGTTCATGGTTAGAACCATCGCATCGGTAATCATCAGGTCAGCTTTTTCCATTGCCGAACTCGCAAATGGAAATATAGCGAGGCTTGCCATTGCTGAAGCCAATAAAGTGCGTTTTAGTTTCATATCATACTCAGAACAGGAGTTGGTAAAGTGCGTGGATAATAGTGTATTTCATTCATGGCGCAAACGTTTGTTTTATCGTTTGCTTGAAATTTTGATGATAGTCCACGTCTATGAAGCGATGTTTCACAAAGTGAAGATATGTATCAATCTGAGGTTATTTGAGTGTTTTCCAAAGCATATCTGTAGCTTACCTCTAGCATCAGATATACTAGGGGTATATACCTTCCTTGCTTAAGCAGGCCCGCCTATGTCAAAAAACACACCAACGTCAGAAAACACGACAGCGACAACAACTGTTGATCCTTTTGCCGACCGAGAGTCGAAAAATTACGATAATCCAGTACCAAGCCGAGAGTTCATTATTTCGTTTCTAACAGACGCGAATATTCCGATGAACCGCAACGATCTATTCGAAGCTTTGGGTCTTGCTGGAGAGGAACAATATGAAGGGCTGCGTCGTCGTTTACGTGCAATGGAGCGTGATGGGCAGCTTATCTTTACTCGTCGTCAGTGCTACGCATTGCCTGAGAAGATGGAGCTGATCAAAGGCTATGTGATTGGTCATAAAGACGGTCATGGTTGGGTTCGCCCAGACGGCAGTGTGGGTAAAGACAATGATATCGTGCTGCCGCATCATCAGATGAAAACCATCATGCATGGTGATTACGTATTGGTTCAGCCTACTGATAACAGTAAGCGTGGCCGTCGTGAAGGCCGCTTGGTTCGTGTGCTTGAAGAGCGTAAAACGCCACTTGTTGGTCGCTTCTTCCTAGAGTACGGCCATTCTTATGTTGTTGCTGATGATTCGCGTATTAGTCACGACATCCAGATCCCTACTGAGCATAAAGGCGGTGCTCGAATGGGTAATGTGGTTGTGATTGAAATTACGGATCGCGGCGGTCGTTCTCGTAACATGATGGGTAAAGTGACCGAAGTTCTTGGTGAGAATATGGCGCCGGGTATGGAAACGCAGATCGCGATTCGTACTCACCAGATCCCACAAGAGTGGCCTGAAGCGGTAGATAAACAAATCGAAAACCTAGGTGAGCATGTTCCTGAAGAAGCAAAAGAAGGACGTGTAGACCTGCGTAAGCTGCCATTGGTTACGATTGATGGTGAAGATGCGCGTGACTTCGATGATGCGGTTTATTGTGAAGCGAAGAAAGGTGGCGGCTGGCGCCTATGGGTAGCGATTGCTGACGTAAGTTACTACGTTCGCCCAGATACAGCGCTAGACAAAGAGGCGATTAACCGTGGTAACTCGGTATACTTCCCGTCACAAGTTGTACCAATGCTGCCTGAAGTGCTTTCAAATGGTTTGTGTTCATTGAACCCTCAAGTAGACCGTTTATGTATGGTGTGTGAGATGACTATCTCAGACAAAGGTAAGCTGTCGGGTTACAAGCACTACGAAGCGGTAATGAACTCTCATGCTCGTCTTACTTACAACAAAGTAGGCGCGATCTTAGATGGCAATGAAGAACTTCGTGAGCGTTACGAACCAGAAGTACCGCACCTTGAAGAGCTTCATAAGATGTACAAGGTGCTTAAGAAAACGCGTGATGAGCGTGGTGCGATTGAGTTTGAAACCGTTGAAACCAAATTTATCTTCAATGCGGATCGTAAGATCGACCGTATTGAACCGGTAGTACGTAACGACGCACATAAGATCATCGAAGAGTGTATGATTCTGGCAAACATCGCATCGGCATCTTACGTAGAAAAAGCGAAAGAGCCTGCGCTGTACCGTGTTCACGAAACTCCGGGCGAAGAGCGCTTAATGGGCTTCAAGAGCTTCTTAAGTGAATTAGGTTTAACGCTGGAAGGTGGTCTTTCACCATCTCCGGTAGACTACGCGCAACTGATGCAACAGATTAACGAACGTGAAGATCGTGAGTTAATCCAAACCATGCTACTGCGCTCGATGAAGCAAGCGGTCTACAACGCGGACAACGCGGGTCACTTTGGTTTAGCTCTTAAACGCTATGCTCACTTTACCTCGCCGATTCGTCGTTACCCTGACTTGCTATTGCACCGTGCGATTAAGTACCTTATTGCGAAAGAAGGTGGTCGTAACAGCGAACGTTGGACGCCAACGGGTGGTTACCACTACACTTTCGATGATATGGATTTCTACGGCGAGCAGTGTTCAATGACTGAACGTCGTGCTGATGACGCAACGCGTGAAGTGAACGACTGGTTGAAGTGCGAATACATGCAAGACCATGTCGGTGAAGTGATGGATGGCGTGATTGCCAACGTGACTGGCTTCGGCTTCTTTGTTCGTCTAACTGAACTGCACATCGATGGCTTGGTACATATCTCAGCGCTAGCGAACGATTACTACCAATTTGATGCTGTTGGTCAGCGTCTCGTGGGTGAAAGCTCTGGTAATATCTACCGCTTGGGTGATTCGGTTAAAGTGAAGGTTTCTGCGGTTAACTTAGAAACTCGCCAAATCGACTTTGACTTAGAAGACACCGATCGTCAGCCGCGCGGTAAAGGCAAAACAGCCAAGAAGCGTGCAGCAGAAGCGATGAAAAAGGCGAAAAGCAAGAAGCGCTCAGCAGTGAAGAGCAATAAGCCGGGTGTAGCAGCGAAGCCTATGGTTGAGCCAACTAAGCGACCTGATGGAAGCAGTGAAAGCTCTGCTAAGAAGAAAAAGCCAGCGAATAAAACTGGTGCTGCTAAAGCTCGCGCTAAGAAAAAGCGTGCTGCAAGCCGTAAGCCAAAGGCTGATAAGCCTTAAGGTCAATAAGGCGCTCTGCTAATCAGGTTTAGCGCCTAACTCATTTAATATGAGCGTATCTAACTGCGAGAGTATCAGGCGTAAGACGCATACTCTCGAAATAAACAATACAGAGGTGGATGCATCGGGTTTGATGTCATTCTTCTCTGAGTAATAAGAGTAAGTTGAGACAATGAGTAACGAATTTATTTACGGTATTCACGCGGTGAAAGCCGTACTAGAAAAAGATCCTGCACGTTTTATTGAAGCGTATGTACTGAAAGGTCGCCAAGACGAGCGTCTTCTTCCATTACTGAACCAACTGCAACAGTTTGGTGTGTCGATTCAACAGATGGGTCGTAAGCCGCTGGATGAAAAAGCACAAGGTGCGAATCACCAAGGTCTTATTGCTAAGGTGAAGCCTGCTAAGCAGCTTAATGAAACTCACCTAGATGATATCCTAGCGCAGTACGAACAGCCTTTGCTGCTGGTTCTAGATGGCGTAACAGACCCGCACAATCTAGGTGCTTGTCTGCGTAACGCGGATGCTGCTGGTGTGGCGGCAGTTATCGTACCGAAAGACCGTTCTTCGCCGTTAACGGCAACGGTAAGCAAGGTTGCATGTGGTGCGGCTGAAACGGTTCCTCTAGTACGTGTAACTAACCTGGCTCGCACAATGCGTGCACTGCAAGAGCAGGGCGTATGGTTTGTGGGTACGGCAGGTGAAGCAACGCATGATATCTACCAAGCGAAGCTAACGGGCCCTCTTGCGGTAGTTATGGGTGCAGAAGGTGACGGTATGCGTCGTCTAACGCGTGAAACCTGTGATGACCTAATTAAGATCCCAATGGCAGGTAGCGTGTCGAGCCTAAACGTTTCGGTAGCATCAGGTATCTGTCTGTTCGAAGCGGTACGTCAGCGTTTAGCTCAGTAATAGATTGAAAATATTCAAATATTAAACGCTCATTACTTAGGTGGTGGGCGTTTGTTTTATCTGCTCAAATAGGGTGGAAATTGCGATTACTGGATGGCTAGATGGCGAAAGAAAAACTGTTTCATTATTCGCCAAATATCACTTGCCAATACAGGGTTCTTTCTATAATATTTGCCGTCCTTAAAACTCGGTCATTTATCTTTAGTTCCTTGCTTCCTCTGGACGACCGGGCCACTCGTGGAAGCTAATAATCCGTAAGGAGCAACCAAATGCGTCATTACGAAATCGTATTCATGGTTCACCCTGATCAAAGCGAGCAAGTTGCTGGCATGATCGAGCGTTACACTGGTTCTATCACTGAAGCTGGCGGTACTATCCACCGTCTAGAAGACTGGGGTCGTCGTCAAATGGCTTACCCAATCAACAAGCTTCACAAAGCTCACTACGTTCTTATGAACGTTGAAGCTGGTCAAGAAGTGATTGACGAGCTAGAAACTGCTTTCCGTTTCAACGATGCAGTTCTACGTAACATGATCATGCGCACTAAAGGCGCTGTGACTGAGCAATCTATTATGCTTAAGCAAAAAGAAGAGCGTGCAGAGCGTGCTCCTCGTCGCGAAGAGCGTACAGAAGCTAAACCAGAAGCAGCTGCTGAGTAATTCTTTTTTGGCTTAACGCCTTAAAAAATTCTCAACTTGTTTTAGGTCGTTGATAGTTATTTCGATAATTGTGAAAGACCGCTTTACTAAATTTAAGATCAGGAGATAGCCCATGGCTCGTTTCTTCCGTCGTCGTAAATTCTGCCGTTTCACTGCAGAAGGCGTACAAGAGATTGACTACAAAGACGTAGCAACTCTTAAAAACTACATCACTGAAGCTGGTAAAATCGTACCTAGCCGTATCACTGGTACAAGCGCTAAGTACCAGCGTCAACTAGCTCGCGCTATCAAGCGTTCTCGTTACCTAGCTCTACTACCGTACACTGACAAGCATCAGTAATCGGTAATAGTTAATAATAGTTTAAGAGGACTAAGATAATGCAAGTTATTCTACTTGATAAGATCGGTAACCTAGGTGGCCTTGGCGACCAAGTAAACGTTAAATCTGGTTACGCTCGTAACTTCCTTATCCCACAGGGTAAAGCAGTTATGGCAACTAAAGACAACGTTGCTATGTTCGAAACTCGTCGTGCTGAACTAGAAGCTAAAGTTGCTGAGCAACTAGCTGCTGCTGAAGCTCGTGCAGAGAGCGTTAACACTCTAGAAGGCGTTACAATCGCTTCTAAAGCTGGTGACGAAGGTAAACTATTCGGTTCTATCGGTACTCGTGACATCGCTGACGCTATTACAGCGGCAGGTGTTGCAGTAGCTAAGAGCGAAGTACGCCTACCTGAAGGCGCTCTACGTAACATCGGCGAATTCGAAGTAAGCATCCAACTTCACTCTGAAGTTTTTGCTACTGCGAAAATCGCTATCGTTGCAGCTGAGTAATTTCAGTACCAAGACGAATTCTTTCTTTTGAAAGTTTTAAACACCAGCTTCGGCTGGTGTTTTTTTATGTCTGGAATATAGGAAAGTACAAGGAAGAACTCTGGTAAGTAAAAAGCTTACAGTGATCCATAAGCTGTTATTGCTGAACTGGTCGTTCTCAAGGTTAGAAGTAGTCTTAAGATTAGAATTGGAATAGCAGGTTGATAGATAGAATAGAGTCTTCTTTGCTTAATCCTTCAGGCACTTTATCGTGGTATTGGCGAGAGTGAGCGATCTTTAGTGCGATATTGTCGGTAATATCATTGATGGCTTCGAGTTCGGTATCAAACTTTAGGTTACTGTGGCCAGACACAAGCGTCACGTCTGCCTTGAGCTGTAAATTCTTCAAGACCTGCCAAGACGTATTCACGTTGCCACGAAAAATCGCTTCTTCAACAATCTCCGGAAAGATGATGTCATCGTCGTCTAGCTCATCAAGATTTGGCTCTTGGTAACGAAAACCAGGCCCAACTTCGACTTCCAGCACAAACTCTTCGGTATTCGAAAACTGGTAACCCAGACCACTAGAAACGGTGTAGTCCTTAAAGTAGGCGCTGTATCGAGAATCGACACCTTTAAAGCTGCCGTAGAGATAGGTTTTAGGGCTTAACTTGTAGTCACTCTGAGCCGAGTAAGTTGACTGCCTTTTATCTTCTTCGCCATCTTTGTAGAGGTTGTAGTATTTCCATTCACCACTGGTTCTATGACGGCCTGCCGTGTATTCACCGTTAAGGCGTGCGTTAAGCGACCGTGAATCAGAATTACCAGTATGCGACTGATATCCAAATTCGACTTCTGTTTTCAGTGGGTTCGGCAGTTCTGTATCACTCGTATCATTCGGTGCGATATCCATATCTTTTTCTTCAGATGTCGGTGCAACGACGATCGGCTCAGCAGTAGGTTCTGGTACTACTATAGAGTCGAGGATTGCATCAACAGAGGCTTTAGTATCATCAGCTAAGGCCAACGGAGTGCTCAGGAGGCCGATGCTTAGAAGACCAGTGCTCAGAGCCAATAATTTGGACACGCATACCTCAAGTTATACAGTGAATGAATGGCAGGATCGTAATGCTACCCTTGGTTAATTCCGTCAGCAATAGGTAAATTCTTCCTGAAGAATAAAACAAACTCATAGGATCGGATTACAAACGGATGTTCTTGGGTATAATGAACGATCATTATTAGTTATTGAGTGTAGTCATAGTGGATACCAAAAGTCAGAAATCAGCCAACGATCAGGTGGACGCCATCAAGGTCCCGCCACATTCATTAGAAGCTGAGCAATCTGTTATTGGCGGTTTGTTATTGGATAACGAACGCTGGGATACGGTTGCTGAAAAGGTTGTGGCCAAAGACTTTTATAGCCGTCCTCACCGTCTGATCTTTGAAGCGGTAAAGGATATCCTTGAAGAAAGTTCTCCTCTGGATCTTATTACACTCTCTGAACATTTAGAGCTGCGTGAGCAACTTGAAGAAGTGGGTGGCTTTGCCTACCTTGCTGACCTAGCGAAAAACACCCCAAGTGCCGCAAACATCAACGCCTATGCGGATATCGTGGCGCAGCGTGCACTTGTTCGTAGCCTGATTGGTGTCGCAAATGAGATTGCTGATTCTGGTTATGATCCTCAAGGTCGTACATCGGAAGAGCTTGTTGATCTGGCTGAAAGTAAAGTCTTCGCGATTGCCGAAGGCCGTGCAAGTGAAAACGAAGGTCCACAAAACGTTGATAGCATTCTAGAGAAGACACTAGAACGTATCGAGATCTTGTATAAAACACCGCAAGATGGTGTGACCGGTGTCGATACAGGTTTCAACGACCTCAATAAGAAAACAGCAGGTCTGCAAGGTTCTGACTTAATCATCGTTGCTGCTCGTCCATCGATGGGTAAAACCACGTTTGCGATGAACTTGTGTGAAAACGCAGCGATGAAGCAAGACAAACCTGTTTTAATTTTCTCGTTAGAGATGCCAGCCGAACAGCTGATGATGCGTATGCTTGCGTCACTTTCTCGAGTTGACCAAACCAAGATTCGTACCGGTCAGTTAGACGATGAAGATTGGGCTCGTATTTCGTCGAGTATGGGTATTCTGATGGATAAGAAGAATATGTATATCGATGACAGCTCGGGCCTGACTCCAACCGAAGTACGTTCTCGTGCTCGACGTATCGCTCGTGAACACGATGGTATCTCTATGATCATGATAGATTACCTTCAATTAATGCGTGTACCTTCGTTATCTGATAACCGTACTCTTGAGATCGCCGAGATTTCTCGCTCATTGAAAGCGTTAGCAAAAGAACTGAATGTTCCGGTTGTCGCACTTTCTCAGCTTAACCGTTCCCTAGAGCAACGTGCTGATAAACGTCCAGTAAACTCGGATTTGCGTGAATCAGGTTCGATTGAGCAAGATGCCGACTTAATCATGTTTATCTATCGTGATGAGGTTTATAACCCAGATAGTTCACTGAAAGGCATTGCTGAGATCATCCTTGGTAAGCAACGTAACGGTCCGATCGGTTCGGTTCGTCTTACGTTCCAAGGCCAACACTCCCGATTTGATAACTATGCAGGCCCTGCATTTGATGATGAGTAATCGCTAATGACTTACATGAAAGCGGCGACGGCGAGCATTGACTTAAACGCGCTCGAACATAACCTGAACCAGATAAAGTCGAAGGCTCCTCAGTGTAAGGTTATGTCTGTTGTGAAAGCCAATGGCTACGGACACGGCTTACTGCATATTGCCAAGCATTCAAAAAGCTCTGATGCATTCGGTGTGGCGCGTATTGAAGAAGCGTTACAACTTCGTGCTGGTGGCATTGTTAAACCTATTTTGTTGCTGGAAGGGTTTTACTCTTCGGGCGATTTGCCAATTTTGGTGACCAATAACATTCAAACTGTGGTGCATTGTGAAGAGCAATTAAGCGCGCTAGAGAATGCGGATTTGGAAACCCCCGTTGTGGTATGGCTAAAAGTCGACAGTGGTATGCACCGATTAGGTGTTCGCCCTGAGCAATATCAAAACTTTGTTGAGCGTTTGCATCAATGTGCGAATGTTGCCAAACCTCTACGTTACATGAGCCATTTCGGTTGTGCTGATGAACTGGATAGAGCAACCACCGTTGAACAGACCGAGCTTTTCTTGTCTCTTACCGAAGGCTGTGAAGGTGAGCGTTCACTTGCTGCCTCTGCGGGTTTACTCGCTTGGCCTGACAGCCACCTTGATTGGGTTCGTCCGGGAATCATCTCTTACGGTGTGTCTCCGTTTGTGGATAAATCAGCGCAAGAGCTTGGATTTTTGCCAGTGATGACCCTGACCTCACACCTGATTGCAGTGCGCGATGTGAAAGCCGGTGAGAGTGTGGGTTATGGCGGAAACTGGACCAGTGAACGTGATACCAAAGTTGGTGTTATCGCGATTGGTTACGGTGATGGTTATCCTCGCACTGCACCTAACGGCACTCCAGTGTTCGTTAACGGTCGAAAAGTACCGATCGCAGGACGTGTATCAATGGACATGCTAACGGTTGACCTAGGCCCTGATGCGGCAGATAAAGTCGGCGATGAAGCGACGCTATGGGGTAAAGATTTACCTTCAGAAGAAGTTGCGGAACATATTGGCACTATCGCTTACGAGCTCGTTACTAAGCTGACTTCGCGTGTCGCGATGGAGTATGTGAAGTAGCTATGGGTCTAATTAAATGATGTTCAAGCGAACGACTCGACACCTAGTGATGTCAGCAATGGCGCTACTCGGTGTCAGCTTTTCTTCTTCAGCCCTTAGCGAAGAAAAAGACTCGGCCTTTGTCCCTTTCTACTTCAGCACCGAAACCATGGGTAATACTTTTGGGGTTGCTGGTGTCGCAAAGGGTGTTTGGCAACCTCAAGCTGCCCTGTTTGGTATGGCGCTTTATTCAGATAAAGACAGTTATGTCGGTTTCTTATCTGCCTTTAACTACGCTTTGTCTGAGAATGTTTTATTCAGCACTCAGATGTATCAAGCTCGCTTCAACGACAACCCGTATTACCTTGGTTCCCAAGGCGATAATGACTCATCTATTGATGACAAAACCATTGCCGATGGCTTAGAAGAAAACTATCAGTTTGAGTTTAAGTATCTGCTGCCTTGGGGCAATGTTGCAGAGCATGGCTTGTTAGGGGCATTTCAACCCATCAAAGACGTGAGCTTTGCTTCTCCATTAGAGTCGGGTGTCAGTTCGATTGTCTTTACGCCTTTTTATACCTCCCGAGAGTTAGAAGGCTTAAACAATTCTGAAGAGGCGACAGGCTTTAGCTTAGCGTTTGATTGGGATAACCGGGATAGCACACGTAACCCAACCACGGGCTCTCATACTAACCTTGAATTCACCACTGGCGCAGAAAGCTGGTCTAACGACGATTTATGGTTGAAGTGGACGTTCCAAAACAGTCAGTACTTCGCATTAGGCCCTTTAGGTGACCTGTTCGACCAACAAGTCGTGGCGCTCGATTTCTATACTGTTGATACACCAACCTGGGATAACTGCTCTGGGCAAGATTGTGCTCGCCCACCGGAAACTGAGCAAGCTCGATTGGGTGGTTTGTATCGATTACGAGGTTATACCGGAGGTCGCTACCACGGACGTTCTGCGGTTCATTACTCTGCTGAGTACCGAGTGATTCCTGACTGGCAACCTTTGGGTGATATCCCGCTGATTAACTATTACGATTTGCCTTGGTGGCAATGGGTAGCGTTTGCCGAAGCCGGGCGCGTTGCGGATGAGTACGATATAAAAACACTGCACTCGGATATGAAATGGAGCTTAGGTGGCGCGGTTCGTTTCCAAGTGGAAGGCATTGTTGTACGTGCTGAGTTGGCGCGAGGTGGTGACGAAGGGACCTTTAGGGTCATGATAAATCAGCCCTTCTAAAGCTTTCGGCCTGCAGTAGGCCAAATACTATTTTTATAAGAGTGGTTGTGGAAACACACCACTCTTTTTTATTAAGAAGATCTAGCTTTCAAACCGTCTACTCACCTTGAATCGTAGCAACAACCGTACGGCTGCCACCACAATCTCGATGCTCACCTAAGTAAATGCCCTGCCATGTTCCTAAAGCTAAACGACCATTGCTAATTGGTATTGTCACACTGGTGCCAAGTGTCGATGCTTTAATGTGGGCTGGCATGTCATCATCGCCTTCATAGGTGTGTCTGTAGTAGGGTGCTCGCTCAGGTACAAACTTATTAAAGTGTGATTCCATATCGGTACGGACGGTAGGATCAGCGTTCTCGTTTAGCGTGAGGCTGGCAGAGGTATGTTGGATAAAAAGATGTAATAAACCAACAGATAGAGAATTGATATCGTGTATCTGTTGTTCAATTTCATCAGTAATGAGATGGAATCCACGCTTTCGTGCATTTAGGTGTATAGTCTTCTGAATCCACATACGCCATCCTTTATAATGTATTTGGAAAAAAAGTGGTTTAACGCTATCTTTTGAACTTGAATTTATCAGGTCTCGCTCACATTTAATTATGTTAGAGCTAGAGTCTGTACCGATTCTTCTGTCAGGAAATCTAATCCTGATTTATCTCAAGGTACAGCTCTTCATATGCGGCATAATACGTCGTGAAAAAAAATTACAAAGAATCTTTCAGTGGTGGCGCGGTTTGGTCATCACAGAAAAATATAAACTTTCGCCTAATCGGGGGTTCTATTCATCACCTAGGTGACGTTTAGAATAAAACCTACAGTAACATCGGGATAGATACCATGTTGAAAAATATCAACCCAACGCATACACAAGCGTGGAAAGCTCTAACGGCACATTTTGAGTCTGCTCAAGATATGGATATGAAAGAGCTGTTTGCTCAAGATGCAAAGCGTTTCGAGAGCTTTTCTACTCGTTTCGGTTCTGACATCTTAGTCGATTACTCTAAGAACCTTATCGATGCTGAAACTATGCAGCACCTATTTGCTCTTGCGAACGAGACTGAAGTTAAGTCTGCAATTGAAGCAATGTTCGGTGGTGATGCAATCAACAAGACTGAAGGTCGTTCAGTGCTTCACACTGCTCTACGTAACCGTAGTGATAAGCCAGTAATGGTTGATGGCAAGGACGTAATGCCAGCAGTAAATGCAGTACTAGCAAAAATGGAGCTGTTCACACACCGTATCGTTTCTGGTGAGTGGAAAGGTTACACAGGTAAAGAGATCACTGATGTAGTTAACATCGGTATCGGCGGTTCGGACCTTGGTCCATACATGGTGACTGAAGCGCTAACGCCATACAAAACTCGTCTAAACATGCACTTCGTTTCTAACGTAGATGGCACTCACATTGTTGAGACACTTAAGCCTCTAAACCCAGAAACGACACTATTCTTAGTGGCATCTAAAACATTCACTACTCAAGAAACAATGACTAACGCGCACTCTGCTCGTGATTGGTTCTTGGCTGAAGCGGGTGATAACGCACACGTAGCTAAACACTTCGCAGCACTATCAACTAACGCAACTGCGGTCGCTGAGTTTGGTATTGATACTGACAACATGTTTGAATTCTGGGACTGGGTTGGTGGTCGTTACTCACTATGGTCTGCAATCGGCCTTTCTATCTCACTATCTGTTGGCTTCGATAACTTCGTAGAGCTATTAGATGGCGCTCACGAGATGGATAACCACTTTGCTTCAACTGAGTTTGAAAGCAACATCCCAGTTATCCTTGCGCTTATCGGCATTTGGTACAACAACTTCCACGGCGCTGAGTCAGAAGCAATCCTACCTTACGATCAATACATGCACCGTTTTGCTGCTTACTTCCAGCAAGGTAACATGGAATCGAACGGTAAGTTTGTAGACCGCGAAGGCAACCCGGTAGAGTACCAAACAGGTCCTATCATCTGGGGTGAACCTGGTACAAACGGCCAGCACGCTTTCTACCAACTGATTCACCAAGGTACTAAGCTGATCCCATCAGACTTCATTGCGCCTGCTATCAGTCACAACCCAGCATCTGATCACCACCAGAAGCTGATGTCTAACTTCTTTGCTCAAACTGAAGCACTAGCATTCGGTAAGACAAAAGAAACTGTGGAAGCTGAATTCCTAGCTGCTGGCAAAACAGCTGAAGAAGTTGCTGAGCTAGTACCTTTCAAAGTGTTTGAAGGTAACCGCCCAACGAACTCTATTCTTGTTAAGCAAATTACACCTCGCTCTTTAGGTAACCTAATCGCGATGTACGAGCACAAGATCTTCGTTCAAGGTGTTATCTGGAATATCTTCAGCTTCGACCAATGGGGCGTAGAACTTGGTAAGCAACTAGCAAACCAAATTCTTCCAGAGCTTGCTGATGATGCTCAAGTAACGTCTCACGACAGCTCAACGAATGGTCTAATCAACGCATTTAAAGCGCTGAAAGCTTAAGACTGTTTGAGTAAAACTAAGTAATAAATGTAAAACGCCAACCTTCGGGTTGGCGTTTTTGTATCTGTAGAGCAAGCAATGGTTAAATCGCAGGTAATAAAAAGGCTGACGTGTCTGTCAGCCTCTTAAATATTCTAAATACTTACAGTGACTATTTCTATTCGAAACAGATCTCGATGAAAGCATTACCCCATTGAGATGAGAAAGGCATGATGATGATTGCCCCGTCACACTTGTGACGAATAGTATGCCCTTTACCGGAAACCACGATTGGAGTTGCCATGTCGAAGTCGAAGCCGCTTTCAGCAAGAATACGTTTTGCACCGCCAGTCACCATGTTAGTGATTTCACCCACCATATCGGTTACTTCTTCGTTGAGGCCGTTTGGTCGTTCACCGAGCATGTTTTCCATGATTTCGAGGGCGAGACCTTCATCAAAGGTGATCGACATTGAGCCACGAGATTGTGTACCCACCATACCAATTAGGCCGGATACATCACCACGAGCGATTTCATCTTTCTTAACTCTCGGTTTTTGTGGCTTCAATTCTAGAGAAGCCATCGTTTTTAATACGTTCATCAAAGAAGCTAAAAACGGGTTTACAAATTCAGCGCGCATAATGTTCTTCTATAATCTTATTCTTTCATCTCGGAGGAGCAAGATTGGCAAATGCCATGCGATTCAATGACATGATTAGTCAATTGAAAGCCATGCTTCTCAGCGTTACTGGCGAGTAGGGTGACAAGCGCATCGTCTTGCAGTTCTATCACAGTGCCACATTTATCGCAGATCAGTAGTTGGGAGAAATGTTTGTTGGCATTACAAGAACAGCAGCATATAAAGCTATTGGTTGACTCAACTCTGTGAATGAAACCTTGCTCCAACAAGAAATCCAAAGCGCGATATACTGTAGGTGGCTTGGCTTGCGGCTCACTGACTTTCAATTGCTCTAATAATTCATAAGCACTAGAGGCTTTCTTATTAGAGAGGATGAGCTCAAACACTCGCTTTCTTTGAGGCGTTAATCTAACGCCACGAGATGCGCATATCCCTTCAACTTGCTCTATTAATGTGTGGTCCAAATTCTTCACCATTCAATCGGACATCCTTAAACAAACCCTATTTTCAGGTTATTTCGGCTAAGGAGCCATTGATTTCTATTAAAGTCAGGTACAGAGCGTATTGTGACCCACGACTTTGAATAAGACAAGGTAACTCAAAATGACAGTGTGACTCAAGGCATAACTGATTAGTGAGGCTGAATTAGAGATCTGGTGAATAGGTTTATAAAAAAGTGTGAGGCAAAGTTCATATAGCACAAACAGGGCATAGCATTTACAATAGCCGACCTTGCTTTTGCTGGGTATTCCAGCATATTTTTTTGACTCGCTACTAGGGTACTTTGCCATGACACATTCATGTAGGTTGTCTGTCGCTCCAATGCTCGATTGGATTGATTAAGCAGCCTTAGCAAGGGCTGAGCTAGTTCGAGGGGTACCATAGGAGTACCACGTAGCGTTCTATGCTATTCCTTAGATACAGAAAACCCCCGCCGAAGCGAGGGTTCTGTAAATCGGCAGCACCAATAGGTTTGTTATCACCTGTCTTTGGGCTGGCTGTAATCCTACGAAAACAGTCTTAGTGCATCTCTTTGAGTTTCCTCAAAGGAGCGGGAACAATTAAATATTACATGTATAGCCTAGAACTGGCAAGTATTTAACCGCGTTCAATATGCTTCAATGACCCTCAATAATCTTCAATGACCTCTAATTGAAGCAATTAAGATTAAGTATTACAGGTGATTACTTAAGTGCCCAAGGTTCATCCCGTGTAATACGCAAGTAAAAATATTTTTCATGTTTTCTCGGCTAAGTGATTGCCCGAAGTAAACTCTTTTACCATTATCAAACCCTAACCTGATCAGGTCTAATCGCTCAAATCCCATTGTGTAAATCATGTCGCCTTTCAACCATGTTTCCTTTCCTTCAAAGAATTTATCTCTAGGCAGGTATTTATCATCGATTAGCATGTGATAGTCCATCTGTGGTTCTGGAGCTGCGGTACTAAGGCAAGCTACTTGTACTAGTTTTGGTCCATAACGAGAAGACTTTATAACGATAACCGGACGTCTCTTTACCATTTCAGGTTCTTTCATTCCCTTGAAATCACACATGAGTATCTGGCCAACTTTTGGTGAGTGTTTTAATCCCAAGTTATTCTCCTTTTTTAGGTTACATTCTCTGTCCTGACCAAACTACTTCACCGATGATCTCGAAGTCGTTGCCTTTAATCTCTTCCTTTCCAAGCTCCCATGCTTCATAAGCACTGTTATCACTCACTACCTTGATGCCGTTTGGTAGGAACTGAAGCCTCTTCACCATCAATCGATTGTCATATCTGAATACGTAAATTCCATCAGTAGAAAAACCATCAACGCGGTTCACCATTACAACGCTCTGATTCTTAAGAGTTGGGATCATGCTGTCACCGCGAACAGGCATCAGGAAGATATTGTTTGGGTTGAAGCCAAGCTCCTGCCTAATAAATCGCTCACTAAAAACCATTGCGCTCGATTCTTCTTCTTTCTCAACAAGCGCGCCATGCCCTGCACTTACCTCAATATCGAAGAACTTTAGTTCCAAATAGCCTTTTGGAGTCAATGAGCCACTTTGTGCGATCTCGTTCGCTTTTAGAAAAATATCTTCAGGAATTTTCCCTCGCATTCTCCACGTTTGAATGGTTGATGCTGAAACCCCCAAAGCTTTTGATAAATCAGTGTTTTTTGAGGTTTTAGTTAACTTCTTAAGGTCTGATATTTGTTCGTCTACAATGCTCATCGAGTGCTCCGGTGTGCTCAAAGGTGTTGCAATACGTAAATTATGATCCAATAATGTCTCATGACGACATTGAGACATTCTTGAGTTAATTATAGTTGCTCTTAGTTAACTCACCATAATTGCATAGGTGATTTATGAACACAAACTTCGCATTACTCGCTAGATTTGAAAGTCCTACCGTAGAACTTAAACAAGTAAGCCAAGAGTTTTTTGGTATCACCCCAAAGACGGCAGAGCAAAGAGCGAAAGCTTGTGACTTTCCCGTCCCTACCTTCAAGTTGCGTGATTCAGAGCGCAGCCCTTCGTTAATCAAGATAGAAGATCTAGCTGCTTACATTGATAAGCGTCACTCAGAAGCCGCGCAAGATTGGCTATCAGTAAACGGGTAAGAGGATTGAGCATGAATAATGTAGCGACTCCGATTCACAGCGTTAGCGTAGACCTTTCTCATTCGAGTGAAGCCAAAGAGCTTTTCATGATTGTAAAAGGTCGCTTGGCTTCTTTAAGCGAGTCTTCGCCTGAGTTTGAATTTTTATACCCGATTTATCTGAAGTTACTCGAAGCCGCAATTTTATTGGAAAGCTTGGAGGAATAGACATGCAGGTATCTGACCCTATCCACCTACCTTGCCCCGATATGCTCGGTATGGTTGACCCAAAACCAGAGCTACGCGAGCGCTCTATCTACTTGCTAGATAAATTGCGTGAGAAACACGGCTTATCGAAGCGCCCAAAGCGTAAATCTAGGCCGATGAATTACGTTTGCACAAATAACGCGTGTACGGGGCTGTAATGAACGAACAAGCGGTGATAGATGCACTTGCTAGTATGGAAGCGAAAAGTGAAGCAGGGGACATTCCTCGTTACTCTGCATTCACTAAACGCTTCTTTCCTCGCCTACCTAAAATTGTGCGTAACGATGTGAAGCGCAAAATAGCCAAGCGTAAGCAGCGTCAAAACCCAACCAAAGAAAACCTGATACTAGCTGCAGAAGATGCCGTTAAGTTTGGTCTGAAAAGAGCGCATTTCATTGAAGATAAATTCCCGTTTGTCGATAGTCGCGCCAAGAGCCGAACCCAACCTTTAAGCCACGATATTTTGATGCGTGATGATGCTGTCAGCGAACTAGCAAAAGAGTTCGCTGATAAATGCGCGTTACTGCTTACCGAAGAAAGCCAACCGGAAGTATTTAAAAGCTTTTTGGATGCGATAGAGCACGTTTACCAATTGCAGTCAGCTGAACTAAAAACGATTCATGTTAATGCGCCACAAGTGAACTTTAAAAAGCGCGACAAGAAACCGGAAGAGTTAGAACAAGACCTGCAGGTCGCAGTGCTTAAGATGCAATCTGAATCTTGGATTGAGGGACGCTTGCTACATCTTCGAGCGCAATACATCGAGTATTCACAAATCACGCTTGAACGAGTGGGAGAGGGAAAGCATCAGTCGCCGGTGATCAGTGCGTTGTCATTTGCTAACTGGAAACAGAAACAGCGTGACGCAAAAGCATTCCTTGAAACCATGGCCGTTATGAATAACGAGACGGGTGATTCGTTCAACCTTGAAGATGTGATCAAGCGAACTACTGCAAACCCAGAAAACCGCCGCATTGAAATGATGGTGCGTTCTCGTGGTTTTGAAGAGCTAGCTCAAGATTTAGGTTATACCGCGCTTTTTATTACTTGGACGCTGCCGAGTAAATACCACCGCGTCTCTAAAAAGTGGAATGGTGCGAGTATCAAAGACGGTCACCAAGTTCTCATGCAGCAATGGGCGCTAGGTCGTGCGTTGATAGCCAAAGAAGACATTCATTACTTTGGTTTCCGCGTGGCTGAACCACACAAAGACGCGACCAGTCATGCTCACTACTTTCTGTTTTGTTCGCCTGACGATAAAGATTTCATTATCGAAACCTTAAAGTCGTGCGCTATCTCTGAGGATAAGCACGAACTAGGTTCTGATATTTCACCTCGTTTTGATGTGAAAGAAGCTGATCCGAAAAAGGGCGGGGCGACTGCCTACATTGCCAAATACGTATCGAAGAACATCAACGGTAAGCACATGCCAGAAAACGAGGGTGAAGAATCAGCCTACCGTGCTCGTGCTTGGGCTTCCACTCACCGAATCCGCCAGTTTCAACAGTTTGGCGGTCAGCCTGTTTCCCTTTGGCGAAATTTACGCAGGGCTAAACCGGAACAGACCATGATAGACCCAAAGCTCGAAGAGCTACGCCAAGCGGCCGATTCTTCGAAGTGGTCGCTGTTCTGCCAATTGGCTGATAGTGCAAAAGTGGCCTACCAAACAAAACAAAACCAATACGGTGAAACCACCAAAAAGGTGATCGGCTTTTCTTGGCTCGGTCGTCTTATCGAAACGGCTAGCGAGTGCTATTCGCTAGTTAAGAAAAAAGACGTGAAGCGTCTTCAAGAGGCGCGGAGCGTCTCACCTTGGAGCACTGAAAATAACTGTAACTCTCCCTTAGTTGAACATCTTCAACGCGTGACCGGATGGAGCGTGGAGGGAGTCCAATGCCTGATTTCGCCACTGGTCGCAGGGGCGAAAGTGCCCATAGACCGACATTTAACAATCCAACTTAGAAACAATCGACTCACGGTGACCTAGAACATGAGCAAAGAAGAAACCTTACAAACGGAATCAACCAGAATCCTGAACGAAATGGACAACGAAGCTAAATCATATAAGCCGCCTTTGGGGTTTGGTTTTATTAAGCCATGGCTAACCAAAACCATTTGGTTGTTCAAAGCGTTCAACAAACGTCTAACTGACTTAGAGGGAAAATGTAATGGATAACGAAACCCAAATATTAGGTTATGTGCAATGCCGAACTTGCTCACAACCAAAAGCGATTAAGCAAGGCAAAGGAAAACGTGCGGCGTTTGTTCATGGCCGTTGTGAATGTGGGCCTGATACGCGAACAGGTAAAGCGGCTCAAGCCGAAATGAAAGCGTTTAAATCCTTGGAAGAAGTTCAAGCCGATATCGAAGCAATCAATAACCCAGTTGTGGAAGCACAACCAATGGTAATCCAACAGGAAAAAGAAACGGAATCTAAACCAAAAAATGAGACTGAACCAAAGCCAATCACAACCGTTAAATGCGTTGGTATTGGTGCGGTGCTTGGCTTGTTCTTCGGTGGTGTAATCAAAACAATCAAAGTGGTGGCGTAAATGGAACAAACAGAACAACTAGACCAAATCGAAATTGAAGAACTAGAGCAGCATGACGAAAGTGAAGAGCTTGCTTTGTTGGCCGAACTTGGCGAAGAAGATTTTGACCCCTCCCAATCCGAACAAAAAACAGATGCTGAACAAGCAGCACTATTGGCAGGCGAAGCAACGGCAAGTGCGGTTCTTGGCGTGACAGAGCAAATGCTAAAACAGTTCGGTCACCAAGAGTTTGCTTTTGATGCTGAACAAGCTCAAAGCGTTGCAAGTGCAGCTGCGCCGTTGTTCGTTAAATATGGTGGTGAACTTCCACCGTGGTTAGCTCATTACAAAGAAGAACTGTCATTTGTGATCGCAGCTGGCGCACTCGGTTTTACTTCGTTTAACCAAATCCGAACCCTTAAAGCGATTGATGAAGCGAAAGAGGTAAACCCTCAAGAGACGGAACCAGAGGGAAAAGAGGAAGTGCAATAAATGCAACCAATTAACCCAAATAATGCCCTTAAGAATGGTCACGTGTTTGCGGTTGGTATGAGCGGCAGCGGTAAAACCTCTGCCGCTAAAAAGCTGTTTATCAAATCTACCGACCAAGTAGCCATGTTTGATCCAATGGGCGACTACAGCGGAAAGCTAGCAGGGCGAGTGGTGCGCGGTTATTCCAGTATTAAGGAGTTTGCCGCCGCACTGATTGCAGGACGTAAAACAAAGCAGGGCTTTAAGATTGCGTATCAACCGACTCATGAAACCACATCAAAAGACTTCGATAAGTTTTGTCAGGTCGTTTGGGCTATGGGGAACGGCAAGCATACCAAGCCATTAAAAATCATTTGTGAAGAGGTGGCCGAGCATAGTGAAAATGCGGGTAAAGCGGTTGGCTACCATGGAAAGATATTGCGCTTAGGCAGGAAATTTAACCTACACACTATCAACCTGTTTCAACGTGGTCAGGAAGTCTCGAAGACCATTATTGATAACTGTCAGCATGCTTGTGTGATGATGCAAAAGACCAAAGCCAGTGCGACCTATTTAGAAAAAATGACCGGAATCCCTGCTGATGCGATCGAGCAACTCGACCCGCTTGAGTATCTACTTCAAGACGGGAAAGCATTCAAAAAGGGCGTTATCCGGTGGTAGTTTGTGATTCAAGTCTCATTTAAACCAAACCTAAACCAAATAAGTATTAGGAATCCAAACCAAATCATTTGTTTAAGTAAAGGCCGTCCAATGTTGGGCGGTCTTTTTTATAGGAAAACAAATGGCAGGTTTTACACCAAAAAAATTAGCAGTCATTGCTGTGCTAGCAGGCATTGTGGCAGCGGGTGTTGTTTGGGCTTCAAACAACGTTGATGCTGTTGAAGACCAAATCGGTTAAGGGAGTTAGTTATTATGTCTACTCCAACCAAACTGAATTCTTTTACGGGTACGGGCTACGGTGAGAAAGCTACGTTAACCATTCCGATTGGTCCTACGTACGATGAGATTTTTCTCGAAACCAATCTTAGTGCGGCTCAACTTCGACGCGTAACCATCAGCTTGAATGCGGATGAGATTATCGTTCTTGATGGTGAGCTAATTAAAAAGATTGAAGCGTACAAAGGTCTTGCTCAAACGGATGGTTTTTTCACAATTCCATTAGCTGATATTTCTGCAAAAACTAAGAACGGGGTTCGTTACACGGGTCTTGTGACTGAAGCGGGTGACAATATCACTTTGGAAGTTGAGATTGCAGATTCTACTCAAGACAACGCGCCTGCTATCAAGCTTCAAGCGTGGGCTACAGTGTCAGCGCGTCAGCCTGCTCGTGTTGTTATCCCACAAATCAAAAAGCAGACGATGCAAGCAAGCTCAACAGAAAATGAGTTTCTTGATCTCGTTTCTGGCCCTCTTCATTTAGTGCGCCGCATGCACTTTTTAAGTGATCAAATCCACGCCCTACAAATCTATCGTGATTTCGTGAAAGTACATGATTCAAGCCGTGCGCTTGAAGATATGCGCGCCAAACGAAACCGCCGTTTTTGGCAGGCGGGTTGTTACCACTTTGACCCAATCATGCGCGGCTTTTATATCGATGAGCTGTTTCCTACGGCGCACGGTTCAGAGCTGAAATTCACGGTGAAAACCAATAAGCCTGTTGGCTCAATTCCAATCATTGTTGAGTCGGTGCTCGTTGTTCGCCCTGACTTAGTGTAGGGGGTGACTATTGGCTTTTTGGGATGACTTAACGGACTTCGGTTCTGGTCTGCTTGATGACGTTGGCGAGGGGATGGGCAACTTGATTGATGTCGCGACCAAAGACGACTCATCGAAAAATGCAGGCACAACGCAACAGCCACAACAGACAGTGAAAGATAACCACGGCAACGCGGTTACGGGTTCCTCTCTACAGAGTAACGACAAAACCCTTTTGTATGTGGGCGGTGGTATTGGTGCTGCGGTGCTTTTACTTGGTCTTATCGTGGTTTTGAAAAACTAACAGGAGGAAGAGTTATGCCATTAATTGTGGTTCTTCCTCTGTTAGCGGGTGGTCTTGGCTTTGGTGCGGGTTTCTGGTCAGGAAGTAGCGTAACCAAGCTATTAAAAATCGGTGCCATTGGTGGCGGTTGCTATGTGACTTATCGAGTCATTAAGGGGAACAAATGATACCAGGTATCGGTGGTGGCTTGAGTGCAGGCGGTTCTATGCCAATCAGTGCCGGAGGCGGCGCAGCTGGGCCAAGTGAAGCAACAGGCACTAACTCAATTGGCGGGATTCGAAATGGAGCGATCAACTTTGGTGGTAGTGCAGGGCAAAAGCTTGCGCAAAACATACCGTTTGTGTTGTTAGCTGTTGGCATTGCGTGGGTGGCGTTTAAGAAATGAATTTTATGTTGATTAGACCCACTCGCGCAGATATTGCCGCTCAGTTTTCGCTAATTAAATCCGCGTTCAATGGTGTGTCACAAGCTAAGGCTGAATTTGATTTTTGCTGTGATGCGGTAAAAACCAAACGAGCCAGTTTTTATCACTTGAAAGGGGTAGGTGTTTCGGTTCGCTTTGTAGGCTTCGTCACCAGTGACAATGATTATTTGATTCTAGCAATGACAGGTAAGGGGCTAGTGAAAGCTGCGCCTTGCATCATTGAAGCGGTGAAATCTCAAGGGTATCGCTCAATCAAATATCACACGGTTCGCCGTGGCATGGTGCGAATACTTGAGCGTTTCGGTTTTGCGGTTTCGGGTAAGTCAGGCCGTGAGTCTGTTTTATCCCTTGTTTTGGAGAATGACTAATGGGCGGAGGTGGTAGCAGTTCAAGTAAGAACGTAACCAACACCACGAACACGAGCGGCACCAGTGCCATTAGTGGGGATAACCTTGGTGTCGTTCTCTCTGGCATAAATGGCAACGTTGGCAATATCTCAATGACTGATCACGGCTCAGTAAAAGCCGCGTCAGAAATAGCGAAACGGGCAATGGATAGCAATAGTGCCGCAATGGATAAAGCAGCGCGTTTAGGTTCGGATGCACTCCGCGCTAATGAACATGCGGTGGATGAGTCGTTTGATTTTGGTCGTGATGCGATCAAGTCAAACGAGAACGTCAGCAAAGAGGCTCTTAAACTAAACGGCCAAATTGCTTCTGATTCGATTAAGGCAAATAAAGACTCGTTGAAATCGGCACTGGATAACGGTCAAGAATCGCTATCCAAGGCGTTTGTCTTTGGTGAAAAAGCTTTAGAAAACAGCCGCCGAACGAGCGAAAAGGCGTTAGACAATATGCGCTCGAACAGTGTGGATACAACGTCAGCCATTAAGTCGATGGCAGCACAATCGGGAGAAAACGCCCGAGCTGCTTTAGTCATGGCCGAAAACACCGCGTCACGCAGTCAAACGGGTAGCTCTGGTGATATTAGCAAGGTGGCAATTGCGGTTGCTGCTGCTTTTGCTATCGCAGGCGTTGCTTTTGCACTTAAGGGGGGCAAATGAAAGCGATAACTTTAGAACCTAGTGCAGTTAAGCGTTTTGGTGTCGGTTCGGCTCGTTGGTTGATTGTCCGTGAATCTCAGGAATATCTATACGTTCGAAGCGACAACGGCGAAAAAATCCGTGTAGATGCAGGCGACACGTTAGACGTTTCAAGCTTTAAAGAGCTTGAGGTTTCTAACCCGCACACTGCGTCTATCCGCGTTGTGTATCAGTTGACTAAGCAGGACTTAAAAACAACACCGCCTGCTCAAGTGAAATTTGCTGAATCTATGGCTATCAGTGAAGTGCGATCAGTTGTCACGACCCGACAAGAGATTGCACAACGCTTTATTAGCCGTGACCACATTCTTATTCAGCCAAACAACAAAGTTCGTTTAGTTAATGCTTCGGTTACACGACTAGAAGCGATTATTCAGAACATCAGTGATACAGAAGCCGAGGCGATGCTCGGTGACTCGCATGTTTCTGCTGTAGTGGGATTACCCGTTTTAGGTGATCGCACGGCACCTGCAGGAATCACACTAACAGGAGGCGGTGAACTGTGGGCGTATAACAACAGCAATACACCTTTAAAACTGGCATTGATGGAGGTTCACCGATGAGCCACTTCATGCCACGTCGAGCGGTCGTGAAATACGACCCGCTCACCGAACACTTAAAAAACCTAGAACCTGATCAGGTAGACGCGTTGGAAATGATGCAAGGCATCTACAGCAATCAGGTATCACTAAGCTCGGCGGTAGTCTCATTACAACGCCACGCTTTCAATTCAGATAATGACGTTCACGAACTGGCCGACAGTGTTGCAGCGAATACGTTGCCACGCCTACATGACGTAGCGGAAGAAATGGAGAAAGAACTCAATGAGTGATTTTACGGCAATCGGGCAACTGGTGACCGAAGCCCGAAACCTACTTGATAGCATCAAGGGCGGTGCTATTCGAAAAATGGAAACGGCGTTTGATGCGCTCAAGTCATCTATTGCTAGTGAATGGAATGGCATCAAAACCAAGATGAACAATGAAGCTCTAGCGGCTATTGGTCGTGTAGATACACAAACCGTAATCAACGCGATGGGCTTTACTGCTTTGAACTACAACGGTGACTTTATTGATACCAATGAGCTATCAGCTAATTCACATGGCCATAAAAATGTCTATCCGTTAGGAATGGGCGTTCGTGGTGGTCGCAACGATTGCTTCAAAGCCGAAGTCATTCCGGTTAAGTCAGGTGATGATCCTGTTATGCGCGATAGCGAAGCTAAAGCTCTGTTGGATTTTATGGGAATAGGTCGCGGTACGAAGTACTTTTCAGGAAGTTTCAACATATTGAAGATGACTGTTTTGGATGCCTCTTTTCAAGATTTAACGGGATATGATTTTTATATTCCTAATCAACATATTAAGAACAACCCCACTGCAACGTTTCTTGCGTACACCAAAATTCAAGGTACAGCATCGGTTTCTTGGTTAGGGGCAGATACGGCGGGAGCTTGGAAACAAATTGCGAGTCATAGAACAAGCAGTAGTCCCGGTTCTTATACGCATGTAGATCTGAACTTCTCCAATGCAAGTGTTGGGGATGTTATCTACCTCGCTTTGCCTACCGTTTGCGTAGGCCACTTTCCTAAATCTAAAAAACACGGGCTACTGTACAACCCAAAAACTGAGCTTATCCGAAAGGTTAACGCTCTACATAAAGCTTAAGGAGTTGAGATTATGACAATGTTAGTTGTAACTACCCGCGGCCTTGTTGCTGAAGAATGGGTTGAACATATTGAGAAGCGTGACCGCCTTATGGTTGATGCTGATCATCTCGTGAATACAGCTATGGATATGGAGTTAGATGTCACTCCATTTCGCCAGTATCGCCAAGCTCTACGCGATATCCCTCAAACGTTCACTAATCCGGAAGATGTGGTATGGCCTCAAAAACCATCATTGCCGCAAGCGTCTGCATAATTGGGGGGCTAGCCTACATGACATATAGAAAAACTCTGCCGCGTGGTGTGCGTAACAACAACCCGCTAAACATTCGTGAGTCTAAAGGTGATCGCACTCAGTGGGATGGTGAACATCTACTCGACCTCGATAAAAGTTTCGAAGAGTTCAAGCATCCCGTTTATGGCTTTCGAGCAGGAGCGCGTGTTCTTCGTAGCTACTCACGACAAGGCTTTCAAACCTTAAGTGAAATGATCAACCGCTTCGCTCCGTCAGTGGAGAACGACACCGAGCTATACATCAAACACGTTAGCGAGTGGACGGGCATCGGTCGTAATCAGGTTGTCGATGTGAACAACAACGAACAGCTAGCAAAGCTATTACATGCAATGAGTCGTAAAGAAGTCGGGAGCTATTACGGTTTAAGCATGGCGCGTGAAGGAGTCGCCATGGAATGACCAAAGAAGACTGCAAAAAAATAGCTATTACCGTAGTAGGTGGCGTTCTCGCCGCCTACACCATCAAGTATTTAAGGAAGAGCAAATTACTATGAAAAGCTTATTAGAAAAAATCGGAATCGACCTTGACCAACCATCCACCAAAAAGGGTTTAGCGTTACTTGGCGCGGGAGCTGCTTTGGTAGTTGGTCACCCTGAGCTTATCACCGCGAGCGTATCGGCAGACGGTGTTCAATTCGGTGGCATTATTGGCGCAAGTGCTCCAATAGTATTTGGCCTGTGGGAAACCCTACGCAATGAGTTCAAGTAAATGGCAGAGTATCAAACACTAATCATCGCAGTGGTCAGTGCCTTGTCTAGCGGGGTTGGGGTAGGCGTAACTCTGAAAACGGATGTGAAATGGTTACGCCTTATGATGGAGAAAATGGATGAACGATTGACCAAATTGGAGGGTTCGGTCAAATAGTTTCACTTAGGAGAAGTTTGAAATATCCGTTTCCATTGACTTAACTTCTCGATTTACGATGGACCAAAATCGATCCTTAATATCATTATCTGATAGCTTCAGTTTATGGATTGGAATTCCCATATCATTAGAAACTACTTCTTTCATATTTTTGATTTTGTATGAATCAAAGTTTGGGAAGTAGTTACCTTTCCATTTGTGATGTTTCACTTCATGTATTGCTCTAGTGAGCTTTTTGACGTTCTTATAATCCACGCGATTTCTAACGCAAAGATGCTTTATCATGTTGTCGAGTTCAAAAAGCATTTTCATATCGTCAATTTCAGAAAAAAAGAACAACCATCCCTTACATTTATTGCTTGCTATACATCCGGTTATCCTCAAATTGAGTTTCCAGAATAGAAGTGCTTTTGAGCGGTGTTTACCTGCGTTTGCATAAGAGGTAAAAAGAGCTGCAATGGAATCTTGGAATCGCTTTCTACTAGCATCTCTTACCGAAACTGAAACGTCGCCTTTATGCATTGTTGGGTTATATACGTAGCCAAGATAAGAGAATTCTTGGTCTATGGAGGTTATGGTTGTTTTGTCTGAGTCTTGTTCGAGCTCGTGAACGTTCAAGCCTATCTTTGTAGCCTCTTGAACGAAATCTTGATGGATTTTTGGAGCGTCTTTTTCTTTGCAAAAAATAAGTACATCGTCGACATATCTTTTGTAGAAGATATCAGGGTTTTTCAGTTTTTTGTCTATCTCCATCATATAAATTTCAGCAAGTATATTTGAGATAGATAACCCTTGTGGTACACCGATGATATTACTTTGATTTTTTTTAAACCCTGTAGATATGGCTGCATGAACCAATTTAATTGCTTCTTTTTCTGCCCCCAGTTTTGCAAGCTGATCTAACAGGCTTTGATGATTAACCGTAGGGTAGAAGTCTTTTATATCTATCTTTATTGCAGTTTCGTAAAGTCCAGAGTCAAGTGCTTCTTTTACTTCTCTAGTTGCTTGCTGAGGTACCTGAACACTTAATTTTTGTCCAAAGTTTTTCTGTAGATAATTATTGAGGGCTTTTAGGGTAATTCGGTCTCTTAGGGTAGGGATCGCAATTTGTCTAGGATGTTTGTTTGCCCCTTTAGATATCAATTTCTCTTTGTATCTAGTGAAATTGTACTCGCTGAAATAGACTTTAGTGACAATGGTATGGAGTTCTTGGCTTTGTATCTTGGCGAAATGCTTTGGTTGAAGACAGTCCACTCCGGTAACTTTTGATAGAGTAAAATGTGTTAGATAAATGTCTCTTAAGTTTTCAGAGGTAAAGGTGTCGGATATCGAAGGGGTCATCAATTAGCTACGCTTTAAAAATAGAAAAAAATATTATCAGCACAGGAGCGAACATTATTGCTGCAATACTGATTACTTTGACAATACGTAGCCCAAAATAAAAGACAAAGTCCAGTTTGGTAGCAACTATCGTCAGTTTATTCTTATCTTCGGTGTTCAGATAAGCTTCTACTTTTGAGTTAATGAAGTCGGGCCAAAAATGGTTTTCGCAGGAATCAAGAATCTGCGTGTATCTTGTCATATCTTCTTCAGATAGAGATTCTTTGTGTTTTACTCTTGAATACAATGCTTGTAGTTGGATATAGCCATTTTTTAGCTTTGCAGCTCTATCGCTATAGCGTCCTAATGACGACAAAAGAGAAGCACAGAAAACAAACACAGAAAAGCAGATAAATAGCTTTGAGGTGAGGTCTGGTTGTTCCGCTCCTAGCAGTAGTACTGAAGCAAAAACGCCACATAGTGAATACCAGAAAAGAGCTAGGTTTGACCATGCAGCCATGCTCTTTAATCTTTTTTCGGCATTAATCCAGTTTTTCCGTGTCCACCAAATGTTATCTTTATTCATAGGTACTCCGAATTAATGCCCTGCGGGAATACTTTAAGACCGTTAACGCCCTTAACAAAGAGCTACTCCACAAAGGAAGTAAGCGATAATTCGCTTCATGATTAGAATCACCTCTTTTAGAGGCTTGTAAATATACACACCGACAGGGCGGGTATTATCGTAGCACTTCGTTGTGTTGCATACAATTGCTTAGAGTGGCGCTTAATCATATTTTGATAGTTATATTAACATGTTGCGTTCTTTTTCATGCAATAGTGATGGGTATAATTGAGTATAAACCTGCCAAAGTACATTCAAGCTCCTATGCCCAGTAACCTGCGCCACCTCCTCAATTGAATAGCCCTTTTCAAAGAGACGACTAGCCCCCTCTCTTCGCAAGTCGTGATATCTCAAGTCCTCAATTCCCAATTCATTACGTACTCTTTGAAAGCCTGCGCTAACACTACGTGAGTTGTACGGGAAAATAAGCTCACTTTTGTGAGGCTGCTTTAGTGCGATCTCAAATGACTCACCAAGTAGGGGGACTAGCATGTGGTTGCCAGTCTTTTTTCTTGGGTCTTTTCTATCTCTAACCACAACCGTTTTGTTTTCGTGGTCTACATCTTCCCACCGAATACTGCAGACTTCGCCAATTCGCATGCAAGTTAAGATGCTGAATTCAAGAATGTCAGTGAACGGAATCCGAGTTTTACCATTTGGGCGGAAAGATTCTCGTTGCTCTAATCCGAGCTTTAAGCATTTTAGTTCTTCGGAAGTTGGACGGCGTGTTCGCTTCAGGCTTTTACCTATTAGACTCATATCAATGAGAACGGGTACCGCTTCATCAAATATCTGGTGATTGGTGTCGATGTTGAAAACAGGTTTAGACTTTTTCATTACAGAACGTAGGTAAGCAATATCATGATAAATCGTTGCGGGTTTGGCTCCTGCGCCTCTTCTATTTTTACAGTGCTCGATTAAGTCGCTAGTTCGTAGCTGATTACTCTCAACTTGGGCGATGTCGCAATCCCTAAGCATTTTAATAACGTAGCGTTTTGTGCGGCCTGTATTGTCCCAGAGATCACGCTCAGCCATGAACAAATCGAGGAGTACCGAAAGGGGGACTGTTTTTGGCTGATTGAGTACCCCTTGAGCTTCTAGTTCAGCTACCCTTTTTTTACCGAAAGCTTTAGCGAGTGCTTTCTTTTTTAGAGTTTTGCTTTCCCTGTGTATAATGCGCGAATTCTTTTTAACGATGATTGTTACCTTGAACCTTGGTTCACCGCTTTTTAGCTTTCTGGTCTCGATGGTATAACTTGCCATTGTCCAACTCCTAAAGGGGTACTTGAGGGGTACTACAGGAAGTAATTCCGTTTAATTCTAGGTAATTCACTGTATGTTTGTACAGTATTAATTGAGACTGAATCATGACAAACACTAATAAAACCAGTAAATACGCTAGTAACCGACTTTCTGTTGCACCCATGCTCGATTGGACTGACCGCCACTGTCGTTACTTTCACCGTTTGCTTTCTCAGCAGACTCTTCTGTACACGGAAATGGTAACAACGGGCGCGATCTTACATGGTAAGGGCGACTTTCTAGAATATAACGAGCAAGAACATCCTCTTGCTCTTCAACTCGGCGGTTCTAATCCGGTTGATCTGGCTGCTTGTGCCAAACTGGCTGGTGAGCGCGGTTATGATGAAGTGAACCTTAACGTAGGTTGCCCTTCAGACCGAGTTCAAAACGGTCGCTTTGGTGCGTGTTTAATGGCTGAGCCAGAGCTGGTGGCAGATTGTGTGTCAGCGATGAAAGAAGTCACTGATATTCCAATTACCGTGAAAACGCGTATCGGTATCGATGACCAAGACTCTTATGAGTTTCTAACTAAGTTTGTTTCGACGGTTTCTGAAAAAGGTGGCTGTGAGCAATTTACTATCCATGCGCGTAAAGCGTGGTTGAGTGGCCTGAGTCCGAAAGAGAACCGTGAGATCCCACCTCTAGATTATGATCGTGCATATCAAATCAAGAAAGACTTCTCTGATCTTGTGATTGCCGTGAATGGTGGCATTACTACTCTTGAACAAACTAAAGAGCACTTACAACACCTTGATGGCGTGATGATTGGTCGTGAGGCTTACCATAGCCCATTTATCTTGGCTGAAGTCGATCAGCAGATCTTTGGTTTAGACACGCCAATCAAGAAGCGCTCACAAGTGGTTGAAGAAATGTACCCGTACATCGAACGTGAACTTTCAAATGGCGCAAGCTTAGGACATATCTCTCGTCATATGCTTGGTTTGTTCCAAAGCATGCCTGGTGCAAGACAATGGCGTCGCTACATCAGTGAAAACGCACATAAGAAAGGTGCAGGTATCGAAGTGATGCAAACAGCATTGGCTAAGATCCCTAAAGAGCTAAATGTTTAACCTCCCTCTAAGTTAAAAACTTAAGGTTAAATTCGCCATTAGAGGCTAAATTTACCACTACAAGTTTCCGAAAAGCCACGCATGAAGATGTGTGGCTTTTTATTTATCTGATAAATAAGGATTTTCTTGGATTTGCATACTTGGTATGGAAGCTGCAATGTTAGAAAGTAGGAAAGATAGATCATTAACTCATTAGGGAGACCATTATGTTTGAATTAATCTTTGTTCTTATTTTCGTTGCAACTCTGCTTGTCACAGGTATCACGTTTATGACGGTATTGGCCGCAACCGGAGTAGCGTTATTAGTCATGTTGGTCTTAGGTATGATGGGCGTTGTGTTTAAGTTACTGCCTTGGTTGATCGTGATTGCAATCGGTGTGTGGTTTTTCAAAAACTTTGTACACAGTTCTAACCAGAGACGTTACTAAGGTCATAGTGCCGTCAAATCTTTACTCGTCAGCGGTTTATCGTTTTAGAATTTAAGATGTGTGGTAGAATTTTCCCCAATAATCTATGAATGTGCATACAATTAGCACTACGATATGGAATTGGAGCTATCTCAAATGAATAAAATGCCATTAATTGCTTTAGTGGGAATGCTATCTTTAAGTTCAGCAGTGTCTGCTGCTGAAGAGTTTTCTTACACGGCTAAAGTCGGTGCTGATATGTGGTGGGGAAGTACAAAGTTAAACGAAGTTAGACAAGATGACGATTCTAACTCACCTTCGTTGTATTTCGCATTTGAGCATAATGCCCCAATGCTCCCAAATGCTAGCTTCCGTTATACCTCTGTTGATGCGGACTCGTTGGCTTTTGATAAGTACGACTACACGTTTTACTACACACTGTTAGAGCACAAGTTGATGAACTTCGATGCTGGTGTGACGTTTACTCAATACTCAAACTCTAATTACATTGAACCAAAAGCGACGGGTGCGAAAACATCGACGTTTGATGAGTTCACGTGGAGCTTCTACGGTAACGCAGAGATCAATGTGCCGGACACCAACTTCGATATCATTGGTACGATGGAGTTCGGTGATAGCAGTGGTATTAAGAGCACTGACTTGATGGCGGGTGTTCAGTACCGAATCCCTGTATCAGAATCTGAAATTGCTCTGCGTGGTGGTTACCGTGTTATCGACCTAGATTCGGATGAGTTCTTTAGCTCGGAACTAGGTAAGAGCTTTGTCATGGTCGATGGTTGGTTTGCTGGTGCTGAAGTGCGCTTCTAGGCCATATAAAGCAAATTTAGAACGAATTTTAAGAACGCCACTTTATTAAGTGGCGTTTTTTTATATCTATTGATTATATCTTTCTGGAATTAGTTAGCACATTCATCACTTTCGACCATCCTTAATACAAAGAGCTAATTAGCGTCTATTCTTAGAAGGTCTATGTAGTGAGGTCAAAGCAAGGGATGGAATATGACACTCAATGAATTACGAAATTTATATAGAGAAAACCTGTTAGTTGAAGCCATCATAGAGCCCTCAATTCAAGAAGGGTCTTGGGTTGTGGAGTTTCGCCATATGGGAGGTGGCTTTGTTCTGCTTACTGATGTTCATGGTGAAGAGTGTCATTACGCGGATTTAGACCTAGCATCTAAGTCGGCAATGGCGGTTGGCTTTCAGCAAGTACGCATTGAAAACCAGTAAGACAATTTACGTTTCAATCGGTTTTTACTTCCAAAAAGTTATAAAACATACTTTTCTATTCTTTCTTGTTATTAAAAGGAGTGGTTAATCTATCGTCACGCAATGATTAGGGATGTCGTGACCATGTCTTTAAATAAGAAAGAGTCTTCACAAAATAATAATGCACAGTCTGGGACTAATGAGTTGCCTGGGCTAGCAGCACCACTTAATGACCAACAATTGGGTCATCTTCAGCAAACTGTTTCTGAACTGTCTTCACAGCAACTGGCATGGGTCAGTGGTTATCTTTGGGGAGTGAGCCAAGCTCAGCCTGTCGGTGCTGCTGCGCCAATCGCTCAAGCGGCCGCTGCAGTAGCGGCTAAGCCAGCGGGTAAGCTCAGCATTATCTTTGCTTCTCAAACTGGTAATGCTAAAGGTGTCGCCGAATCGTTAGAGGCAGAAGCTAAAGCCTTAGGAATCGCGGTCGAGCTTTTCGATGCGAGTGATTATAAAGGTAAGAACTTAGCTAAAGAGACACACGTCATTTTCGTCGCTTCAACCAATGGTGAGGGCGAAGCCCCTGATAACGCTATTGAGTTGCATGAATTCCTTCAATCGAAGAAAGCGCCAAAATTATCGAATCTACAATACGGTGTGATTGGTTTAGGTGACTCCAGCTATGAGTTCTTCTGCCAAACGGCTAAAGATTTCGATAACTTCCTCGCTAAGCTTGGTGCTAAATCGTTTGTCGATCGCCTTGATTGTGATGTTGATTACGAAGAGTCAGCAACGGAATGGCGCGCTAAAGCATTAGAGCAAGTAAAAGAGACGCTATCGACAGGCACTGAAGCCGATGTGGTTCAATTACCTGTAGGTCAAGCGGCTGCTGGTCATTCGCAATACACCAAACAAAACCCATACACAGCGACACTATTAACCAGCCAAAAGATCACGGGTCGTGACTCGGGTAAAGATGTTCGTCATATCGAGATTGATCTTGATGAGTCGGGTATTACTTACCAACCGGGTGATGCACTGGGTGTGTGGTATGAAAACAGTTCAGAACTCGCGAATCAGATCCTTTCTAAGGTTGGGTTATCTGGCATCGAAAGTGTCGATGTCGATGGTGACAATCTATCTATCCATAGTGCGCTAGTGAGTAAATTTGAGATTACCACTTCAAACCCTCAGCTTGTGACCAAGTTTGCTGAGTTATCTGGCAGCAAGAAGTTAATCAAGTTGGTGGAAGATAAAGACAAGCTTCGTGAATACGCCGGCAATACTCAGATCGTTGACGTACTAGCAGAGAAGAAAACCAAGCTATCGGCTGATGAGTTAATTGGCCTGTTACGTAAGCTGACTCCGCGCCTCTATTCTATTGCATCAAGCCAAGCGGAAGTGGATGAAGAAGTTCACTTAACGGTTGGTCTGGTTGAATACCAAAAAGGTGAAGAGTCTCGTTTAGGTGGGGCATCAAGCTTCTTGGCTCAGCGTCTTGAAGAAGGTGGCGAAGTTAAGGTGTTTGTAGAGAACAACAATAACTTCAAACTCCCACAAGACGACAATACACCAATCATCATGGTTGGCCCGGGTACTGGTATCGCACCTTTCCGCAGTTTTGTTCAAGAGCGTGAAAACAATGATGCTCAAGGTAAGAGCTGGTTATTCTTCGGCGACCGTACCTTTACTCAAGATTTCTTATACCAAGTTGAATGGCAGAAGTACCTTAAGTCTGGCGCGCTAACTAAGCTAGATGTTGCCTTTAGCCGTGACCAAAAAGAAAAGGTTTATGTTCAAGACCGATTAATTGAGCAGGCAGAGCAGGTTTGGCAATGGCTCCAAGAGGGCGCGTACCTTTATGTCTGTGGTGATGCGACTCGAATGGCTAAAGATGTCCATGAAGCGTTAGTTACTATAGCGGAAAAACATGGCAATCAGAGCCGCGAACAAGCTGAACAATATATTAATGATTTACGTAAAGCGAAACGTTACCAAAGGGATGTGTACTAATGAGCAAGCAAGTAATAGAGCAAGAAGTGCTAGGTCAAGTGCTTGGACCTTTGGCTGACAATGAGCGTCTTAAGCGTGAAAGTAATAACCTACGCGGTACGATTGAACAAGATCTCCAAGACCGCATAACTGGTGGTTTTACTGCTGATAACTTTCAGTTGATTCGTTTCCACGGTATGTATCAACAAGACGACCGTGATATTCGCAACGAACGTACAAAGCAAAAGCTAGAACCGTTACATAACGTAATGCTGCGTGCGCGTATGCCTGGTGGCATCATTACTCCTAAGCAATGGTTGGCGATTGATAAGTTCGCCGATGAAAGCACCTCTTACGGTTCAATTCGTCTAACAACACGTCAAACGTTTCAGTTCCACGGTGTGTTGAAGCCGAACATTAAGCTGATGCACCAAACGCTAAACAATATTGGCATTGATTCAATCGCTACTGCAGGTGACGTAAACCGAAATGTTTTGTGTACGACAAACCCGGTTGAGTCCGAGCTCCACCAAGAAGCTTACGAGTGGGCAAAAAAAATCAGTGAACACCTATTGCCTAAGACTCGCGCTTATGCAGAAATCTGGTTGGATGGTGAGAAATTAGAAACAACAGATGAAGAACCTATCCTAGGTAGCAACTACCTACCGCGTAAGTTCAAGACGACGGTTGTCATTCCTCCACAGAATGACGTAGACGTTCATGCTAATGATCTTAACTTTGTTGCGATTGCTGAAGACGGAAAGCTGGTGGGTTTTAACGTGTTAGTGGGTGGCGGCTTAGCAATGACGCATGGTGATACCTCTACTTATGCACGTAAAGCTGACGACTTTGGTTTTGTACCATTAGAAAAGACATTAGATGTAGCTGCAGCAGTGGTCACTACACAGCGTGATTGGGGTAACCGTTCAAACCGTAAGAACGCAAAAACCAAATACACACTAGACCGTGTTGGTATTGATGTATTCAAAGCGGAAGTCGAAAAGCGTGCCGGTGTTGAGTTCTCTGAAAGTTGTCCTTATGAGTTTACTGGCCGTGGTGACCGTATCGGTTGGGCGGAAGGTATTGACGGCAAACACCACTTAGCACTGTTTATTGAAAATGGTCGTTTACTTGATTTCCCAGGTAAGGCTTTGAAAACGGGTGTGGCTGAAATTGCGAAGATCCACAAAGGTGATTTCCGCATGACTGCAAACCAAAACTTAATTGTTGCAGGTGTCCCTCAAAGCCAGAAGGCCAAAATTGAGAAACTGGCACGCCAATACGGCTTGATGGATGACGCGGTAAGTGAGCAACGCAAAAACTCAATGGCGTGTGTGGCATTCCCAACATGTCCTCTAGCAATGGCAGAAGCTGAACGTTTTCTTCCAGAGTTTGTTACCGATGTTGAAGGCATTCTAAAGAAACACGGTTTAGCTGAAGACGACAACATCATCCTTCGTATCACTGGCTGTCCGAACGGTTGTGGTCGTGCGATGTTGGCTGAACTTGGCTTAGTGGGTAAAGCCCCAGGTCGCTACAATATGCACTTAGGTGGTAACAAAGCCGGTACCCGTATTCCTAAGATGTATAAAGAGAACATCACATCAGCTCAGATCTTAGAAGAGATTGATTCGCTGGTGGGACGCTGGGCTACAGAACGACAAGACAATGAAGGCTTTGGTGATTTCACCATCCGAGTTGGCATCATCGAAGAGGTGATCATTTCAAAGAGGGATCTGCATGCATAATTCTGTCGCTTCAAAGTTGAAGTTAGCAGAACTACTCGCATTGACTAAGACGGAGCAAATACTTCGTCTTGGGCAAATTAATGCTGAGTTAGAACAGCTAACAGCATTAGAAAGAGTTAAATGGGCATTAGAAAATTTGGAAGGATCACATGTTGTATCTTCAAGTTTCGGCATTCAAGCCGCGTTAATGCTGCATTTAGTGACTCAAGCAAAACCAGATATTCCTGTTATTCTGACGGACACAGGGTATCTATTTCCGGAGACCTATCGCTTTATCGATGAGTTAAGTAAGAAGTTGACTCTAAACCTTCAAGTCTTTCGCGCCCAACAGAGCCCTAATTGGCAAGAAGCGCAATATGGCAAACTTTGGGATCAAGGTATAGAAGGGATAGAGAAGTACAACAAGCTTAATAAAGTTGAACCGATGAGAAGAGCGCTGGATGAACTAGAGGCTGGCACTTGGTTTTCTGGGTTGAGAAGAGAGCAATCTCAATCGCGTGCAAACTTACCTATCTTATCTATCCAAAATGGTGTGTTTAAGTTCTTGCCAGTAATTGATTGGACAAATAAAGATGTTCATTATTACTTAGAAGAGCATGGTCTCAGTTACCACCCACTTCGCGAGCAGGGGTACCTTTCTGTTGGGGATACTCATACGACTAAGAAATGGGAACCGGGTATGACTGAAGAAGAAACCCGTTTTAATGGTCTAAAACGAGAATGTGGTCTCCATGAAGACGATGGAGAGCAATATGGCTCTGGGATTTAGACTCATTGCCATTTAAAAAGCTGCCATAAGGCAGTTTTTTTGTTTTCTAGGATGAAAATTAGAGCAATTGTGGATAAGTCTGTGGTTATTCTGTAGGTACTTTGTAGTTAAACTTGCACAAATAAGGCTTTGAGTGTTTATTCGTCATCTAACCGTTATTTTTACATTTTTCTTTAATAAACACTTGCCAATGTGAGGAACATCTCTATAATGCCGCCTCACTGACACGGTAGACGCCACAAGGCTTCAGCGAAGAATGTTAGTAAGGCAACTAGCTTTAAGCGATTATTCGCTTCTACTTTTTAAAAGTAGAAATTAATTTTCAAAAGTGTTTGACACTGAGAATTAAAACGCTAGAATGGCCGCCTCTTCCGAAGTGATGTAAGTCACAACGAAGAGAAGCTCTTTAACAATTTAAACCTATCAATCTGTGTGGGCACTCGTTGATGAATAT